>NZ_POVS01000013.1:0-427291 GCF_002894905.1 Paenibacillus sp. F4
CCTTAGATTTCATCGGATAAACCAGGGGTTTATTCCAATGTCTATTCTAAGGGGTGCACTTCAAAGACCGGGGGTTATTTTCAGCTTATTCTACGCCGTCCTGATAATGATTTTTCCAGTGCTTATCGCCTTTGTGTGCGAAGTCTTCAACTGTCTTTTCCAAAGTAGCTACCAGTTGGGCTTTAATCTCAGAAATTGTGTCTCGGAACAGTCTTTCTTCCGTACCATTGATTTTTTCCCCATATAGAGCCTGAGCGGCTATAAACTGACGATGTTGCTCCACAAAACTGTCAATCGAATGCAATGCATGCTCCACGTATTGGGAAATGCTATGATGCTCGTTAGGCAGTTGCAATTTTAATTCATGAACTCTGTTTAATAATGCCATGATGATCACCTCGTGCGTTTTGTTATGTCAATAATTATACATCATTTTCGGAAAACTTTCATTAAATTTTGATTAAAATGTGACTTTTATTATGTCATGATTGCATTTTCACTGGTGATCAGGCATAATTTTCGGAATTATTTCGTTATTTCCTTTGTGTCGTGATTTTAAAATTTAATATATATGATACGAAGATGATATAAGAGCAAGCTGCGACAGCTGTCTTTCTGACATGTTATAATGGGGAAAAAGCCCAGTCGGAAAGGTTGTCAGTAAGGTATGAAGCTTTTTAAAGGTTTATTTTGGGGGATTTTGATCAGTCTTCTCCTGTGGTGTGCTTTGTTCGGGCTTGTCCACTGGATGTCTCATTAAGTCGCTCCCTGTATCTTATACAATAACTCTTGCGACCGTATCCACGTCATTAACGGAAATCGTATATACGTGTTCGTCATCGTAGAGCTTGAATTGCTGAGTTTCTTGGTCAGATAGGAGCTTAGGCCAGCCAATTAAGGTACTTCCATTCAGTAACCGGACTACAACGGCTTGCATTTGGCTCACGGCCAGTTTGATCTCATCGTTCATTCGTACAACCTCCTCTCTATACTATTTGTCGTCGAATATTCAACCTTTTTTTATAGTCAGTAAGGGGTTACAAAAAATAAAATCCGGGGATTACCTTAGTTGAAGGTATCTACTGGAATAGCTTGAAGGGAAGAGGGAAATTGAAGAAAAAATTGCTAAGTTTTATAGCTTTAGTGCTGCTAGCTTTGGGCGCGTACTGGTTTGAAGGAGGCAATCTTCTTACGAAAATGACAGGAGAGAACCCGCCTTCATCGGCTCAGGTTACGCTGCAATTCCCGTCAGGTCGTTACCCTGAAACGGCGCAGCATATTAAGGAAGCCATTCAGGCGGGAAAATCACCGGTATGCACAATTGACCGTGAAGGAGCCGAGCAAAATCGCAAGCATTCGCTTGCAGGTGTTCCCACTCGTAAAGGATACGATCGTGACGAATGGCCGATGGCTATGTGCTCAGAAGGTGGCAAAGGTGCAAATATCAAATACATAGCCCCTAAGGATAATCGTGGGGCAGGATCATGGGTCAGTCACCAATTGGATGAGTATGAGGATGGAACTCGTGTGAAATTTGTTGTGAAATAGTGCTATTACTTTTTATTACCTTGGGCTGTCTCCTGTTTGGCCTTAACCAACGCCAGAAAATCAAAAAAATCACCTAGTGTATTGAAGCCGGCACCTAAAATGGCCAAGTCTTCAGCGGATAGTTGGTTAAACCATTCCATTTGCTTAGCATCAAACATATTATCACCGCCAACCATTGATAATGTATAGTATGTACTGACGGCAACGAAGGTCAGGGCTCTGGCATACCATTTAAGTATGCCTGTTTTTTGTGCAGAGGATGTGTAGAACTCATGTTTAAATTTAATTTTTATACTAAAATCGTCTCCATCGTTATCGTATTGCTTATACCTATGCTGATCCTGTATGTCTATTCTAATCAGACAACGACAGGTGTATTACGGGAGGAACTGAATCAATCTAATTATAATCAGCTAACTTTTTTTCAAAACCAGGTGAATACGAATATTGAAATGATTTCCTCCTGGCCGCATCTGCTGATTCATGATCCCGATGTAGCCAGTTTTCAAGCGATTTTTTTGAAGGACAAGGTTCTCAATCTGGATGGAATTAACCTTGTCAAACGGATCCAAACCAAGCTTGGGCTTCAGGAAAGCTCTTCTAATTGGAGAACCGGGCTGAGTATCTATTCTCCTTCGCTTGAACGGGTTGTATCGGAGAATGGAGCAGGTTTATATGACCAGAAAAGACTAAATCAGCTGATAAAAGACGGCTGGCAGGTATCCAAAAAAAGATCATACGGGAAAGACCAATTTATATTTTCATTGTATACATTATCCCCGTTTTCTTCACTTGGTAATCCAGAAACCGCTAACACGATTATTAAAGTTGAATTTGACAGCAGTAATATTCAGGACATGCTTGACCGCTTCAAAGGTGATGGTCGAAAGGAGCCTTTTTATTATAAAAAAGGCGTAGGAGCGATCTATAATCGTACTGCCAATGAAGAGCTGTCTGGACAGCTGATTTCAAAATTAGAAAAAATGGGGCTCCATGAAGTTGATAATCTGACTGTGAAAATTGGAGAAGAAAGCTACCTAGTTCATGCCGTTCTTTCGCAAACGACTGGGTGGTATTTGATTGATTATATGCCTTTATCCGATATGATGTCTCCGATTTACTCATCGAATCGACTGTTTTATATAACTGTTGTTGGCTCGCTGCTGGTAGGCTTGATTGGCGCTTACTTGCTTCATTCACAGGTACAAGTGCCGATTCTTCAGCTTGTGCGGGCATTTCGGAGATTAAAGGACGGAGACTATGCTGTTCGATTAAGTCTAAGGGGGAGTCACGAGTTTGCTTTCCTGTCTAGTCAATTTAATCTGATGGTCGAACAGATTCAGGAGCTGTTTGAGAAGGTGTATGTTGAGCAGCTACATGTCAAGGAAGCGCGACTAAAGCAGCTCCAGTCACAAATCAATCCGCATTTTTTTTATAATTGTTTTTCGTTTATTACAAGTATGGCGAAGCTGCGCAATCATGAGGCGGTCGTGGCCATGGCTCATAATTTATCCAGGTATTATCGATATACAACAAGACAGGAGCGGGATTTGGTTCCATTGTCGGAGGAGATCCAATTTGTTCAATATTATTTGAACATACAGCAGATGCGTATGCCAAGGCTAACGTTCTTAATTCATGATTCTTCACAGGCCAGCAGTCTGCTGATTCCGCCGCTTGTAGTGCAGCCACTGGTGGAAAATGCGGTGCTGCACGGGATAGAGCCTCAGGCGGAGGATGGTGTAATTCATATTTTAACCGAGCGTGTTGGCTCGTATATGTACCTGATTGTGGATGATAACGGACTCGGTTTGAGTAGAGAGGCTATAACTGCCCTGACATCAACGCTTGACAAGCCAGTGGAAGAGGAACATGGATACGGTTTGTGGAATGTGCATCAACGCATGCGATTACATTTTGGGGAAGATGCCGGACTGGAATTCTCTTTGTCTCCATTGGGAGGATTGCGTGCAGTTTTAAAATGGTCGATCTCAACAGAAGGAGAGCATGCGAATGGTTTAATTGAGCCTTCGCCAGATTCGAATATAGTTAAAACGGAGGGACCAGATGGTTCAGATATTACTAGTAGATGATGAGAGTTATGTAACAGAAAGTTTGGCAGCTACCATTCCGTGGGAGACGCTAGGCATCGAGAGGATTCATCAAGCGGCTTCCGCATTAGCAGCAGTGGATGTGCTGGAAGCGTACGATATTGATATTCTGGTTACGGATATTCGTATGCCTGGTATGACGGGACTGGAGTTGATTGTTGAAGTAAACGAGCGATGGCCGCATATCCGAAATTTGTTACTGACAGGCTATGCCGATTTTGAATATGCTAAAAAAGCGCTTCAGCTTAAGGCTTTTGATTACATTTTAAAGCCGGTGGATGATGAAGAGTTTATCAAATGTGTGTCAGCCGCCATGGATTCGCTAAAGGAAGAATGGGAAGCATTTGACAAGGTTCATCAATTACAATATAGCCGCAGAAACGATTTTGGTGTACTGCGGACCCATTTGATGCATGATTTGCTACTCGGGCGTGATTTGCCAGTACCAAAAATAGAGAGCAAAATGTCCGAGTACGAAATCAAGCTACGCACGGGACATCCTGCCAGTATGCTGCTTATTCAGCTAGGGAAGCATTTTTCTGATATGGACTATCATTCAGTCTCCTTAATTGAGTATGCAATTGGAAATATTGCCGAAGAAGTGTTCGCACCTGATTTTCACGTTTGGCATTGCAAAGCGCCGCATGACTGCTTAATTGTATTAATAGAAGGGAATTGGAATTCATTTCCTGAACGGAGTGCGGACGAGCAGAATCGTTTTTTGAGTGCGGCGATTGAGACCTTTCGAAAAAATGTGAGCAATTACTTGAAAGGGGAAATTTACGTTGCATTAACCGGATGGTTTAAGTTTCCAGAGGAGCTACCTAAGCTATATCAGACAGCGATTAGATCCTTATACTGGAACCATCAGGAGGAGACGGATACACTGCTATTCATAGAAGAACAGGCAGAACAGCCACACAGCTCAGTTAAGTCACTGGAGGGGCTTTATATGCACCCTACGCTTACTCATCTGCTAGAGTCCAGGCAATGGGAAGAGGCCGAAGCGAAAGTGAGCCGTGTATTTGGAAAAATGGAAGAGGTGGGATATACACGCGAGCATTTATATGAACTGTTTATTTCGGTGACGAGCGCCTTTATGTATACAGCGCACAAACAAGGACGTTTCATTACACAGATGGATCAAGTAGGCTTCGATCCGGTACATGCGCAGAAAATGGTTCATTCGTTCCCCCACCTCAAAGAGTGGATATTTTCCATGATGAACAAACTTAAATCTGAATGGTCCGCAAGCGAGCAAAGCGCTAAAAGCTATGTGGTCAAGCAGGTTCAGGAGCTCATCTCCCAGGATAAAGGTCAGGAGCTGTCTGTTAAGACGATTGCCGATCAGGTCTATCTTCATCCAGTCTATCTGTCTAAAATTTATAAAGCTGAAACCGGAGAAGGTCTGGGTGACTATATTATTCGAATGAGAATGGAGCGGGCTCTTTATTTGCTCAAATATTCCAACAAAAAAATATACGAAATTACAACGGAACTGGGCTATCAGAATCCCCAATATTTCAGTAAGATGTTCAAAAAGCATTACGGAATGACTCCGCATGAATTTCGGGACCAGTAAAGATGGGACCAGTAAGGACGAAACCAGTAAAGATCAGTTGGGAAAGGTGCAGAAATATTTATTTTGTGACATAGGCTGTGAAGAAAAGCCCTCTTATAATAAAAGAGTAGAAAATGATTTTTAGAGGGGGAACAATATGCGAGTTCATTCGAAGAAAAAGCTATTGTCGTTGCTCGCCGCAACTATGGTATTAGGAGTTGGCCTTGTGGGCTGCTCAGGAGCGGGAAATGATGGGAATGCGGATAGCACAGCTAAAACTGAAAACGTATACAAAGAAAAATACAATCCAGAAGTCACAATTTCCACGGTATGGGGTGTAGATCCCGCCTTAAAATTTAAAAATGGTGAATCTATCGAAAATAACATTGCGACAAAATGGGCTAAAGAGAAATTCGGTATTAATATCAAATCACTCTGGTCCGTCACAGATACGAATGGCGCATTTGCCACGAAGCTACGTTTGGCTATGTCCTCCGGTCAGGAGATGCCGGACGTCGTTGTACTGGGGACGGAGAATGAGCAACTGGCACAGGACATGATCGATTCTGGTATGTTTGCAGAGGCAGGTCCGTTGTTTGACAAGTACGCTTCGGATTCCTGGAAGCAGGCGATGAATCAGGATACAAACGTATGGAATCAGTATAGCCGAGATGGCAAAAAAATGGGCATTCCTGTGCTTGATTTTGCCTATAACCATGATTATGTATTGTGGGTACGACAAGATTGGTTGGATAAGCTGGGTATGAAGGCTCCTGAGACGATGGATGATCTAGAAAAAGTGATGGATGCCTTTAAAAATAAAAATCCGGACGGCCTGGCTCCGAACAAAGTGATTCCGCTCAGCATCGGTTTCAAAACATCCATGAACACTTGGATGGGTGACCCGTCCTGGATTTTCGGGGCATATGGCACACTACCTCAGCAGTGGAACAAAGGCACGAATGGCAGCTTGGAATATGGCTCCGTTCAGCCTGGCATGAAGCCGGGTTTGCAAAAGCTGAGCGAGTGGCTCAAAAAGGGATACATCCCTCAGGAAGCAGCATTGTGGGATGAAAATAAAACGGCAGAACCTACAGTCGCAGGCACAGCCGGTATGATTCCTGGACCATATTGGATGAGCGGCTGGCCGCTTCAGGATACAGTCAAAAATGCGCCGGGTGCCGTGTGGAAGCCGATCAAGATTCCAGCGGGTCCTGACAATAAAGCCATGCGTCACGGAACGCAATATACCAATGGTGTTGTATTAATCAACAAACAAATGCAGCATCCTGAAGCTTTTTTCACTTATCAAAATTATTTGTTTGACCATTATGCTAATGCCAAACCGGACGGCGATTTGTCGAATGGGCTGTTTAAGGGCTACGATTATGATTTGGATGCGGGCGGAAAGCTAATGTCTATCGATAAAATACCAGGCGGTTATGTAAACTCTTTTCGTTATTTGCTGGTTCGTGATGGTGCGCGTATACCTGATGCCCAAATGAAGGCTTTGTTAAGTTTAGCTAACGGCGCAGAACCGAAGACCCGTCTGGAGAAAGATGTAATGGTGAACTACGGGAAAGATACTCCCGCAGCTGCCAAAGTGCTTATGGAACAGAAGGATATCTCCATGAAAGATCAGTTCACAGGCCCTACTACGCCAACCATGAAGGCTAAAAAGGACTATCTGGATAAGATTGAAAGTCAGACCTTCAATGAAATTATTTATGGCAAGCAGCCGATCTCTGCTTTTGAAACCTTTGTACAGACGTGGAAAACAGCTGGTGGCGAACAAATTACTAATGAAGTAAACGAATGGTATAAAAGCGTCGAAAAGTAAAAACCAGTGATGTTGTAACAGAGTAGGAGGGCTGTCCCGAGGTGGGCAGCCTTTTTACTACAGCTTCACCCGTATCGAGTGGAAATGAATGCGCTATCATGGTGTGTTTGAAAAAAAGTTTTATTCGTTTGGCGAGCTTGAAAAATGATTGCTTTTGTGCCATGTATGTTGGTTTTTTGAACTGTTGGGACAGCGAAAACGCTTTTATAATTGAAGTATACCATGAGAGTTACAGGAGGAACTGCAATGAGAAGTCTGCAACGTACGTGGCCATTTCATATCATGCTGCTGCCAGCCATCATTTTTTTAATTGTGTTCAGCTATATTCCGATGGGCGGCATCGTGATGGCCTTTCAAAATTACAAGCCTTGGCTAGGCATAACTGGTTCCGAGTGGGTTGGACTGGATAACTTCCGCTTTTTGTTTCAACGGGAGGACAGTCTACAAGTCGTCTGGAATACGCTAATTATTGCTGTGTTAAAGATGTTTTTCAATCTGGTGGTTCCGTTTGTTTTTGCTATACTGCTGAATGAAATTCGCAAGGTCGGACTACAGCGATCCATTCAGACACTGGTTTATCTGCCACACTTTCTGTCGTGGGTCATCTTGGGCGGAATTCTGATTGACCTGTTGGCTTCAGATGGATTTATGAACCGTATTCTCGGTAGTTTCGGGATTCAGCCTATCTTTTTTCTGGGAGATAATAACTGGTTTCGGTTTACTGTCATTGTATCGGATATATGGAAGGAGTTCGGATACAACACCATCGTATTTCTTGCTGCATTGGCGGGAATTAATCCTTCGTTGTATGAGGCTTCTGAAATGGATGGAGCGAGCCGCTGGAGACAGACGCTGCACATCACTGTACCTTCGTTAATTCCGATGGTAGTCGTTGTTGGAACGCTTGCACTTGGCAATGTTCTGAATGCCGGTTTTGACCAGATTTTTAACCTTTATAATCCGCTGGTTTACCAAAAAGGCGATATTATTGATACATTCGTCTACCGGACAGCGTTAATCAATGGGGAAATGGGCTTTGCCACCGCAATCGGCTTGTTCAAATCCGTTATCAGTATGATTCTCATTCTGATATCTTATCGACTTGCTTACAAATGGGCAGGTTACCGCATATTTTGATTCCACGAGGCTGAAAGAGGGAGAGTCATGTATCATAAAACAACGCCATACCGCATCTTCAATGTGTTTAATATTTGCTTGCTTGTGATTTTGTCCATCATGTGTATCGTTCCGCTGATTCATGTGTTGGCGGTATCATTTAGTGCTAAATCAGCAGCAGATGCCAATCTGGTTGGACTGTGGCCGGTGCAATTTTCATTAGAAGCCTATAAGAAGACGATGAATAACCCGATTTTTCTGCACTCCATCTGGATTTCTGTCTGTCGGACTGTATTGGGAACCGGCTTGACACTGCTTATTACCTTTTTAGCTGCTTATCCACTTTCAAAGGAAACATCTGTGTTCCGTAGCAGAAACGTATATTCATGGTTGTTCGTATTCAGCATGATTTTTAACGGTGGTCTGGTTCCATTCTATATGGTTATTCAAAAGATCCACCTCATGGACAGCTTCTGGGTACTTGTTTTGCCAGGAGCGGTCAACACATTTCTGGTCATCCTTATGTTGAACTTTTTTAGAGGAATTCCTAAAGAGATGGAAGAGGCCGCATTGATCGACGGAGCAGGACATTTTCGGACATTGTTTAGTATCTTTTTACCGATATCCATGCCTTCCATTGCGACGATTGCGCTGTTTAGTATGGTATTTCATTGGAACTCCTGGTTTGATGGTCTGCTCTATTTGAGCAATGCAAAGGATTATCCGCTGGCGACGTTCCTGCAAACTGTAATTATTCAGAAGGACATGAGTTCCATGAGCATGAGTCCGAAAGAGATGGAATTACTTTCTCAAACGACGGTTAATGCTGCGCAAATTTTCATTGGTGCAGCGCCTATTCTAATTGTATATCCATTTTTACAAAAGTATTTTGTTAAAGGTATGACGCTAGGTTCCGTCAAAGAGTAATAGAATTCATAGAAGGAGATGATTTGTAGTGACGAATCAAAACATAATCAAGTACCCTCCCATTAGTGAGCGAGTTCCACGTATGCTGCATGGAGCGGACTATAACCCGGAGCAATGGCAGCATTACCCTGAGGTGTTAGCGGAGGATATCCGTCTAATGAAACTAGCCAAATGTAACGTGATGTCTGTCGGTATTTTCTCATGGGTTTCATTGGAGCCTGAGGAAGGCGTATTTACGTTTGAGTGGCTGGATCGTATTCTGGATTCGTTTGCTGAGAACGGAATCTATGCATTTTTGGCCACTCCTAGTGGAGCAAGACCAGCCTGGATGTCACAAAAATATCCTGAGGTGCTGCGTGTGGAGGCTAATCGTGTCCGTAATCTGCACGGGTTTCGCCATAATCACTGTGCTACGTCGCCTGTTTACCGGGAAAAAGTACGTATCATGAATACGAAGCTAGCCGAGCGTTATGCTAACCATCCGGCTGTTATTGGCTGGCATATTTCCAATGAATTTGGTGGAGATTGCCACTGTGATTATTGTCAGGAGGCATTTCGCGCTTGGGTCCAGGATAAATATGGTACGCTGGACAAGCTTAATCACGCATGGTGGACGACCTTTTGGAGTCATACGATTACGGATTGGAGCCAAGTTGAGTCCCCGGCACCTCACGGTGAAACACAGGTCCATGCCATGAATTTGGACTGGAGACGGTTTGTGACCGATCAGACCGCAGATTTTATCAAGCATGAGATTGTGCCGCTCAAGGCTGCAAATCCAGCAATTCCGGTCACAACCAATTTGATGGAGTTTTTTGAAGGATTGAACTACTGGAAGTTTGCTGATCTGCTCGATGTTATATCCTGGGATAGTTACCCAACGTGGCATGACCGTGAGGGGGATGATAGCCGTCAGGCTGCTAAAGTGGCCATGATGCACGATATTATTCGTTCAATCAAGGGAGGCAAGCCTTGGATGCTTATGGAGAGTACGCCGAGTTTGACGAACTGGCAAGACGTAAGCAAGCTGAAGCGACCAGGAATGCATCTGCTATCGTCTTTACAGGCTGTGGCACACGGGTCAGACACCGTTCAATATTTTCAGTGGCGGAAAAGCCGCGGTTCGAGTGAAAAGCTGCATGGTGCAGTCGTCGATCATGTCGGACATGAGCACACTCGTGTATTCGGAGATGTGACAGAGGTCGGCAATGCGCTGGAAAAACTGGAGGAGGTAATCGGTACTTCTGTACCGGCGGAGGCGGCAGTCATTTTTGACTGGGAGAACCGTTGGGGAATCAACGATTCACAGGGACCACGCAACAAAGGTGTGAAATATGAGGAGACAGCTGAAGCGCATTATTTGGCACTTTGGGAGCAGGGAGTGCCCGTAGATGTCATTCATATGGATGCAGATTTCTCCAAATACAAACTTTTGGTAGCTCCGATGTTGTATATGGTCCGCAGCGGTGTGGGGGAGCGTATACAGAAATTTGTTGAAAATGGCGGCGTTTTCGTAGCAACCTATTGGTCTGGTATCGTAGATGAACATGATTTGTGCTTCCTTGGAGGCTTTCCGGGCCCGCTTCGTAAGACGCTGGGGATCTGGTCGGAAGAGATTGACGGATTGCATGATCATGATCGTAATCACATTTTGCCGGTTGAAGGCAATGAGCTGGATCTGCAAGGGGAGTATGAAGCTGTAGAATTGTGTGATCTCATTCATACGGAGGGTGCAGAGGTACTGGCTGTGTACGGCTCAGACTTTTATGCAGGACGTCCGGCTTTGACGATGAACCGTTTGGGACAGGGAAAGGCTTATTACATCGCATCACGCAACATCGGACTATTCCACAGTCATTTTTACAGAAGTTTAATTGATGATGCAGGAATCAGTAAAGCGCTCAATGTGAAGTTGCCTCATGGAGTGAATACGGCGATTCGTACCGATGGGGTTCATGATTATATTTTTATACTGAATTTCACGCATGAGCCGCAAAAGATTACGTTGGATGGACGAACTTATGCGGATATGCTTGAAAATCATGTGATAGAAGACGGTAGCGTTCAATTGGATGCCTACGCTGTTAAGGTTTTAAAGACAGAGCGCAATAAATAGAACATGATATTAAAGTGTGATCTCTATCGTTTTCCCGAGTGAGGGAGCTGGTAGATTGGTCAGAGGCAATGAGGAGTATACAATTCGGATGGGAGATGACTTATGAAAACAGGTAACCGCACGATGGTATTTGCGATGTTGATCTTGTTATCCAGCTTATTGTATCCGTTCGGCTCTGTAGGGTTGGGTGCGGCTTCGGCCGCCCCTGCTTTCGCCAAAGGAGCAGATATAAGCTGGGTAGCAGGAATGGAAGCGCAAGGTATGACTTGGAAGGATAAAAAGGGTGTTCGTCGAGATATACTGCAAATTTTGCGAGATGACTATCAGATCAACTCGGTACGTATCCGTGTGTGGGTAAACCCTGACATGAAAGATTATGCAAGCGGATACATGAATGCCGAAAAGGCAGCAGAACTGGCACAGCGAGCTAAAAAATTGAGCATGAGCGTTATGCTGACTCTACATTATAGTGATTCCTGGGCAGATCCAGGGCAACAGAACAAACCTTATGCGTGGCGCAATTTCACATTTACACAACTTATGGATGCAGTCTGGTCTCATACGGTCTATGTTATGAACACGATGAAAAGCAAGGGGGTAACACCGGACTGGGTGCAGATCGGTAATGAGACGAACAATGGAATGCTCTGGGAAGACGGCAAAGCTTCGGTGAACATGAAAAACTATGCCTGGCTCGTCAATACAGGTAATAATGCTGTAAAATCGGTTAGCAGCAGTACTAAAACGATCGTACATTTAGCCAACGGGGATAACGGTTCCGTGTTGAACTGGAATATCGGTGGGTTGATTGATAATGGAGCTCAGTTTGATCTCATCGGGCTGTCTCTGTATCCGTCTCCTTCTGACTGGCAGGGTAAGGTGGACCAGACGATTACCAATGCCAATAACCTCATTGCCAAATACGGCAAAGGCATTGTCATCAGTGAAATCGGAATGGAATATAACGAACCCGCTGCTTCCAAGGCATTTATTTCTGCAATCAAAACAAAGGTTCGTAACATTGGAGGCGGCAAGGGTACAGGGGTATTTTATTGGGAGCCGGCTGCAACTCCAGGTTACAATCAAGGTTATAACAAAGGTGCTTGGCAGGCTGACGGTAAACCAACCTCAGCTTTGGAAGGATTTATAAATTAAGAAGTATGTAAGAGTATATCAAAGAACCTCTAGTTCGCTTCTATGCAGACTAGAGGTTCTTTATTGTTATCTTGAGTTACTTGGAAGTTATAAAATTAGGCTTCCCGGTTCACCTTGAAGAACGAAATGAGCTCTTCCAGCTCCCCGGACATCAATGTAAGCTTGTCAGAAGCTTGGACAATAGAAGCCATAGACTCAGCCTGTTCTCCAATGGTATGCTCGATTTGTTTGCTGCTGTCGACTGTTTTGCTAACTGTCGAAGACAGCTCGTCAGAGGTAGCTGACAATTCCTGCGTGCTGGCTGAAATCTGCTCCGTTGCGCTGGATACCTCTTGAATTTGTGACGACACTTTATTAGACGCATCTAAAATTTCAGAGAACATTTCGCCTGTTTGCTTCGTAACTTCTAGCCCAATGTGAACTTCTTTTGTACCAAGGCTGATGCCTTTTACAGTCTGCTCAATTTCTTTTTGGATTTCTTCAATAAGCTCTGCAATCTGTTTGGCAGATTCTTGAGACTGTTCAGCCAAATTACGCACTTCTCCCGCTACTACTGCAAAACCTTTACCTTCTTCACCGACTCTGGCAGCTTCAATAGAAGCGTTCAGTGCAAGCAGATTCGTTTGACTGGCAATGCCTGTAATGATGCTGACGATATTGCTGATTTCGTTAGAACGGTTCTGCAGCGCATTAACGGAATCAGCTGTACTTTCCATTGTTGTGGAGATGGAGTCCATTTGAGCGGAAAGCTTTTGGGCTACCTGATTGCCTTCAACGGAGCGTTTTTCCATAGAATAAGCTTGATCCGCTACGGAAGAGGAGCTCTCGGCAATCGTTTGGATAACTGTCGACATTTCATTCATAGCTCTGGAGCTTTCAAGTGCTGCGTGATCCTGAGCTTCAAGCCCCTGGGTTATTTCCTGAATATTGCTGTTAATGACGTTCGTATTCGTACTGTTTTTCTCGCTAATGCTTAACAATTCCTGGGCAGATCCCGTAACTTCTTGCGTCGTATCCTGTACTTTCACCATTGTATCGTTAAGGCGTTTGATCATAGAATTAAATTTTTGATTGATAATGCCAAGGTCGTCCTCGCCTGTCTTGATTTTTACATTCAGATTCCCCTCGCTGACTTCTTCAATGCCCTTCATCAGGCTACGAATCGGGGAGAGGGTACGTTTTACCAGTAAATATTGGACCGTTAAGAAGATCGCAAGGAACAGAATGAGCAATGAAACACCATATACAAGCAATTTATGAAGTCCGTTAGGTACAGAGCTCGCGTCTACGTCAAAGTATATCGCACTTGTGATTTTACCGCTTTCATCTGTAATTGGGTAAACAATGGTTGTCCATGTGCCAAAATCGTCAGTATAAAAGCTGCTAAACGCTGATTCATTGGATTGAAGCATTTTATTTACGGCTTGTACATTTTCGTCAGGAAGAGTGTACATATCCCCTATATTCATTTTCGAGTCTTGGAAAGCTTGGACTAAATTTGTGGGAACGCCAATAATGGAGGTTTGATTTCCTTCTGTTAGTTCTGTGCCGAATATGTAAGCTTGGGCAACATTAGGATAAAATGTGTGAATAGAATCTAGGAATTTGCGTAAATCTTGTTGAACAGAGCCGTTATAATCTTTTTCACTCAATGCTTGTTGCACTTTCGTTTTATCAACATCTTCTGCCCATTTTTTAGTCAATACCTTAACTTGGTCTTGTAGCTGCGTGGTGAGAATGTTCTTTTGAAGTATATAGCTAGATGTGATGAGAATAGCACCTATTAATACGATGTTAATAAAAGAGATTAATAGATTTTTACCAAAAAAGGACATAGTGCTCCACTTCAAGTTTTTCACGAGTTTCTTCTCCTTTGAATTGAAATTTAGTTTAATATACGACCTATCCCTTATATATTTCGACAATTTGCTTTCTAAATGTTAGGTATTTATTAAAAGGGAGAGTAGAAGGTTATTCAAAAAGAACGGCGGCCCCTAGTGAATGAAACGATGGGACCGCCGCTTGTCGGCAAAACTGGATTTTATGTTGTTTTTCCAACTCAATTCTTACTAAATCACTTTATTGTTCAAACAATATTTAAAAAATAAGATAAATGAGAGCAAACGGGTATGCTTTATACCTATAAATACCTGGATTGCATTGAGGGTTCTTAAGTTTCTGTCCCTATAAAAGAAGTGAAATGAGTAAGGGTAGTGAAATGAGCGATAAGACTGAGCTAATAACAAATGCAGATGCAGCTTCCGTTTCCAGTGTTTCATAACGGGTAGCAATCATAGCGGCCACGGCCGAGCCGGGAAAAGCGACAAGCAATACTGCTTTGGTTACATCTTCATGGGACAGTCCTATCAGGACAGCAATACTGAGCATAACAATAGGCATCACGATGGCTTTCAGCACAGCAATGCTAAGTGCTTTTGGACTGAACGTAATTTTTTTGATACCAATGGTTACCCCGATGGCAAATAGGGCTGTACCAGCAGTAATATTGCCGATTTGATCAAACATGGATTGCAAAAGTTTTGGAGCGTGGAATCCACATAGAGTCAATACGACTCCAAACAAGGGTACGCAGGCAAGCGGCTCGCTGAGTCCATGAAGGACTGATTTCATAGTGACTTTAAATAAGTTGCCTTTAGTGCCGTCGGATTCTGTTGTTTTGCGCTGACCGACCGTTCCCAAAATACTTGCAAGCGGATCAAGAATGGCATTAACGACGATCCCAGTAATCGCAATCGGGATGGCGACTGCCGCACTTCCGAACAAGCTGCCCAGAACTGGAATTCCCATGAATGCAAAAGAAGGCTGTGTTGAATTCAATGCGAACATAGAGGATTCAGTTAGGCCTTTTTTGGCGATTAAGCGATAAACGATGAGCAATACAATATAAAAGCCGATCACACCAAGTAGCAAAGCCACAAGAAAGGGCCACTTTTGAATCAACGTTTCTCTTGGTGTCGTCGTAATACCAATAAACAAGTGTGCAGGTAGAGCAAACTTGGTCACTAGTGTATTTAATCCTTTAGAAGAAGCAGGGTTAAAAGCCTTAAACAATCCTGCAAAATAACCAATTAAAATGACAAAGAAAATAGGAATTAAGATAATAAAAATATGACCTGTAGCCATGATGTCGCCTCCAATGAAGATGTCCGCCAAAAATGGCGGACATCAGTTTAATAATCACTTTGCGTATGCAAGTACAAATTTGATGTTGTTCGCTATTTTTTAAACCAGGACGGCTTCCTGACCATATTGTTTGATGGGTTTATATTTGCAGTCCCACATCGCATCTCGAACCGCTTGTGCGATATCGTCTGGTTGATGACGCGCTACTCCATCCTGAACTGCTGCCTTAGCTACAGCCACGGCTACCGCTTCAGATACTTCTCGTAGCTCGCTGATTTTTGGCAACAGGGAAGCACCAGGCTGCGACAAATCAACCATTTGAGCTACTGCATGGGCAGCTGCTGCGAACATGCTATCTGTTATAATTTTGGATTTTACCACGATTGCGCCGAGACCCAGACCCGGGAACACGAAAGCATTGTTGGATTGCCCAATTTCAAACTTAATATTGTTATAGATCACTGGTTCAAAAGGACTTCCTGTTGCAATGAGGGCTTTACCTTCGGTCCAGTGGATCAAGTCTTGCGGAGTTGCTTCTGCCAGTGGAGTCGGGTTGGACATAGGCATAATAATAGGACGTTCTGTATGCTTGGCCATTTCTTTAACGATTTCCTCACTAAATGCCCCAGTAACACCGGAAGTACCGATCATAATCGTCGGTTTCACGCGGCGAATGACTTCAAGCAAAGGGATTTTGCCATCCTCAGCATGTTCCCAGTCACGGCATTCTGCAACATCACGCACATAAGGGACCTGGAATGGAAAAAGTCCTTCTGTTTCGTTGGTAAGCAGTCCACGGTAATCATAAGCCCAGAAGTTACGTCTTGCTTCTGCTTCTGACAGTCCTTCCAGCATCATGGCGGCGCTAATTTGGTCTGCATTGCCGATTCCAGCAGCTCCTGGACCAAAGACTAGAACCCGATGCTTGCTCAGTGGGATTCCGGATAATTGAACACCAGACATCACACCCGCGAGCGTAACCGCTCCAGTACCTTGAATATCGTCATTAAAAGTCAAAATACTATTTCCGTATTTATTGATAATGTTCCGTGCGTTGACATTGCCCAGATCTTCCCAGTGCAGCAGGGCATTCGGGAAAAAGGAAAGTGCAGCTTGAACATAAGCGTCAATAAATTGGTCATATTGTTCTCCACGTACACGTTTATGACGATTCCCCATATATAAAGGATCTTCCAATAGCTTCTCGTTGTTTGTACCTGCATCAAGAACAACTGCCAGCACCCGGCTAGGATCTATACCAGCAGCAGCTGTATACACAGCAAGTTTACCAATAGAGATATTAATACCTCCGACTCCCCAGTCCCCGATTCCCAAAATACTCTCGGAATCTGTGGCTACGATCAGGTCGATATCATCAGGGTCTAGGTTCAAATTCTTAAAAGCCTCTCCAATACCCGCAAGATTATCGATAGATAAATACATACCACCTGGCTTGTGATATTCATGACTGTATTCCTGTATAGCCTGGCCTACTGTTGGTGTATAAACAATCGGGAGCATTTCGCTTAGGTGCTCAGAGAGCAAACGATAATAAAGGACGGTATTCCGATTAAAAAGATCATTTAACGCAACATTTTTACGCAAATTATCCGGTTGGCTCTGAAATTGCTCGTAAACCCGCTGAACCTGCTCCTCAATAGTTAATATCGTAGGAGGAAGGAGACCATCAAGTCCAAGCTGTTTCCGTTCTTCCAGGGTAAAAGCCACTCCTTTATTTAGCAGGGGGTTGGCAAGTAGATCTTTTCCGGTTAATTTAGTTTCGATAGATCCGTCTTCCGTAAAATGAAAAGCACGCATTTCCAATTCCTTCTTTCTAAAAAATTACATTTAGTTAATCCTTGAACAATTCGTGAACAAGTATACGCCTTATTTTAAACCAAGTGAACAAGTATGTTGTGTGAAAAATGGTTATATAAGTGTTTACATAAGAAATATTATGAAAATGAAAGCGGTTTTCAATGTTTTTCGAATGAAAATTTCATTTAATTTTCATAATATTTTCGGAAAATATTGATTTAATGTGATTATTATCATAGTTTTTATAGGTGTGATTCGATTGAGTGTGCATGAAAAATAGCTTAACTTCATTTTATATAAACGAAGTTAAGCCATTTTTTTGGCTATAGGGATGGGTGAGGGACAATTCAATGCTTCGCAGCTCTATGTTTAATGAGCATCAGATATTTAATTCTCCGATGCGATTGACGGCTTCATCAGTAACTGTAGCAGAGCGTCGCATCCAGCTGTTACGCCATTTCAATTGCATTATGATGACGAGGGTAAAGGCACAGAATGTGATCAGGCTCAGACAGATGAAGCCTGGCATATAGGAACCTGTTGATTTGTATAGATGACCCAGTATAAGGGGAAGAAAGTACCCGCCTATGCCACCAGCAGCGCCGACGATACCGGTCATGAGTCCGATTTCGTTGCCGAACCGCTGCGGAACGAGCTGGAATACGGAGCCGTTGCCAGCGCCAAGGCACATCATGCCTACGAACAGCAGCACAACTACCACGGTAAGTGGCGGTAAAAACGCAATGCCTGCAAGCATAATCCCGGCTCCCGCATACAAGTACATTAACATGCGTGAACCACCAATCCGATCAGACAAAAAGCCACCTACAGGACGAAAGAAGCTTCCGGCAATCACACAAACGGTCGCAAAATCGGCGGCATGTACCGCGGAGAGGCCATATTGGGTATTGAAGAAAATAGTTAAATAATTAGAAAGGCCAACGAATCCGCCAAACGTCACGCAGTAAAAGGCACAGAATACCCAGGCATCCCTCTGTTTGAGCACCGAAGCATATTGCGACAGACTTTTTGGTGCTGGGCGGTGAGGGCTGTTGCGGGCAAAAATACTGAACAGAACGAAGACGGTTAAGATGGGGAGGATAGCCAATCCGAAAACGGCTTCCCAACTGCCAAAATGTTGAGCAATGCGGTTGGCGAACAATGTCGCAAGGACGGTACCGCTATTCCCGGCACCGGCAATTCCCATAGCCAAGCCTTGATGCTCTTTGGGGTACCATTGACTGGCCAACGGCAGCGCAGCTGCAAATGATGCTCCGGCTACGCCCAGGAGCAGGGCAACAACGTACATGTGCTCTAGCGAATCAACCCACAGCCAGCCGAGCAAGAGAGGGATTATCGTGACAAGCATACCAATCTGTCCCGTGAGCTTCGGACCGATATAATCCGACATGAATCCGAGCAGGAGCCGCAGCAGGGAACCACCAAGTATAGGTAGGGCGACAAGATTGGCTTTTTGTACAGGGTCCATTGGATAATCATTAGCAATTACAACGGCCAATGGTCCGATCATTCCCCAGATCATAAAACTGATATCAAAATACAAAAAGGAGCCAAATAGGGTGGGCTTGTGTCCGCTTTTCCAGAAACTTTTTTTGTTCATTCTCCATCTCTCCTGTTCTAATTGTTGTTCTTTGTCTGCAAAATGTAATTTGAACATGAAAAAGCCGCAAATCGCCCCTACATGGTATCTAGGAAACGGTTTGCGGCTTCATTGCCGTGGTTGACACACCTCATTGTGAGTCGACTTGGTATGATCACGTTGGAGTGATTTTAATCAAATTATAAAAAAGGATTTGTTTTATGTCAATATACGTAACACAAAATCGAAAAAAATTAAATATAAGGTGAAAAATATAGCTTTCATGTATTGAATATTGACATGACATTCACAATTCAGTAATCTTAGATACATATCGGCACAACGATGTGCCGACATTTACGGCAACGGTGCCCTTTTCCATGGAATGGAGAAGGGCTTTTTCTGTCTTATTTTATTCGGAGAATGGGGCTGGTTTAATATGATGAAAAAACTGGTCGTCGTCGGCAACGGTATGGCCGGCATCAAATGTGTGGAGGAAATACTCGATTTGGAGCCAGAGCGGTTCCAAATCACGATATTTGGTGCAGAGCCCCGTCCCGGGTACAACCGAGTGCTCCTGTCCAAAATGCTTCAGGAAGAGTGCTCATTTAAACATATCGTTACCCATGACTGGGACTGGTATGAAGAGAACGGGGTAAAGCTGTACGCGGGTGAACGCGTCTGTCGTATTGATGTTGCAGTCGGGATGGTGGAAACGGAATCCGGCATGAAAGAACCTTATGACATGCTCATATTGGCAACGGGCTCATTGCCTTTCATGCCGCCCATTCCCGGAGCTCGAAAACAGGGAGTAATCGCTTTTCGTGATGTGAATGATTGTGAAACCATGGCGAGATATGCCAAAACATACCGTAAGGCCACGGTTATCGGAGGGGGGCTGTTAGGACTTGAAGCCGCTCAAGGCCTGCTGAATCTAGGGATGGAAACTGAGGTTGTTCATAATGCGCAGTATCTTATGAACCGTCAGCTTGACCGGACGGCGGCTGTGCTTCTGCAGCGAAAGCTGGAACAACAGGGCATGAGGTTTCATTTGGCGAAGGAAACGGTCAACATCATAGGCCGAAACAGGGCGCAAGGACTGATGTTTGCGGACGGGAACAGGTTGGCAACGGATTTGGTTGTGCTGGCGGTTGGTATCCGACCGAATATCGAATTAGCTCAGGACAGCGGTCTGACCGTAAACCGTGCCATTGTCGTGGATGATTATATGCGCACGAGTATTCCCGGTATTTATGCCGTCGGCGAATGTGCTGAGCATCGGGGGATTTCATACGGGCTAGTGGCGCCGCTATATGAGCAGGGTAAAGTGCTGGCAAAAGTTATTTGTGGGCGTGAAACGGCTCCCTATGAAGGGACGGTTCCGTATGCACAGCTCAAGGTAGCGGGGATCCATGTGTTTTCCGCAGGAGACATTCGCGATGAGGGAAACGAGACGGCAGTTATGGAATATAACGGGATGCTGGAGGTTTACAAAAAAGTAATGATGCACCGCGGTGCTGTCACTGGCGCCATTTTGTTCGGAGATACGGCGGAGAGCACCTCGCTGCTCGGAATGGTACGGCGCGGCGCGCCCGCTACAGAGCTTACATCCCGGGATAACAGCGGAAGCAGAGCAGAGGGTGCGGCAGCCGCACTGCCGGAAGAGGAAACGGTATGTGCATGCAATAGCGTGAGCAAGGGGGCTATTTTGCGAGCGATTGCCACGGATAAGCTGAAGACGGTGGAAGAAGTGAAAAGCCGGACCAAAGCATCCGGTTCCTGTGGAGGCTGTCGACCGCTGGTGGCTGCACTGGTCAAAAATAGTTTGTCCCGATCGACAGTTTCCGGACCTATAGTTACTCCGACCGCCCAAGAAGTTGTCCCTGTGTGTGGATGTACGCATTACGATCATGATTCGCTTAAAACAGCTATGGTGGACGCAGCCTGTCAGACGCCAGATGAAGTAGTGTCCCGTCTCGATTGGACCAGACAGCAGGGGTGTGAATTATGTCGTCCGGCTGTACTTTATTACTTGGAATCTCTCGGGTTGCGCGACAGATCTGCGACAAATCCATTAGGTTCTGCTGTTACGGTTCAGGTCACACCGCAGTGTGGTGGAGAAGCGCCCTCTGCGGGTCTGCGCTTTACGAACCTAAATGCCGAGAATCAGGCTTTTGTTGAGTCGGACCTGATGGATCAGGCTTTTGTAGAAGTAGCCTGGCTAAGAGAGCGGTTGGCAACTTTAGGGGGAAGTCTCGCATTGCCCTCGTTGGTTACAGTTTCTGTTTGTCCTGGATCGGAGTATCCCGGAGGTGTACTTGTCCACGATATTGGAATATCCCGATCTCCAGCAGGCTGGGAGGTTTATGCCGGTGGTCATGCTGAGCATCCGGTTCGCCAGGGGCAGCTGCTTGGATTGGAGGAGGACCCGACAGAAGCGGTCCTGCTGGCTGCAGTTTGCTTGCGAATATACCGACATAGTGCCCGGTACGGGGAGAAAATGTGGGAGTGGATTGAAAGGACTGGCGTTCTGGCGCTACGGGAAAGTGTGCTTGATGCTGCTCTTCGAAGTGAACTGGCGGGCAGCCTGCGGACCACAATGCTGACAGGATGACGGGTTGAGTTGGAGTTGTGGCGATATAGCTTTCGTGTGCAGACAATAAAATTTCGAAAAATGGCGAAGGGGAGGTGACTTTGATGTGTCAGTCAGGAGAAGGCAAACCGGAAGCTGGGCTACATGTAGCGTCAGTAATGGATACGCAGTGCCCGTTTTGCAGCGTGCAATGTAAGATGACCGTTAGCACGGGTACAGAGACACTCGCAGGCATCATCCGTACAGTGTATAAGGCGGAAGGGAAGCCCAATGCAGCCTCGCAGGGTAGGTTGTGCATCAAGGGAATGAATGCGCATCAGCATGCGACTCATGCGGAAAGGCTGGTACAGCCTCTCATACGCAAAGAGGGCAAACTTGTTCCCGTCAAGTGGGAGGAGGCGTTGGATACTATAGCTAGCAGTTTCTCTACGCTACTCTCCACACAGGGTCCCGATGCAATCGGAATTTACGGTGGAGGTTCACTCTCCAATGAAACGGCTTATTTACTCGGTAAATTTGCAAGAGTAGCTGTAGGTACGCGATATATCGATTATAACGGGCGCTTCTGCATGTCGGCAGCGGCATCCGCTGGCAGTAAAGTGTTTGGCGTTGATCGCGGACTGACCTGCAGACTGGCTGATATTCCGTTGGCTCGTTGTATTGTGCTTGCAGGCACGAATATCGCTGAATGCCAGCCGACCTTAATGCCTTACTTTCACCAGGCGAAGGAAAACGGCGCGTTTGTCATTGTAATTGACCCGCGCGCGACACCAACGGCGGCGACCGCCGATTTGCACCTGCAAATCAAGCCAGGTATGGATACTGTGCTGGCCAATGCCATGCTAAAGGTCATCGTGGACGAAGGATTTGCGAATGAAGAGTTTATCCGCAAGCGGACCAACGGCTATGACCAGCTGTTGACTCATTTGAAGGGTGTGGATCTGAGAGAATCGGCTGCGTTGTGCGGAATTGAAGTAGAAATGATCCGGCAGGCAGCACATGCCTTTGGCAGTGTGGAGACCGGCATTGTTTTTACGGCCAGGGGTGTTGAACAGCAGACAGATGGACATATGGCGGTGCGTGCATTTCTTAATCTGGTGCTGGCCACTGGAAAGATTGGACGGGAAGGATGCGGTTATGGAGCTATCACAGGTCAGGGAAATGGGCAAGGGGGGCGAGAGCACGGCCAAAAGGCTGACCAGCTTCCTGGTTATAGATCAATTGAGAATGAAGAGGATCGAGCCTATGTGGCGTCCGTGTGGGGAGTAAAACCAAGCAGTTTGCCGGGTAAGGGAGTGTCCGCCTATGAAATGATGGAGCTTGTCCATCAGAGAGAAATCCAAGCTTTGTTCGTGATGGGCTCTAATCCTGTTGTATCTAACCCGAATGTCCGGCTGGTGGAGGAAGCCCTCAAAAAGCTGAATTTGCTGGTTGTGGCGGATATGTTTCTCACTGAAACCGCGCGGATGGCCGACGTTGTTTTGCCTGTGACGTCTTATTTGGAGAATACGGGGACGATGACCAATCTGGAGGGCCGCGTTCTGCTACGAGAAGCGGCGAGGCCCGCACCGGGCGAGGCTAGAGATGACTGGAACATTTTGTGTCAGTTGGCTGCAAAGCTAAACAAGGGCAGCTATTTCTCTTACAGGGATGCTGAACATATCTTTGAAGAACTGCGGCTCGCCAGCCGGGGCGGTCCTGCCGATTATTATGGGATCACATATGACAGGCTGCGTCGTGAAGAAGGAGTATATTGGCCATGCCCGTCTACGGACAGAGTCGGTATGGATACGATGTTTCGGGAAACCTTTGCCCATTCCGATCAAAAGGCTGTTTTTACGGTGGTTGAAAGCTGTGGAGCAGGAGAGGAGATATCAGAGGAGTACCCGCTTATTTTGACGAACGGCCGTGTACTGGCTCATTATTTGACCGGTGCACAAACGCGCAGAAGTCCGTCGCTGGCCGCGCGAGAGATTGAGAATTATGTAGAAATTCATCCGCGGACAGCGCGACGCTGGCATATCAGGGACGGAGAGTGGGTAGAAATAGCATCACAGCGCGGCAGCTTCACTGTCCGCAGCCGGATCAAACCACATATCCGCGAAGACACGCTCTTCGTACCCATGCATTGGGGTGGGATACAAAATGTAAATCGGGCGACCCGACCCGATCTTGATCCGTTCTGCCGGATGCCTGGCTTCAAAACGGCTGCTGTACGCATCCGTCCCCTTCACCTGGCCGCAGCCGCAACCAGTGCAGATAATGGGGAGTGGTCTGAGTTCTAGAGCAGGACTGAGTAAGTGACTTTTTCTTTACATAAAAGGCCAGCCCCCTTTGTATGAGTGAGGGAGCTGGCCTTTTTGGGTTGGATAGTTTAGAACCCGCGATCACTAGACTGTGTGACGCTAATAATTATAAATGCAATCGGGTTTCGGATATGCTTGCTCCCGTTTTTATTTCTTTTCTGAGCATAGCTTCCCGCCAGTGACAATACAAACCCCAGGCGTCCCCGTTTTCTAGCAGCGGTTTGCAGGTATATAAACCTTCCTCTATGGAGTCGACTCGTCCTGCAACGAACAGTCGGACTGCACTGTTGAGTAACACCTGATTCGAAAAGGCTATAGAAGCTGTGCCTTGTAGCACTTCCTCCGTAATGCGCAGCTGTTCAGCGGGGGTCCAGTTATGCTCGGGTACCACCGAATCCAGCCCGTACATTTCCGGATTAATAACCTGTAGTGATACCTCGCCGTTAGCAAGCAGGTAAGTCCGGGTCGGCCGATCGATGAACAGATCCTCCGATCCTTCGCTCCCCTGGACGATCAGAGCCCTGTGGTAATTCAGATTTTGCATGAGTTTCGCCGTCTTTTCGAACACAGTATTGTGGAAAACGCCGAATACAATATACGGTGAAGAACCGTAATCAATCAGTTTTTCGGCAGTATTCAGCACTGTGCGAAGCCCCAGCTCTTCGCGAATGGACCGCAGATCTCGCAGGGGCGCGCACCACTGTTCGGAGGCTATGAATAGTACACCAGTCAGCTTCGCGGCATGAATGGCGGTTTCGCGTGTCATGTTCCGGGACGTAACCCCCATTTCCTGCAGTAAAAGCGGCAGCGTAACCCCCCATTTGGGAGGGAGAGGTGCGCTGCCATGCATCGTTACAGGTATTCCGCATGAGGCGAGTACGAAGGCTGTTGCGAAGGTGGCGATAAACGATGACTTCCTGCCATCGTACGGACCGGCAAAATCAATACCTTCCTGCATCGGGAAGCGATGGGTATATTTACGGCAGACGTTTACGAATGCTGGGTCATAATAAGTTCGGCAGCAGCTTCGGCTTCGGCATAATTCAGATCTCGGGCGCCTCTTTTGCCGCGACCCACTTCTTTTAATATTTCAATGATATTCATGTTCAGGCCCCTTTCAGATTTATGCTTTTAGCATTTGCTGTGCTTTGACGATGGAGATGGCCACATCAACGATACGTTTGCGTTCGTTCATTGCTTTTTTGCGTAGCACATCGTATGCTTCCGCTTCCGGGATGCCGTTTACTTCCCCCAGTATTCCTTTGGCCATATCAATCCATTTGCGTTCTTCCAGTCGAGCGGTCAGTTGCTTGCGTTCACTTTGCCAATGCTGGCGTTCAAAAAAGCGTTTGGCACTAAAATGAAGAGCCCAATTCAGCTCATGGGCTGCCATTGAAGGGGTTAGAATGCCATCGACAGTGACATCAGCTTCACAAGCCTCTGTCGATGATAGCGCTGATTCTGCGCTGCACCACCAGAGCAATGGGACCGCTTTGGCTTGCTCCAGCCTGTCACCCCATATGCTGATAGTGCCGACAGGTATGTTTAGTACCGCCGCATCTGCATTAAGGATTAGCTGTTTGATTTCAGATTCATTGCGGCAGGGCAGAGTTAGGTATCCGTTGGACTCTAAAAGGTACTCAGGTCCTGCCTGCCATGAGGAAACGGCGTGTGTCTGCGCAGATACATGGTCAGAATGTAAGTGAATTACCAACAAGGAACGCAAGCGGGCTCCTCCTCTCTGTAACATAAGGGTAGTTAGGGATGGGGATGGTATTCATTGATAACAAATATGACATGAAATTTTATCAGTCTGCTTATTTTTTTCACCATCATCAAATTAAAACGGACTTTTAAACCATTTTGGCGTGTTTTGGTCTGAAAATCAATCCTAATTTTGTAGGAGAGTGATATTTTATACGTCATAGATTGTTACATGGTGATAAAATATAATTTTTTATAAGATATTGCGTAAGGAATGTTGACATATCATTTGAACCATTATATATTAGCTACAGTACTTTTTAATTCCATACTCTGATGGATACAACGGCGTATTCGATGAAACGGCAATGGAGCCTGTTTTCTCATGTGAGGGATATTTTGAATCCCCATATGTGAAGCAGGCTTTTTATGTTTTAAGGATACAAAGGGAAGGGGAGTGACCTGATGAAGGATATCCAAAAGTTAGTGTTGATCGGCAACGGAATGGCGGGAATACGCACTCTCGAGCATTTGCTGAAGCTTGCACCAGGTAGCTATGAGATTACGGTATTCGGGGCCGAGCCCCATCCAAACTATAACCGAATCATGCTGTCCTCCGTTCTGGCGGGAGGGGCTGGTTTGCAGGATATTGTCATCAACGACTGGAGTTGGTATGAAGACAACAATATTCGGTTGTTTACCGATGATCCTGTCACAGCCATCGATACGGAAAAGCAGCAGGTGACGTCGCGCTCCGGCGTATGCATCTCTTATGATTTGTTGTTGTTGGCAACAGGTTCTAAAGCCTTTATTCTGCCGCTTCCAGGAGCCGACAAGGATGGTGTTATCGGTTTTCGGGATATTCGTGACTGTGAAACGATGATGGAGACAGCAAAGACGCACAAAAAAGCAGCCGTCATCGGCGGCGGATTGCTTGGACTAGAGGCAGCCAGGGGGCTGCTCAACTTGGGGATGGACGTCACCGTTATTCATATTAACGGATATATTATGGATCGGCAGCTGGATGAGGCTGCTTCCCTTATGCTACGGCGCGAGCTGGAGGAGCAGGGAATGACTTTTCTGGTCAATAAGCGGACGGCGGCTATCACGGGGCGTCGCCGCGTGGAAGGGTTGAAATTTGCCGATGGCAGCGAGATGGAAGCAGATCTGATCGTTATGGCGGTAGGCATCAAACCAGACATTGAACTGGCAGTGTCGGCGGGAATCCCTGTAAACCGCGGCATCATTGTAAATGATTACATGGAAACGGATATCCCCGGAATCTACGCCGTTGGAGAATGCGCAGAACATCGGGGAATCACTTACGGGTTGGTTGCTCCATTATATGAGCAAGGTGGTGTACTGGCTCAGCGGCTCGCGGGAATGGAGACTCCTGGCTACAGTGGTTCTGTTACCTCGACAAGGTTGAAGGTATCGGGTGTCGACGTGTTTTCAGCAGGGGATTACAAGGATGAACCGGGAACACGTTCCCTGCGGTATCAGGATGATATTGGCGGCGTCTACAAAAAAATCGTGATCAAGGAAGAAAAACTGATCGGAGCCGTTCTGTTTGGGGATACGTCTGACGGAGCCCTGCTGTTTTCTTTGATCAAAAGTGGCGAGTCGGTGGTTGGCCGAGAGAAAGAGTTATTACTTGGCTTTAATCCCGGTCAACCTGAACCTAGTGGCGCCATGATGCTGGAGCAGATGCCTGATGACGAAATTGTATGCGGATGTAATGGTGTATCCAAGGGTGATATTGGAGAGGCGGTTGCGGCTGGCTGCCGGAGTGTCGGGGAGATTAAGGCATGCACGAAGGCATCGGCATCATGTGGCGGCTGCAAGCCATTAGTGGAGGGTCTCTTACAGCTATACGCAGGCGCAGAAGCCGGAGAAACGATGAAAGAGGGAATTTGTAGTTGTACGACGCTTGACCGGGAAGCGATCATTGATGGCATTCGGGAGATGGGATTGAAGAGCGTTAAAGAAGTGATGAATGTGCTGGGCTGGAACGAGCCAGAAGGATGTACCAAATGCCGGCCGGCCCTCAATTATTATCTAGGTATGCTATGGCCGCTGGATTATGAGGATGAGAAGGAATCCAGATTCACGAATGAACGTTACCATGCCAATATTCAGAAAGATGGCACCTATTCTGTCGTGCCCCGCATTTATGGAGGAGTTACTTCACCTGCCGATTTGAAGAAAATTGCTGCTGTCGCAGAGAAATACAATGTGCCTCTGGTTAAATTTACGGGTGGCCAACGTCTTGACCTGCTTGGTGTGAAGAAGGAGGATTTGCCGGGGATCTGGGCCGAGTTGGATATGCCGTCTGGATATGCCTATGGAAAGACGCTGCGAACGGTTAAGACGTGCGTAGGTAACACCTTTTGTCGCTTTGGCACTCAGGATGCTATGGGTATGGGCATCCGGTTGGAAAAGGCATTTGAACGTCTGAATGCGCCATCCAAGGTCAAACTGGCTGTATCTGGTTGCCCGCGTAACTGCGCTGAAGCGACGATCAAGGATTTGGGCGTCGTTGCTATTGACGGTGGCTGGGGGATCTACGTTGGAGGTAACGGCGGTATTAAGGTTCGGGCAGCTGAACTGCTTTGTACCGTTAAAACCGAGGATGAAGTGATGGAATGGACCGGTGCCTATCTGCAGTATTATCGCGAGCAGGCCAATTGGAACGAACGCACAGCCCATTGGGTGGAACGGGTCGGAGTTGAATCCATCAAACAGGCACTTGCGAATGCAGAGACGAGGAAACAACTGGTGACCAGAATTGAGGAGACGTTAAGCACGACGACTGATCCGTGGCACGAAATTATTCACAACGAAGAGCTGCGCAAAAATTTTGTGCAGTTGCCGGAACTTAAGCCAGTAATGGAATAGGGGGCTGACAAAATGGAGACCAATACGACAACCAACAGAATCAGAATAGCTGATCTGAACGAAATTGACCGACGTGGAGCAAGGACAGTTCGCATTCATAATACAGAAATAGCTGTATTCCGTCTGAGTGATGGCAGCGTGCATGCGCTTGAGAATCGTTGTCCGCACAAAGGGGGGCGGTTATCCGAAGGAATGATATGTGGCTCAGCGGTCCATTGTCCGCTCCATGACTGGAAGGTTGACCTTTCCACTGGCCGTGTACAAGAGCCGGATACTGGATGTGTGACTGCTTACCCCACGGAGATTGACAGTGAGAGCGGGGCGGTTTATATCGTAATCTAAGAGTTCTATGCGTATTGTGCTGTGGGTTCTGCTTTTTTCCTTCTATATATAGAAGGATCAAGGTGAAAGGCTTTGCTGAAGAAGCGGGTTGTTAAAGTGCAATGATCTGAGTATACAGAAAAGTCGACCCTATTTTTCCGGAAGGATTTTTTATCTTATAAGTATCATTTTGATTAAAAAATAGGTTATTGACTAAATCTTAGTCAATAACCTATTTTATTTTCACAGGATAACTGGATTTATCTCTAGACAAACAAAAAAAGCCTTGAGTATCAAGGCTTTTGACGAATAGGACGGATGGGGATCGAACCCATGACCCTTACCCTGTCAAGATAATGCTCTCCCGCTGAGCTACCGTCCTGCGGTTACTAGATAATATCATGTATTAACCATATATGTAAAGTGGAAAAATAGAAATCAGCCTGTACTTCATGACCATTTATATATATAATTCGAATTTAGCGAGTTTGCAATTTGGAATTAATGATAGGGGGAACAGATGATGGCCGCAGAAATTATAAGTGTAACAACAGAGGAGCAGCTACAGAAGGCGATATCGATCCGTACTAAAGTGTTTGTCGAAGAGCAAAAGGTTCCTCTCGATTTAGAAATTGACCATTATGACAAGCTGGGAGATACGGCCCATCATTTGCTAATTTGTGAACATGGCGAAATGGTGGCCACTGGTCGGTTGACATACTATGAGGAAGATACAGCTAAAATGCAACGTATTGCCGTTCTCAAGGAGCATCGTGCCTCAGGCTATGGACGTGTATTACTGCTAGCACTGGAGGAACGTGCACGTGAATTGGGGCTAAGATACTCGCTGCTAGATGCCCAATGTCAAGCCGAGAAGTTTTACGAAAAGCTCGGTTATGAGACGATCTCTGATGAACCTTTTGACGATGCGGGAATACCGCATGTACGTATGCGCAAAAAGTTGTAGTCGACAGCATAAGGTGCATACAAATCTGTACAATGTGCATGCTAGTAAAAGTTCCTCCACTATACTATGGATAAGGAGCGATACAGCATGGCTAATACAGAACGGGAGCAAATTACAGCAGTACGTAAAAACGGGGATGGCGACCTTACGTCTTTTCAGACATCTACCGGTCGGATTTTAGATTATAGCCAAGCATTGAATGAGATTGAGGCAGGCTCAATTGCAGGCGTTAACGTGTTCAAGGCCAAGGATGGAAGCAAACGAATTCGGGGAGATGCCGATGGAGATCCTTCTAATAACCTGGATCAACTGCCATTGTTCTGACCTTAACTCGCAACATTAGAATGCAAGTTCATCATTATATTCAAGAACAGCAAGCCGCCTGGCTATCCTTTGTAGGAAAGCCAGGCGGCTTTTGTTAATTGTTCAAGCTGTATTTAGCATGCTACTCTGCACATTCCAACTCTGTAAGTTGATATACTCGTTGCTGCTCCAGAAAGGACATGACCCCTGCCTTCTCCCTGAACTGTTCCATATCATCACTATAGTGCATTAGATGTATCCGTTCTTGAAGAGATGGCGCCAAGCTTAGCAGCTCATCCAACGTCGTATGGACTTCTCCAGCGCCTTGTAATTGAACCTCATGAAGAATACTCCGACATCCTCGTTCATGCACCAGATGATGAAGCAAATCAGGGTCAAAAACCATATCTGCACTATAAAAAAGGCGGTCATTAATGAATATGGAATAACTGTTTTTACCAGGAATATGCCGTGTAGGGATTAGCTCCACCTGGATACCGGATACTAATGTAGTGTGTACACCAGGCGTTATTACGTTTACCTCGAATACATCTTCAAGCTTGTCAATCATACCCTGCTGTGACATTCCGCCCTTGAGTGTATGCTCCCATAAAGGGTAGATTAGTGGTTCGGCGATATAAAGTAGAGGCTTGCGACGATGGAGAATGTTCATTTGAAAACCGAATTCCTCCAAACCTCCGACATGATCTGCGTGAATATGTGTGATTAAAATTGCGTCAATATCAGGCAAAGGGACGCTCATTTGGTGTAATGCTAAAGAAGCGGTTGTACCGCAATCGATCAGCAGTTTGCCTTCTCCGCTGTCCAGCAGCGCGTTGTTGTTGTAATAATGCTTGGCAAAGGCACTGCCTGTGCCAAGCATTTGTATCGTTAGGCTCATTATGGATTTATCCTCCAGACTTTGTGTACTAGGACATTCTACAGTCGTATTTTATCACCTATGCTGCTGGAACTAAAGATTTGGCTCCTTATGTAAAAACTTTGGACAATTTGTGAAACACAGCGCAACTTGTGCGGCTGAGCTAGGTATAAATGTACGACAGAAGGTTTTAAACAGATGACGATGGAGGGATTAGTAGTTATGAAATGGAGAAGAGTGATGGCCCTAATGATGGCCTTTTCAATAATGGGAGGGACCGCCATTTCGGCGGAATCCGCCAAGGACCAAGTGCAGTTGATTATTAATGGAGAAGTGTCAAAAGATGGTGCAGTTGTCATTGATGGGAAAACCTATGTGCCCATCCGTGATTTTAACGGACTTGTAAATTTTGATCCATCCGGTGGAAAAGTTGTTTTCGACCAGCCTAACGTGCATATGTTCCTGTTCAAGGGAGATACTGTGTTTGGTAACGTGAATAAAGGCAATAAAGTGAAATTTAATGTATTTAGTCAAATTGATACCTTGAAAACAGATATCTCCGGAGTGAAGGTAGCGATCACCGACCCTTCGGGCAACGTGAAGGATATTCAGTCTCAAGATATCAAAGGAGCGCAAAAGGATAACTTCTGGTTCCGTACGAACGACTTTACGTATGATTTCAAAACAGCAGGGAATTACCGGGTTGGTTTCTATATTAAAGAGAGCAAAGACGGCAGCTATACCTTGGTGTCCGAAAAAGTCATTACAGCGATAAATTAGGCATACCACAAATTGACCTGCACCCTTGATCATGTTACGATACGGGGGAAAATAAAACAATTTGAAGGTAGGTATTTCCATGAGTGATCACAAACATGAACACGGTGAAGCCTGCAACCACGATCATGACCACGAACATGAAGAAATGGTTCTTACGCTAACTGATGAAAATGGTAAAGATGTAGAAATGGTGCTGGTAGAGACCTTTGACGTAGAAGATCACATTTATGCTCTTCTGCTTGAGCGAGGCAATCCCGAAGCGGATGGCATTATTCTTCGTATGGAAGAAGAAAACGAAGAAATGGTGCTTTACAATATTGAGGACGAAGATGAGTGGAAACGTGTAGAAGCCGCATATAGCGAGCTTGTTGCCCAATACGAATAGAATTGGATGTAGCAGCTGTATAGCTCTTCAAGAAAAAAAAGCCCCCATTCGGGGGCTTTTTTTTCTTGACTATCAACATATTTTGTAAGCATGTGTTGACAGTTCAATATTATGAAATAGCGTCAGTTTCGACGATAACTTTCACCTGATGTACTGTTCGGTCCTCAGGTCCCTTTACAGGCAGGCCTACTTCTACATGTTCAACAATATAATCAATATTGTCTTGCGAAATAACTTCTCCTGGCAGTAAGATCGGAATACCAGGTGGATACACATAGATGAATTCTGCAATAATGCGACCTGCAGATTCCTTGAAAGGCACGATTTCCGTATCTCCATAAAAAGCGTCTCTCGGAATGAGGGAGAGCTGAGGGATATCCGGTATCTTTACAACCAGCTCATGCTCCTGACCTGTGGAATAGTGCAGAGAAGCCAGCTCACGCAGAGCTTTCAACAAAATTTCAATTTCCTCTTTGGTATCACCAGGGGTCACCAAACAGAGAATATTGTACATATCGCTAAGCTCAACCTCGATATTGTAGTGATCTCTCAGCCAATTTTCCACATCGTATCCGGTAAGGCCCAAATGGCGGATATGAACCGTAATTTTGGTCGGATCATAATCATAGGTAGCTTCCGTGCCAAGAATTTCGCTGCCAAAGCAATATAGCCCTTCAATCTTGTTGACCTCTGAACGACAATATTCAGCCAATTCCAGAGCACGTTGTGCTATTTCATGACCGTTAAGGGCCAGATTACGTCGGGATGTGTCCAACGAAGCCAGCAGAATATACGAAGTCGACGTTGTTGTCAGCATACTGAAAATCGTTTGTACACGCTGTGGGTTAACGTATCCGTTTTTCGTATTTACATTCAGAATTGAGCTTTGAGTCAAGGAACCACCCAGCTTGTGAACGCTTGTAGCTGACATGTCTGCTCCCGCCTCCATGGCGGACATCGGTAGATCAGAGTGAAAATGAATCAGTACTCCATGAGCCTCATCGACCAGGACCGGCACATTATAGCTGTGAGCGAGATCTACAATTTCCTTCAAATCGGCGCACACACCGTAATATGTCGGGTTGATGACAAGGACGCCCTTGGCGTCAGGGTGGCGTTCCAATGCCCGGCGTACGGACTTGGTTGTAACCCCGTGGTGAATACCGAGATTTTCATCACTGACTGGAGAAATAAATACTGGTTTTGCACCAGCAAAGATAATGGCAGACATTATAGATTTGTGTACGTTTCTGGGTACAATAATTTTATCACCTGGCAAGCAAATGGACATAATCATGGTGATGATGGCTCCGCTTGTTCCCTGTACACTGTAATACGTATAATCAGCTCCGAAGGCCTCTGCTGCAAGCTTTTGAGCTTCTTCGATGACGCCTGATGGCTGATGAAGATCGTCCAATGGAGCGATGTTGATCATATCTATGGAAAAGGCATTATCCCCCATAAATTCGCGAAATTCCGAATCTGCTCCCACTCCCTTTTTATGACCTGGGATGTGAAATTGAACCGGGTTGCTCTGAGCATGCTTTTTCAAAGCAGTAAAAAGCGGGGTGTTGCTTTGATTCATTAGTGTTGTCACAACCTTTCGTGCAGGATTTCGACAATCCTGTGCAAGTGATAATAGAACAAAATTGAGTATAGCAGTTTGAAGTAGGAATGCAAGCGATTGAGGGCGCATTTATTTGCGAAAGAGTGGAGTAGGCTAATAACCCGGTCTATACAGCCAAAAAACAAAGGTGGAGGATGTGGATTAGATGAGGCAAAAAGGACGAAAAAAAGCTCCGCAGCGGCTGTGGACTCCTTTTTTTAGCAAATTGTGGATTATGGTATTTCTGGTCGAATTTATGAAAGGATCTCTTCTGGTATCCATCCTGCCGGTATATATGGGAGAAACGCTTGGTTTGTCGGCCGGGATTATTGGTTTGGCCTTTTCGCTTCAGTATTTTGGAGACAATGCGTTTCGGGCACCGGCGGGTTGGATGGCTGAACGGCTCGGCTACCGTGGAACGATGTCGACCGCGCTGTTGTTTACGCTTGTAGCGATTATTATGCTGAGCGTATTGACAGAGCCCGTGTGGCTCGTCGTCGCGTGTCTGCTGCTCGGTCTGGGTACTTCTCCGCTCTGGCCTTGTGTTATGACCGGAACGACCGAAATGTCGGGGCCTAATAACAGTAATGGCGCGGCGATGGGCACACTGGAAATTGCGTCTATGGGTGGAACGGGATTGGGTCCGCTCATTATGAACTTCGCCATATCCCACTATGGGCATTCTTACGGCATGGTGTTCATGATTTTGATAGGATGCAGTATTGTATTGTTGTTGGTTGCTCTTATGCTGCCAGGACCGAAAAGGTCTGCTGATAAAGGTGACTTCGAACAAAGCGCTCTAGTGTCGTCTGATGAGTACAAAAAGCAAAAACAGCAAATTCTGAAAGGAATCCAGGAGACGATCGGTGTGCTCAAAACAAAGCTTAACGTCAATCCGTTAATTTACCCGGCGCTATTTTTGCAGTCTTTTGTTATCGGTTTAATCAGCCCGGTACTGACGCTATACGCTCGGACGGACCTTGGGATTTCACCAAACCTGTACAGCGTGCTTCTGATTGCAGGCGGTGGGGTGACTGTGCTGGCACTGATCCCTTGCGGTAAGTTGGTCGACCGACTTGGAACGGAGTATTTTCTACATGTTGGCTTTTTGCTAGCCGGAATTACGCTGTTTTTCTTCTCAATCGTTCGATCTATTCCGCTGGTGTTTGTATCCGTGGCGCTTATTGGTTTGGGATATGCGCTCATTTTGCCTGCATGGAACACGTTTCTTGCCCGATTGATTCCGGAAAGCGAGCGAGCAACGGTATGGGGCTTTTTTTTAACACTTCAAGGCTCCGGCATGGTTATAGGCCCGCTCGTTTCAGGAGTGCTATGGGACCGTGCCGGACACACAGCTCCATTTATCATCAGTGGGGTCGTGATGCTGCTCATGTTTGGCTGCCACCTGGCTCTGGCACGTAATCCACGTAGGAAGGCTGTGGAGGCCTCCACAGCGCCTTGAAAAGCGGCGAGGGCTACTCTTTCGAGAAAGACATTCGGTACAGCGGCAGCAAATGCTCAAAGGTAGAACGCACTGCCTGTAATAATGCAGCCCCGTCGCTGGCGAGTGGATCTTCTCGTTCAATACGGATTCCACACATGACCTCCGCTTTTTTTACCTGTTGCAGCTTATGGATGATCGTTTGAAAATCTTCATTATCCATATGTTGTTGTTCTGTGCCTTCCGGAGCCATATGATCCATGGACCAGTAAAAATGATCAGGCAGGTTAGAGCGCACATCGCTCAGATTGGCTTCGAGTGCCTGGGCAAATGTAGCTTTGTTAGGACTTTCATAAATAATTGCAAAAATAACGAAAAGGTGGGAAGCGAACATACCTACCTCAAAATGCGGCAGCGCCTTGTACCCGCGCTTATTTGCCGCCCAGGCTACCCAAGTATCTTTGGGGGGATTGACTTTGCGTCGTGCATGCTTGGCGACGTGAACGTGCATAGGCTCTCCACATAAGTCCGTCAGAAATGGGGCTAATTCCTCGCCAATTGCCTCCAGCTTGGGCCGAACCTGCTGAATCAGCACTTCCATTCGAGGCTCCAATCCCGGTATTTCAAAAACATCGAAGTCCTTTGCAGTAAATCCACTAAATGTCATTCCTTTTCCTCCTGTAACTGGGTTAAGCCATAACGTGTGGCGTAATATGTCCAATTATAGCATAATGCCGCCGGGCTTGGCCGACTTTAGACTAGGTTTGAAACAAGCATATAAGGCAAAAGTAGGATTGTTCGCTGTTACTCATAAAAATAGGTCAAATAACCAAGTACCCTTACATAAAATGAAGTATAAAATAGAGCAAGGGAAGATCAAGCGGGAAAGCCGCAGGCTTGCTGTAGCCGGACTTCTTGAATCGGACTTGAAAAAGGAGGGAATGCCGTGAACAAGGGCTGTGAGGTAGAATATTGCAATCTAGAGCTCCGGTTTAGCCGTCGGCATATCCATAATCTGATCAAGGATTTGATATCGGAAGGGTATTCGCTGTACTGGAGCGAGGATGAGTCGTACCTGGTTTTGTCGGTGAGAACCGGGCGTAAGCTGGTGAAGCTCCGTTTTCAACAGCTGCGCACAGGACACTACAAGTTGGCTGGAGATTATGTAATCCGCGATGCCAAGCTGGCTGAGTGGTTGGAGAAGCTGATTGGAAGCACCCGAGGTCATGCCATTGTCAAAAGAGTCAAGGATCATCATATTTTGGTAGAAAATATTTTGTTTGGTGAGGTCATTCGTCTGGTCGAGGTTACAGGCTTTAAGCAGCGTGTCATTTATCAGAAGGGGCCGGTGCTGTCCGCACAGGAAATGGAGGATATGTACGCTTCCAATGAAGGAGAAACCCGACTGCTGCTGCTTAAAATGGAAGTGGACGATGAATTGGAGAAGCTGTTTATAGCGATGACAGACGGAGATAAGGTTAAAATCGGGAATTGCCATGAACGCCTGCAAACGCTATCCCACCAACTGCTGATGATGGAAGCGTAGTACATCTGAACACCTCATGTGAATGAGGTGTTTTGATCTGTGAATAGACAGGGGTTCACTTCTTACATCAAAAACGTTAAAATAGAAGTGCACGTGTTCCGATTCACATAAAGTGTAATGCGGTAAAGCGGCGATATAGAAGACAAAATATGTTGCAAAGGATGAGGAACCAGATGGCAAAACAGCAAATTGGTGTGATCGGCCTGGCGGTAATGGGTAAGAATTTAGCCCTTAACATTGAGAGCAGAGGCTTCACCGTCTCGGTTTTTAACCGCTCTCCAGAAAAAACGCACGATCTTATCAAAGAAGCAGAAGGTAAAAAACTGACGGGTACTTTCTCTATTGAAGAATTTGTGAACTCATTGGAATCACCCCGTAAAATCCTGATCATGGTTCAAGCTGGTAAAGCAACAGATGCCACGATTGAACAGCTTGTGCCTCATCTGGACAAGGGCGACATTATTATAGACGGAGGCAATGCCTACTTCCCTGATACACAGCGCCGCAGCAAGGAGCTGGAGGAAAAAGGACTTCGCTTTATTGGTACAGGCGTATCCGGTGGTGAAGAAGGTGCCTTGAATGGTCCTGCCATCATGCCGGGTGGACAAGAAAGTGCCTATAAACTAGTAGAGCCGATTCTAACGGCAATCTCTGCTAAAGTGGAAGGCGACCCATGCTGTACATATATCGGTCCTGACGGTGCTGGTCACTATGTAAAAATGGTGCATAACGGTATCGAGTACGGCGACATGCAATTGATCGGTGAAGCGTATCACTTGTTGAAATCAGTCCTGAATGTGAATGCGGAAGAGCTTCATGAAATCTTCACGGAATGGAATAAAGGGGAACTGGACAGCTACCTGATCGAAATTACAGCTGACATATTCTCCCAGTACGATGCTGAAACAGGCAAGCCAATGGTAGACGTTATCTTGGATGCTGCTGGTCAAAAAGGTACAGGTAAATGGACAAGCCAAAGCGCGCTGGATCTGGGTGTGCCATTGTCCATGATTACCGAATCCGTATTCTCCCGCTTCTTGTCTGCTATGAAAGACGAGCGCATTGCGGCAAGTAAAGTGCTGAGTGGTCCTAATGCTGAGTCCTTCAGCGGCGACAAAAAAGAATTTATCGAAAGTGTACGTAAAGCACTGTTTGCAAGTAAAATCGTGTCCTATGCTCAAGGTTTCGCTCAAATGCGTGCAGCTTCCGATGAATATGATTGGGATTTGAAATACGGAAAAATCGCTATGATCTTCCGCGGCGGTTGCATTATCCGCTCGCAATTCCTGCAAAACATCAAGGATGCATATGACCGCGATCCTGCCTTGAAAAACCTGTTGCTGGATTCTTACTTCAAAAATGTAGTTGAAACGTATCAAGATGCATGGCGTCAAGTGATTTCCGTGGCTGTATCCCAAGGTATTCCAGTGCCTGGCTTCTCCAGCGCGCTTGCATACTATGACAGCTACCGCACTGAGCGTTTGCCAGCAAATCTGCTGCAAGCACAACGTGACTACTTCGGTGCCCATACGTTCAAACGTGTGGACAAAGAAGGCGTATTCCATCATCAATGGTTCTAATGAACGGACGGATATGCATGAATAGCATTATGTAATACAACGGAAGCTTTTTTGCCCTATGGGTAGAAGAAGCTTCCGTTTTTTAATTTATAATTATGGATATCATTCTGATGGCAGTAGAGGATTGTGTAATCTTTTAACGCTATGGTATGATAGGGACAGAATATTTTAATGCATTACCGCGTCTAAGCTTTGAGTTGAAACAAAAGAGACGGGAAGTTCCCGTCTCTTTTGTTAAGTAGGTTTTCTATTGCTCCTGTGACCATTGCAGCATGCCGCCAGTCATGTTAGTACAGCCTTCATAACCTAGCTGCTGTAAATATTCGCAGGCTCGTTCACTGCGGTAACCGCTCCGGCAAATAAAGATAATTTCACCGGTGCGTTCAATTTCTTCAAGACGACCCGGAAGCTGTCCGAGCGGAATGTGCTTGGCACCTTCAATCATGCCTTCCGCTACTTCTTCCGCTTCGCGGACGTCGATTAATTGCAATTGCTCTCCTGCTTGCAGACGTGCGCGCAACTCAGAAGGTTCAATCAGGGCGATTTGCGTCATGGCCGGACCTCTTTTCTGATATATAATGGGTGATACGTATGTTTTTGACGTGTGCAAAATGTCACACACACTCTATGTATGATAGCTAAGCTATCTCTAGGCTGTCAATCCGCTTAATCCTAAAGGCAGGTATAGATTAATTAACCGACGGAATTCAACTCGGAGACCTAGATTATTATTTCTTATTTTTTTGGGTGGAGAAATGAATGCTACAACTTGTATAATTAACGTAAAATAGGATGGTTTGAACCGAAAAGGAGCATGTACATTATGGATGTTATCGTTAGACCTACCCCTTCCTTGCAAGGAGAGATTGGGGCCCTGTCCTCCAAAAACTACACTACTCGTTATCTGCTCACTGCGGCACTTGCTGAGGGACAAAGTACCATTTATTATCCAGCCCATAGTGAAGACAGTGATGCTATGCGTCGTTGTATCGCCGATCTGGGTGCAGTACTGGAAGAGGATGATGAAAAAATAGTTATTACAGGTTTTGGTAGCCATCCTCAAGCTGTGAAGGAATTGAATGTGGGAAACGCAGGAGCGGTGCTCCGTTTTTTGATGGGTATTGCATCTCTATGTCCAGATGTCACATTTGTTAATACATATCCCGACTCATTGGGCAAGAGACCACATGATGATTTAATCGATGCACTGGGGCAACTGGGCGTGAAAGTAGATCATCGTGAAGGTAAGTTGCCAATTCGTATTCAGGGTGGTCAGGCGAAAGGCGGTAAAATTCAGGTGTCCGGCTCGGTTAGCTCACAATATTTGAGCGCCCTGCTATTCCTTACGCCTTTACTGGAGGAAGACAGTGAAATCAAAGTGCTGCATGATTTGAAATCTAAGGTGGTCATTGGGCAGACCCTGGAGGTATTGCAAGAGGCTGGTATTATCATTCATGCAAGCGATGATTACATGTCTTTCCGTGTCCCGGGGCGGCAATCCTATCAGCCACGTACGTATACGGTACAGGGAGACTATCCAGGGAGTGCAGCGGTGCTGGCGGCGGCTGCAGTAACGAATTCCGATGTTACCATCCATCGTCTTAAAGAGCAGAGTAAACAGGGAGAACGTGCTATCGTAGATGTGCTGCGTATGATGGAAGTGCCACTGACACATGAGAACGATACCGTCGTTGTGAAGGGCAATGGCCGATTGAAAGCTGTCGAGTTTGACGGTGATGCTGCCACAGACGCTGTGCTTGCAATGGTGGCTGCGGCTGTATTTGCTGAAGGCACATCCCGTTTTTATAACGTGGAGAATTTACGGTATAAGGAATGTGACCGCATTACCGATTATTTGAATGAGCTGACCAAGGCTGGAGCTCGGGTAGAAGAACGCCAAGCGGAAATTATTGTACATGGCAGACCGGAAGGTGTCGAAGGTGGCGTGGAAATTAACGCGCATTTTGATCACCGTGTTATTATGGCCTTGACGATTGTAGGTTTGCGCGCACAGAAGCCGCTAGTAATCAAGGATGCACATCATGTCGCCAAATCGTATCCGCAGTATTTTGACCATCTAACGACGCTTGGTGCTTCTGTAGAATGGGTAAAATAAAAACAAACGAAGATGCGAATAGGAGGGAACAGAATGGCTTTTGAAAATCCGTCGAGAGAAGAGATTAAAAGCATTTTGGAACAAGTAGGCAATATTGCGGTTGTTGGTTTGTCTGATAAATCGGACCGTACCTCATACATGGTTTCTTATGCCATGCAGAAGCGGGGATACCGGATTATTCCGGTTAATCCTGCGGCGGCAGGTCAAACGATTCTTGGGGAGACTTGTTATGCCAGTCTTGCTGAAGTACCTGAGCCTGTGGAGCTGGTCAATGTATTCCGCCGCAGTGAATACTGTGCAGAGGTTGCGAGTGAAGCAGCTGCTATTGGAGCTAAGATTTTGTGGCTTCAACAGGGAATTATAAGCCAGGAAGCCGCTGACATTGCGCAGGAGCATGGAATGACGGTTATTATGGATCGTTGCATTAAGGTGGAGGACTCAGTGACCCAGGCTGTACGTAAAGGATAAACATGGATCAGTGATCCGTGCTATATGCAGATGAATAAAAACCTTCTTCCCTTGCTTCACAGGGGTGAAGGTTTTTGGTGCGAAATGAGGAATATGGTACAGTATATTATACTTTCAGAAAACCATATAATGTATGTATGCCTTGATGATGAAATTGGTCTAAACGGATTGATAGTGTTGTCTTTTGTGATGATAAAGTTTTTGACCTGTAGTAGCGTAAATAAATATTTTGGCAGATGGAATCATTGCTTTGACAAAAGTATTTATTCGGCTTACCATCAGGGATAGAAAGGAGAGGAATGCCATGAATTGGCTCGGATCCTTACAACAGCTCGGTCGTGCTGTCATGCTCCCGACGATGGTGCTACCAGCCGCTGCAATATTGCTAAGTCTCGGCAGCCTTCCTTGGTCCACATGGGGATTCCCTATGGTGTCTGATATGGCAAATGCGGCGGGACATGGGATTTTTTATTTTTTGCCATATTTATTTGCGGTTGGTGTTGCACTGGGGATGTCGAATCAGGCAGGTCAGGCGGGACTGGCAGCATTGGCTGGTATGGCTATATACGATCAGGTCACATTGAGATTTGGAAACGGACTCATTCAACCGGCGACGCTCATTGGTATCATTTTGGGGGTCATTTCAGGGGTGGCCTATAATCGCTTCAAAAGCATCAAATTGCCCGAGGTGCTTCAGTTTTTTGGGGGTACCCGATTTGTTCTGCTGCTTATTGGCCTCTTCTCGGCTGTGTTTGCAGGACTCATGCTAATTATTGCCCCACTCATACAGAGAGGGCTGCAATTTATAGTAGGTCTGGAATCGAGCTTGGGCGGCTTTGGACTGTTTATCTACGGTATTCTATACCGGTTGCTGGCGGCCTTTGGTCTGCACCATCTGCTTAATAATATTTTTTGGTTTCAACTAGGTACATATAAAACGCCGTCTGGCAACGTTGTGCAGGGAGATTTACCCCGGTTTTTTGCTGGCGATCCGACAGCGGGCTATTTCATGTCCGGGTTGTTTCCCATTATGATGTTTGCGATCCCTGCCATTGCGCTGGCGATCATTCAGGAAGCGCGTGAAGATTTGAAGCCAAAGGTGCAAAAAACCTTTTTGACGGCTGCGCTTGTCTGCTTTTTTACTGGAGTGTCGGAACAGATCGAGTTCGCCTTTTTGTTTGCGGCACCTTATTTGTTCCTCGTTCATGCGGTTATGTCTGGGCTGGCCATGTGGCTTACCTTTGAGCTGGATATTCATCACGGATTTTCCTATTCGGCGGGCTTTATAGATTATGTCCTTAATTTTCATCTATCACATAACGCCTGGTTGTTAATTCCAGTGGGAGTGGCGTACGGGCTTGTGTATTATGTACTGTTTCGATGGGCTATCCGGCGCTTCCGTATTCCAACTCCCGGGCGCGAGGAAGGTTCGGTTCTGGAGGATTGGGCCGGCAATATTCCTTATAGTGCTCCGCTTATTTTGGAAGCACTCGGCGGGAAGGAAAATATTGTGCAGGTAGAGGCCTGCATCACACGTTTGCGGCTGACCGTCCACAATGACAAGCTGATTGATACCGGAGCGATGAAGGCTTTGGGATCGGCCGGTCTTATCAATCTGGGTGGGGGTAATTTGCAGGTTGTATTCGGAACGTATTCAGAACTGATTCGTGAGGAAATCGCGAAGCTGATGGAGCGTGATCTCCCTCAAATTTTGTTCAACGCTCCTGTACATGGAAAAATGCTACCGATTCATGAAGTGCCTGACAAAATTTTTGCGACGAAGCTGGTCGGGGACGGTGTTGCTTTTGTTCCTGAACGCGGTGAACTTGTGTCTCCAGTCTATGGTACTGTGATGCACTTGTATCCGACTATGCACGCTTTAGGCATCTCCACACGAGAGGGACTTGAGGTTCTGCTCCATATAGGGATTGATACTTCACAGCTAAAAGGGAATTTTACTGCTATGGTAGAAGCAGGCGATACGGTGGAACCGGGGCAATTGCTGATCAAATTTGATTTGCAGGCGCTGCGAGAGCAAGCTCCATCGCTGGTGACTCCTATGGTCATCACGAATCCGGATCGCGTCAAGTCGTGGAGCTTTGCTCCGTTTAAAACAGTGAAAAAAGGTCAGGCCTCGGTAATGTCCGTTGTGCTGCATGACAGGAATGTTGGAGGGGTAGAAACATGATAGAAGGCATCGGCGCCGCAGCAGGTGTGGCAATCGGGAAGGCATTTGTCCTGCCGAGCTGGGAGTGGGATTTACCTGATCAAAAAATGGATGCTGTAGATCTTGCAAAGGAATTTGAACGTTTGTATGAAGGGATACGCACATCCAAAAGTGAAATCCAGTTTATTAAGGATGAGTTTCGAGAGATGGTGGGGCCAGAGGAATCCAGCATCTTTGATGCTCATCTTGCAATATTGGAAGATCCGGAATTCATGAATGAAATTCGCGGAATTATTGAGCGTCAGTACAAGGCGGCCGAGGTGGCCGTGAAGGAAGCCATTGATCATTTTGTGACAATGTTTGATTTACTGGATGATGAATATATGAAGGAGCGGGCAATCGATATCAAAGATGTGGGGAACCGACTGCTCAAGCATTTGCTGGGTGCACCGGAAGTGACTCTTCCCAAGGACACACAGCCCTATATTCTGGTAGCCAAGGAGCTCTCACCCTCCCAATCGGCACACTTGAATCCTAGCTATGTTTTAGGGATTGTAACTATGAATGGTGGTAAAACATCGCATTCTGCGATCATGGCCCGCGCACTTGGTATTCCACTTGTTTCAGGACTGGAGAGCAATCTGAATTTGCCCGTTCAAACGGGAGATATGATGGTTGTGGACGGAGACCTGGGCAAAGTTTATGTGAATCCGGAAAAAACGATAACTGATCATTATAAAATTTTGCGCGACGAGCAGCGACGCAGAAAAGAGCAGCTTCAGGTACTTGCTTCTGTAGATGCCGTGACCAAAGATGGAACCACTCTGAGGCTGGCGGCCAATATTAGTTCGATTAAAGAGCTGGAGGCAGCTTTGAAGCATGGCGCTCAAGGTGTAGGACTGTTCCGCACGGAATTTTTATACATGGATCGCAAATCTGCTCCAGATGAAGAGGAGCAGTATGAAGTATATCGGCTGATAGCGGAAAAGGCAGGAAACCACTCCGTAGTCATCCGTACCTTGGATATCGGTGGAGATAAGCCGTTGGACTATCTTCAACTACCAGAGGAAGAAAACCCTTTTCTAGGTTACCGTGCTATACGGATCAGTCTAGATTGGGAGGAATTGTTTAAAACCCAGTTGACTGCAATTTTGAGAGCCAGTGCAACGGGAAATATCAAGGTAATGTATCCGATGATCTCATCCGTGGAGGAGGTCCGCCAGGCAGATGCTCTTTTGAAAGAGGCTATGGCGGATTTGGATGCAAGAGGGCTTGCCTATAATCCGAACATTCAGCGAGGTATTATGATTGAGGTACCGGCTGCAGCGATGATCGCTGATCTATTGGCAGCTGAAACAGATTTTTTTAGTATCGGAACGAATGATCTGGTTCAGTATGTGCTGGCTGTAGACCGTATGAATGAGCAGATTGCACATATGTACCATCCATACCATCCAGCTGTACTTCGAATGCTGCGCATGACTGCACAAGCGGCACATCAAGCAGGAATTGATGTGAGTGTATGTGGTGAGATGGCTGGAGATGAACGGTCCGTTCCTCTTTGGCTGGAACTGGGGATACATCAACTCAGCATGTCTCCCCAATCTTTATTGCGGGTCAAGCATCGTGTGCTGAATACGACTGCATCTGAGGCAACGACAGTCGCTCAGGTTTGCTTTGGCATGTCCACTGGTGCAGCGATCGAAGACAAGCTCACTGCAGCTAATGTCAGCTGCACTCCGGCCGGGCCTGGACGGCAGTAATATGTAATGTCTGCATACATCTTCAGGAGGAGCCAGAACTCCTTACTGTTAGGCTTGTCGTAGCAAACCTTAATGGCGTAGCATGGTTTAAACGAAAAAGAACCATCAAAACCACTTTATTCATGGTTTTGATGGTTCTTTTTTTCATCTTGTTGACAGCCTCTTGTGGTTACGGAAAATTCATAATTAGCAATTATCCTGATTCCATTAGATTGGGTTATTCAAGTCCTGAGTGTCAGGACTTATTCTCTTATTTCCGGGTGTTATCTGCTAACAAATCGCAGAACGCTTTTCCGTAAGGTGGAAGATCAGGCGGCCGACGAGCAGATACAATATGTCCATCCGTTACAACTGCCTCATCCTTCCAAATAGCTCCTGCATTCTCCATATCATCACGAATACCTGGTGTGGAGGTTACCGTAACACCATCCAAAATTTTAGCAGAGATCAGTACCCAGCCTGCATGGCAGATTTGTCCAATCGGCTTATGAGCAGCATGAAACTCCTGTACGAGTTGAATTACTTTGGGATAGCGGCGCAGTTTATCAGGTGCCCAACCGCCAGGGACGAGAATCCCGTCATAATCACTACTATTCAGTTCCTCAAAGGCATATTCCGTTTCCGCAGGTACGCCATATTTTCCAATATATTTTTTACCCTTTTCCGCACCGGCTAAATGCACTTCTGCGCCTTCTTCACGAACACGGTAAATCGGATACCACAGCTCCAGATCCTCGAATTCCTCATCCACTAGGGCGATAACCTTTTTTCCGGCAAGTCTTGACATCCAACCATCCTTTCGTGCGTCACATGATGACACCTCTGTTTTGTAATCTGTACTTTTACATCTTAAGAAAAAGAACGCCCGAAGTCCATTCCTTTGCAGATTCTTACGTTAGTAGTCTGCTCTTCGACAGCAATTGTCGTCATTTTCTGACCCGCCAAAGCTTTGGTAATTTGTTCATAGCTGCAATCTGTGGAAGGATTTGAGGTCCCAAAGTCGAAATAAAACAAGGTATGATAGATTTAATGGAGTTAACAAATATTTATTAGACTAGTAGATAGATATATTTGGATTCTGATGAGATCCTCGTATAGTTTGATCCTACGTAATGAGGTGGTTAAATGCATAAGCAATGTCAATGTGGCAAACCGATGGGACTGGAACTGCGAAAGGTAATCTATGCGGGCAAGGTTGAAATTTTGCACGTCCCTGTATTCTCATGCTCTTCATGCTTTTCCAGTGAGGTTTTGCAGCATGTGACGAAGGACATTAAGGCACTATTACAAAGTCTAGGGAGCAAACCTACGGCACGGAGAATATCTTTTGCTCGCAATAATGAACTGGCAGAAATCATTCGCAAGCTTGTACTGGAGGAAGCGGACAAACCCAATGTGGATTGGCAATCTGCTTTGGAGGAGCGCATGGAGCTTCGAATTAATCTCTTACTGGATCTTTATCGCTATGCGAGAAGTCTGGGAGACGAGGATTGGATGAATGATGTAGAGAAAAAATTGGTTCAATTATCCGGTTTTACCAGTGAATCGGTATTTACGAATACAAAAAACTAAAAAATATGAAAATTTTCATGGTCACCATTGGATTTTACATGTTCTTTTTGTTACGATGAGAACAGGCCATACGACAAGACACAGAAAGGAATGTATATCCAATGGCGACGATGACAAAAATGACTACTGTTCAACAATTAAATACGGCTCTGGAAGCGTCATCAGACAAGCCGTTGCTTCTCTTTAAACATAGCACACGTTGTCCAATAAGTGCAGGCGCATATCAGGAAGTGGAGTCCTATTTGCATGGCGCTCCCAACGAAAATATTGAATACGGTATCATTTATGTAGTAGAAGATCGGCCGGTGTCTAATGAAACCGCGGACAGGCTCCAGGTGAAGCATGAATCCCCGCAGGCCATTTTAATCAAGGACGGAGAGGCTGTTTGGCATACATCCCATTCGAATATTACAGCCCGTGCACTCCACGATCATCTCACATAGATAGAATGTGTGCTGTCGTTGCATAAAGTAGTATTTTGTCGTATCATGGTTCTAATTAGTTGATCTAGGATTCGGTTGAAAATTTATTGGCAATGGAGAGAAGGAATGTGACGGTAACGATCTATGATGTAGCTCGCGAAGCTGGTGTCTCAATGGCCACAGTGTCCCGCGTAGTTAACAATAATCCTAATGTGAAACCTCAGACCCGCAAGAAAGTGTACGAAGCGATTGAACAATTGGGATATCGTCCAAATGCGGTCGCTAGAGGTCTGGCCAGCAAGAAGACAACGACCGTCGGCGTGGTTATACCGGATATATCGAACTCAATTTTTGCAGAAATTGCGCGCGGTATTGAGGATATAGCGAATATGTATCACTATAATATTATTTTGTGTAATGCCGACAAACGAAAAGAAAAAGAGATTCGTGTCATCAACACATTGCTTGAAAAGCAAGTGGATGGTCTTCTGTTCATGGGTGGTACAGTAACGGACGAGCATATTCAGGCGTTCCATACAGCTGCGGTCCCTATTGTTCTATGTGCAACGAGTGATGAAAAAGGAAGCTATCCTTCGGTCGATATCGACCATGAAGCCGCTGCTTATGATGCAGTGAACACGTTGATCCGCCATGGACACCGTCAAATCGCAATGATCAGTGGTACGCTTCAAGACCCTGCAAACGGCTATGCACGTTTCCAAGGTTACAAGAGAGCACTGGAAACAGCCGGAATTGATTATCAAGAGGATCTCGTGCGAATCGGGAACTACCGTTATGAATCCGGTGTCGAAGCAATGAAATATTTTCTCGGCTTGAAGAAGAAGCCAAGTGCGATTTTTGCTGCTACGGATGAAATGGCAATTGGTGCGATCCACAGTATTCAGGATGAGGGATTGAAAGTTCCTGATGATTTTTCGGTAATCAGTGTTGACAATATTCGTATGGCCTCTATGGTTCGTCCTCAGCTGACAACCGTTGCGCAACCGATGTACGATTTGGGTGCGGTAGCGATGCGTTTGCTGACCAAGCTGATGAAAAAGGAAAACGTGGAGAACCCTCGCGTTATTTTGCCGCATGAAACTATTTTGCGGTTGTCAGTTAATTATTTAGACTAGACGCAGTGCTGAATAGGATATACCTTCGATGAAAGCTCCTTTGATGGAGCTTTTTTCGCGGATATAAAGCTTCTTATGGACATCATCATCAAACCAAGAATAGAGGGATGCGTAATGAGCCGACTTTACGGATTAATGGGTGCTATGGATGAAGAAATTGAATTGCTGCTGGCAGCGATGACGGAAGCGAGCAAGACGGTCAAGGCTGGAATCACGTACACTACAGGAATCATTCACGGGCAAAGAGTCGTTGTCTGCAAATCCGGTGTAGGCAAGGTTAATGCTGCGGTAACAACACAAATCCTGATTGATCATTTTGGTGTAGAACAGATTATATTTACGGGAGTGGCAGGGGCAGTTCATCCCGATTTAAACATTGGGGATATTGTCATCTCATCAACATGTATGCAGCATGATATGGATGTAACACCTTTGGGTTATGCCAGAGGGGTCATTCCTTATCAGGACACCTCAGAGTTTGTGGCTGATCCCGAGCTTGTAAGTCTAGCTGAGCAAGCCTGCAAATCGTTTGGCGATCGGTATATTGTCGGGAAGGTACTTTCTGGCGATCAATTTGTTGCAAATCGTGAGTTAGTGACTGCATTGCATCAGGAAATGGATGGTGCTTGTACCGAAATGGAGGGTGCAGCTGTGGCTCAGACAGCTCATATGAACGCTGTGCCTTATGTTGTCCTACGGTCTATGTCAGATAAGGCTGATGGATCGGCTCACGTTAATTATGCTGAATTTACGGTAGAAGCTTCACATCGTTCGCATCGTATTGTGGAGTTCATGCTCAAGCATTTGGGCTAATGGTATAATTTTTTAATACATGAATCTTCGGACAAACCGGATATGGTCAAACTGCTCCTGTGATGCGAGGGGCACATCCTTTCCCATTCGTACCATCAGACAGTTAGCAGGATGTGAGCATATTTCAGGATCATCCGTGGCGTACCAGACCATATCTACAGTTTTCATCAGACGTTCCATCATGCGGCGGTATTCCCATACGGAGAGACCGCTGCCTTTTAAATCCCAATGCCAATAGTATTCGGTCGTAAAAATAATATAGGATTCAAGCTGACCGTCCTCAAAGGCAATCCGAATCATTCGGCTACCTAGGCCCAGACCACGATAGTCATCGGCTACCTCAACAGCTCCAAGTTCTAGTAAATCCTTCATGCCAGCTTCCGACCAGCGTTCCATCTCATCTGGGTAATGAAAAGTAACGTAACCCAGAATGGTTTCCCCGTTGTGGGCAACGATAATTCTCCCTTCTGGCAGTTCCGAAATATCCACTAACGCGTCGAACTGTTCCTTTGGTTTGCGAAAGGCATCTAATTGCTTGTGCATTTGAAATGAACGCAGTTGATCCGCGGATACGGGGCCTTCTACATAGATTGTGTGTCCGTTATGATCCAGCGTATCCAAGTGGTACAGTTTTAAATGCTGCATGCGTACGCCCTCCTTGTTCGCCATAAGCTCGTTCCTCATATCCCCTACTTATAGCAAAAAAACAATTAAATGAAAAGGATGGTCGTCACATCCTGACCTATGATATACTGTTTTAGACATAAAATGTTCACAATTTAAATCAATCAGTAAACCAAAGGACTTCATCTGCTTTATTGATTTTGTAAGCGTTATCTTGTTCCGTGTGATTCTCATTAATCCATTGTGAGGAGGCTGAACGCATGAAGATTGAAGAACTCCAGACTGTAGTTCCCACATCCAACATGGGCCTGTATGAACAAGCTTACAACAACTTTCAGTGGGAAGATGCAGAGCGTCATTTTACGTGGTATGAAACAGGCAAGGTAAATATGGCACATGAAGCCATTGATCGACATGTACAGGAAGGACGAGGTGAGAAAGCGGCACTATTGTATTGTGACGCAAACCGTCATGAAACCTACACCTTCTCTCAGCTTCGTGCTAGCTCTAACAGGTTCGGAAATGTGCTGCGGAAATACGGTATTGGTAAAGGGGAGCGGGTGTTTATTTTCATGCCGCGTTCACCCGAGCTGGTTATTAGTTTACTTGGTGTTCTAAAGGTAGGGGCTGTTGTCGGTCCATTGTTTGAGGCGTTTATGGAAACTGCGGTTAAGGATCGATTGGAGGATAGTGGGGCAGTGGCATTAGTGACCACACCTGCGCTTCTGTCACGGGTAAAACGTGAGGAGCTTCCTGAACTGCGGCATATTTTTGTGGTTGGTGATATGGATGCACGCGAGCAGGGAATTATCGATTTTGAGACAGAAATGCTTATATCCTCAGAGGAACTTGAGCCAGAATGGTTGAATCGTGAAGATGGATTAATTATTCACTATACATCAGGCTCAACAGGCAAGCCCAAAGGCGTGTATCATGTGCAAAATGCAATGATTCAGCATTACTATACTGGGAAAATGGTGCTGGATTTGCGTGAAGATGATGTGTATTGGTGTACTGCTGATCCTGGCTGGGTCACGGGAACATCATACGGTATTTTTGCTCCATGGCTAAATGGAGCGACGAACGTCATTCGTGGGGGGCGTTTCAGCCCGGAAGACTGGTACCGCACGATTGAGCGTCACGAAGTGACCATATGGTATAGTGCTCCTACAGCTTTTCGAATGCTGATGAGCGCAGGGGAGCAGGTTGTTTCCAAATATGATCTCAGCAGTCTTCGGCATGTATTATCCGTCGGGGAACCGCTGAATCCAGAAGTGGTGCGATGGGGATGGCAAGTGTATACACAGCGCATTCATGATACTTGGTGGATGACAGAAACAGGAGCACAGTTGATCTGTAATTACCCTGAGCTGCCGATTAAGCCGGGTTCGATGGGAAAGCCACTCCCAGGTATTCAGGCTGCTATTTTGGACGACAGAGGGCAGGTGTTGCCTCCTAACCGGATGGGCCACTTGGCGATCCGTACACCATGGCCATCCATGATGAATCGTATATGGAACAATCCGAACAAGTTTCAGGAATATTTCCGCTTTCCCGGTTGGTATGTATCGGGTGATTCAGCTTACATGGATGAGGACGGATATTTCTGGTTTCAGGGTAGGATTGATGATGTCATTAACTCCTCCGGGGAGCGTATCGGCCCTTTTGAGGTGGAGAGCAAGCTTCTGGAGCATCCTGCTGTAGCGGAAGCCGGAGTCATTGGAAAACCAGATACCGTGCGGGGAGAGATTATCAAAGCTTTTGTTGCACTGCGTGAAGGCTATGCACCGTCTGAAGCTTTACAGCAGGACATCTATCGCTTCGTTAAGGAAGGGCTGTCTGCTCATGCTGCTCCACGCGAAATTGAATTTAAGGAAAAGTTACCCAAAACCCGTTCCGGTAAAATTATGAGACGCGTGTTGAAAGCCTGGGAGCTTAACCTTCCTACTGGTGACTTATCCACCATAGAGGATTGAAGTGCTGTGCATATTAGAATTAAAAAAGGGAGTCTCCAAAGCCTTAATGGCTAAGGGGACTCCCTTTTTGTTAGGGTGAATCTCATCTTCACCCAACCTATCACTTTCTGCTTTTGTCTTCAGTTATGGACGGACGGCTCCGGAAGGAGCCGATTCCCCCATTGCATTCATGGAAGTGACACGGAACCAGCCTTTTGGCTTTTTTCCCGACTTATATTCAAAGCTGGTAGATGCGGTAGAGCCTATGTTTGTAAAAGGCTCCGCACCGCTTTCGCTGTAATACACGTTATAGCCTGTAATAGCGTCCGCAGACTTACCTGCGCTCCATTGGAGCGCTACGGATGAGCCTGCGGCTTTAGCTTGAGGCTGTCCAGGGGCAGTAGGAACCTCTGTAGGCTGCACACCTGTTCCATCTCCCTCGCCCGGAACATCTGGAGACTCAGAATCTGCAGGTGGCACCACAGGTTCTGCGCTTGCTTTCGTGCTTGGCCCGGACTCATGGCCGCCTACATCAACGGCAGTCACGTAGTAGCTGGAGCTGCTGCCTCCAGGGCTGTCAGAGAACACCTTGGAGCCGTCAGCCATAACGACCTTGCCAAGCCGTTGGAAGCTACCCCCATCTGTAGAACGATATAAACGGTATCCTACGACGTCGCTATTTCCGCTTGGGCTAAAGCTGATGATGGCTTTGCCGTCACTATAGCTTACGTTGACGCTAGATGGAGCGTTAGGGGCTGCTCCATCGTCCTTGCGTGGATCAATCTGAGTAGGAGCTTCCTTATCTGCATCCTGAGGCAGATAGTAGGACAACGAATTATGCCGTCTCATCACCTTAAAGGCTTGCTGAAGCTCTTTAATCAATTCTGAGATTGACTTTTCCCGTTTCCTAACGGTCCGTTCATATAACATATCATCCGGTGTACCATCGCGTGGAATATAATTCACACCTTGGTAGGTAATATATTTCGCACGGCTCACACCATTTTCACTGTTTTTAGGTGGATACTTACTGTTATAAATGTCCGAACCATACGCGGATGCTGTACGGCTTACAATGCCGTCAGGTCTCTTGAAGCTGTCCGTTTGGAACAGCTGAGCATCTTTAGCTGTTACTTCATTCATGATTAGAGCCCATAAGCGACGAGCCCGCTCTTTTTGGACTTTCGTTTCAAGCTTATTGACAGGTTGCTTGTAACCAACCCATACACCCAGCGTGACGTCAGGCGTAAAGCCCTCGAACCAAACATCAGTGTAGGATTGCGTAGTGCCTGTCTTGCCGGCAATCGGGATCTTGCCGGATTGATCAAAGTTCCGTTTCACCAGTCTGCCTGTGCCTTCCGACACGGCTGTACGCAACATATCTGTCATCAGGTAGGCGGTTTGCGGTGAGAAGGCCTGCACAGGATTAGGCTGATGCTTATATACAATATTGCCTTGCGAATCCACAATCTTTTCGATCATATAGGCGTCATTAAACACACCGCCATTTGGAATGGCTCCATATGCATTCGTGAGCTCTTCGACGGTCACTCCGTGGGCCAAGCCGCCAAGTACACCCGTTTGGGCGTTGTTATCACTGGATTCCAAGGTGGTAATACCCAGTTTTTTAGCAAAAGCCCAAGCATTGCTAATCCCTACTTTTTCGTTAAACAGCTTGAGTGCTATCGTATTTAGCGATTGATTCAGTGCATAACGCGCCGTGACCAATCCTTGATAGCGGTTGTTAGCATTTTTCGGAATGTGATATCCATTACTGCCATCTTTCAAAATAATAGGGGCATCATCCACGATACTACCAGGCTGCACAAGACCGCTGTCCAATGCAGGGAGATAGGCAGCAATCGGTTTCATTGCCGAACCCGGCTGACGTACCATCTGGGTGGCATAATTCATCTGCTCCTTTTGGAAGTCCCGACCTTCCATCATTCCAAGAATGGCGCCTGTTTTATGCTGAATCAGAATAGCCGCTGCTTGTTCGTCACCCTTGGTTTTACTAGTGGCAGAGAAGTTGTTTTTATTTTCTGCAATTTGACGCATAGATTTGTATACGCTCTTATCAATGGTGGTGTACACCATATAACCACCTGTGCGAAGCTGCTGTTCGGCTTCTTTGAGTAAATCGTTATCATCCTTGGTCTTGGCATCTGCACTGGCATTAGCTGCTTGACCCGGATTGGTGACAGACATGAGTGCCTGCGCAGCCTGTCGTTCTGTTTCCATCATAAGGTATGGATAGGTGTTATAAGCTTTAACAGTGCGTGGTGCGAGAGATTTTTTGATATCAAAAGCCATCGCTTCATCATACTGTGCTTTATTGATTTTGTTCTCCTCCAGCATTCGACTGAGCACCAGGTGCTGGCGGTTGATGGCTCTTTTAAAGCCAGCTTCATTAAACTCACCCTTACCGTTGTAAGCAGAATAAGAAGAAGGAAGCTGTGGCAAACCTGCCAGATAGGCGGCCTGGGCTACATTAATCTCGTTCAGATCATTCTCATTAAAAATACCTTTGGCCGCTGCTTTAATGCCAAAGACGTTGTAACCGCTTGAACCATTACCAAAAGGTACTTTATTGAGATAGGCCGTAATAATTTGTTGCTTGCTTAGGAAGCGCTCAAGGCGCAGAGCCAGCAAAATTTCTTTGACCTTGCGGTCATCCGTGCGATCGAGATTTAGAAAGACACGACGCGCAAGCTGTTGGGTGAGGGTACTACCCCCGGTTTGTACGGATTCATGCAGTGCCTTTTGCTTCACAGCACGCAGCGTTCCCGACAGATCGACACCTTTATGCTCGTAAAAATGATTATCTTCAATGGCAATGACTGCGTCAATGACGAGTTGTGGAATCTCCTTAAACGTGACAGGTCTTCGATCTTCTTCTGTCCGGAGTTGTCCGATGGGAGAGCCATCATTGAAATAAGCGAAGCCTGTGATTGCATTCTTATCTACTTCCTGTAGGATCATGGATCTGGAACGCACGGGTTCGCTTTTTACAATAGAAGCAACATAGCCAGCGGCGGCCCCTCCTGCAAATAGTGCCCCCATAAAACCGATGATGACGACCCACTTTATGACACGGCCGAGCCTTCGCATGGTTGTCCGCAAGCGGGAAGGCTTTGGCTCTGATACATTGTTTTTTTCTTCAACCATTAAGTCTTCCTCCTTTATAACAGCCATTATTATAGCATAAAATTACAAAATGAACCCATATGCTAAAAAGCCTGTCTTTTGGTGTCGTTGACTACATAAAAGCAGTGTGTTATAAATAGGTCAAAGTAAATATCGTGAAAAGCAGAGAAAGACTTCAGTAGAAGGCGGATTCACGTTGTACAGAGAGCCGATGGGTGGTGTGAATCGGTAACGTCCCTCCTTTGAATTACCGTCTGGAGCTGTCTGGATGAATGGAAAGCATTTGCAGGTTTGCGAAGCTATCATAGTAATCCAGTACCGGGTGTAGGCCCGTTATAGGAATGAAGTGAAAGAAATGTCTGTCTTTGACATGCGTTTCTTTAATTAGGGTGGTAACGCGAGCAGCTCCTTCTCGTCCCTTGGGATGAAAGGGGCTTTTTGGTTTGTCTAATATGTAATATTTTGGATGAAAAATAGGAGGTATACAGGATGAAGTGGGAAGAATTGAAGCCGGAGCAACAGGTAGAGGTCGAGCGACAGCTAGAGGTGATACGTCGTGGAGTAGCAGAAATTGTACCTGAGGATGAGCTGAAGCGTAAGGTTATTAAATCGGTTGTTAGCGGCGAGCCACTCAAAATTAAGCTGGGTCTAGATCCGTCTGCGCCCGACATTCACATCGGACATACGGTTGTTATGCACAAACTGCGCCAGTTCCAGGAATTAGGGCATCAAGTGCAACTGATTATCGGAGATTTTACAGGCAGAATTGGTGATCCGACAGGTAAATCGGAGACCCGCAAGCAACTGACTGAGGAAGATGTGCAGCGTAATGCACAAACGTACAAGGAACAAATTTTTAAGATTCTCGATCCTGAAAAAACAAAGGTATACTACAATTCCGAATGGTTAGGACCGATGTCTTTTGCGGATGTGGTAACTCTGTCTGCCAAAGTAACGGTTGCCCGTATGTTGGAGCGGGATGATTTTACAAAAAGGTACCAAAACGGCTTGCCGATCAGCATCCATGAGTTCTTTTACCCGCTGATGCAGGGCATGGACTCTGTGGCTCTCCAAAGCGATATAGAATTGGGAGGGACAGATCAAAAGTTTAATCTTCTGATGGGCAGAACCCTGCAAAAGGAATACGGAGTAGAGCCGCAGGCAACTATTACATTGCCACTGCTTGAGGGGCTTGATGGCGTTCAGAAGATGAGCAAAAGTTTGGGGAACTACATTGGTGTGGATGAGGAGCCAAACGAAATTTACGGTAAATCGATGTCCGTTCCTGACGAGCTGATGCTGAAATATTTTGAGCTTGCAACGGATATTACCAATGAGGAGCTGGCAGAGCTGGCGAAAGATGTTAAGGACGGTTCAGTGCATCCACGTGATGCCAAAATGAAGCTGGCCGGAACATTAGTCCGCATGTACCACGGTGAAGAGGCGGCGGAAGCGGCCAAGCAGCATTTTGTGACCGTATTCCAACAACGCGCGCTGCCTGACGATATTGAAGAATTCACCTTGACAGCAGATCAGCTAGAAGAAGGCGGCATTCGTGTGATCCAGTTGCTGACTCATCTAGGCTTTGCAGCATCTAACGGTGAGGCCAAGCGTAGTATTCAGCAGGGTTCGGTTAAAATTAATGAAGAGAAGTGGACCGATGTGAACGAAGCATACAAGCCGCAAGAAGGCGACATTGTACAGGTAGGTAAACGGAAATTTGCTAAAATCAAGCTTGGATAATGAAAATATATTCAAAAGCAGCGCTAAGATTGTATCGATCTCAGCGCTGCTTTTTTATTTCTGCAAAGTGAAAAGTCATGGTAAACTTAGCACAAATAATCAAACATGTAGGTAAAGAGTTATACATAATGAAAACGTGGGTTGCACAATTTGGGTGTAGGATCGATAACCAAAACTATTACAAGTGCGGGGAAGGATTATATGGACTACTTTAAACGAATTCAGTGTGCGATTGAGTTTATTGAATTGAATCTCCGGGAGGATCTAAAAATTGCCGAGATTGCTTCACAGGCATGCTTTTCAGCTTTTCATTTCCAGCGGGTTTTTCAGGCCATTTCGGGTTTTACGGTTCAACAATATATAAGAAGGAGAAGATTGTCCGAGGCGGCTGAACAGCTAAAACAATCCAATCAAAAAGTGTTGGACGTTGCTATTGAGTATCAGTACAACTCACAAGAAGCTTTTACCCGCGCTTTTGAAAAGAATTTTGGGATCACCCCTGGGAAGTATCGTAACGGTGATATTGAGCTTCCTGCGCAAAGTAAAATCAATTTTCTGGATTACCAAAAAAATACGATGGGGGATTTGGATGTGAATAAGCCGGTGATATTGCAGCTCGAAACGTTAAAAATTGTAGGATATGAATATAAAACAAATCTGAATAATGAGCAGCACTATAAAGAAATCCCAGGATTTTATGGGCACTTTGGAGCAAATGAATATTTTATGTGTATCCCGAAAAAAATTGCACCGGGAATGTCATATGGGGTTGCCTGTCGATTTGAAGACAATGGTGCATTTTCATTTGTGGTGGGCGAGGCAGTTGAAAAAGAGTCAAAAGAACTGGCAGAAGGTTTCATATATGTGGAGATTCCAGCAGGGAAGTATGCTGAGTTTGACGCTTCAGGTTCAGATGGACGCGTTCAGAATATACGAGACTTTATCTATGGCACATGGCTTCCTAATTCTAATTTTGAACGGAGGGAGGGGCCTGATTTTGAAATTACGGACGTGATGAATTCCTCCTATCCAGATCATTTGAGTATGAAGGTATACATTCCCATTGAATAAAACCCTCAGGCTCGATGCATAGGGAATATAAAAAAAGCACCCGAATAAATTCGGGTGCTTTTTGGTGCTAATGCAAGGATTAGCGGTTGTAGAATTCGACGATTTGTTTTTCATCGATATCTTGGGACAATTCGCCACGCTCAGGCAAACGAATGAATTTACCTTCCAGAGCTGCGTCATTGTACTCCAGGTAAGCTACCAAGTGGTTGCGGTTTTCCAAAGCTTCTTTGATGGAAGACAGTGAACGACTTCTTTCACGAAGACCGATCACGTCGCCAGGGCTTACTTGGTAAGAAGCGATGTCAACTTTTTTACCGTTCACAGTAACGTGACCGTGAGCTACCAATTGACGTGCGCCTGCACGGGAATTAGCAAAGCCAAGACGGAATACAAGGTTGTCCAGGCGGCTTTCCAGCAAGAACATAAAGTTTTCACCAGCGATACCGTGCATGTGTTGAGCTTTGTTGAACAGGGTACGGAATTGTTTTTCACCCAAGCCGTACATGTGACGCAGCTTTTGTTTCTCTTGAAGCTGCATACCGTAGTTGCTGATTTTTCTCCGTTGGTTTGCACCATGTTGTCCCGGAGGGAAAGGGCGTTTCAATTCTTTACCTGTGCCGCTCAGGGAAATACCGAGACGACGGCTCAATTTAAATTTAGGACCAGTGTAACGTGCCATTATAGAGTTAACTCCTTCATAATTAAAATTTGAGTTGGGGCTCTCTTTGCGCTCCAATTTGTTCGGCGCTACCTATTAAGGTGAGACGCACTACTGACAGAAAAGTTCAGCCGCTGTCCTGTCAGCAACAAAAAAGATGAGGGTGACACAAACTGTTACGCCCAAAATTTAAGATCCGCACAGTAGATAGTTCTGCCGTACAGTCTTTTTCAATAATATATACTATATGTAAGAGTAGGTCAATGTCAAGAAGAGAAAAAGAATGAAAACGTCAAAATTTGTCGATAGGGCTTTAGAACTAAAAAAGTGGGACGAATTTCTGGAAAATGGATGCAAATTTCTAAAGTTGAGAGTAAAATAGATCGTATTATGAGCTATAGTGGTGTATAGCCGCTGTCTTGGTACAGCTAACTTTGCTGTGAAGGAGCGCCTTAATATGTCGGAATTTTCAACAACGGATCAGCAAATGCTTGACAGTAAAATAGTCCAGGCTAACGGTGCTCCGCTGTTTGATGATAAAGGATATACGTCTTTTGCCTGGCTCCAGAACATGGATATGACACCCTATGATTTCCCCTATATTAACCAGCTGCTTGTTCAAGGATATCGGAGTTGGTTACAGCAGAGCAATGGTATATCCTGGATTAACGAAGAGTATACTGCTGTTTTTAACTTTATAGGTGTTCGTGTTGCTGGTAGGGAAGAAGATGATGACGAGGATTTGGATTTGGTCGAACGTTGTTGCATATCTAGAGAGATGGAAGTGAGCCAGCGCAAACTTCGTGATGGAAGCCTTGCGTTTGTGTATATGGTTCCCATACTATGCCGTAATTACAAGAGGGACCCCTTTGCCGCTCTTCGTTTTACACGGCCTGCTCAACATTCTGTCTCAAATCAGGACACATTGTTAGCAGCTGCTTTACATTTTAAATCCTGCTTTTACTCGAAGTTTGAGTATATATTTATGGAAGATATCCTTGGGATGCAGAATCGAAGCGATCGTGAAGGTAGACGTCGTTCTATTTTATTTCAGATTGTAAAACGGATGCATGACAAAATTGACGTGGAAGGCGTGCTAGATGAGGTATTCGGGAGCATCGCCTATTTGTTTCCCCATGTAGATATCACCTTGTACATGAGTCAGGATCGACACAGTCGCAATCCGCAGGTCAAACCTTTGCTGCTGCATGAACGGGACGAAGATGTATGCGTCCGTGCATTTATGAAAGGGCAAATGGCTGTGAATGAGCCTGTCGGTACACAAGATGAAATAACTGAAATCGGCATCCCATTACGCGGCAAGCAGGGTGTATACGGTGTTTTCCATATGATTCTTCCATCGGGTGCGGATAGTATGAAAAAAGTGGATGTAGAGCTGATTGCCATGATGGCGGATACGGCTGGTACTGCATTTGAAAATGCGAAGCTGCTTGAGCAATCGAACGTACTTATCCATGAATTGCGTCTCATTAATGAACTGGTTCAGCGCTTGAATCAGAGCCTGAAGTTAAATGAAATATTTGAATTTGCCGTGCAGGAATTATTGAAAATGTTCATGGCGGACTTTTGTTGTATTGTACAGCTTGATCAAGATGGAAACTGTTTTAAGGTCATGTCGAGTAATGTGGAAAGCTTAGGACTGGAAAGTTACCCTCTTGAAGATGGATTTGCTGGACTGATACGCTTAACAGGAGAACCAGTGATTGTGTCGGACTATAGAAAGGATGGAAAGATATCCTCTCATTTTATGGATGCGACGGACTCCCAGTCTTTGATGGCTGTACCGATGAAGACCAGCGATACTCCTAAAGGGGTTATACTATTGTCCAGCAAGCTTCCACACTTTTTCTCTTACGATAATTACAAAATGCTACAAATGCTAGCCCCTCATATCGGGTTGGCGGTAACCAATGCTATGCTGCACGCTGAGGTGCGGCGGTTGGCTAATATGGATATGTTAACAGGTCTGTATGTACGTCATTATGTGGACCAAATCATTCAGCAACATCAGGAAAAGGATTTTTGTGGATCTCTTATTTTGGTTGATATTGATCAATTCAAACAGGTGAATGATACGCATGGGCATCAGACGGGTGACGAAATTTTGAAAAGCGTCAGCAATATCGTTCGTTCGGCGACTCGCGATGAGGATGTATGTGCCAGATGGGGCGGCGAGGAGCTTGCCATTTATTTACCGCAGCTGGGGGTGCAGCAGGCGCTCGGATATGCAGAAAAAATACGTTACCGTGTACAGCATGAAACCGAGCCTCAGGTGACTGTTTCTTGCGGGATTGCTGAATGGAACTGGCTGGATGAGCAGATCAGTATTGAATCTTTATTTTATAGGGCTGATATGGCCTTGTACGAAGCGAAAAATGAAGGACGCAATCGAATAGTTGTTGATCATGTAGCCAATGTGTAGAGAATATTCCTTAGGGAATGTTCTCTTTTTGTCTTGCATAACCCATTGCAGACAGGTAATCCTAAACGTAGCTATATCGTGTGTATGATTGAATTATAGGGAAAACACGATAAAGTGAACCAGGTAGCATAACTGCCTTGAAGCAGGTTTATTGCTCATGAGTACAGTTATGTTCAGGATAGGACGGATGATGGGATGCATTGGAGAAAGCAATGGGTGATGCAGGTTTGTGGTGTGTTCCTTGTAATAGGTGTGTTAAGTGGTTGTGCACTGGATCGACAATATACTCCTGAGCAAATTTTTAAGAGAGCTATTGCAGGGATGGCCGGCAAAGAGATGGTAACGTTTACTGGACGGACTGCAATTAGAGCTGACAGCGGTCTCCCAATGAATAAGCAGTTTGAATATCGCGGTAAGCTAAGAAATCATGATGAATTGACCATGCACTGGGGTTCTGCAGAGGCTTTTCGTAAGCAAGGTGGCTACGCAGCTCTGAAACAAGGTAAGTCCGAGCATGACGTTACACAAGAACGTTTTCTTCGTCAGAGTGGAAAATGGGTTGCGCTGACATCCGGTTATCCCCCTATGGTTGGAAATGGTATGTTAAATCGCTTCAATCCGATTCAGGAGCTTGAGGAATTAAATACACTGAATAAGAGCATTCGTATGGAAACGGGAGCTGCCCGGGGAACTTGGGTGTTGAGGATTGAACCGGAATCTGCTTCGGCAAAGCGCTGGTTGAAAGATCGTTTAATAAAAGAAATGAATACTTTAAACCCTCAAATCGGGATATTAAAAACGCAGCATACAGGAACGAATCGAGAACTGCAAAAGAAGCTGACTCAAATATGGGCACAAAGTTGTGAGGATATGAGCAACCAGCTGGAGCAATCCATTGTGCGTACTGTGTATCATCTGACCATAGATCGCCAAACAGGTTTACCCTTAAAGCTTTCATCCGAATGCAGGATTTCCCGACAGGGAGTGAATGAAGAGCTGCATCAAGAGGCTTTGATAACCAGAGTTACTTTTGAGGACTACAAGTAACGGAGCGGGCGTGATACAATGAATTTTGAATTAACCATTGTTCAAAAAGAATGAAATAGAGAAGGAGAGACACTACATGAAAGATCCTAGAATACTTAAGCTGGCGGAAAATCTGGTAGGTTACTCTGTTGAAGTGCAGCCTGGAGAAAATGTATTGATCGAAATGATTGGTACAGAGCGCGACTTACTTAACGCCATCATTCATGAAGTTGGTAAAAAAGGTGGAAATGTTTTTGTACAACTTACAGACCGTAAGGTACAGAGCGCCATGCTTCGTCACGCGACAAAGGAGATGCTGGAGACCTGGGCTGAGATTGACCTTAACCGGATGAAGCAAATGCACTGCTACATCGGAATTCGTGCAGGTGAAAATGTAAATGATCTGTCAGATGTGCCGGAAGATAAAATGAAAATGTATAATTCCATTTATCAGCATGCGGTACATAGCGAACAACGGGTGAAACACACCAAATGGGTAGTGCTGCGTTATCCGAATGACAGCATGGCTCAATTGGCGAATATCAGCACAGAAGCGTTCGAAGATTTTTATTTCGATGTGTGTAATCTGGATTATGCAAAAATGGACAAAGCTCAAGATGCATTGGCAGACCTGATGAATCGGACGGACAAGGTACGAATCAGCGGACCGGGTACGGATTTGAATTTCTCTATTAAGCAAATTGGAGCTATCAAGTGTTCAGGTCAATGCAATATCCCGGATGGCGAAGTATACAGCGCGCCTGTACGTGATTCCGTTAACGGAACTATCAGCTACAATGCACAAACCCTGTATAATGGTATTACTTTTGAAAATGTTAAATTCCGTTTTGAAAATGGTAAGATTGTGGAAGCGACGAGTAACGATACGAAGCGGCTGAATGATATTCTCGATTCTGACGAGGGAGCACGTTATATTGGCGAGTTTGCCATCGGATTTAATCCGCACATTTTACATCCAATGAAGGATATTTTGTTTGACGAGAAAATCGCCGGCAGCTTGCATTTTACACCGGGTCAAGCTTATGAAACAGCGGATAACGGTAATCGTTCATCGATCCACTGGGATTTGGTGTTGATTCAGCGTCCAGAATATGGCGGTGGTGAAATTTATTTTGACGATGTTTTGATTCGTAAAGACGGCATCTTTGTACTGCCTGAGCTGGAGCCATTAAACCCTGAGAATTTAAAATAATGATATCCGTTCTTGCTGAGAAAGCGATTTCAATGTATTATTATGGATGAGTAACGATACATGACAATTCAGTAAAGCGAGGGATCTCTATGTCCAATAATAACGCGGCGGTTGTTGAAATTGCACAGACGGCGAGCAAGTTCACCTCTTCCATCGTCCTTCATTCCGAAAATAAGTATATTGATGTGAAAAGTATACTGGGCTTGTTTACGACCCTAGTCAGCAGCCATAGCTATGAACTACACGTTCATGGACCAGATGCGGAGGAAGCTAAGAAAGCGATCATCGAGGTGTTCGAGAAGCACGGACTTCACATTTCAGTAGCCAGCTAACTTTATTCTTGAAGTAAAAGCATCCCTACCTGTAACTGTAGGGATGCTTTTTTTGTCAGGTTCTTGTATTAGCCTGCAATTTGGTCTAATATTAAGGATAGGACGTCTTGTGCGACATTGAGACATAGGGGGGAAGAATCCATGACTTCATCTGATTTGCAGGAACAATTGAATATCAAGGCTATTAATCTGCTTCAGGAAGATGCAGATAAAATAAAGAAGCTTATTGAAGTACAGATGGAGAATCTGGCAACCCGTTATTGCCCTCTCTATGAGGAAGTGCTGGATACTCAGATGTACGGATTTTCCAAGGAAGTGGATTTTGCGGTTCGCGCTGGACTTCTTCCGGAAATGGTAGGTAAACAGCTGGTCAGTGAGCTGGAACGCAATCTGGCTATTCTATATGAGGCCATGAATAATAAGGCCAATTAGGAAGATGGTTGAATTGATGAGAGCATGCGGAGTTTGAGAGCATGCTTTTTTTGATGCCTTTTTTAAAAAAATGTTCTTTTAGGATGGTAAAAGCGCATCGCCCTTCCACCATCCTAATGCACATTTTAAAACCTTAAAAGCTACACAAGGAAGAAAGATACACCTAACAATACATACACTACCAGTAGCATGAGTCCCTCATACCAGTTGGTTGAGCCGTCCTGGGTGATGGATTTGGCGATAAATACAGCGACAGCAATGGCGACCAGCTCAATAGTGGTGAAAACAATATTCATCGTGTTTCCCATAAAGTAACTGACAAAAATCAGCACAGGGGCAACAAATAGCGCAATTTGCAAACTGCTGCCGACAGCTATTTCGACCGATGCACCGATTTTGTTTTTCATCGCCAGTAAAATAGCAGCGCTGTGTTCGGCTGCATTCCCAATAATAGCGACGAGGAAGGCACCTACGAACAATTCGCTGAGCCCAAATTGGGTCGTAAACACCTCCAGTGTACCTACCAGCCATTCGCTGACAAAAGCGACCATGACGGTAGCAAGTACCAAATAGGCAATGGATTTGTTTCTGGACCACACAGGGGCATGCTCATGTGGCAATTCTTCATCTTTTTGTTCGGTCACGTCAGCTAAATAGTCCTTATGCGTAATCATAGAAAAAATAAGCCACGCAATATACGCGACAATGAGCGTGCCTGCGACAATGAGGCTGAGCGTGTCCGATTCATTATCCGTGATAACGTGTGTGTTCAGAAAGACAGCTGGAACGAACAAGGCAATAACAGCCACAATCATCAGAGAACCACTTAATCCAGCCAGCGATACATTGAAATTTTGCACTTTGTACTTCAAACCGCCAGCGAACAGACTTGCTCCGAGCACCAGCAGCAGATTACCGATGATGGAACCGGTAAGACTGGCCTTTACCATATCGTAAAGACCTTCTTTAACAAGAAAGATGGCGATGATCAGTTCGGCTGCGTTACCAAAGGTGGCATTTAAGAACCCACCTAAACGTTGGCCAGCATAATGCGCGACACTTTCGGTCGCCCTGCCGAGAAAACCGGCTACGAATACAACAGAAATTGCACAAATGACAAATTGGGCTATAGCGTTCCAATGCGTGTAATGAGCGACTGCGCTAAGAGCAAATGTCGCTATAAGCAAAGCGGGAGATAACCATTTTTTCAATGAAGAGCACCTCGATATCAATAGATGTGTACAAGTTTGGCGAAAGCTGTCACTTGTATGGATTTTCTAAATTAATATACCCAAAATGATATAGGTTGTAAACGAAAGTTGTTTTTCATACGTAGGGTTTGCATTTGGAGTGGCTGAGGCTTTACAATACAAATAAAGGATGGATGAAGGGGGACATAGGTCATGGCAGAGCAAATTCAACAACTGGAAGCAGGAAACATCAAGATTTCCAACGATGTCGTAGGTAAAATTGCCGGGATGGCCGCATTAGAGACACCGGGCATTGCTGCAATGTCAGGCGGTTTATCGGAAGGCTGGGCCAAAAGGCTGAGCGGTAAAAATGTACAAAAAGGCGTATCAGTGGAGGTTGGACAGCTGGAAGCTGCCATTGATCTACGTATTATCGTGCTCTACGAAACACCTATTCATGAGGTGTCCCGAATTCTTCAGCAAAATGTGCGAGAAGCCGTCGAAAGTATGACGGGTTTGCGGGTCGTGGAAGTGAACGTAAAAGTGGAAGGTGTCGCGTTCAAGGACGACGCAGTGTAAAAGAATCAGGAACCGATAAATTTACATTTTTAACCAATTTCCTACATGTCGGGAATTCCGTGGGATAACCCGAGTGAAAACACGAAAACTGGTGGTTATAGAATCGCCAGTTTTCGTTTTGTGACTCAACAGTACAGCCATTTTTGCAAAAGGCTCTCGTATTTTATACATAACCAAAAGAACTTCCAAAGCCACCATTGTAAGTGGTCCATGGAAGTTCTTTTTTTTAGCGAAAACGGTTGGTTCTACGGGTTTGAAAGCGATTGGGTACTTCATTACGGACAGCTACCCCTGTGGTGCGTTCCTGCACCGCTTGTTTGGTGTTCTCACGAGAAATACTGAGCATAATGCCCATGGAAAACATCATGACAAGTAGGGAGGAGCCACCAAAGCTGATAAAAGGAAGCGTTACGCCAGTGATTGGAATCGTTTGGGTTACACCGCCGATATTAATGAAGGCCTGAATGGCGATCAAACCCATGATGCCGGTGCCTACCAACGTTCCGAACGGATCATGGCAACGCAGAGCAATGATCATGCCTCGCCAAATGAAATACAAATATAGCATCAGGAATATGGCTGTTCCGATAAATCCGAATTCTTCACCGATTACGGAAAAGATAAAATCATTAAATGAATTAGGAAGATAGTGAAGCTTGATAATACCTTTACCAAATCCTGACCCGTTTAAGCCGCCTTCACCTATAGCTTGCAAGGACTGTACCAGATTGTATCCTGTTCCTTGTCTATATTTCTCGGGATTAAGAAAGGCTTGAAAGCGTCCGATTTTATAATCTTGCTTGGCAGCAGCTTGTCCATCTGTGGTTCCAGAATCTCCTCCAAACAACGACCCAATACCAAATACGATGGAGGCGCCTAGCACGAGCAGAACAATTGATGCTGTAATATGCTTGACACTGGCTCCCCCGGCATAAATAATCAGACCACTTGTAGCAACCAAAATGAAGCAGGAGCCTAAATCAGGTTGAAGCATGATGAGTCCTGCAACACAGCCTACAATGACTGTTACAGGTATGTAGCCAGTCCGCAGATCTCTAAAGCGATCTCCTTTTTTGACGATCAGTGCGGATAAGTAAAGGATGATGGAAATTTTCGCAAGCTCCGTTGGCTGAAAGCCAACACTACCAAACCTGAGCCAGCTTTTTGCGCCGTTAAGTGAGCCTGTAAAAAGAACGATGATTAGCAGTAATATAGTTATGAAAAATAAAGGTACAAAAAGCTTTTTATATTTTTCCATCTTAATATTCATAGCTACCAACATAATAAAAAGTCCAAGTACAGCAAATGCAGATTGGCGCTTCACAAAATATAAAGAGTCAAAATTGTATTCTTTATTCAGCAGAGCTACGCTTGAGCTGGAGCTAAATACCATAAGTACACCGAATCCAACCAGTAACAAAGTGAGGATCAGCAATTGGAAATCCGGTGTGCCTCTTCTTCGAGTCTCCGGCTTCGTATTTCTCATATCAGCTTCCCCCGGTATTCGCCACAAGGTATATTCCTCGCAGACGGTTATCATTTTATCGTTCATCCATTTTATCATATTATGTTTGTTGAGCTTCTGCAACCTCCCTGGAGCAACAGATATCGCAACAATTCCATATCTGCTACAATAGGATAAAAATGAAGACTTGAGAGCAGCGGTGCATACGTGGTGACGCTGCATGATTAATCGGGAACTTGCCCGGTGCTTTAAAAGGAGAGGTGGAGCAGAATGACACAGCATGCGTTAGACAAGATTTGGTTTGATCGTTTGCAAGAAAACATGGTGGAGTGGCGCAGACATTTACATAAGAATCCCGAAATTTCCTTTCAAGAAAGCAAAACTGCCGCTTTTGTAGCGGATAAGCTGGAGAGGTGGGGGATAGAGGTTCGCCGTCAGGTAGGGGGACACGGTGTTGTAGGTATCATTCGTGGTGCTAAGCCCGGGCCTGTCGTCATGCTGCGCGCCGATATGGATGCTCTTCCGATTCAGGATGAAAAGGAATGTGAATATCGCTCCAGTGTGGACGGAGCCATGCATGCTTGCGGCCATGACGGACATACATCCGCGTTACTTGGAACGGCTTACTATTTCAGTCTGAACCGGGACGAGCTGCAAGGAGAAATTCGGTTGTTGTTCCAACCTGCCGAGGAATTGCTGCCTGGCGGAGCGGTCAGTGTAATAAAGGATGGTATATTGGAAGGTGTGGACGTCATTTATGGCATCCATTTATGGACACCTTTTCCGGTCGGGACGGCTGCGAGTTGTGCAGGGCCGCTGATGGCGGCGGCAGACGATTTTTATATTGAAATCACAGGTAAGGGTGGGCATGGTGGCATGCCCCAGTCCACTAATGATAGTGTGGTGGCGGGTTCAGCTCTTGTTATGCAACTGCAAAGTGTCGTAAGCCGTTCAGTCGACCCTTTGCGACCTGCCGTGCTGACGGTGGGAACCATCCAAGGGGGCTCTGCGCAAAATGTGATCGCAGAAACGTGTCGCTTGAGTGGGACGATTCGTACGTTTGATGAGGAGACACGAACGGTAATGAAGGAGCGACTGCATGAGGTGACAGAGCTTACAGCCGCAACATACGGTACAACAGCACAGGTTCGCTATATTATGGGATACCCACCAGTTGTCAATGACGCACATGAAGCATCTCGTTTCTTTAATGAAGCAAAATCTGTTTTTGGCGAGGAGAATGTACAGGAAGCGTCGAAACTGATGCCTGCTGAAGATTTTGCGTATTATTTGGAACGTGTGCCAGGTTGCTTCATGTTCGTAGGAGCGGGTAACCCAGTTAAAGGAGCAGTTTATCCACACCATCATCCGAAATTTGATTTTGATGAGGATGCTATGATTAACGCGGTTTGTTTGTTTATTGCGATGTCTACGGGATACGCTGCGGAACGAAAAGCAGGGGCAATTAAGGGCTAAAATGAGTTGAATTGGGAACGGTTCAATCTGGAGTATGAGCTGAATGAAATGGGGTACCCTACTCTTGAAAAGGAGGGAGTACCCATGAAAAAAGTTCAGGAAGTTATGACTAAAAAATGCGTAACGGTTACCCCGCAGGACAATATTTATGAAATTGCGGTCAAAATGAAGGACAATGATACTGGTTTTATTCCGGTTGTGGAAAGCGAAGGCAGTGATAAGTTGATCGGTGTAGTAACAGACCGTGATCTTGTCGTTCGCGGCTATGCGGCTAAAAATTCGGGTTCGGGTTCGGTCGATACGGTTATGACGACAGGTATTCGTACAGCTAGTGCGGACATGTCGGTGGACCAAGCAGCTGAGCTGATGGCAGAGCAGCAAATCCGTCGTTTGCCCGTGACGGAAGGAGACCGTCTGATCGGGATTGTCTCGATTGGGGATTTGGCAGTTCGTAATATTTTTGCAGACAACGCTGGAGAGGCGCTTAGTCATATTTCCGAGCAGGTCCACTAGAAAAATAATTAAGGTAGGCATTAGTTTGGGGAGGTCTTTACCCCAAGCTTCTAATCAGGAGTTCAACCCGAATATGGGTTGGGCTCCTTGCTGTTCTGGTTGATATGCGAATAAACGGATAAGCTATTTATTATATAACTTTAAAATGATGTATGGTTAGATTATCAGGAGGTAGTTATGAATCCAGAACATCCTTGTATTGTACAACGTGATTTTACCGTTCTGTTGGAAATGGGCTTGCCCGGTTCAGAGATGGCTCGTTCACAGTTGCAGATTTATGCGGAGCTGGTTAAAAGCCCGTCCACTTTTCATACATATCACCTCACCCCACTGTCTTTGTGGAACGCAGCTGCCCTCGGATGGAGTGCTAAGGACATTCAAAATAGTTTGAACTCCATGTCCCGTTGGGATATTCCACGTGATTTGTTGAAGGATATTGAACAGCTCGTTTCTCGTTATGGGACGTTGACGCTTTCAAGGGAGGGTACGGAAGAAGAACGAACTTATAGCACAGATACTATTGGCGCATACCGTGCTGAACATGAGCCAGACGGAGGTATAAAGACAGGGAAAGCCAACAGCTATACAATAGGTGATCGCTTGATCTTGGCAGCAGAGACCCCCGTTTTACTGGATGAGCTACTGACCAAGCATGAGCTAAAACAGCTTGGTTTACTTCGCGTTGATGAGGTAAGTGCATCGGTACCGCCCGAAAATCGGGGCTTGCTCAAGCAGGAATTAACGCGCTTGGGATATCCCGTTGTGGATACGGCAGGCTATCTTGAAGGGAATCAGCTTAGTTTTACCTTGGGAAAGGGACAAACGAAGTTGCAGCTTCGTGATTATCAAGTAAAGGCCGCTGATGCGTTTGAAGGAGCGGACGGCTTAGGGGGTAGTGGTGTACTGGTGCTTCCATGCGGAGCCGGAAAAACAGTGATAGGTATGGCCGTAATGAATCGGTTTCAGTGCGAGGTGCTTATTCTAACATCTAATACCACTTCTGTACGGCAATGGGTAGAAGAGTTAAAGCAAAAGACGGATATTTCTGCCGATTCCATCGGGGAATATAGTGGTCAGAAAAAAGAGGTGCGTCCAATTACGGTGGCAACCTACCAAATTTTGACACACCGTCGTACCAAAGATGGGGATTTTGAGCATATGAAACTGCTGAGTGAGCGGAAGTGGGGACTCATTATATATGATGAGGTTCATTTGCTGCCCGCGCCAGTATTTCGGGCAACGGCTGACATTCAGGCTACTCGTCGTTTGGGGTTAACAGCCACGCTGGTTCGTGAGGATGGTTGTGAACGAGATGTGTTCTCTTTAATTGGACCCAAACGGTATGATATGCCGTGGAAGGAACTGGAGCGACAGGGCTGGATCGCTCAGGTCGATTGTGTGGAGCTACGGCTTCCAATGACAGCTGAACTTTTGGAGCGCAGTATGCGTGCCGAGGGCAGACAGCAGTACCGAATTGCAGCCGAAAATCCGGTCAAACTGGAGGCGGTGCGTAGCCTGATGCAGCAGCACAGCGGCTTGCCCACGCTTATTATTGGTCAATATTTGGATCAGTTGCGTGTATTAGCTCAGGAGCTGGGCGTCCCACTGATTACGGGTTCAATGAGCCAGACCGAGCGGGTGCGTTGGTTCGATGCGTTCCGCAAGGGTACAATTCGGACCCTATTGGTGTCCAAGGTTGCAAACTTTGCGGTGGATTTGCCGGATGCGGCAGTAGCCATAGAGGTATCGGGTAGCTTTGGCTCTCGCCAGGAAGAAGCGCAGCGACTGGGCCGTATTTTGCGACCAAAGTCGGGCGAGAATAAAGCTTATTTTTATGCGCTAGTGACGGAAAATAGCAAGGAGACGGATTTTGCAGCTCGTCGTCAGCTGTTTCTGATTGAGCAAGGCTATGAATATGCGGTTCGCAGATTTAGTGTGACAGAGGCTATCGGAGGCCGGGATGCTAAGCCTGGAGATCGTGGGAAGAAAAAGGAGGCCTAATCAAGAATGAGCGTAACGAACACGCAAGACAGCTGGAATGAGCTTTCATCGGATGAGCTACTGGTGCTTAGACGATGCTTTATCCGGTATGCGGGACAGCCCATGAAGGAAGAAGAAGCTATACAACTTACCCGGGGAGCGTTAAGCGGAGTCGAAACGAAACTGGCACTGCGTGGATTACGTGCCCGGGGCTGGCTGGAGGCTGTTACCAAATCGTGGGGCGAACGAATTTTATATATTCCGGTTCATCGGCTACCGGATCTGTACGATATGTTGTTAGAGCAAAATCCTATGAACATGATGCATTCGGATCATCCGATAACAGTACATGAATCAATGACAGGCCTGGAGTGGGAATTGCTGCATGCGTTGTCACGTATTGCGGTACAAGGTGTCCCTTTGACGGCCAAAGGAACCATACATAAGCGATCATTGCAAAAATTGAATGAACTGACCCCCTTTCGCCCAGAGGACCTGATGGGTCTTGGGTTGCATTATGCGCATGCAGAGATGTATCCAGTGCAAACGGTGGTCATGATGGATTTGCTACTCAGTTTGGGGCTATTAGTGAAAGAAACTGTGTCTTTTCGCATTCAGGAAACGCAACTGGCGACTTGGATTCGTTTGTCTGCTTGGCAAATGCGCAAGCATATTTTTGCTACACTCATGGAAAGATACGGCAAGGCCGAAGCGTCTATGCAGCATTTTCGCTATATGCTGTGTGCCGTCTCCCAGTATGTAGGAACAGAAGGGTGGATATCTATCAAGTTTCTGCTGCAATGGATGCTTCAGGTAGGCCTAATCCAGCAGGAGAGTACGAGCAGAGCTGATTCCAAGAATGGTGCCCTTTTAGACTTTGTTCCTACAATCTCAAATCCGGAAGGGTTTGCGGGAGAACCGGTATCTGATTTTAATTTCATTGGACCTTTCATGGAGGAATTGAAGGGTTGGCTGAAGGCCCTGACTGCTTTTGGAATGGGCGATTGGGGCCAAACTGCATCGGGCGAACTGTGTTTTCGCTGGAATGTATCTGTGATAGACATGCTTCGTCCCAATAATTACGAGGATACACATCAAGAGCAAGGTGCTTTTTATGTACAACCTGATTTTGAAATATTGGTTCCACCAGATGTGGCATATGATGTACGCTGGCGACTGGAATGCTGCTGTGAACGTGTGACAGGAGATCGGATGGTAGTATACCGGATCACCAGAGAAAGTGTTACAGAGGCAATCGAGTTAGGAATGGAAGCCAAAGCAATTCCTGCTCTTCTGGATAAATACAGCCGAACAGGTGTGCCTGATCATGTACGTATGGCGGTAGAACAGTGGGCAGGTGATGTCGGACGGACTGCTTTTGCAACGGTAACACTTTTGCGATGTGGCACACAGGAGGATGCAGACATAGTTGCACGCCATCCCGCGCTGGAAGGATTGCTGGAACGGCTCGGCGATAGGGACTTTATTATTCCGGCGAGCTCTGCTGTCAAAATACGAAAAACGCTTGCTGCAATTGGATTAGGTCCACGTCGTGAACCGGAAGGTGTGGACGAGCAAACTCATCATTATCCATTGATTTCGGAAACAGAGAACATAAGTTCAGGCAGTCCCAACATTGAAATGGAGTCCGAACCGATTCAGGCCCGTCCTATATTTTCCCAAGAGGGAAGAGCAGGTTTGGTTTATACAGGGCGCACGCTGCATTTTTACGAACAAGAGCACATGTTGCCTGATCCGTCTGACTATTTTCCGGAAAGATCTACAGTCCCCTCCTCATGGACAAAAGAATGGAGGAGTTACCATACTTCCACTGCCCGGCAGTTGATCGAGCAAGCGATCCGTTGGCAGGCTGCTGTGGGACTGCGAATCGGTGGGAAAGAGGTTAAATGGATACCGGAGGCGGTGCTTCCCGGTGCGCCATGGAGTGTCACAGGCTGGTACACCTCAGGAATGGATGACGAAACACCTTCACTTGCGACTTTACAGCCAAGTGAATGGTCTGATATGCGGCTGCTGGTTCCTTTTACATAGTAGAGCCAGGAAGTGCATGAAACTCCTTCTTCTCAAAAGAAGGATGTGGTATGATAAATGAGTCTACTTTTACAGGGTAGAACTTTATATAAAGTGAGATGAACATTCATGAGCGTAGCCGAATTGAATACGGTCAATATGGCAGAAGTGCTTATTAACGCCTATGAATTGGGCGATATGGTCAACCGATCCTTTGAGGTATCGGATTATTTATATTGGAAACAGCGTGTGGAATTGAATCCGTCTATTCAGGCGTGTGTACGCAAGCTGGATGCCAAAAAGGAGCTATTCGCGGAAACGGAGCGTTTTGGGCATTTTCATCCGAACTATCATGAAGCGAAGGATGCAGTGCAGGTCGTTGAGCTGGAACTGGAACAATTCGTGGATGTTAAGGAGTTCAAACGAGCCGAAAAGGCGCTGGATGATATGCTTCATGCCATGTCTGAAACGATTGCATATTCCGTGTCCGAGACCATTAAGGTGCCGAGCAATGATCCGAATGTGAAAAAGGGCGGATGTGGCAGCGGAGGGAAATGCTCCTGTGGATAGGTCATAGGAATGATACCGAGTGGAGGGGAGATGAAGCGAATGTTTGCCGAGCGGACAGGGTACATCATTTGGGTAAGCGATATCAAGGCTGCCCGCAATCTGGAGAAATACGGAAATGTCCACTTTATTTCAAAGCGTATGCATTATGTAGTTATATATATGAATGCGGATCGGGCAGAAGACACCGTTAAAAATATTCGCAGACTTTCCTATGTGCGTAAGGTCGAGCGCTCTTTTCGAAATGAGATTAGGACGGAGTACAACGACGATAAGGAAAAGATGAAAGAATATGAAATATAAGTTTCTAATATCCAAAAATTGTAAAATATTCTTAAAAGGTCAGCCTACGGGCTGGCTTTTTTTGTAAAGTCAGGACTTTTGCATAATGGTCTTAATGCTGTTAGACCTAAAAAATCTTTAAAAACCGCCCATAAACTTCAATTTTGTAACTTGTAGTCCCGGGTCTGTTGAGGTAACATATGAATATATTGGTAGATATAAAGACCTATCTGGTGGGGAGAGTGATCCCGTGCGTGACAAAGCAATGCAGCGATGGAGTACATACGAACCGTTCTACGTGGAGATGGGCGATAAAAAAGTCGCCGATATCGTGATTACAAATCATGCGAAAACTCGCTACTTAGATCGGATAGAGCAGAAACAGTCCGAGACGAATCATATCGCCGCCTGGCTTTGGGAATGCCTGAAGCAAAACAGGATGGAGTCCTACTATCATAACGAAGAGGATGTATATTTAATTGATGGTGATCTGGTCGTCGTGGCCGAATTTGGAGAGTTGCCCGGCGAGATGGATATTGCGGGGAATCCGCTTCACAAGATGATTGTCATTACCTTTTTGGGTCGAATGTCGGAGACCATTGAATTAAGGGATTTGAAGTCATACTATTCATGGCTACGCCATTCGCGACGCATGACACTGATGAAAAGCACTCGTAAGCAAAAATAGACGGTGATTGGGCGGTCGGCTCTAGATGAAAAAATCTCCGAACTTATGATTACCGTCAATTTTGAGTAGAAAGTATGCAGTTATCAGCTGCATGCTTTTTTTATTTCCAGCAATAAAACTCCCCCAATTCAGTAAGTTTACTTGGAAATGCTTCGACAGATGTTTTTCTTATGGTAAAATAGAGAGATCAGAGGGGAGAGGGCTGTCAGTATGAACTTTCATCAGTTGCACATTTTTTATACCGTAGCGGAGCGTGGGAGCTTTTCGGCGGCGGCACAAGCGCTGCATATGACACAACCTGCGGTGACGATGCAAATTCAGTCTTTGGAAGATTATTTCGGCACGAAGCTGCTGCAACGTTCGACTAAAAAAATCGAGCTTTCAGAGGCGGGAGCGACACTACTACCTTTTGCAAAAAAAAGCATGCAACTGATTAGGGAAGCTGACGAGGCGATGTCTGCTTTTACTCACATGCTGGAGGGAAGATTGCATATTGGTGCCAGCCTAACGATTGGTGAGTATATTGTACCCAGAATGTTGGGGCCGTTTGGCCAGGAATACCCTCATATACGCATGGCGATGAATGTGATGAATACGACTCAAATTATGGATGATATACTAAAACATCAGTTGAATTTAGGACTAATTGAGGCCCCAGTCCAGCATCCAGATATCGTGGTGGAGCCTGTGATGCAGGACGAACTGAAACTGATTGTACCTGCAGGACATGCGCTGGCCAAGGCTAAAAAAGTGGTTCTGGAAGATGTGTTTAAGCATCCTTTTGTAGCCAGAGAAAAGGGATCTGGTACACGTCAAGTGATAGAAGATGAGCTGAAAAGTCGTGGTGTGGATACCTCTCGACTTGGTATTGTAATGGAGATGGGGAGCACTGGAGCGGTCAAATCGGCGGTGGAGGCTGGACTGGGTATTACCATGCTATCACCTTCTTCGGTGAAGCATGAAGTTGCGCTCGGTTTGTTGAAAATTGTAAACATTTCAGATATCACGTTCAAACGAGAATTTTATGCAATTCATTTGAAGTCGGCGTTGTTGCCGATTCCGGTAGTCACCTTCCTGTCTTACTTGCGTCGTCATGATCAGGGAACGGACGTGCTGAGGGATTCGCAGGACGAGCTTGCAAAGGTGAAAGAGAAGGAGGATGTATAATGAAGGAGCAGATTAACGTAAAACGATATGATTTGCATACACACACCCAAGCATCTGACGGCATGCAGCCACCCGCAGATAATGTGCGCTGGGCCAAGGAAAAAGGACTGGCAGGTGTGGCCATTACAGATCATGATACGGTAGCTGGTCTGGAGGAAGCTCTGAAGGAAGGAAAACGCATAGGAATTAATGTGGTGCCAGGAGTGGAAATTAGTACTCGAGCTGGCGGTAAGGATATTCATATACTCGGTTATTTTATGGATTACCGCAATAAAGTGTTTTTGGAGCGGTTGGAAAAGCTTCGCCAGGCGCGGGATACCCGTAATGATTTGATTTTGAGCCAATTGCGTAGTCTGGGCGTGGAAATCACACTGGATGAAGTGGTGGCTACAATGGGCAGACCGCTGGCACCAGATGAAAGCATTGGACGTCCGCATATGGCGGATACGCTGGTTCAAAAGGGATATGCGAAGGATATGCGAGATGCGTTTGACCGTTACTTGGCGGAAGGAGCACCCGGATATGTGTCTGTACCCCGTGTAGAGCCTGCGGAAGCCATAAACTGGATTCGTGAAGCAGGAGGGGTACCTGTGGTGGCCCACCCTGGCTTGTACGGAAATGATGAGCTGGTTCGCTCTATTATAGAGGAGGCGAAGCCTGTGGGCTTGGAGGTGCGACATTCGGACCATGATGCTGAGGCTGAGAGCCGATATACTGCGATGGCGGCGCAATATGGGCTCATTGCAACTGGCGGCTCGGATTTTCACGGCGCACGCCAAGGTGTTATTTTCCACGGTGATCTGGGTAGCCGTAGTGTGGAAGGTCAGGTTGTCGAGGAATTGAGGAAGGCTGCTGTTGGACAAAAGTAAATAAAAAGCCCCTTGCCTTATGCATGGAACACCAGAAGTGTATCGTGCAAAGAACAAAGGGCTTTTTTGATGGATTCAATAGGCTAGTGAGACTTAGCCGTTTTTGATGCGATTCGGCAGCTTTTTGATCAGCTCCTCATCGGGTGTAATGAAGAGCGTACGCTGATGGTCGTAGATGACAAAGCCGGGTTTGGCTCCGCTGGGCTTACGTACATGCCGAATCAGGGTGGCGTCCACAGGCACACTGCTGGACTGCTTGGCCTGGCTAAAGTAGGCGGCGAGTTGAGCTGCTTCCTCCAGCGTCGTATCCCCGAATTGCTCAGCACGAATAACGACATGTGACCCAGGAATATCCTTTGTGTGCAGCCAGGTGTCATTTGGTCCGGCCAGTCGATTTGTCACATATTCATTTTGCAAGTTGTTTTTGCCGACCAGTAACTCGATACCTTCGGATGATGTATAGACGTGCAGGGTTGGACGGTCGTTTTTCTTCTTTTTCTTTCCTTTTTTGACCCGATCTCTGAGATAGCCCTGCTGAACCAGTTCTTCACGTATTTCCTCAATGTCATTCATAGAGGCGTGGGCTAGCTGCTGAAGAAGATTGTCCATATAACGGATTTCTTCGTGCGTTTTCTCCAGTTGTTCGTCAATGACAGCCAAGCTGTTTTTATATTTGTTGTATTTTTTAAAATACCGTTGTGCATTATCTGACGGGTTGAGTAGTGGGTCCAGTGGGATGGTCATTGGACGCTGCTCCTCATCATAAAAGTTGATGAGCGTCACTTCTTTGTCACCTTTTTTCACCTCATGCAGCGAAGCGAACAGCAACTCTCCATAAATACGAAATTGATCGGCATCTTCCGCCTCGGCCAAATCCTGATGGAGATAGTCGAGTTTTTTTAGGTTTTTACTCCGCTCGTTTTGCAGAAACCGCAGTAGGTCACTGACCTTTTGCTTAACCGTATCCCTTTCTGCTTTTTCACCGAAGAAGTCCTCCATACACTCACTGATGGTAGCGTACTCCTTACGTTCTTCTTGGATCAACGTCAGAGGAATAGCTGAGAATATCACTTTATCTTGTGCGTTTAGTCCAGATACCGGCTGAAAACGATGATTCCGCACGTCATCCATGATGTGACTGAATGTACTCCATAGTGAACGATCACTATCACCAGATACTTCATTAGTGACTCGAGTTAGTATCTCCTCAGCAATGAGGGGACTGAGTCCAGTAAAAGTGTTGACGATCCAGCGTTTGGGAGCTTCTTCGGTCTCGATCGCTGTTTGATACGAGGATATGAAGGCTGCCTCTTCCGTTTCTAGTGGATTCAGCTTGTTTTGTTCAGGAGGCTCCGTGTATTGAAAGCCAGGCATAATGACCCGATAGCTGCTGATAGACGGTGTGACATGATGAATGCCATCCAGCATCACGCCTGTTTCCGGGTCAAGCAAAATAATGTTGCTGTGTCTACCCATCAGTTCAATGATAATTCGTTTGAGTGAAATATCTCCCAGTTCATCACGTTGACGTATATCCATGTGAATAATACGCTCCATGCCCACCTGCGTGATTTTCTCAATAACGCCTCCTTCGCAATGCTTGCGAAGGAGCATACAAAACATAGGGGCTTCTGTCGGATTAAGAAAGCTTTGTTCTGTAAAATGTACACGCGGGAAGGTCGGATTAGCCGACAGCAGCAGCTTTACGCTTCCGCCTTGTGCCCGCAGATTCAGCACGATATCGCGATCATTTGGCTGATGTATTTTATTAATGCGCCCGCCCCGGATGCCTTGCAGTTCGTGTACGATAGCGCGGGTTACGATTCCGTCCAATGCCATAATTATGTTCTCCTTTGAAGCAAATGTATTTTCGCCTTCCTTCTATGATACATAACTTTGGGACAAAACTTAAGCGGCTTTGTGATATTTCAGGTTCTGTCCGAATAGATTGAATCTAGAAAGTCTGTCCAGCTTATCAGCAATCGCGGCACAAAAATATAATAACGGGCAGCCATCCTACGCACAACCGACGGAAACGGACTATCTGACCGGGAGGGAATTGGGGAGAATGGAACAAGCACACTGGCACCAATTAAGCAATGAACAGCTTTCAACAAGTCTGGAAGTCGACCCGAAGCAGGGTCTTTCGGAGGAACAGCTTGCGGAACGAAGAGAAAGGTCAGGATGGAATGAACTTAGCGAGGGGAAGCGAGTTTCGGCAATCTTGCTGCTGCTCAACCAGTTCAAGGATTTTATGATGCTTGTATTGATGGGAGCGACCCTGATATCCGGCCTGCTTGGCGAATATTTGGACGCGATTACCATTATTGCTATTGTTGTACTGAATGGAATTCTCGGCTTTGTCCAGGAATTCAGAGCTGAGCGTTCATTGCGAGCTTTGAGACAACTGTCGGCTCCAACCGCCAAAGTGTTACGGGGCGGCAAACGAATTCAAGTTCAAGCCAGAGAACTGGTACCGGGTGATATCGTGCTGCTGGAAAGTGGTGATCGCATCCCCGCAGATGTAAGGTGGTTGAGTACGAATGGCTGTGATGTAGAGGAGTCCGCCCTGACGGGGGAATCAGTCCCGGTGAGTAAGCATTGCCGCCCTATTCATGCCGCCGAAGTACCACTTGGGGATCAAAAAAACATCGGTTTTATGGGCACGATGATGACCAGAGGAACCGCACAAGGAATGGTTATACGTACAGGTATGAGTACCGAAATGGGTAAGATCGCTGACTTGATTGAAAATACGGAGTCGCAGGAGACACCGTTGCAGCACAGATTGGAGCAATTGGGCAAAATTTTGATTATCGTAGCGTTGGCGCTAACGGTGCTCGTTGTCGTAGCAGGCATTTTACATGGACAGCCAGCCATGAGCATGTTCTTGGCCGGAGTGAGCTTGGCTGTGGCAGCTATACCGGAAGGGTTGCCAGCTATTGTGACGATTGCGCTCGCATTGGGTGTGCAGCGTATGATTAAACGAAAGGCGATTGTGCGTAAGCTGCCTTCTGTTGAAACGCTCGGCTGTGCATCTGTCATTTGTTCCGACAAAACGGGTACCCTGACCCAAAATAAAATGACAGTCACCAAGCTATGGCTGGACGGTCGTTTCTGGGGAGTTACGGGAGAGGGCTATGACCCACACGGGCATATTATGGATAGAGACCTTCCTGCCGATCTTAAAAACGGACAATCTCTGCGTAGACTGCTGCAAGCCAGTGTGCTTTGCAACAATGCGGAAATTGTTCAGGCCGATACAGAGGAGCTGCGTTCGAAAAAGAAGACCAAAGAGCCGACGCCGTCCGCCGTTTGGGAGTTGAAGGGTGATCCGACGGAAGGAGCACTGGTCACATTAGCTGCCAAGGGCGGAGTCACGCGACAAGGGCTATATGAGCTGTACACAAGGGAGCGAGAATTTCCTTTTGACTCGGATCGGAAGCGAATGTCGGTACTCGTACGCCACCAGGGAGGACACATTGTCTTTGCCAAAGGTGCCCCAGATGTACTGCTGGGTCAGTGTTCCTACATTTTATGGGAAGGAAATGTCGTTCCGTTAACGGGTACGCTGCGCCAAAAGGTACTGGCAGCTAACGAAGGAATGGCCTCGGAGGCGCTACGTGTACTTGGTGTCGCTTACCGTGATATCCGCTCGCATGAGCGTGTCTCCACGGTTGAGGAGGCTGAAGCACAGCTGATCTTTATTGGGCTGACAGGCATGATTGATCCGCCACGTCGTGAGGTTCGCGAAGCCATTGGCAAGTGCCGTCGTGCTGGCATTCGCACTGTGATGATTACCGGAGATCACGGTACAACTGCAGAGGCCATTGCACAGCAGCTGGGCATTCTTCAGCGCGGATCCCATGTGTTGACAGGACAGGAATTGTCTGCGATGGATGATGCGGCGCTGGACAAAGCCGTTGATACCGTCTCTGTGTATGCACGGGTTTCGCCGGAGCACAAGCTACGGATCGTCAAGTCGCTGCAAAGACGCGGACATGTCGTAGCCATGACCGGAGATGGCGTCAATGACGCCCCAGCGATAAAGGCGTCGGACATCGGTATTGCTATGGGCATTACGGGGACGGACGTGACCAAAGAAGCGGCTGCACTTGTTCTGAGTGATGATAATTTCTCAACAATTGTAGCCGCAATTGAGGAAGGACGGAATATTTACGAGAATATCCGTAAATTTATCCGTTATCTACTCGCCTCCAATGTTGGTGAAATTTTGACGATGTTCTTTGCCATGATGGCCGGGCTGCCGTTACCTTTGCTACCGATCCAGATTTTATGGGTGAATCTAGTGACTGATGGCCTACCAGCGATGGCTCTGGGGGTGGATCAGCCAGAAAAGGATCTCATGGAGCACAAACCTCGTGGCGCAAAGGAAAATATTTTTGCTCGTCGACTGGGCTGGAAAATCATTAGTCGTGGTTTGTTGATTGGTTTATGTACGCTAGCGGCCTTCTGGCTGACATTACGTATTGCACCGGATGACGCAGGACAATTGATCAAAGCACAGTCCGTTGCCTTTGCTACGCTAGTCCTGGCACAGTTAATTCATGTATTTGATTGCCGCAGTTCCCGTTCTATTTTCCATCGTAATCCGTTTCAAAATAGTTATCTCGTGCTTGCCGTGCTCTCCTCCGTAGTGCTAATGCTGGTGGTTATGTACGTGCCTGTGCTGCAACCTATTTTCAAAACGGTACCGCTTGGATTGCGTGAGTGGGCGCTATCCATTGTGGCAGCTGGGATTCCTACGTTTCTTATGGGAGCAGGAAGTGTATGGGGCGGTCGACGCAACCGTCGTCGCGGCGGAAATACACACTTTTCAGCAGGACGTACGAAGTTTTCAGCCTAGTAATCGGGTCATGCATACCGCATCGCTTTCCCACTATTGCCCTGTATGATATCATGGGATCAAAGCTTCATGAGGAACATGATATCAGCAGCAACGGCGGAGGTAAGCTATGGAATTCACAAAAATGAACGGTCTAGGTAATGATTTTATCGTTTGGTTTGGGCATCAGGATTTGCCGTCTGACGCCTCGGAATTAGCTGTTCGGCTATGTGATCGACATTTTGGTGTTGGCGCCGATGGGTTGGTATATATATTGCCGTCAGAAAAAGCGGATTTCTGCATGCGTATCATTAATTCGGACGGCTCGGAGGCCGAGCAATGCGGTAATGCTATCCGTTGTGCTGCCAAATACGTATATGACCGTAAGCATATCAACCGTGAACAGATCACGATCGAGACACTGGGTGCAGGGGTACAGCAGGTCGAACTAACTGTAGAGAACGGACTTGTTCGTATGGTGAAGGTGGATATGGGAGAGCCGATTCTTGAGGGTTTGAAGATTCCAACTACACTGGATCTGTCTAGCGTAATTAATGAGCCCATTGAAGCTGGCGGAAGTGGTTTTCGCTTTACGGCTGTATCTATGGGGAACCCGCACTGTGTCATTTATGTGGAGGATGCACCAAGCTTTGATCTGGAAGCCTGGGGGCCGAAGCTGGAATGCCATCCGTTGTTCCCTAAAAAAACAAATGTTGAGTTCGCCACGGTACGTAGCCGGAAGCATATAGATATGAGAGTATGGGAGAGGGGAGCCGGACCAACGCTAGCTTGTGGAACCGGAGCCTGTGCTACGCTTGTTGCTTCTGTATTAAACGGATACAGCGACCGTCACGCCATTGTAAGCCTGAAGGGCGGCGACCTGGATATCGAATGGAGCGAGGAAGATAATCACATATATATGACGGGTCCGGCTGAGATCGTGTACGAAGGTCGTCTGTTCTGAATCATGTGAACTATAAAGATAGCGTGTAACTGGCCTATGAATCGTATAGAAGTGAGTGAAAAGAAGACCTTAGTAGGTCTTCTTTTTTTGGACTTACATGCCCCTGTATACAAGGAATACGATGAAGAAGGCAATATTCTGTCTTTTTTTGGCGCCTGAGCGATGTATAATATAGAAAATGAAAAAAACAATAAGGAGGCCGTTCATAGTGCGGAAATTTCGTTGGATTTCAGCAGTTGCAGTCCTCATATTTGTAGCCACCGCGCTTCCGGTTCAGGCGGCGACCATTCCTGCTGCCGCGGAAACGACGGACAAGCAAGTTGGCTCGCTAACTCCGACAGTGGTAAGCCGTTTAGAAAAAGCGGTGCAAGAACTCATTGGTTCAAAGACAGCATTTCAATTTGACGATGTGACAGATATGGGGAAAACCTGGATTGTAGAGGGAGAACTGGAAGACGGAACTGCTACGTTGCAGACAGAATATAATAAAGAAAAAAACAGAGTGGATTCTACAACCATACGATATAAAATAAGCAGCTTGGGAAAGGCGATGAACGTGCCACTCAAGACGAAGGTGCTAAACAGCGCCAAAGCGTTTGACAGGAAGCGTCCTTTGCAATTTGAAGCATTTTGGCGGGTCAAATCCCCTTATCAGTCCAACAAGCCATCAAATTACTGGGTATTTTGGGGCGCAGGAGAACAAGCTTCCTCGTTGTATGTGGATGTGGATCGAGGTAACGCTATTACCATCAACGCGGACTATGCGCTGAAGCAGGTGGACCCTGTGTTACTGAACCGTGCAATGAACACATTTAAGCGTGTGAGTGGACAGCGAATCAAGGTACAGCACGCTTCACGGTACAAGGACGAGACGAAGGGACTTTCATATTGGTCGTTTGAGGATGCAAACGAGGCGAGTGAGGTCAAAATTAGTGCGGTAACCGGTAAAGTGCTGGCCGTATCCACCTATGGGGTGGACTGGAATGATGACGCAGATTTCAAAAAAACATTTGCAAGCCCGAAATATACTGCCTCAGAAGCTTTGAAGCTAGTCAAGCCCAAGGCTCAGATGTTGTTTAATATCAATTTGACCGGCTATAAAGTGAAAGTTCAAGGGAATCAATATACGTTCTCCAAGCAGCAAAAGGGAACGGATTCTATTGTGGCTAAAGTGAATAAAAAAGGGACTTTTTACGCTTACTCTCTCCATTCTTCCGATGGGAAAATGTTGTAGGAAATAGAAAAGATAAATCAAGCTGCTTCACTCCTGATATCATATTGTCGGGGAGTGGAGCGGCTTTTTTTGTTTTTGGCTTATGTTTGTAGTCTCTTTATGTTACATTAGTATGAAAATAAAGAGCGGGGTGGAGCAGAGGACATGAAACCGGATTTGCGTACTGTGCTGAATCGTGAAATTATTGTCGGAGACGGCGCAATGGGGACTTTTTTATACCAGCTAGGATTTCCAGTAAATACGTCTTTCGAAGAACTGAACATCACTTCGCCTGACGTTATATCAGACGTGCATGGTCAATATTTAAGTGCAGGAGCTCGATTGCTGGAGACTAATACATTTTCTGCAAATGATTATAAGTTAGCCCGGTTTGGATTGGAATCTAAGGTAGAAGAGATCAATCGTGCCGGTGTGAGAATTGCCAGAGCTGCGGCCGGACCTGAACATTATGTGGTAGGTGCGGTGGGTTCCATATGTGGGGGCAAACGGCTTAACATATCAAAGCTGGAGCTGGCAAGAAACTATGAGCAGCAAATTGATGCCCTTCTCTCCGAAGGAGTCGACGGCATTTTGTGCGAAACGTTTTATTCACTGGATGAAATACGCATTGCGCTTCACAGTGTGCGTAAATACAGTGACATTCCGGTGATTTGTCAGTTTGCAGTTGATCAGGTTGGTCGTACCCAGGATGGTTTTTTAGTGGCGGAAGCTTTTTCGGTGCTGCGTAATGAGGGGGCAGACATCCTTGGATTTAACTGTCACTCGGGTCCGCAGGGAATTATGAGTGTAATGGAGCAGCTGGACGGCCCTTTGTCTGTGCCGCTGTCCGTATATCCGAATGCGGGACTAGCAGATTATGTGGACGGTCACTATGTATACGGTGCATCACCTGAATATTTTGGAGAATGTGCCAAGTCCTTTGTAGACCTGGGAACGAGGCTGCTCGGTGGTTGCTGCGGAACTACACCGGACCATATTGCAGCTATCTCAAAAGCTTTGAACCGTTTGCAACCGCCTCCGCTGGCTTCAAAAGAAGCTTTGTCGAAAGAGTCCTTTCAAGTGGCGGAGCAGATTGCAGATGAAGAGGAACGAGGAAATGGCAGACATATCAGCGAGCCCAACATTGTGGATCTGGTTAAGGAACGACATACGGTCATTGTAGAACTGGATCCTCCGCGCGATCTGGACATTACGAGGTTTATGCAAGGTGCTCATGCGTTGAAGAAAGCCGGGGCCGACGCGCTTACACTGGCTGACAACTCGCTTGCAGTCACCCGCATGAGCAACATGGCGCTTGGACATTTGGTCAGTATTGAAACAGGCTTGCGCCCATTAATTCATATAGCATGTCGTGATCGCAATCTGATTGGTACTCAATCCCACATGATGGGTTTTGACGCGCTCGGTATTGACCATGTACTGGCGGTTACTGGAGATCCGGCGCGGTTCGGTGATTTGCCAGGCGCCAGTTCGGTGTATGATATGACCTCTTTTGAAATTATACGCATGATCAAGCAATTAAATGATGGTGTCGCATTTTCCGGTAAGCCACTGAAGCAGAAAGCTAATTTTGTGGTAGGTGCCGCATTTAATCCTAATGTCAAGCATTTGGGTAAAGCCGTGCAGCGATTAGAGAAGAAAATTGCCTCCGGAGCTGATTATGTTATGACTCAGCCCGTTTACGACCACGAGTTGATTGCAGCCATCGCGGAAGCAACACGACATTTGGAAGTACCGATTTTTATCGGTATTATGCCGCTGGCTAGTGGGCGCAATGCAGAATACTTGCACAATGAAGTACCAGGGATTCAGTTATCCGATGAGGTGCGTGCACGTATGTCTGGTCTTGAGGGTCCGGAAGGACGAGCAATGGGCGTGTCTATTGCCAAGGAGTTACTCGATACGGCAATGGAACATTTTAATGGTATCTATTTTATGACTCCATTTATGTTCTATGAAATGACAGCTGAACTGACTTCTTACGTATGGCAAAAATCAGGCCGCGCACAGGCCCCCTTGTTTCGACTATAATAATCAATTACAATAGTATAATGGATGTGATGCCGATGTCATTGAGTATGACCGGATACGGTCAAGCCATCCTTCATTATGAGGGCTATAAAGTGCGCTTGGAATTGAAATCGGTGAATCACCGCTATTGCGAAGTGATGATGAGAATTCCGCGCGAATGGACTCGATACGAAGATGGCTTGAGAAGAACGGTTCAACAGCAGATTAAACGCGGTCGTATCGATGTCTTCATCCACAGGGAACGTGATGAAGAACAGATGCCCGCCGCGAGGTTGAATGACACTGTAGTGCAGGCTTACCTGCATGCAGCGGAGCAGCTGGCGGATCGCTATGGAGTGAAAGGAACGATAGGGATAAGCGATATTCTTGCTTTGCCTGACGTTCTGGGTGAGCCTGGAGAGGCTTGCCATGGAGATGAAGAGGACTGGGAAGAGCAACTACAGCGAGCTTTGAATGAAGCTTTGCAAGGTTTACTGGAGATGAGAAGGCGAGAAGGCGGGCATTTGGCGCAAGATGTGGAATCCCGTATTTTACGTCTGGAATCTCTGCATCATGAAATGACGGTGCTGGCTCCTCATGTTGTGAGCGACTACCGTAACAGGCTGAAACACAGGCTTAAAGAGCTTCAGGACGGTTCATTTACGCTTGATGAACATAAGTTCGGAATGGAGATTGCGTTATTCGCGGATCGCAGCAATATTGACGAGGAACTTACCCGGCTTCAAAGTCACTTTGGACAGTGCAAGGGATTGCTGCTGTCAGACGAGCCGGCCGGTCGCAAATTAGATTTTTTAATCCAGGAAATGAACAGGGAAGTCAACACGATCGGCTCCAAGGCTAATCATCTCACATTGGTTAATTTGGTCGTTGAGATGAAAGCAGAGCTCGAGAAAATTCGTGAGCAGGCTGCAAATATTGAGTAGCTACCTGGTAGCGGCACGGCTGCAAGAGTCACATGTATAGGGGGAAAGACCTGAATATGGCAATCAAATTGATCAATATTGGTTTCGGCAATATCGTGTCGGCCAACCGAATTATCTCCATCGTCAGTCCGGAGTCTGCTCCGATCAAGCGGATTATACAGGAAGCCAGGGACCGTCATATGCTAATTGATGCTACCTATGGCCGCCGGACGCGGGCTGTTATTATTACAGACAGTGATCATGTAATCCTGTCTGCGGTGCAGCCGGAGACGGTCGCTCATCGCCTATCCACTAAAGATGATGACAATGACGAATAAAAATGGAGTGTACTATGGCTAAGGGATTATTATTTGTAATATCCGGACCTTCGGGTGTCGGTAAAGGGACGGTAGGCAACGCATTGCGTGAGAAGCTACCAGAGATAACATACTCCGTTTCTGCTACAACTCGAACACCTCGTTCAGGCGAACAGGATGGAGTGACCTATTTTTTTAAAACGCGTGAAGAATTTCTGGGTATGATTGAACGAGACGAAATGCTGGAGTATGCTGAGTATGTAGGGAACTATTATGGTACTCCACGTGATTTTGTAGATCAGACGCTTTCGCAGGGAAAAGATATTTTTCTGGAGATTGAAGTTCAGGGAGCGTTAAAGGTTAAAGAAAAATTTCCAGAAGGCATATTCATTTTTCTGCTTCCGCCTTCGCTAGACGAATTAAAGGATAGAATCCGGGGACGGGGCACAGAAACTCAAGCGACCATAGACCACCGTATGTCGGTAGCTGTGGATGAAATGAATTTATTGCGTCACTATGATTATGCGGTCGTCAATGATGAGATTGATTTCGCTTGTAAACGAATAGAATCCATTATTATCGCCGAACATTGTAAGGTTCATCCTTAAACGAGGGCTTTACATATGCCAAGCGTACCTAAAGAGAAATAATACTGTATAAGCTGAGCTTGAAGGTGTACACTGGAGTTCAGCTTATACAGTCCCAAAACTACATGAAGAGGTGTCTATTCGTGCTGTATCCTTCCATTGATGAAATGATGAAAAAGGCAGATAGTAAGTATTCGTTGGTTGTAGCGGCTTCACGTCGTGCCAGACAGTTGCGCGAGGGTGAAAAGACGACTCTCAAGAATCCTAAATCCCACAAACAGGTTGGAGTGGCGTTGGAAGAGATTTACGCGGATCATCTGCGTCTTGAAAGCGGCGAAGACGAGTAAGAATTATACACAACTATTATAACCGGGCGCAATGCCAATTCCTTTGACAACCGCAAGGTTGTTATTTTTTTAGGTCAGGGGGAGTTAACGATGTTGAAGGGAAAAGTTATTATTCTTGGTATAACTGGCGGAATTGCTGCTTACAAAGGGGCTGCGCTGTGCAGTAGGTTGACGCAAAAGGGAGCCGATGTTCATGTGATTATGACGGCCTCTGCCAAGGAGTTTATTACCGAACTTACACTGCAGTCGCTCTCTCGTAATCCGGTGTACAGTGACACATTTGATGAAAGAGAGCCATCAGTCGTATCCCATATTCATCTGGCGGATGCGGCTGATTTAGTGCTTGTTGCTCCTGCAACTGCGAATATTATCGGGAAAATGGCGCATGGTCTTGCTGATGATATGTTGTCTACAACGTTGCTGGCTACAACAGCGCCTATTATGGTGGCGCCTGCGATGAATGTACATATGTACACTCATCCCGCAGTCATGCAAAATATGGAGACGCTTGTATCACGTGGCGTGAAGATGATTGAGCCTGGTGAAGGATTACTGGCTTGCGGTTACGTTGGCAAAGGACGTTTGGAAGAGCCGGACACAATTGTGCAAACCATAGAGCGTTTTTTTGATCAGCAAGCTCAGGAACAAAAAACCAACATCAAGTCTGAACCACGATGGTTTGGTGACGAATCTATGGAGGCTCAAGTGCCTGAGTCACTTGTGAATGAGAATGAATCGGTCCTTTCAGGCAAAAAAGTCATTGTAACGGCTGGAGGCACGATCGAGCGAATTGATCCAGTACGTTATATCACAAATGATTCATCTGGCAAAATGGGCTTTGCCATTGCAAAAGTGGCTCAGGAGATGGGTGCAGAGGTGCACTTGATTGCCGCCAATACCAGCGCGGAACCGCCTACTGGTATTATGCTTGAAAGAGTCCAGTCAGCTGAAGACATGTACGACGCTGTATTAAAGCAATGGGAAACGAGCGATATGGTCGTTATGGCTGCTGCAGTTGCAGATTATCGACCACGTGAGATTGCACAGACCAAGATCAAGAAAAAAGATAGTGTATTTACGCTAGAGCTAGTGAAGAACGTCGATATTCTAGAATCACTCGGACGGAGTAAGAAACATCAATTTTTAATTGGCTTTGCAGCTGAAACCGAACATTTGGAGACGTATGCGATAGATAAATTAGAACGTAAAAATTGTGATTTGATCGCGGCAAACGATGTAACTGTGAATGGTGCTGGTTTTGGCGTCGATACGAATGCTGTTCAAATTTATGACCGAAGCGGGATCGTAGAGCGTATTCCTGTACAGTCAAAGGAAGAAGTTGCGCGTAAGTTGCTTACTATAGCCGCGGGACGCATGGGTGGGGTGCTGCATTAATGGAGACGGGCAATTTAGTTGCCAAGGTCATTGTCGATGTACCTGCCAAGGATACGGACCGCACCTTCGATTATCTGATACCAGACTCAATGAGACCTTGGATTGAGCCGGGTAGCCGGGTAGCTGTGCCATTTGGCAAACGGACGGTGCAGGCTTTTGTCATCTCGGTAGTCCCGGCTGATGATCCACCGAAATACAGGATGAGAGCGATCCAGGAGTTGCTGGATTTGGTACCACCCTTATCTGCCGACCTAGTCGAACTGGGCAAATGGATGAGCGAACGTTATGCTTGTAATCAAATTATGGCACTGCAAGTGATGATTCCTACCGCGCTGAAGGGCAAAGCAGAACGCTATATCTCAATTGCGGAACAGCATGAGTTAACGCATCCACAACGTACTATACAACCGAATCAGGGCGATGAGCTCGAATGGACACTTCTGACCGACGATGGTATGAGTGATCCGACGGAGCGTCGGATTGTTAGCTTCATTCAGGAGAAGGAGCAAGTCCCATTGCAGCAACTCAGTCGACGTTTCCCGGAGGAAGCGGAGGTTATTAAATCACTGTTACGCCGGGGTGTGCTTCAGGAAAGTCAAGTTATTAAAGACAAACTTGGCAAAAAGACCATGAAATCCGTTGATCTGGCTATTGGCATAGACGAGGCATCAACGGCGCTGGAGCAATTTTCTGCCAAAGCGCAGCGTCAGCGGGAGGTACTTGCTTTTTTGCTGGAACGTAGCGAGTTTCTGCCTCTGTCGCTGAAGGAAGTCATGACCTCACTGAGTGTCTCGGCTGCAACGGTTAAGGCGCTGGAAGATAAGGGCTATGTGTTGCTGGAGGATGTCGAAGTGTTCCGCGACCCCTACCGGGGCAGACACTTCAAGCCTACAGAGCCACTCCCTCTCACAGCAGAGCAGCAGTCGGTATATGAACGGATTATTCGCCAGCTGGACACGCGTGAGCAAGGAGCTTATTTGTTGCATGGAGTCACAGGGAGCGGTAAGACGGAAATCTATCTACAGACGATTCAGCGTTGTATCGAGCAGAATCGGCAGGCCATTGTGCTGGTACCTGAAATATCGTTAACCCCACAAATGGTTGAGCGTTTTAAAGGTCGGTTTGGCGATCAGGTAGCAGTGATGCACAGTAGGTTGTCCGGGGGTGAACGGTACGATGAGTGGCGCAAAATACGCGAAGGCCGTGTGAAAGTGGCGATTGGTGCTCGCTCGGCAGTATTTGCGCCTTTTCGTGAGTTAGGTCTTATTATTATGGATGAGGAGCACGAAACGTCCTATAAGCAGGAAGAGACACCTAAATACCATGCGCGTGATGTCGCCATTCGCAGAGCCCATCAGCATGGGGCTGTCGTTATTCTCGGCTCGGCTACTCCGTCGCTGGAAAGCTACTATGCGGCTCGCTCACAAAGCAACGACGAGTTTGCGCCGTTGCTGCTTGAAATGCCAACTCGCGCATTGGGGAACACGTTACCCGAAGTACATATCATGGATATGCGTGAGGAACTGCGTGCTGGCAACCGCTCTATGTTCAGCCGTGCGTTGCATAATGGAATTGCAGAGCGGTTAGAGCGTAAGGAGCAGACGGTACTCCTGTTGAATCGGCGTGGGCACTCCACGTTCGTCATGTGCCGTAGCTGTGGCTATGTCGCGGGTTGTCCACATTGTGATATTTCGCTTACGTATCATCAGCGGTCGAACAATTTACGTTGCCATTACTGTGGTTATTCCGAGCCCGTGCCTCAGACTTGCCCTGAGTGCGGTAGTGAGCATATTCGCTATTTCGGTACAGGTACCCAGCGAGTGGAAGAAGAGCTGGCGAAGCTATTTCCCGGTATACGTGTTGTTCGAATGGATGTTGATACAACGACAGAAAAAAATGCCCACGAAAAGCTCCTCAAGCAATTTCGTGATAAAAAAGCGGACGTGCTGCTCGGTACTCAAATGGTTGCCAAAGGCCTGGACTTTCCCGATGTGACACTGGTTGGTGTCATTACTGCGGATTCGGCTCTCAATTTACCAGATTTTCGGGCTGCGGAAAAGACTTTTCAGCTGTTAACACAAGTAGCTGGACGTGCTGGGAGACATCAATTGCCAGGGGAAGTATTCGTACAATCCTATACTCCAGAGCATTATTCGGTGATTCACGCAAGTCGCCATGATTATGCTTCTTTTGTGAGGGAAGAATTGAACCACCGCCGCAATTTGCACTATCCACCATATTGTCGTCTTATTTTGGTGACCTTTTCTCATGAACAACTCCCGGTGCTGGTCCGGCTGGCTGAGAATTATTCAGCAACACTACAGGGACGGGCCAGACAACGGGGCTGGTTCGGGAATATGGATCGTCTTACATCGGATGTACTCGACATTTTGGGACCAGTAGCTTCACCCATTTCGAGAATCAAGAATAGATACCGATTTCAATGTATGATAAAATGGCGTGGAAATATCGACGCGATTAGTTTGGCTCAGCAAGTAGCTGATGAAATGGCCGAATCCGCACAGGCACAAAAGTTGCTGATTAGTCTGGATGTTGATCCGCAAATGCTTATGTAGAGTGTTGCCACAAAAGTAATTAGCACAAATAATGCGGACAAGCCGTCCGTACATAGGATAATGTAGCAGTCGCGTTTGTGATGAATACAGTTAGGCCTAAATGAAGCATAAAGAGGAAGGTGTTCTGTTGTCATGTCAATTAGAATTATAGTGTTGGAGCCGGATGACGTATTGCACAAAGTAGCAAAGGAAGTCACTAAAATTACGCCTAACGTGCAAAAGCTGCTCGACGATATGGCAGATACGATGTATGAAGCGGAGGGAGTAGGTCTTGCTGCTCCGCAAGTAGGCATTTTGAAGCGTCTCATCGTTGTAGATGCTGGAGATGAGCATGGTTTGATTAAAATGATTAATCCAGAGATCGTGGCCGAAGAAGGGGAGGAGTTGGGTCCTGAAGGCTGCCTGAGTATACCAGGGTTGAACGGGGATGTGCGTCGTGCCGAGAAGGTTACAGTCAAGGGACTGGACCGCGAGGGTAAAACCATTACCGTTACAGCGACAGGGTTGCTTTCTCGTGCTTTTCAGCATGAAATTGACCATTTAAATGGAATTTTATTCACGGATATTGCAGAAAAAGTATATGAGGTTGCGCTGGAACAGCCAGGACCGAACCGTCAGATAGGAGAGTGAGGTTCGATGAGTCAAGACATTCGTATTATCTTTATGGGTACGCCTGAGTTTGCAGTGCCATCGCTGAACATGTTACTGGACAACGGTTATAACGTGGTCGGTGTGATTACACAGCCCGATAAGCCACAGGGACGAAAAAAAATATTGACGCCTACACCAGTCAAGGAAGCGGCAGAAAAACGCGGATTACCTGTACTGCAACCAACCCGCCTGCGCCAGCCAGAAGCGGTGGCTCAGGTGGCAGAGCTGCGTCCTGATCTGATCGTAACCGCAGCCTATGGGCAAATTTTGCCTAAGTCCGTACTAGACCTGCCTCGGTTCGGCTGTCTGAATGTGCATGGTTCGTTACTTCCCCGTTATCGGGGAGGTGCACCGATCCAGCGTGCGATTATTAATGGTGAAACTGTGACGGGTGTGACGCTGATGTATATGGCGGAAGGACTGGACACTGGCGATATGATATCGCGAGTTGAGCTTGCTATAGAGCCGGAGGATACCTCGGGTACGATTTTTGAGAAGCTAAGCGTAGCTGGAGCAAAGCTTTTGCAGGACGAGCTGCCTAAGTTGCTGGCAGGCCAATCAGACCGTACGCCGCAAAACGAGGACGAGGCAACTTATGCCCCGAACCTGAACCGCGAGGATGAGCGTATTTCGTGGAGTGACAATGCTCAGCAGATATACAACCGGATTCGCGGCCTGGTTCCTTTTTCCGGTGCGTTTACGCTTTGGGAGGAGAATGTTTTTAAAATTTGGGCTGCTGAGCAGCCTTTCATAAACAGTGAAGTGAGTGGCTCAAATGTTTCGGCACCCGGAACGGTTCTTCAATTGACCGCTCGTGGCATTGAGGTGCAGACAGGCGAAGGAACTCTCTGGCTGACTCAGGTTCAACCGGCTGGCAAAAAGGTTATGGATGCCGGAACCTTTGCACGCGGCGGACAGATGAAGCCAGGCACGGTGCTCGGATGAGCGGGAGTCACTCCCGCCAGGGAGGCCAAGGCAAGGGAGTGGGTGCCAGATCCGGCAAGACTCGCAATCAGACGGCGCGGGAAGTTGCACTTGATGTGTTGACCGGTGTGGAGCAAGAGGGTGCATATAGCAATCTTGAGCTAAATCGTCGGCTTCAGCAGGCAGGTTTATCTGCAAGTGACGCTGGTTTGGCGACGGAACTTGTATACGGTACAATCGCACGCCGAAATACACTAGATTATTTTCTCAATAAATTTGTTCAAAAAGGAACGGCCAAGCTTCAGGCTTGGGTACGTTCGTTGCTGCGAATGAGTGTGTATCAGGTGGTTTATCTGGATCGAGTTCCGGATCATGCAGTCGTTAGTGAAGCGGTGACCATTGCCAAGCGTCGTGGGCATCAGGGGATTTCCGGTATGGTCAACGGTGTGCTCCGCAGCATGTTGCGTGAGCCGGACAAGCTGCGTATTCCTGACGATTTGTCACCGGAGGAACGGATTTCATTAGAACATTCTCATCCACAGTGGCTGGTTAAGCGCTGGATTAAGCAATACGGTGCAGATACTGCTGAGGCTATCTGTCAGGCTAATAATGAGCCCCCTGCGGTCAGCGTACGGGTGAATACGACAATGACCAGCCGTGATCAGCTGCTGGACGAGATGCGTTCAAAAGGGCTTGATGCCGTTCCTTCCGCAGTTAGTCCCTATGGGATTGTTGTTCGTAGCGGTGGAAATATGGCGCTTACCTCGTGGTATACGGACGGCTTGCTGTCCGTACAGGATGAAAGCTCCATGCTCGTTGCCGAAGCAGTCGCTCCTGAGCCTGGCATGCAGGTACTGGATTGCTGTGCCGCTCCAGGTGGCAAAACAGCTCATATGGCTGAGCTGATGAAAGATCAAGGCCGGATAGTTGCGAATGATCTGCATGCCCATAAGCATCAATTAATCCGTGAACAGGCTAATCGACTTGGCCTGGATGTCGTGGAAACAGTCACTGGTGATGCGCTAGAACTGAAGGAACGATATGCTCCAGCTTCTTTTGACCGTATTTTGCTGGATGCGCCATGCTCTGGCTTTGGAGTAATTCGTCGTAAGCCGGACCTGCGTTGGAGCAAAACTGCGCAGGATGTTCGCGACATTACACAGCTTCAGCATGAGTTGCTGGATAGTGTGGCGGGACTGTTGAAGCCAGGTGGTATTCTGGTATACAGCACATGCACGATTGAACCGGACGAAAATGAAGGACGATTGACTCAGTTTTTAAGCGAACATCCAGAGTATGAATTGGCAGAGGGTCATTCCTTCCCGGACGTGAGCCGCGAAAAGGATAGTATACAGGGAGGCTCGGTACAGCTGTTACCGCAGCATTTCCACAGCGACGGATTTTATATCGCGCGCCTGCGTCGGGTGAAATAGCGCGGAAGAGAATTCCAGGCAGCTTTCCACCAGTATTTCCACATTCCGCCGGAACATTTCCGGCGGTTTTTTGCATGAAGACGAAAAATTTTTACCCCCTCAAGGATTTGTGCTAAAATAGGAAGAATGAAAAATACTATCTACGATCAAACAGAACTTAATGAAGAAGGAACGGGTGCAAACATTGATGAAACCTTTTATATATGATTTAACTCTGGAGGAGCTTCAGGACTGGGCCAAGAACAATGGCGAGCCTGCTTTTCGTGGAGGACAAATTTTTGACTGGCTGTATGTGAAGCGGGTCAATGATTTCAGCGAGATGACGAATTTGTCCAAGGCGCTGAGAGAGAAGCTTGAGGAGCAATTTAGTTTTGTGACGCTTAGTGAAATTACAAAGTTGGAATCGAAGGACGGGACAGTAAAATTCCTGTTCGGTTTGCACGATGATCATGCCATTGAAACGGTCATTATGAGACACAATTACGGAAACAGTATTTGTGTAACGACTCAAGTGGGGTGCCGGATTGGTTGTACTTTCTGCGCTTCGACGCTTGGAGGCCTCAAACGGAACCTGACGGCTGGTGAAATTACTGCACAGGTGGTGCAGGCTCAGAAAATTTTGGATAAAACCAATGAACGAGTGAGCAGCATCGTGATTATGGGCTCGGGCGAGCCTTTTGAAAACTATGAAGCGACTATGACGTTTTTACGTACAATGGTTCATGAAAAAGGTCTGAACATTGGTCAACGTCATATCACAGTGTCGACCAGCGGTATTGTACCGAATATTTATAAATTTGCCGACGAGGATACCCAGATTAATCTGGCAATATCCATTCATGCGCCTAATGATGCGCTTCGTTCGAAGCTGATGCCTGTAAATCGGCGTTATCCCTTTAAGGATGTTATGGATTCTCTACGTTACTATCTTGCTAAGACGGGGCGGAGAATTTCGTTTGAATATGCCCTGATTGGTGGAGTAAACGATCAGGCAGAACATGCTGAAGAGCTAGCGGATGTGTTAAAGGACATGCTGTGTCACGTCAATTTGATTCCAGTCAATCATGTGCCTGAGCGCAAGTATGTACGCACATCACGCAGTGATATTTTTAATTTCCAACGTATTCTTGCCGAAAAAGGCGTCAATGTGACGATCCGGCGTGAACAGGGTCACGATATTGCCGCTGCTTGCGGTCAGTTGCGTGCAAAGCATATGGAGTTGGGGTGAAACCATTTGATCAAAACAGTTCATGTCAGCCATGTCGGACGTGTACGTTCGGTGAATGAAGATTCTGCCTGGATCAGGCACTTGGAGCAAGGCTATATTCTTGGGATTGTTGCCGATGGTATGGGGGGGCATTTGGCCGGTGATACGGCCAGCCGCCTTGCGGTAGAGACACTTGTCGCTGATTTGGCGACGCTGGAGAGCGGATTATCCGCACATTCTTTGACGGCGGCGCTCAGCGACGCTATTTTGCATGCCAATGAAGTCATCTTCCAGACGGCAGCACGCGATGAAAAGTATCATAATATGGGAACGACAGTTGTTGCGGTTTTATTAAACGACGCATCCGGAATTATCGGACATATCGGTGACAGTCGTGCCTATGTCATTTCCAAAGGAGCGGTACGTCAGCTTACAGAAGACCATACTTTGGTTAATGAGCTGTTCAAAAACGGTCAGATCAGTAAGGAAGAACGGGAGAACCATCCTCGTCGCAATGTACTGACACGGGCGCTGGGCACTGATTCCGAGGTGAAAGTGGATATTGACTCCATTGCGCTGGAAAAAGGCGATGTACTGTTACTGTGTAGCGACGGATTAAGCAATCTGGTAACGGAAGAACAAATCAGCAAAGTAGTAGGTGCCGCAGAGAATCCTTTGGAGGAGCGTGCGGATCGTCTGCTACATCTGGCGTTGCTTGCCGGAGGAGACGATAATATTACTGTAGCTTTGTTTGAATTGCCCGATGACACGGTTTCATTGAGTGAAAAGGGGTGTGACGCATGATCGGGCACCTGCTAGGGGGAAGATACGAAATTATTGAGCGCATCGGTGGCGGCGGTATGGCGCTGGTGTATAAGGCTCAAGACATTTTGCTGAATCGCAATGTTGCAGTTAAAGTGTTGCGCCAGCAATTTGTTCATGATGAGGAATTTATTCGCCGGTTTCGGCGTGAGGCGCAGTCTGCGGCCTCGCTTTCGCATTCGAATGTGGTCAGTATTTATGATGTCGGCCAAGAGGATGAAATCCATTATATTGTAATGGAGTGCATCGAAGGTAAAAATTTGAATGAGATTATTAAAGAACGTGCGCCATTGCAAGTGGATGAAGCAGTACGGATTGCATCCCAGATTTGTGATGCGCTGGAGCATGCCCATCAAAATCAGATTATTCACCGAGACATTAAGCCTCATAATATATTAATTGGACGTAATGGACGGGTTAAGGTAACCGATTTTGGGATTGCTAGAGCCGTTACGTCAACGACCATTACCCAGACGGGTTCTGTTGTAGGTTCTGTTCATTATTTTTCACCTGAGCATGCAAAGGGTGTCGTCACCGGCGAAAAATCGGACTTATATTCTTTAGGTATTGTCTTATATCAAATGCTGACGGCGCAGCTCCCTTTCCTGGGAGAAAGTCCAATTAGTGTAGCGCTCAAGCATCTGCAAGAGGAATTTGAGGAACCGCGTAAAATTAATCCGTTGATTCCGCAAAGTGTGGAAAATGTCATTCTAAAATCTATGCGCAAAAATCCAGAAGAGCGTTATCAATCGGCAGACGAGATGCTAAAAGATTTGGAAACCTGTTTGCTGCCGGGACGGCGTAATGAATCCAAGCTGGAGTTTACACATTTGGATGATGAGGATCAAACACGGGTTATTCCGGCTATTAAGCCTCAACAATTAGGGATGTCTTCTAGCGGGGATGATGTACCTGCCCAGCCGCGTGAGTCTGAACAGCTTTCGAGCAAGCAATCGCCCAAAAAAAATAGAAAAAAAGCGATCTTGTGGGTAACACTAGTGTTGGTGTTACTTCTGTGCATGGGCGGAGTGGTGTACTATGTGCAAAGTGTACTCGTCGTGCCTGAGGTAAAAGTACCAGGTGTATTGACACAAACAGAAGACCAAGCGAAGGTTAATCTCAGTAAAGCGGGGCTACTCATTGAGGAGCCAATCCAGCATGAATACAAAGAAGGAATCGCGCCTGGAGTTGTATTTTATCAAAGCTATCCTGCAGATTCTTTAGTCAAGGAAGGAACCAAGATTAGTCTGAAAGTCGGGATTGCCAAGCCGCTTACCCCGATGCCGGATGTCAAAGGCCAAAGCTACGAAAATGCTGTTAAGCTGCTGACCGCCCAGCAAATTAAGGAGACGCAGATTCAGCAAAATGAGCAGTTTAGTGATCAGGCCGCAGGGACCGTCCTTAGTCAGATACCCGCTGCCAATGAGCCATTTGATAAGGATTCAGTTCAGGTTGTGCTCACAGTCAGCAAGGGAGCTGACACTGTAAAAATGCCAAGTCTCGTAGGGAAAACGCAGAACCAAGCGGAAAATGAGGTCAAAAAGGCAGGGCTGAAGGTTGGCTCGATTAAAGAAGAATTTAGCTATGAGCAGGAAAAAGGAAGAGTAACCAAACAATGGCCGTCAGAGGCAGGCAGTGAGTTGCCACCAAATACGGAAATTACGTTTTATGTAAGCACGGGTTACCCGCCAGAAGCGATTACGCTGCCATTTAATGTGCCTGTTGCGCCGAAGGAAGAGGGTAAAAACAGTAAAATTCGTATCACTTATACGGATGCACGTGGAGAAAATCAGGAATGGGGAAGCCGTACGATTAATACGACACAGGTGTTCACTATCAACCTGCTAATGGCTCCGAACAAAGACAGTGTTGTCTCAGTATTTAGAGATGGTGACTTTATTGATACGTATCCAGTCTCTTATATTGAGGCGAAAAATGGAACGGTGACGATGCCCCAAATTGCTCCGCCTGTTGGAACTTCACCAACGGATACACCTGATGGTACTTCCTCGCAGAATGGAAGTGGAAACGGCGAGGAAGGTGATAGCGGGGGAGCTTCTAATGATAGTGGTAATAGTGGAGGCGACTCGAACAATCAGGAGGGCACAGGAGATAATGGTGACCCTTCCGCCTTTGTTCCTGGAACGAATTCCACGGGGGGGACGCGCAGTGAGTTGGCGGTTAGTTATAAAAACAACCCAGGCCACGCTTCTCACAAAAAGAAGGAAAAAGTGATTGAGGCTGTCCAGCATCAGTAAACTTGCAATAGGAAGATGCTCAACCTGCTATACGCAATGAAACTTGAACATTATGAAGGAGGACATCTTACACATGCCTGAAGGTCTGATCGTCAAGGCGCTTAGCGGATATTATTATGTCTCCAGCCTGGATCAGGATGGGCGTCCGGTATCTGGCGAAGCTACAGTACAATGCAGAGCACGCGGCATTTTTAAGAAAAAAGAGATTACGCCTCTTGTTGGTGATCGGGTCGTTTACGAACTGACTGAAAACGGGGAAGGTATGGTCGAGGAGATTAGAAAGCGTACGACGGAGCTAATACGTCCTCCGGTAGCCAATACCACGCTTGCCGTGCTGCTGTTTTCCTTGCGTGAGCCGGATTTAAACCTGCCTTTACTGGACAAATTTTTAGTTCATATTGAGCACGCCGGGCTGGATACGATTATCTGTCTGACTAAGCGCGATTTGTATGAAGGCAGCCCTTCAGAGGATGACACCGTGCTGGCCGTTCAGGAAATGTACCAGAAGATCGGTTATGAGGTGCTGGTAACCAGTGCCCGTACCGGAGAAGGGACGGCTGAGCTTAAGAAGCTGTTGGCTGGTCAAATCAGCGTGTTTTCCGGGCAGTCAGGTGTAGGAAAGTCTTCCATGCTTAATGCTCTAGAGCCTGGGTTAACGCTGGAGACGAGCGCCATAAGCAATAAGCTGGGCCGAGGAAGACATACGACTCGTCATGTGGAGCTGATTCCTCTAGACAACGGAGGGTTTGTAGCAGATACACCGGGGTTTAGCCAACTGGATTTTCTGGAGCTAGGTGTGGATGAATTATCTCCCTGTTTTCGTGAATTCCAGCAGTATGCGGAAGGATGTAAATTTCGGGGTTGTACCCATATTCACGAGCCTGGCTGTAAAGTAAGAGAGGCCCTGGAAGAAGGACATATTTCACAGGGACGGTATGATAGCTATTTGCAGTTCTATCAGGAATTAAAAGAAAAAAAGCGGAGGTACTGAGTATATGTTAAAAATAGCACCGTCGATTTTATCCGCTGATTTTGCTCGCTTGGGCAGTGAAGTTGCGGAAGCTGAGGCAGGAGGAGCGGACTGGATTCATGTGGATGTAATGGATGGACATTTTGTATCCAATATTACATTGGGTCCACCTATTGTTCAGGCTATTCGTCCGCATACGACTCTTCCCTTGGATGTTCATCTGATGATTGAGCATCCTGAACGCTATATTGGCGATTTCGTAAAAGCAGGAGCCAATATCATCACTGTTCATGCTGAGGCCTGTGTTCATTTGCATGGTGTCCTTCACTTGATCAAGCAGCAAGGTGCTCTGGCTGGAGTGGCTCTCAATCCGGGTACTTCACCATACGCGATCAAGGAAGTGCTGCCAAATGTGGATATGATTCTGGTAATGACGGTCAATCCTGGCTTTGGAGGTCAGTCCTTCATTCCAGAGACGTTAAATAAAATCAGACAAATTCGTGCTTGGTTGAACGAACTGGGTCGTCCAGACGTACATATCGAGGTAGACGGAGGTATTGCGGAGGAGACGGCACCAGCTGTATTTGAAGCGGGGGCTGACGTGCTGGTGGCTGGTAGTGCGGTATTCGGCAGAGCAGATCGCGCTGCAGCTATAGCTGCGATTCGGGACAGTGCAGCTCGTTTGTCCAAGTGAAGCTGACCGAAGCATTGTGGATGACTGTAGCGAGCATGGCGACGGGGTTGACCCTTAGCTGTTTCTCACTAGTAAAGGCTCCTTGGAATGCTGTTCTTTCACTTTTGGCTATTCTAATTGTACTGTTTTATTTTCGGAAAAATGAACGGCGTGGTTTACGAATAGGTTTTGTGGTGTGCAGCGTACTTTATTATATCCTGTTTATTTTCATACTCTCAGCATATCTCTATGTTCGCGGACTTGTCTGATGGTATAGCCTGGGATGGTTGTGCATAAATATGGTTACATGAGCGGGATTCTCATGTAGCCTTTTTTTGTGGGGCAACAACCCTTGACAGGTTGCATAAACTACAGAGAACGGATGCAGGAGGATGATGGGGAGGGTGAGGCATGAAGTTTTACACAATCAAGCTGCCAAAATTTCTGGGTGGATTCGTTAAAGCCATTTTGAATACATTCCAGAAAAACTGAATTCATCGTAATGTAAACACAGGATGTAGGATGAAAGCTAGAGGTACACAGGGCACGCTTCCCGGGCATAACAGATAGGTAGCTCGGCAGTAAAAGGTTGGGACGCACGGGAAGGTGCCTGACATTTTGTTTTCCTGAACCAGATGGATATTACTTTTCGAATAACCAAAAAAGCACCCGTTTAAAACGAGGTGCCTTTTGTTTATAACGATATTTTTTTACGACTACACGCGAGTCACTTTACCGGCTTTCAATGCACGAGTGCTGACATAAACGCGTTTCGGTTTACCGTTAACGAGAATGCGAACTTTTTGTACGTTGACGCCCCAAGTACGGCGATTACGGTTGTTAGCGTGAGATACGTGGTTACCGCTGCCAGGCTTTTTGCCTGTTACAGAACATTTACGAGACATGATTCCACCTCCTATTCTGAAAATAACCAAATTCCATACGGAACGGGTCTCTCTTCAGGCCGACTGGGTCAGCCGGACTTTGTAAGTCACTAACCTGAACAAAACAATACTTAAATATAATATCATAGTCAAAAAAGCTCCGTCAACTGATTCAAAAACTTTATTTATTTCTCTTTCGCATTATAGTACAATATGGGATAGTTATTGCTGCGATTATTTTGTTTTTTAAATGGAATGTGAATTCTTATTCCAGTCATGCCGGCGGTTCAAAGGCGGGACTATAGTTATCAATCCAGCCGATGATTTATTGTTGGGCAGTTGACTGGTTTTTCATTTTATATGACCTGTAGAAGAGCGACCAGACGTGAGTACAAGAGCTTATGAAAGTGTGACATTCGTATTCGTCGTCTGGCTTTAGTATAATTCAATTGAACCTGTCGCACAGCTGAATAAGGTGTTGTGAAGGTTGATAGTAAAACAAGTGTATTAAGCTAGGAAGGGGAATTCTCTTGAGTAATCGTTCTTTGAATGGAACAGATTTTACCGCAATGGTTTTAGCCGGGGCGGAACAATTACAGCAGCATGCGGAACATGTCAATTCACTAAATGTATTCCCGGTGCCAGACGGTGATACGGGAACCAACATGAATTTGACGATGAGCGCGGGCGTAACGGAATTAAAGAGGGGGGACTCTTCCTCCATCGGTGTCATGTCCGGCATATTATCCAAAGGTTTGCTGATGGGAGCCCGCGGCAATTCAGGGGTTATCCTGTCTCAGTTGTTTCGTGGCTTCAGCCGTTACGCTGCCCCATACGAGGAATTGAATACCCTTCAGTTCGCATCGGCATTGCAGAGCGGGGTGGATGCGGCCTACAAGGCGGTGGTTAAGCCGGTGGAGGGTACAATTCTTACCGTGGCGAAGGAAGCGGCCAGGCATGCTGTGTTTTTCTCGCGCCGGACGAACGACATCACGGAACTGATGGAAGAAGTGCTTGCCAAAGCGAAGGAAACGCTTGCCATGACGCAGGACATGCTCCCTGTACTGAAGCAAGTAGGAGTTGTAGATTCGGGTGGGCAAGGTCTTGTGTATATTTATGAAGGCTTTATGCAACATCTTGGAAGCGGCTTGGTGACGTCTCCAACTGCAAAAAGTGATAATGTACGCCCGGTTTTTGCTCCTCACGTATCGGAGAGACCTACTGCTACTGCAGTTGTTCCTTCCCCAGATGCGCCGATTTCTGCGCAAGCGAAGCTCGAAACGGATAATATTGAATTTTTGTATGATATGGAGTTTTTTATTAATCGACAATTGGGCGAAGCGCAAGGTACCGATTTTGATGAGGAAGCCTTCCGGAAAGCGTTATCCGTAGATGGTGATTCTATTATCGTAATTTCAGACGATGATGTCATCAAGGTTCACGTACATTCTAAGGCTCCTGGTGAAGTGCTGAATTTGGCACTGCGTTACGGAGAGATCACACAGATTCGTATTTTAAATATGCGCGAGCAGCATCGTGATTTGTTGTCTGCGGGTATGGATGTTGCTCCTGAGCCTGAGTGGTTTGCTGAAATACCAACAGAGCCTGCACGTGAGGAAGAGCCATCTGAGCCCCCCGCTCATGAACTGGCATCCTTTGGTTTTATAGCTGTGGCTTCCGGTGAAGGAATTGCTGATATTTTCAGAAGTTTAGGCGTCGATGTTGTCCTTTCTGGCGGCCAGACAATGAATCCGAGCACAGAGGACTTCGTTAATGCGGCGCGCTCGATTGCAGCTCAACATATTTTTATTCTTCCGAATAATTCCAATATTATTTTGGCAGCAGAACAAGCACGTGAACTGCTAGAGATGGAACGTATGGTGTCGGTTATTCCGAGCAAAACAATTCCTCAGGGCATTGCGGCAGCATTTGCCTTCCAGGAGGAAGAGGCTTTTGAGGTAAATCAGGACAATATGCGTGACGCAGTCACCCGGGTGAAGTCTGGGCAAGTGACCTACGCGGTACGGGATACGACGCTGGATGACCTGCATATTACAGCCGGGCACTACATCGGTATTCAGGATTCCAAAATTGTAGCGACCGAGGAACACTTAATGGCAACGTCCCGTCTTTTGCTAGCGAAAATGCTGGTGAATGGCGATGAAATTGTTACGATTCTCACAGGTTCAGACGCGAATCAAGAAGACACAGATCAGCTTGTTGCATGGCTTGAAGAAAATTATGCGGATGCTGAAGTGGAAGTTCATGAAGGTGGTCAGCCGATTTATCCTTATTTGTTCTCAGTGGAAACCTGATGTGCTTTAGCACGCCCATGGAAGTCCACAACAAAAGGAGGTCTGACTGATGAGCAGTACCATCATTTTGACGGATAGCACGGCTGATATTCCACAAGAATTAGCAGACCGTCTCGGTATAGTTGTTGTACCATTGACAGTGATGTTCGGCAGCACAGCTTACCTGGACGGCATTGAGATGTCAGCGTCGCAGTTTTACAGCGAACTAGTACGGGCTGATGATCTGCCTACGACGTCACAGCCTTCACCAGCCCGTTTTTTGGAGACATACACGACGCTGTTGGAGCAATACCCCGAGAGCCAGGTTATCTCTATCCATTTATCCTCGGGTGTGAGCGGAACGTATCAGTCTGCTCTGCTGGGCAAATCCATGCTGGAGAAGCATGAACATAGAGTGACTGTGGTGGATTCCAAATCAGCTTCATACGGATACGGCATGCTAGTGGTTTATGCGGCAGAGCTGGCGGCTGCCGGACACTCCCCGGCTGATATTGTTCGGGCTGTGGAACGTCGTGGGGAGCGCCGTTGTTTATATTTCCTGGTGGATACCCTGGAATACTTACAAAAAGGCGGACGTATTGGCAAGGCAGCGGCAATGGTTGGTACGTTGCTTAACATTAAGCCGATTCTTTCGATTGACAAAGAAGGCATTATTTATTCGGTTGATAAGGCGAGAGGGCACAAAAAAGCGACAGCACGAATTATTGAACTACTGGAGCGGGATTTAAAAGGCCAAAAAATTAATATTGCTGTGGGTCATACGGCAGATCGCTCAGCGGCAGAAGCGTTCGTGGCTCAGTTGGCAGAGCATTTTGAGCTGGGAGATCGAATATATACTGAACTTGGCGCTGTGATTGGGACCCATGTAGGGCCAGGAACGATTGGCATTTTTGTATGGCCGGCCGGAGATGAGAGGTAATATGCTGCAATTGGATCAAATACCTTTAAAACAAATACATGGCGTGAGTGCTCTCAAAGAGGGAGAGCTTCACGCTTTTGGCATTTCTAACATACAGGACATGCTGGAATATTATCCGTTTCGGTATGAAGATTACCGACTGCGCTCGCTAAGCGAAGTGAAGGACGGAGATAAGATTACGGTACAGGCCAAAATTATGGGCATTCCGGTGCTTCAGCGTTACGGGCGCAAATCAAGGTTGACTTGTAAATTGATGGCCGAGGATTGGATGTTTACCGCGACGTGGTTTAATCGGCATTTCATGAAGGAGCAACTAACCTCAGGTCGTGAAATTGTGGTGACTGGTAAATGGGACCTCAAACGGATGCAGATGACTGTTGCAGATTCTGAGTTTCCTGATAAAGGAGTAGCCCGCTCGGGGACGCTTCAACCGGTGTACTCTATAGGCGGCAAGATTACGCAAAGCTGGATGCGAAAAACGATGAATCAGACGCTCCAGCAGTTTGGCGAAATGATCCCCGAAATATTGCCTGAGTTGCTTGTACGCAAATATAGTATGATGCCGCGCAAGCAGGCTATCGCGGGTATACACCAGCCTCAGGACAACCGCGAGGGGCAAGAGGCTCGTCGGCGGATGGTGTATGAGGAGCTATTTTTATTTCAGCTGAAAATGCAGGCATTCCGGGCGCTAAATCGTGGTCGAGCGGACGGGGTGGTACATACGGTGGATAACGCCACGATTCGTGAATTTGTAAGGGCTTTGCCTTTTGAATTAACAGATGCACAGAAGAAGGTAGAGCTTGAAATACTGCACGATCTACGCTCACCTTATTGTATGAACCGCCTGCTTCAGGGAGATGTTGGGTCAGGTAAAACAGTTGTTGCTGCCATCGGTTTATTTGCCACAGTACGTTCTGGTTTTCAGGGAGCGCTGATGGTGCCAACCGAAATATTGGCCGAGCAGCATATGCGGTCGCTTCACAAGCTGTTTGAGCCCTTTGGAATCAGTGTGGGCCTACTGACTGGGAGTACAACCGGGAAGAAGCGTAAGGAGCTGCTAGCTGCTCTCCAAATGGGTCTGCTGGACATTGTAGTAGGCACCCATGCTCTCATTCAGGAAGATGTATATTTTCGCCAGCTTGGGCTTGTTGTAACGGATGAGCAGCATAGATTCGGAGTGAACCAACGTAGTGTACTGCGTCGCAAAGGCTATAATCCCGATGTGCTGACGATGACGGCCACACCGATCCCTCGTACGCTGGCCATCACTGCGTTTGGCGATATGGATGTTTCTACGTTGTCAGAGCGGCCGAAGGGACGTATTCCAATTTCCACCTATTGGGTGAAGCACGAACTGATGGATCGGGTACTTGGTTTTATTTCCCGCGAGGTAGATCAGGGACGGCAGGCTTATCTGATTTGCCCGTTGATTGAAGAGTCGGAGAAGCTGGACGTACAGAATGCCATTGATTTGCATATTCAAATGCAACAGGCTTTTCCACATTACCGCGTTGGGCTATTACATGGACGAATGACTCCCGCAGAAAAGGAAGAAGTTATGCGTTCTTTCTATGCGAATGAGGTTCAGTTACTCGTTTCAACGACGGTTGTGGAGGTGGGGGTAGACGTCCCCAATGCGACGCTAATGATCATTATGGATGCGGATCGTTTTGGGCTGTCCCAGTTACATCAATTACGTGGACGTGTCGGACGGGGAGCCCATGCCTCGTATTGTGTACTGATCGCTGATCCTAAGTCGGAGGTTGGTCAGGAGCGGATGAAGGTTATGACCGATACGGACGATGGTTTTGAGGTGGCTAGACGCGATCTGGATTTGAGAGGGCCGGGTGACTTTTTTGGCACCAAGCAGAGTGGGCTACCCGAGTTTCGTTTAGCAGATATGGTAGCGGATTTTGAGGTGCTGGAAAAGGCGCGTGAGGATGCAACTGATCTGATCAAGGATGCGTCCTTTTGGACATCTCCGCAGTATGAAGCACTGCGCGGTTATTTGCAAAAAGAGCAGATTTTCCAGGGGGATCTCATCGACTAATCCACCATGAATCATGAGGTTGTTCTAAACGTTTTAAACAGATAGGCACAATGGACAGGCTGGCCGTCATATATTTGGGAATGACCGAATGATATGGGAGGTGTGGCAACATTGAGCTATCAGCAATATGGAATCAGTCCGCAACTGGTGGAGCGGATTAAGTTGAAAATGAAGAATCGTGCGCTCAAGGAGCGGGTTAAACAGCAGATTGAAGGTGTGACTAAAGCGGACCTGCAAAATAAAGCTAAGGTGCGTCATCTTGTGAAGTCCACTTCTGCTATTTTAAACGAGCGTTTGACGGCTGCGCAGGAGGAGCAATTGACCGCCTTCGTATTGGCACAAAAAATTGATCCGTCCAATACATTCCATCTAATCAAGCTGTGGGGAATGTTCCGTTGATTGCTATTTGAAGAGGTGCTTCGAAGCGCTCTCCATGTTTTTTGTGAAGCACAGATAAAAAAAAGGATTGCCTGATATCAGGCGATCCTTTTTGGTTTGTTTTAGTTAGTTCATTCCCCGGGCAATAGCTAGTGTGAGCTTATCATGAGATTTTTTATTTGTAATGACCGCCAATTTTGATAGACCGTTCCATGGCCTGCCCGGCATCTGTTAACGACGATGCGCGCATGATGATGGACTGACCGTACCGATCCTTTAAAGTGTCCGTCACCTTTTCCAAAGCACGGGATCGCTCCTGATCCTCAAAAAAATCCAGCTGATACAGTTGATCATCCACCAATCCACTTAAAGTAACTCCTGCGCGCTTCACAGGCATATGATTCCAAAAAGTATAAAAGATTTTTTTAACGGTTTCATATACCTTTTGGGTATGGTTTGTAGGATCGGGTATCTTCATTTGTCGGGAGAATCCGGTTGGTGCCTCGTAGGGACTGCATATACAATGAACAGTTACAACCGAGCCCATATATCCTTTGCGGCGGGCGTCCCGACACACCTCCTCTGTTAGTTCAAGCAGGATGGTTTCCACTTCCGCAGGCTGGAGATAGTCGCGGGGAAGAGTCATCATATGACCGATGGATTTGGGAGGTGTATTAAATGTTTCCGGCTTGACTGGGCTGTGATCGATCCCGTTCGCAGTTCGCCATATTACCTCTGCCTGAATATCGGACTGCTTACCGAAATGAGACCGGAATCTGTCCTGTAGCCGGGGTAAGGGAGTACGTGCGATATCTCCAATGGTGTGTAGTCCAAGCTTCTCCAAATGCCGTTCCATGCGCGAACCGATGCCGAACATAAGACGTACTGGCTGGGGCCATAGCAACGCTGCAATATCGGATGCAGGCAACAAGAAAATGCCACTGTCATTTTTTTTAGCCCATATATCTGTTGCGGTTTTAGCCAGCATTTTGTTGGAGCCGATACCAATTCGAATCCATACTCCTGTTTGTGCCAGTACCTTTTGCTGAATTTCACTTGCAATACTCACCGGATCCCCGAACAGGGAGAGGCTTCCGCTCATATCCAGAAACTGTTCATCAATGCTGAAAACCTCAACCAAATCCGTATATTCATTATAAATTTCTGTTATTTTTAATGAGACATCGATATAATGCTGCATACGCGGACGTACAATGATAAGGTCAGGACATTTTTTCACCGCTTCTCCCAGACGTTCTGCTGTAGATATACCGTATTTTTTGGCCAGCGGACACGCAGCTAAAATAATGCCTGAACGAAGTGCAGGGTCACCGGCCACAACGAGTGGCTTATGTTGGTATTTGGGATCATCTGCTTTTTCGATGCTGGTATAAAAACTTTGGCAGTCCGATAAGAATATGGTTCTATTTCTGCGTTCCTCCAAAAATCCGACCTCCTTTCCTGATATGTGTGGATCATCCTTCCAAAATATTCTTGAATGTATACTCTTATAGTAGTATTATATACAGAACAAGTGTTCCTAATACAAATGTATTTTTTGGAACGTTACAGTTTACGGAAAACCTAACATGGCGTATCATAATATCTTGAGCAAAAACAAGTGGAAATGAATGAATATTGAGGGGAGAAAACCATTTTTATGAACCCAAAACGTCGACCATCATCTCAAAAACGCAGTAGGTGGCGTATTTTTGGCAGAGTTTTGCTGATTAATATCAAGTGGTTCTCGTTTGCGGGTGTACTTGGAGTGCTATTTGCTGGAGGTCTTATATCCGGTTATGTAGCGGCACTGGTTCATGATGAACCTGTACGATCACGTCAGTTGATATATGAAAAGGTAAATGAGAACGCTCTGACCAGCTTTGTATTTTTTAATGATCAGGTAACTCCGGTTGGAAGAATGCGCATGGAGGAGGATCGACAGCTCGTTGATCTGAAGGATGTCCCTCAGTCTATTGTGGACGCCCTCATTTCAACGGAAGACAGCCAATTTTATGAGCATCGTGGTGTGGATTTAAAGGGAACAGCTCGTGCTGTTAAGCAGAAGCTTTTGAATGAAAACCGCCAAACAGGCGGCAGCACACTGACGCAGCAGGTAGCCCGAAGGGTTTTTCTCAGTCTGGATAAGACGGACAGCCGCAAGGTGAAGGAAATGCTGCTGGCACTGCGTATGGAGCGGTTTATGGGCAAGGATAAAATATTAACGGCTTACTTAAACAAAATGCCTTTTGGTAATGGTTCCGCTGGTTACAATTTATATGGAATCAAGTCTGCTTCGTTAGGGATTTTCAATGTAAGTGATCTACATAAGCTTCATATTGCTCAGGCGGCTTATTTGGCAGGTCTCCCGCAACTGCCATCTGTTTATTCCGCTTTTGATGGTAAAGGGAACTTTGATGAAGAAGGCTTCAATAAAGCGATGGAGCGCCAACGTGTCGTGTTGGGAAGAATGCTGGCTACAGGTAAACTTACGCTATCCGAATATAACGAGGCGCTTCAATTTGATGTGAAAGCCACTCTTGCGCCCCATCGCGAAAAAAGTTATAACACATTCCCTTATTTAATGCTGGAGACAGAGCGGGAAGCCGCTCAATTGTTAGCGCTCCAGCAAAATCCGGATATCACGGCAGCCGAGATTTCCAAGCCTGAGCATGCCGAGCTTCTTCAAAATACGCGAGAAGAGTTGCAACGGTCCGGATATCGAATTTATACAACGATAAATAAGAAAATTTATAACAATATGCGGCAGATTGCAGCCAATCCACAAAATTTTTCTCCATACAGTAAGAAGAAGGGATTAGAGCAGATTGCAGCAATCATGATTGATCATAAAACAGGGGCTATACTCGGTATGATCGAGGGCAGGGATTTTAATACCGAGCAAATGAACTATGCAACTCAAATGACACGTCAGCCCGGTTCTGCCATGAAGCCTATTGCTGCTTATTTACCTGCATTGGAAAAGGGCTACACTCAGCCAGCCGGTCTTATTGATGATTCACAAATCATATTGAAAGACGGGCGTAAAGGTTATCATATTCCTAAAAATTATAACAGACGGTACGAGGGGCTTATGACAGCCCGTGAAGCACTCAATCGGTCAATCAATATCCCTGCGCTGAGGCTGTTCTTATATGAAGTTAAAATTCCAAATGCTTGGAATTTTGTGCGTTCTCTTGGAATTACGACGATTCAGCCGCAGGATGAACATGCTCAGACAGGGGTTTTGGGTGGACTAAGCAAAGGGGTATCCGTCGAGGAGCTGACCGCAGCATATGGAACGATTCCCAATATGGGTGTATATAATGCACCTCATCTGATCAGCAAAATTACGGATGCCAACGGGAAGATCGTATATGAATTTAAACCGCAGACGAAGCGTGTATATTCGCAGCAAACCGCATTTTTGATGACGGATATGCTCAAAACTGTTATATCAGATCCGAGGGGAACTGGCAAACGCCTGCAAAATGCTTTTAAAAGCTACGGTGCCATTGATATCGCCGGTAAAACCGGTACGACACAAAACTTTGGTGATGTGTGGTTTATGGGGTATACACCTGACGTTACACTAGGCGTCTGGGCTGGTTACCGCCAACAGGTTAATACATTATCTCAAGAAGGCCATTCCAGAGCACAGTCAGTGTGGGCACTGATCATGAATGAGGCGGTCAAGGACCAGCCTGAACTTTTTAAGAATAAGCACTTTATACGGCCGGAAGGTGTTGTAAGAGTTACGGTTTCTAGCCTTACAGGTAAGCTGCCAGGGCGTTATTCCCGTCAATCGGGTCAACTTGTGACTGACTGGTTTAATCAAAAGTATGTGCCTACTGAAGTTGGAAGAGAACGGCTTCCGCGTTCTGCTAGACCAGTGGTCCCGTCCAAACCAGATATCAAGGAAAAAGAAGTCCCAGAGGTTGAGGTACCTGCAATAGATCAAGAGGAAATTCCACCAGAGGAAACGGATCCTGCTGTTCCTGACGCAGACACAGAGATAGAAATGCCTGATGAGAATAACGATGTGCCATCAACAGATACTTCGCAACCTTCTGTTGAAAACGAACAGGGGACTCCTTCTGAATCGGAAAGCCAGAGTGAGACTCCAAAAACCCAATCTGATGAAGTTATTTATCCAGAAATAATATCTGATCAACCCAAAAACTAAACGACAGTTCAGACGCCGTACGTTAGCTTTATCTTGAAGATGATTGCGTGCATATTCAACAATATCGACAGGTAATTTCAGGTTAAGCTCCACATCAATTTGTCCATCGCGCTGAACCTTCACTATAAGGCTACGTTTGACATTCTGAATGTTAGCCTGATACGTAATAAAGTTTTGCACATCACCGACAGATCCTGGATGTATCCTTTTTACAAAGCGAGCTGTATTTTTCCACTTTCCAGTCATCAAGACATATAAAACACCTTGCTCACTACTTAGGCTTCCTGTGAATTTTTGTCCGTGAAATAAGGCAATTCCACGTGCTGTAATATCTTCTCCTTCTTTGGAAAGATAGGGAAGCACAAAATCTTGACCCGGATCAAGCATTGGGGGGAGCAGTGTCTCCAGTGTCATTTCCGGGAACATACACATTTCCTCAAGGCTTCTGATTTTTTTGGTTATAAATTCGCCAATTAAGAGGTTGCCTATGCCTTTTTGATCTATTATTTCTCCAGCTAATCCCTCTACAATAGCTACCTTGACATGGGAAGTCGGATGGTCAGGCTCACGATACAACACATCCAGATAGGGATATAGATCTTTTCGGGCCAAGCTTGTACCATACAGAATAACTCCGTATTTGAAAAAGCGGATATCCCCGGTTACTTTGGCTCGGATTTTGTCTGTACTTTGCCGAACGGAATGGCCGGTGCCTGAGTGAATTTCATTGGTGCTTTTACCTTGGTTGCTTTGAGAATCGTCTACAACTTCTAGCGTTTGCAACAACATGCCTTCAGGAGTGAGATCATAAGCCGATGCATTTGCCAATCGGGCATCCTTCAAATTGTCCTGATCCCAGCAGCCTGTTATAAAAATGAGTAGAGTTAGCATTCCAAGCGCTCTGCTCTTTTTTTTCATATTTCAGGTCCCTCCTTTTTTTTGAAGAGATAGGATAGGATCAGCAGCAGAAAAGGGAACACAATTAGGAAAATATAAGCAGAATTATTAGCTATGGAACCAATAAGCTCGAAATCTTCTCTTCGTTGAGGCAAATAGGCAATACAACATGAGGCGAGCACAACAAAGGGAACCGCCTTTTTGTGGCTCTTTTGCTTGAATAGATAGCTTATTCCGTAAGACGCCGCATAATAATAACCACTTATAGCGCCAAAGATCGAAATGAGCCAAATCGGCAGAAAAATAAAATCGACTCGATCCATCGTTCCCAGTGGAATGGATCTGAGCAAATAAATGACTGGCTCTGGCATTAATTCAAGCTGTTAGGGGCTGAATACGGTTGTACAGGTAAATACGGTAAAACAATACAATAGTACCACGATCGCGTTAGCTGCCAGAATTGACTTGAGCTTGCCTATACTTTTGCCCTCACCATGGGAAAGACGACAAGAATGAACTCAAAACCAAACATCGCTAGGAGCGTTTCTTTTGAACCGACAATAATACGGGGCCATCCCGCCTCAGTTAGAGGTAGCAGATAAAGCGGGTTGGACTGCTTTATACCATAGCTAATTAACAGCATCATGGGAAAAATCAGAAATGAAATTAAAACAAGCACTCGAGCAATTGTTCTTAAATTTTCGCGAACCAGATATATGCTACTGAACAAAAACAGGGCAAGTATAGCCCAACGGGGAGTATATTGCAGCATCCAGCGATTGATGACGTCGTATGCGTTCACAAGAACGGAGGTACCCATAAGCAGATAGTAAGCGATGTAAGCCACAGTCAATGCTTTTCCAATCCAGCAACCAGTAATTTGGGTTAATATTTGATAAATCGAAGAGGAGGGAAAACGTCTAGCAGAAGCCAGCACATCAAAATAATGAGTTGAATCAAAAGGCCGCCAATAATGACAGATATCCAACCCCCTCCTTTAGCTGAAAGGTGCATCTGATAGGGAAGTGACAAAATGTCTACGCCAATCTCAAACTTGATGATGAGAAAAAAAGTTGACCCGATGCAATGGTACTTTCTTTATTCACGTCGTTTCCAGCTCCTAGAGTCGTTCTGCTGCTTCAATTTTTGGGCTTGGGAATCATATGGTCGCTGATGAAATGTCCAAATCGGAAAGCGGATAAAAACATCTTTCATATCACCGAGCCGGAATGGTGCAAGAGGAGCAAAGTAGGGCGTACCAAAGGTCTCCAGCTTGCAAAGGTGGATAGTAAGAAAAAGTAAACCGAAAGCAATGCCAATGTATCCAAACAAGGCTGCAGCAACCATCATCGGAAAACGAAGGATACGAACCGCTGAGCTCATTTCATGAGAAGGTACTAAAAAAGAAGAAATGGCTGTTAACGAGACGACGATGATCATCGTATACGACACGAGACCAGCCCGAACGATAGCATCTCCGATGACTAGACCGCCAACGATTCCAATAGTTTGGCCAACCCGACTGGGGAGACGAACCCCGGCTTCTCGCAGAACCTCAAAGATCAATTCAAGCAGCATAGCCTCCACAATCGCTGGGAATGGAACATTTTCCAGTGATTTTTTGATGGTGTGCGCCAGCTCTAATGGCAAAATAGCTGGATGAAAAGCAATCGTCGCAATGTAAATGGCAGGCAGCGTAAAAGCGATCAAAAAGCTCATCATTCGAATCGTTCTTAGAAATGAACTAATAATCCGTGCTGAGCTGTTGAGGGAAGAGGGGAAAAGGGTTGTCCTCAATAAACTCTTGAATAAAACCGGGGGGGGGGGNNGGGGGGGGGGGGGGAGCACCATATCGGAGGAGATCGCTTTAATTCTCGTTTTCACTGCTTCCACTAGCTCAGGATTAGCCAAGTCTTGAACATAGACAATAGCAATTTTAGTCCGGGTTTTAGATCCCACATAAAAGTAGCGTACAACCAGTGACGGTGTGGCAATTTGTTTGCGAATCAGATTCAGATTGATGGATAACTGCTCAATGAATCCATTGTGCGGTCCGCGAATAATCCCTTCGTTTTCTGGTTCGTCCGTACTGCGAGCATACGTCTTTTCGGAAGAAAGGATAAAAAATTCTTCCGCTCCATTTATCATAAAAATGCAATATCCCTGAATAAGCGAATCAGCAGTATTTTGAAGGTCGGTGTCTTTTTGACTGCTTAAGGTGGTGAACATTTGATGAGAGACTGCATCGGTTTAAGGCACTCAGGATATGAGTTTGAATCATCTCCTGATCTACGAGCGAATCAATATAGAGCAGCATACCGTCTTTGCCGTCAACGGAAATCGCCTGCTTTTTTTAAATCATCCGTATAAAAAAGTGCTTGCTCAATAAAGGAAACATTTCTGCTTAATTCAACGGAAGCTGCGTCATGTCCAGCGTAAGAGAGCCCTCCTTATTGGATGAGATAGGCATAATGTGTGCCATATGGACTGAGTTTATCCATGATCTGGTGACTATCCATTCTTGAATCACCTTCACTTCACGTAATGCAATAGTTTTATACTAGAATTTAGGTTGATAAATGGGAAATGGGTTGGTTATTTTGTAAGGAATGAAATTTAATCGTGCAAGAACTAGAGACTAGATTACAAGGGGGCTTAATCTTGCGTCGGATCAATTCCTAGATAGTGTCCCAGTTTCCGCCGGACCTCGCTGCGGGCAAAGGATGAAAGCATAAAAAATCGCCTTTGATAGCCGCGGCATATATACAAAACCTCTACACCTTCATGATTTCGGATTTCGCTGTATATTTTAACCCCTAGTGTTTTCATTCGTGCCTTTGTCTCTGCTAATTGAACAGCTACACGCTGTTGTACTCCAGTCAGGCTACGAACATACAAATCAGGCATTTTTAGAGGAGAGGTATGTATAATACGAATGTCTCGTTCCAGCACATCCAGCACAAGAGTTAGAAGTACACAGATCTTGACCAACCCTGCGTCTTCTTCAGAAGGCAAAGGAGCTTTATTCTTGTGGTTCAGTGTCTTTTGGCTTGGCATAAAAAATCTCCTTTACTCCGAGTGAGAATACAATATATAATCATTATATAGAACGTATGTTCTATTTATACCTCATCATAGGTATTTTTCCAAGGCTAAAGCAATCCTCAATTATTGGAAAGTGGTAGAGAGCGATACCCATGTGCCATTGTGTAAAGAATTCTTGCGTTTATCGCCAATGACAGTCAAGCAGAGTTTATGTTAAGCTAATGGATAAAAACTTACATAAAAGGGGAGATCGTCTGACTGCGGTCAGCCTCTACTATTTAACTTAAGAAAGTGGAGAAAGAAGGTATACATATTGTCACGTTCGTTATATGCAGCTTTATTATTGTTGAGCCTCATTTGGGGCGGTTCGTTTATGTTTATCAAGGTGTTGTTGCTACATCAAGTAGGACCGTGGACTATTGTATTCCTTAGATCCAGCTTTGGACTTATTTTTATCGTCTTATTAATGCTACTTATGCGCAGGCCGTTTAAAATTAAAAGCATTCCGTGGAAATCGGTTATTCTGGTAGCTTTGGTCAACATGGTTTTGCCATGGACATTGATCGGTTTTAGCGAGACCAGAATAGCTAGCAGCATGGCTTCTGTATTAAATGCCACCACGCCAATATGGACCATGTTGGTGGGGCTTGTTTTTTTCGGGGCTATTTTTCATCGAATGCAGTGGTTAGGAATGGGGCTCGCTTTTGTAGGAATTATTATTTTATTGGGTATTAATCCTGCATCTATTATTTCTGTTGATCCTGTGGGTTTTGGGTGTATGCTGCTTGCGACTCTCTGCTATGGATTTGGAACACAGCTCTCCAAACGTTTTCTCTCCAATCTTTCCATGTATCAGGCTACCTTTGCAACCTTGTTTGGTGCGGCAGTAGGGGGGGGCATTATGATGGCAATTGTGGAGAGACCTGATTTGTCGGTTGTTTCTGATCCAGGTGTATTGGGTTCCCTTATAGGACTGGGAGTTTTGGGATCAGGGGTAGCATATATTTTGTTCAACTACATGATTTTGCGGGGGAGTGCGGAATTTGCTTCTTCGGTGACGTATTTTGTACCAGTAAGTGCCATCGTATGGGGCTTTTTGCTCCTGAATGAAACTATCGGCTGGAACGTTCTGACTGGGCTAGTCCTTATACTTGGAGGCGTGTTTATGGCCAACCAGCGTAAAACCGCCAAATTAAGTGGATAATAATCTAAGCAGAAATGAAATACACTTTGAGCTATATTAAATGTGCATTCGCCAAACCTTCGGTATAATACGTTAATTCGCACATACAATAAAGCATGCTCACACATAAAATAAAATATGGTGCAGCAAAAAAGCAAGCTGTTTAGCAGGTGACAAGGTGTGGTATAATAAATTATAGAATTATATGCACCACAGAAATGTCGGAGTTTTATTCCACAAAAGAAAGGATCAGGATACCATGTGTCCCCGAAGGATACTTCCCCAAAGGACGATTTGGAAACGATTTGATCTGTCTTATACTTAGCTTTTCCGCGGAGTAACGTCAAGTTGCGAAAGCCAACTCTGCGGAAGAGGGGATTGTACATGCGAAGGACCAAGTCCTCCAGGCACATCTTATCCGGTAGCTTCCGTAAGAGTGGGTTCATCCACATCAAACTTACGAGAAACCGAGGGAGCCTGTATGAGGAAAACTTACGAATCTATCGTGAACAATGGAGCATTGAGACAGATTGCTGTCATGTTGCTCGGAACATGCATTTTAGCTTTTACGTACTATCACATTAATGCTCAGAATCATTTGTCAGAAGGCGGATTTGCAGGCTTGGCCCTGCTGGGACATTACGCGTTTGGTATATCTCCAGCATGGAGTATGTTGCTGCTTGATATTCCCGTCATATTGCTGGCATGGGTCCTGAAGGGCAGAAGATTTATGCTGCTTGCGTTAATCGGAGCCGTCGCTTTTTCACTGTTTTATGCAGGATTTGAGAAGTATTCGACTCTGGTTATAGATCTACATGGAAATCTGCTGATAGCTGCTCTACTTTGTGGGGTGCTTACAGGTTTGGGAGCCGGAATCGTACTGCGATTCGGTGGAGCAACCGGGGGCGATGATATCTTATCTCTGCTGATCAGTGAGTGGCGCGGGTGGAAAATCGGCAACGTGTTTATTGTCAGTGACATCATCGTACTGGGATTATCATTGTTGTATCTGCCTATGAAGGAAACAATGTTTACAATACTGGCTGTGTGGCTTGCCGGAAAAATAATTACATGGACGACCACGTTCCAACTGCACCGACCTGTGAAAAAGGTACTGCCAGCGGCTATTCCCGCTAAAAAGGTAGTTGCCAAAACAGTGCCGGTCGTCCACAGCCTTCGTCAATAAGGAAAGGGTGTTACGTCAGGAGAGAAATCTTCTTTCGTAACACCCTTTCGCTGTATTCAGCTTCTATCAGGAAGGCTTTAAAGTAGAATGGATGCGTCCATCCCGGTCATGAATAATTGCAGAAATCTGTTGGCGTTCTACAAAACTTTGAGCCTCATCAATCGCCTCATTTTTGTGTTTAAAGGTTGAAATGGGCTGGTTGTGTCCCTCTTCTTTGATTGCCCAGCGATCCTCGTACGGCACCACATGAATGGGTTCCTTCTCATCGGAAGAAGCGGAATGATGGTCGTGTACATTTTCGCTTGAATGCTGTTTTTCATGTTTTTTAGGTTTCTCATCTTGCTCGGCTGGATGATTATCGTTCCATTCCTCGGCTTGGGAAGTGGCAATCGCAATCGAGCGTCCTTCTTCATAGCCGTCACGGAGTAGAGCGTTAGCAATATCAACGGCTTTTTCTCGCACCCGAGGTTCCAGGTTTTTCATGGATGGAGGGTAATCATGTTTGTTCCAAGGCATAGTTGCACACTCCTTATAGCGGATGATGTATTATGTATTACCCGTTGTCGGCTTAAACAAACGGAAATCAAAGAAATGAATATATTGTAAAATGTATCTTGAAAAAAAGCGTATAATGGTGTGCAGAATACGAGGAAAAGGAGTGAAGCATTTGCTTGCCTGGGGTTTTGTTTTTTTGCTGACTATCATCATTCATACTACAGATAGCTTGTCCTATGCTCTCCGGCTTGGTGGTTTGCGAGCGCGTCGGATTGGATTGGCGTTAACCGTTGCGGGAATGCTGCTGTTGGTTTCACGCACCTCTAACATGGCGCAGGGGCCTTTACTCGGAGGGATGGTCGATCAGGCTAAAGCTGCAGCACAAGTGGGCGGAACGGATATTGGACTGGAAATATATATGCATGGGGTACTGCTGGCAGCAACCGTTGGAACCATGCTTGCTATATTACTGTATCCAACAGTGGTACGCATGTCAGCCAGATGGATTGTGCATTTGGAGCATACCGGATCTATTCCGGCTTTGGCGCGTCATTTAATGCTGCGAAGTCGCTGGAAGCATGCAGGCTACTACATAAAGCGCCCTACCTGGTCCATGCTAACCTCACTGATTGGCGGAGCGATACCCAAGCGTTTAATTATTCTGAATATAGCTGTTACTGCCATTTATACAACTGGAGTAGTATCTGCTTTATATGCATCATTCCTGTGGCCTGCTCAAGGTACAGCAATGTCAATGTCGTCAGGTCTAATCAATGGCGTCGCAACGGTATTACTGACCTTGTTAATTGATCCAAGATTGGCGGTTCTGTCAGAGAAAACGCTACGAGGGGAGCTACCCTTAACTCGGATGAACAGCATGTACGGTTGGATGATCATCTCGCGTTTGGCAGGTACTTTATTATCTCAGCTATTGCTAGTACCGCTAGCCATTTGGCTTGGATGGGTAATGAGTTAAATTGCTAGCTTACGTAATGATGTGTGGCCATATCCCAAAAAAGGCTGGCCCGTGATCATCTATTAAAGATAGATCGCGGATCAGCCCCAATGATTCTATGGCTACTTACTTTTCAAATAATGACTTATATGCTCCGTATCCTTCACGCTCCAAATCTTCTTGAGGCACAAAACGGAGCGCGGCAGAATTGATGCAATAACGCAAACCATCTGGACCTGGACCATCATCGAATACATGCCCTAAATGGGAGTCAGCTTCACGACTTCGCACCTCGGTACGGATCATAAAATGGCTGAGATCGGTTTTTTCTTTGACATTGTAGCTGCGCAGCGGACGGGTAAAGCTGGGCCAACCGCAACCTGCATCATATTTGTCCAATGAACTGAACAAGGGCTCTCCTGATACGATATCCACGTAAATGCCTTCACCCTCATGATCCCAAAACTCATTTTGAAAAGGGCGCTCGGTCGCATTTTTTTGTGTTACTTCGTATTGAATAGGCGTCAGCCGATCTTTAAGATCGGATTTATCAATCTTGCCGGACCAATTTTGCTCGATAAAATCTTCACGTCCCGAGCCTTTGCGGTAGCGCTTGTAATGAGCGGGGTTCTTCTTATGATAGTCCTGATGATATTCTTCTGCTTCATAAAAAGTTGCCGCAGGCAAGATGGGTGTAGCAATGGGCTTGTCGAAGCGGCCACTTTGAGCCAGAGCTCCTTTGGAAGTTTCTGCCTTGATGCGCTGTTCATCATTATGATAGAAAATAGCCGTTTGGTAGGATGAACCTCTATCGTGGAACTGTCCACCTTCATCCGTCGGATCAATCTGTTGCCAGAATAGCTCCAACAGTTTTTCATACGGGAAAACTTGTGGATCAAATGTAATCTGTACGGCTTCCACATGCCCCGTTGTTTCAGAACACACCTCTTCATAGGTAGGATTTTCGGTATGTCCCCCTGTGTATCCAGATCTAACCTTCAAAATACCGGGTAATTCCTCAAAAGGGGAAACCATGCACCAGAAGCAGCCACCTGCAAAAGTTGCTTTTTCTACCGTGTTTGGATTGTTGGTGCTCATATTTATCACTCCAATCTGAGAATGTTTAATTAGTTGTTATTTAAATAGCTCACAATTAAATTATATACGAGATTTTTGCAAAATCCAACGAAACGTCAGAAACCAAGCATCAGCGTAATTGGCTCTGTCCTCAAAAATCGCAATGAAACATCCTACAGAGACGGTGGCAAACTATCGCATTAAATTCTATTGGCGCGTTGAAGCCTTTTTCGGTAGAGTATAAAGGCGCCGCCCACCAGTGCAGTATATAGCACCAAAATGAGCAAACCGGTGATTGGGTGTTCTGCAAAGGTACCACCTGCATAAGCATACACCGCAATTGCGGGAAGCTTGCCAATAGCTGTACCTAGGATAAAGCTCCAGAACGGAAACCCTGCTACTCCAGCGTATACATTTACCGCTGCTTGGGGGATGACTGGAATCAGGCGAGCCAGCAGAACAGCAGCAAAAGGCTCCCTCTCCATGACTCGATTGAAGCGCTCCAATGCGGGAACCCGTTTCAAATAGGCACGTCCTTTGTCACGGAACAGGGTACGTACTGCAGTGAAAACGACCAACGCAGCCAAAGTAGTGCCAAGCCAGCAAATCAGAGCACCTTGCCAGGGGCCCGCGGCATAAGCAATGGAAGCGATAATCAGCTTGTAAGGCACAAACGGAATTAGCGCGAATAAAAATGCGAGCAGTAGCAGAACCGGAAAGGAGGTTTGCTTGTCTGCCCAGGCGAGCCAATCATATCTGTAGATAAACGCGATGCAAAGCAGCGAAACATAAGCTGCAGCGAGTAGCCATTTTTTCATTTACATACCTCTTTCAATATCCCTGTTCGGCTTATCGCTTATACAGAAAAAATAGGGTTCACATTCCCAATAATGTGTGCTATACTGCCACTAACAGAATAGTTCCCAAAGGGGAGTAGCTCAACGAGTAAAGTCGTCATTACGGGATTTTTAATCCCCGGCTTTATTGGCAACGTAATGTTGTAAGCGAGACCTTTGCCAGGATTTTAGGAATCCGGGTAAATGGTCTTTTTTTGATGCCAAATTTGGGTCAAGCGCCGTTTCCGGATTCCGCGAAATGGCGCTTTTTTAGTATAAAGCGCTGAACTATGTACAGTATAACAAATAAATAAAAAAGGTGGGAGAAACGTATGGATTTTTTTTCAATTGAGTTTTTAACAGCATTATTGTCCATCATTATCATCGATCTGGTGCTAGCTGGTGATAATGCGATCGTAATCGGTTTGGCAGCTCGAAATGTCGACAAGGCCAATCAAAAAAAGGTCATTATTTGGGGGACGGTCGGCGCAGTCATCATTCGTGTGATTGCTACAGTGTTGGTCACGTATTTACTGCAAATTTATGGCTTGCGATTAATCGGGGGACTTGCGCTCATCTATATCGCTTACAAGCTGCTGGTTGAAGAAAAGAAGCATGAAATTTCAGCCACGAATCAAATGTGGGCAGCGATCCGCACCATTATTATTGCGGATACGATGATGGGCCTCGACAATGTACTTGCTGTTGCGGGAGCAGCTCATGGAAATATGCTACTCGTTATTCTCGGTCTGGCAATCTCCGTTCCGATCATGGTGTGGGGAAGTACAATTATCTTGAAGCTGACTGAACGTTACCCGATAGTGATTACGATTGGAGCCGCTGTATTAGCTTATACCGCTGCTAAAATGGTGGTGGCCGAGCCGTTAATTGCACACTGGTTCACGAATGCAGTCGTTAAATACGGCTTTGAAGTTCTGGTTGTGGTTCTGGTTGTAGCTATTGGGATGCGTGTTAAGAAAATAAAAAGTGAAAAAACAAAAAAGCAAGCGCTGCACGCCTAAGCTAACTTACATTGAAGTAATCTTGGCTGAAGCTGGACGCTCATGTCATAGAGGCTGTTCCGCAGGTCCAATTGGACCGGGAGCAGTCTCTTTTCTTTACTTGTCAGCGGACTTCCATGTAAACTAGACAACAGATGAACTGAGTAATTAAGGTGGGAACGACATGGACAAGCAAACGAAGACAAGAGTAGCCATTGCAGGACTGGGTGGTATTGCTCGTAAAGTGTATTTGCCGTTACTGGCTGCACACGAAGGTGTAGACATCGTAGGTGTCATGAACCGTTCACAGGAGCCGGTTAGTTCTATTATGGAGCAGTATAGGTTGCCAAGAGGAACGACGGATGTAAAGGAGATGCTGGCATGGGAACCGGAAGCTGTATTTATACATGCCGCGACCGAAGCCCATTTTGATCTGGTCATGGCGTGTATTGAAAAGGGGATTGCGGTGTATGTGGATAAACCGTTGTCCTATGACGTTCGTCAGAATCTGGAAATGACCGCTTTTGCTGAAGCGCAGGCCGTACTGCTGGCGGTAGGCTTTAATCGACGTTTTGCCCCGCATTATGTAGCTGCTAAAGCATGGTTAGAGGAAGCGGGCGGTTTCAGTCAATGTGCGGCGATTAAACACCGAACTGGATATGATCGAAGACCAGCGGCACAGACGGTTTATGATGATTTAATTCACATGCTTGATTTGCTATTGTGGCTGGGTGGCGATGATTATGAGCTGCTGCATAGTAGTCTGGATACGACGACTGAAGGATATATGGACGCTGCGTTCGGGTCCGTACGTTTGGGTAATGCTACCGGTAGCTACAGTATGAGCAGACAGGCAGGGGCTGACATAGAGAAGCTGGAGCTTCACGGGGGAGGACGGTCTGTTGAAGTAACTAATATGGAACAGGCTGTTTTTATGCAAAAAGATAATTCACCACTAACGCAAGCTTTTGGAAGTTGGGATACGATTTTGGAAAGACGGGGATTCACCGGGGTCGTAAATCATTTTCTGGAGCATATTCATCGTCCGGAGGAATGTGCTGTACGAGCTGGAAAAGTATTGGAAAGCCATATGCTGGCGGACGAACTGATTAGCCGTTTGAGTGATTAATATGGAACGTCCGAACGGACGATAGTGATCATAACAGTTCAGACATCAAGAAATAGGTTGAAGGAGAAATGAATGAATGGAAGAAGACAATCGTGGTAAACAGCTAGAAGAAGCCATCATCGAAAATTATAAGCAAGAAGAAGATATGATGATCCTTGTATTTGCGCAATGGTGTATCAATCACGGGTTGGAGCCAGAGGAATTATATCGGGTAGCGTATCCGCATCAGGATAGCAACGAGCGTCTGCTACGAGTACGCAAGTTGACTGTATCGCGTGAAGAAGCGGGTGATATTCCGCTGGATACGGTATTAGGGGTACTGTCCATGTTCGGAAATGAGGACTTGGCGATGGTCGTATCTGAGGCGGCAGCGAGCCTTCCGTCGGAACGGAAATAGAGCTAGCCAGAATAAAGAATATACTGTTATCATTTATTGGCATCATGGATTCAACTGTATTTACTTAAGACATTGTTGATGGGGAGGGTAAGCTTACGATGGAAGATATACCTGTGCCAAGTACCTGTAAAGGCTGTGAAAGAGATATCTCGATATCGGAAGAGCAAATTACCAGAATTCTAACCAACATGAGACCCAAAATGGAATGTGTAAATGATGAAGTGTACGAAGCCAGACTGTTGGCCTGCTCACAATGTGAAGAGTTAATGTCCGGGCATACGTGTGGTATCAGCGGAAGTATTGTTCGTGTACGTGCTTTGGCGGCAGCTCAAAATTGTCCTAGTTACCATGGTTCACGCTGGATAGGAACAGCCTAAAAGATACAATGCTCAAGCTCGGCTGAACCTGGATTACGGGTTAAAGTAGTCATACCTTAGTCTGCCTTAATGGCAGGCTTTTTGGTTTGATTGGACCTTTTCTTAACGATTGACAAAAAGTAGACAATAAAATATATTAAACACGTGAAATGTTTTTGTTTAATAATTAACATTTATATTAATGATTACTAAAAGTAATGATGCGTAAAAATTATGATCGAAAGAAAATCGGTGGGATGAGTGATATTTAGGCCGAAATGAAAGCGCAAACATTTGTGCGGGTGTTCTAACAATCTTAATATTTTTGGGGAGGGTTTGTTGTGAAGGGTTCTATTGTTGTTAATACCGATTGGAAACAAGGCATTATTAATAAAAACATTTATGGACAATTTGCTGAGCATCTTGGACGTTGCATTTATGAAGGCATATGGGTTGGAGAGGACTCACCGATTCCGAATACAAACGGAATTCGTAATGACGTGGTGGAAGCCCTGAAAAAGCTGAACATTCCTGTGCTGCGCTGGCCGGGAGGCTGTTTTGCCGATGAATATCATTGGAAAGATGGTATCGGGCCAAAAGAAAACCGTAAGAGAATGGTAAATACGCATTGGGGCGGTGTGGTTGAAAATAATCATTTTGGCACACATGAGTTTTTTCAATTGTGCGAACTGTTAGATGCAGAGCCTTATATTTGTGGAAATGTCGGCAGTGGTACAGTTCAGGAAATGTCGGAGTGGGTAGAGTACATGACCTTCGATGGAGAGTCCCCTATGGCTGCATGGCGTCAGGAAAACGGTCGTGAGAAACCATGGAAGCTCAAATATTTTGGAGTGGGTAACGAAAACTGGGGTTGTGGCGGTAACATGCGCCCAGAATATTATGCCGACCTGTATCGCCGATATCAGACATATGTCCGTAACTATGGCGAGAACCGCATTTATCGGATTGCAGGTGGGGCGAATGTGGATGATTATCGTTGGACCGAAGTGCTGATGCGCGAAGCAGGGCATCTTATGGACGGTTCGAGCCTGCATAACTACACGATCCCGGGTAACTGGGAAGGGAAACGGCAAGCAGTCGGTTTTGATGAAGCGGAATGGTTTGAGACGATGAAAAAATCATTGCATATGGATGAATTGATTACTCGTCATTCAGCCATTATGGACCAATATGATCCTGACAAAAGGGTCGGACTGATCGTCGATGAATGGGGAACCTGGTTCCTGACTGAGCCGGGGACCAATCCAGGCTTCCTGTATCAGCAAAATACGATGCGCGATGCGCTGGTAGCTGGGCTGCACCTACACATTTTCCATAATCACCATGACCGAGTACAGATGACGAATATTGCTCAAATGGTCAATGTTTTACAGGCAATGATTCTGACCGAAGGCCCTGCTATGTTGTTGACGCCGACATACCATATATTTGAAATGTTTAAGGTGCATCAAGATGCACAAGCACTGGCTGTTCATGTAAAGGTAGGCGATTATGAATATGACGGGGATTCCATCCCACAAGTAAGCGTGTCTGCCTCCAAGGCGCAGGATGACAATATTCATATTAGCTTTTGCAACGTCCATCCGGGCGAGTCGGCAAACTTGAAATTGGAGCTAAGAGGACTGGAAGAGATTAAAAAGATCAGCGGTGTTGTCCTTGCCAGCGACGATATGCAGGCACATAATACGTTCGATCAGCCAGAGCGTGTGAAAAAGGAAGCTTTCACATCCTATCAGCTGCAAGGTCAGCATTTGGATGTTACACTGCCACCAATGTCGGTAGTGATGCTGACAATTGCTCCGTAAAAAGCTGGGTCGTGGTATGTAAGCAGTATTCACTATTATTGGTTATGAACAAAGAGAGCGTTCAGGTGAACGCTCTCTTTTACCTACAATTGCTCGCGGTGAATCACCCTGAATTCCTTGGGCGACATACCGAAGCGGGAACGAAATACACGGTGAAAATACGTGTAATTTGCAAATCCTGACGATTCGGCGGCTTGTTCCAGTGACATGGGACTGAAAATGATTCGTTCTCTCGCCATGTTAAGCCTGATGTCCAGCGTGTACTGCATAATGCTCGTATCGAATGTTTCCTTAAACAGATGTACTGCTCGGGATACGCTGATACCGACGTGTGAAGACACGTCATCCAGCTTGAAGTTAGAGGATGCATTTTCTTCAATATAATTTTTAATCTGATACGCAAGATAGTTATGATGAGTAGCGATAGGATAATCGGATAGCATACGGTCAAACTCCAAACATAAAATGCGTATGTAGTAACTTGATATTTCCGGGTAAGGATTAGAAATACGTCGTTGCTCCATCACAAGCTGACGAAATAGGCCAAGCAGGGCTTCTGTGAGCTGAACCTTAATTCTGTTGGGTCGTTTATGATGGTTCCACCACTCATCTACCCAGGAACCACCGAAAAAAATGTGATAATCTCCACTTTCCACGACCTGCTCTCCCATGGGATTCAACTCACTATGAATATCCAGTTCATAAGGCTCGGTAGGATTGAATAGCAGTAGGTCACCCGCCTCAATCCGTGTCATTTCCCCGTTAATGCGGGCCTGGCAGCGTCCATCTGTTTGCAAACGGAATAAATAATTTTTGATCCCATCAGGCTGGTTCGAATAAAAGGGCTTTCGATGGAAGGAATAGCCTGCGGTAAGAACCTGACAAGGCTCGATGATAGACATGACGATGACTCCTTTGGGCATATGGCTGTTTCAAATATTGACCAGATTGTTCATGTTTTAATCATATTATTCATTTTAAACGAAACAGAAATAGAATACTATGTGAACTGTAAAGCTTACATGTTAGATGAGAAAGTACATGTTGGAGGCCAAGGAGTGTGACGACGTGGAACGAATGAAGGCCGGGATTATCGGATGCGGTACTATTAGCTCGGTATATCTTGAAAATCTCCAAAAGAGCCCAATTATTGAAGTGGTGGCCGTCGCTGATTTACTAGATGAGAGGGCCAAGGAGAGGGCCGATGAATTCAACATTGAAAACGTATACAAAGTGGATGAATTGCTTCGTCAGCCTGAGATTGAGCTTGTATTTAATCTGACCGTGCCTGGCAGCCATGCACTGACAGATGTGGCGATACTAGAGGCAGGCAAGCATGTGTACAGTGAAAAGCCTTTGGCGGTTTCTTTAGAGGATGGCAAACGCGTTCTGGATTTAGCCAAAGCAAAAAATCTGCGTGTCGGATGCGCTCCTGATACTTTTCTTGGATCGGCTATTCAGACCGCACGCCATGCCATACAGACTGGAATGATTGGTCAGCCAGTAGCCGCTACTGCCTTTTTAATGAGTAGAGGCCCTGAATGGTGGCATGAGAATCCGGAATTTTTCTATGCAGCTGGAGGAGGACCGATGTTTGACATGGGACCTTACTATTTGGCCTCGCTGATCCAAGTGTTGGGGCCGATTCGGCGAATTAGCGGCTCCGTAGGAATTCAGATTCCGGAACGTCATATACATTTCGGTCCCAAAAGCGGCACGCCATTACGGGTGCAAACACCAACGCACTTGGCCGGGACCATGGATTTTCATAACGGAGCCATCGCAACCTTGATTACCAGCTTTGATATTCAGGGAGCATCAGACCTGCCACGTATTGAAATTTACGGAACGGAAGGGACTTTGAACTTGCCGGACCCGAACTTTTTTAACGGAGATGTCAAAATTCGCCGACCTGGCGAGGAAAACGCAGAGCTGTTAAAGCCCCTTTTTGAATGCGGGAAAAACGAACGTGGAACAGGCGCGGGCGAGATGGTGAGAGCCATACGCAGTGAAAAGAACCATCGTGCTAATGCTGAGCTGGCCTACCATGTGTTAGAAGCCATGCATGCTTTTCAGCGCTCATCATTGGAAGGCAATCACATTACGATGGAAAGCACGTTCAAGCCGGACGAGGATTTGTATTATGGAATAGATATAATGGAAAATTCATCCTAATTAAAGAGGTGAAGGGTAATGGCTAAAGTAGGATTGCAATTGTACACAGTAAGGGAAGAGCTTGAACAGGATTTTGAAGGTACATTGCGCAAGGTAGCTGAGCTTGGCTATAAAGGGGTAGAATTTCATACCTTTTTCGGACGCAATGCCAAGGATGTCAGAGCGCTTTTGGATGAGCTGAATCTGGAAGTTATTGGAACTCATATACAATATTCTCGTTTGCTGGATCATTTGGATGAGGAGATTGCATACCACAAAGAATTGGGCAATAAGTACCTAATCGTTCCTTATTTAACCGAAGAACAGCGACAGTGGGATGAAATTTTTGCTAATTTGAATCGTATTGGTGAAAAAGTGAAAGAACAGGGCTTGATACTGGCTTATCATAATCATGATTTTGAATTGACAGAAAAAATCAATGATCGCCCGGTATTCGATGCTTTATATGATGCGGTTTCCGATGATTTGTTACAGGTCGAAATGGATACTTGTTGGGTATACTATGGGGGCTATGATCCAGTGGAATACATCGGACGTTATAATGGACGCCTGCCTATCATTCACTTAAAGGATATGGCACGTGACGAGCAACAAAAAGCAGTGACTGTAGAGCTTGGCAAAGGCGAAGTGCAGCTTCAGGCCATTACAGACGCCGCTATTCAGGCAGGTGTGGATTGGATCGTCGTCGAACAGGATTTCTGCTCAAACCCTCCAATCGAAAGCATTGAAACCAGCATTAAATGGCTCCAACAATACGCAGCTCAGGGAGGAAATATTCATGTCTAAAACACTCAAAATCGGGATTATTGGTTGTGGAGGCATTGCCAACGGCAAACACTTGCCGAGTCTTGCCAAGCAGAAGCGTGCAGAAATCGTTGCATTCTGTGACATCATTCAGGAGCGCGCTGAAGAGGCAGCAGAAAAGTTTGGAGTTGAAGGCTCGCAAGTTTATAGCGATTACCGTAAGCTGTTAGAAAATAAAGACATTGAAGTCGTACATGTATGTACACCCAACGACTCGCATTCGGAAATTACCGTAGCGGCGCTTGAGGCAGGTAAGCATGTGCTGTGTGAAAAACCGATGGCTAAAACTGCAGAGCAGGCACGGGAAATGCTCGATGCGGCCAACCGTACAGGTAAGAAGCTGTCTATTGCGTATCAAAACCGTTATCGTGATGACAGTTTGTATCTGAAGCAATTGGTCGAACAAGGAGAGCTTGGAGACATTTATCTGGGCAAAGCCATTGCTCTACGCCGTCGCGCCGTTCCGACCTGGGGAGTATTCTTGGATGAAGAGAAGCAGGGCGGTGGTCCCCTTATTGATATTGGCACGCATGCACTCGACCTGACACTCTGGCTGATGGATAATTACAAGCCTAAAAGCGTACTAGGTTCAACCTTCCATAAGCTAGGGGATCGTAAAGATGCAGCAAATGCCTTTGGACCTTGGAATCCTGAGGAATTTAAGGTAGAGGACTCAGCTTTTGGTTTTATTACGATGCAAAATGGAGCTACGATTGTACTAGAGTCCAGCTGGGCATTGAACGTTGTAGAGTTTGGCGAAGCGAAGACGCTGTTATGCGGTACCGAAGGCGGAGCCGATATGCAGGATGGATTGCGCATTAACGGGGAAAAGAACAGCCGCTTGTTTGATACGAAAATAGATCTGGATGCAGGTGGTGTTGCCTTTTACTCTGGAGAAACGGAAAATGAGGCAGACCGTGAAGCCCGTCTATGGATCGAATCTATTCTGGACGACAAAGAACCTCTTGTGAAGCCGGAACAGGCACTGGTTGTTACTGAAATTTTGGAAGCTATCTATGAATCGGCTCGTACGGGGAAAGCTGTCTATTTTGACTAAGCCCGTAATTATCCCGAATAGACCATCATTATAATGAAAGCAGCTTTTTTCACATATGATACAGGGAGGGATTTCTTTTGAAACTTGGAGTATTTATGGTGTTGTTTGGCGGACGTTCGCTGGAGGAGGCGCTGGATTATGTGGCTTCTCAAGGATTGGATGCTGTAGAAATCGGTACAGGCGGCAACCCTGGGGATAAGCATTGTAAGCCGGATGAGTTGCTGGAGAATGATACAGCGCTCAAAAATTTCAAAAAGGCAGTAGAGTCCCGCGGACTAACGATTAGTGCGCTTAGCTGTCACGGCAATCCTCTCCATCCGCAAAAGCATTTGGCCCAGGCTGATCATGATACGTTTCTTAAAACCGTTCGATTGGCAGAAAAGCTGGAAGTTCCAGTTGTGAACACTTTCTCTGGCTGTCCGGGTGATCATGAGGATGCGAAATATCCAAACTGGCCTGTGGCTCCGTGGCCTAATGATTTTCAGGAAGTGTTGAAGTGGCAATGGGAGAATAAAATTATTCCTTACTGGACTGAGACGGGGAAATTTGCAGCAGATCATCATGTTAAAATTGGGCTGGAGCTACACGGGGGCTTCTCCGTTCATACACCAGCGACCTTGCTTCGTTTGCGTGAAGCTGCGGGAGAGGTCATTGGTGCTAATCTGGATCCGAGCCATATGTGGTGGCAGGGAATTGACCCAGTGCAGGCGGTTCAAATTTTGGGCCGAGAGGGAGCCATTCACCATTTTCATGCCAAGGATACGACGATTGATCCGATCAATGTAAATAAATATGGACTTACCGATATGCAGGAATATACGAAAATGCTAGATCGCGCTTGGCAGTTCCGAACTGTGGGTTATGGACATGATGTAAAAACCTGGGCAGATATTATCAGTGCTCTGCGTCTGGTGGGATACGATTATGTAGTGAGTATTGAGCATGAAGATGGTCTGATGTCCGTGGAGGAAGGCTTTACTAAGGCCGTCCACAATCTTCGCCAGGTACTGATTGAAGAACCGCTGAGCGAGATGTGGTGGGTCTAACCTAATAGGGGGAAATGTTGATGATTAACGTCACCATTTGGAATGAATTTTTGAACGAAAAGTTGAATGATGAAGCTAAACAGATATATCCTGACGGGATACACAAAGCGTTGGCTGACGGCCTGGCAGGAGAGGGATTTGCCATTCGAACAGCTACTCTGCGTGATGATGCCGAGCATGGTTTGGGAGAAGATATCCTGAATTCCACAGATGTGCTGCTGTGGTGGGGGCATAAAGCCCACGATCAGGTGAGCGATGAAGTTACGGCGCGTGTTGTCAAGCGAGTGCAGGAAGGAATGGGCTTGATCGTGCTGCACTCAGGCCATTTTTCTAAGCCATTCAAAGCCCTAATGGGCACTAGCTGCGATCTGAAATGGAGGGTGGCAGGTGAACAGGAGATTATTTGGTCGGTGAATCCGTCACATCCCATTGCAGAAGGCATAGATGCCAAAATTTTGTTGAAGCAGGAAGAGATGTATGGCGAGTTCTTTGATATTCCAGCGCCGGATGAATTGGTATTTGTTAGTAACTTTGAAGGCGGCGAAGTATTTAGAACCGGATGTACTTTCCGCCGAGGTAGCGGTAAGATATTCTATTTCCGCCCAGGTCATGAGACCTATCCGACTTATTACCAGCCTGATATTTTGAAAGTTATCGCCAACAGCATTCGTTGGACTTCTCCGACAAATATTAACAAACCAATATATGGTAGAACTGAACCTATAAGACCTCTCGGTGGAGTGTTGGTATAATGACAATCATCACATTTTGATGAGCTGTATAATGAACAGATTGATAGGCGGAACCTCTTGGGATTCCGCCTTTTTGTATTTAACGATTTAGACATATACCTGCTGTATTGGTTTGTTGTATAATCAGTTTTGGTCATGGCAACTTTATCGGCGCAGGTATTTAATTTAAGAAGAAAGTGTTTTCTTTCGGGATAAAGTATGCTAAAATGATATATACTAACAAAAGGAAAGCTTTATCAAACCGAAATGTAAAAGAAGGTGAAAAATTTGGAGAGTCAACCGCAATGTACAAAAATGTGTCCGCGTTTTGAAACCGCCTTTTCATGTTTGGGTAAGCGTTGGAATGGATTAATTATTCAATCCATGATGAGCGGTCCTAAGCGGTTTAAGGATATTTCCAATCTGATTCCCACAATGAGTGACAAAATGTTATCAGAGCGGATGAAAGATTTGGAAAATGAAGGAATTCTTACACGTCATGTATATCCGGAAACTCCTGTCCGCATTGAATACGAGCTAACAACCAAAGGCCGTGCACTTCAGCCGGTTATGGAACAGATTCAATATTGGGCTGAGGAATGGATCAGATGAGCACCAAACTAAATAAGCGTTTCTCATAGCAAAACAGCCTTTTCCTAGGAAAAAGGCTGTTTTTTTATTTTGTGTATAGGCTACACGGCTTAATAGCCTTTGACGCGCCCCGCAACTGAGAATAATGCTGCTGTTGTACGACGGGGGACACGGGTTTGAATATCCAGCGCGGCCGAACGGAATGTACCCAAACAGGAATGGCAAAGTCTTCCTGCATAAATAGGGGAACGGCAGGATTCACAAGGATAATCAAGCTGACTGTATGTGGAGGGAAACTTGCCTGCCCTTACCCAGTCTGTGAGCAATTCCATAGGTGTGCCGGTTACATCACTGAGCTGGCGGGTATGAGTAGAAGGATGCTTCCATAGATAGTTAGAACAGCGGTCCAAGAATATATTTTCTTCCTGAATACAAGTACTACATAGGTTTCTAAGGTTTTGACGATAAACAGAACCGCATTTTGGGCAATTAGAAGTATATATCTCCATAGAAACCAGTCCTTTGTATTGATATATAGTGAAATTTAAAATTTATTAGTTACATATTACTATGACTTTATACCTATATCAATCTTTATTTATGGAGTCTTTGATCTTTAAGTGTATGTTGAAATCTGTGTTGACATTACTCTGTTACTTATGTACTATTACTTACATAAAGTTACTTAATTAATAAAATAAATTATTGATGACAAGGGGATATTATATGATTCCATCTTTATTTTTGGCCCACGGCTCACCGATGCTTGCTATTGAACAGACGGACTATACTTCATTTTTAGAGCAACTGGGGAAAAGCATTCGTCCTAAAGCGGTTGTTATCTTTACTGCTCATTGGGAAGCGCAAACGTTGACGATCAGTTCGATGGATGACGTGTACGATACCATTTATGATTTTGGCGGTTTCCCACCGGAACTGTACACGGTGAAATATCCAGCACATGGTTCTGTGGAACTGGCCAATAAGCTGGAAAAATTATATGAACAAAAGGGCATTGACGTACAAACTGACCGGGTGAGGGGACTGGATCATGGATCCTGGACATTGTTGCATCGTATGTATCCTGAGGCAGACATTCCGGTAGTTCAGATCTCTGTAAATCCATATCTTTCACCCAAAGCACAATATGCCATTGGTGAAATGCTGCGTGGACTGGGAGAACAGGATATTCTGGTCATTGGCAGTGGAGTGACTGTTCATAATCTGCGTATCGTCAAATGGGGGGAAACGAAAACAGAACCTTGGGCTATAGATTTTGATGATTGGATTATTGAAAAAGTGCAAAGTAGAGATATAGAGGCTTTGGATCATTATGAAAGCGAAGCACCGTATGCTCGTCAGGCCGTACCAAGAGCAGAGCACTTTGTACCGTTGTTTATTGCAATGGGGAGTGGCAATCCTGCAAACAAAGCCAAGGTCATCCATAGAAGCTATGAGATGGGGAATTTAAGTTATCTATGCTTACAGTTTTAAAAAGTGTGTTGCCAGAAGAAGGACTATTGTTAAAATGCTTCGCTACTGCTCCTGTATAAGTAGGGGAGTGGAAATAAATTAGGGAGTGTTATAAGCTATAATGGCTTATAACACTCCCTTTTACATAAAAAACAATTTATTATATCCGGCAAATCTCACGAGGGCACAATTCACAATGACATACGCCTTGCAGCATTTCCAAATCCTTGACAACAATCATGCCATTATCGTATTCTACTGCATTTTTCTTACGTAGATCACTAAGCATCCGGTTTACGCTTTCCCGAGTCGCACCGATCATATTAGATAAGTCAGTATGAGTAATTTTCTTATGAATCAGGATATGTTCGCCGTGAGGCTCACCATAGGTATTGCATAGACGGATGAGTGTTGAACATAGAGCACCTGGCTTGCCGTACATCATCAAATCGCGGAACTTAGTCTGAGTAATGCGGTGATGCGAACCCATCCATTTCATAAAGTCAATCGCAAAATCACAATGCTGGCAAATAAGCAGCTCCAGATCTGTATGATCGATTACGCCAATATCACTGTCTTCCAGAACCTCAGCAGAAAAGGAATGCTTAGTACCGAAAAATGGATCGGCTTGGCCAACAAGATCGCCGCTTTGATACATATATAGAATAAGTTCCTTACCCTCATCCGTTGTTTTGGTTACTTTCACGCGTCCGCGCTTAATATAAAACAGCTTATCCGCTGTATCTCCTTCCCAGAACAGATGCGAGCTTTCTGGCATAACTCGATCTTTCATCATCACTTGCAATCGGTTGAAGCTGGCCTCCGAGAAGCAACAGGTGTTGCCGCGGGCTTCCATTACATTTGTAGGGTTTCTCATCGTCCATTTCCCCTTTGTATCCTATGTTTTTTATCTGCAACTTGATCAATTCAAATTCATTATATACCTGTGCAATGAGTTTTTGGGGCAAGAAGAGGGGGTAAAAGTGGCAGAATTCCAAACTTTGTGATTTAATTCACTTCATAAAATAAAATTTTAAATAGATTGTGAAAAAAATCACAATATATCTTGAAAAGCTGTGTTACGATCAGTGCGTGAACAAGAGATAGTACACGAGATAACAGGAGGATGAGGGAAATGGCTGTTAAAAACGAGGTTATCCAAAAAGAGCAAAGCGCAGAGCAGTATATTCAAACGCTGATTGACCGGGGAAACCGGGCACAGCAAGCTTTCATGAGTATGAATCAGGAACAGATTGACGAAATCGTACAAGCTATGGCACTCGCAGGGATGGATAAACACATGTACCTGGCGAAGTTGGCTGTTGAAGAAACAGGACGCGGTGTGTACGAGGACAAAATCACCAAAAACATGTTTGCAACAGAATATATCTATCATAGTATCAAAAATGAAAAAACCGTCGGTGTCATTGAGGACAATGATTTTGACAGTTTTCAAAAGATAGCAGAGCCAGTCGGCATTATCATGGGGATCACTCCAGTGACAAACCCGACTTCGACTACGATGTTCAAAGCGTTGATTGCCATTAAAACACGTAACCCAATCATTTTCGGTTTCCATCCATCTGCTCAATCGTGTAGTGCGGAAGCAGCCCGCGTCTTGCTCGAAGCAGCTGTTAAACATGGTGCTCCAGCTGATTGTATTCAATGGATTGAAGCACCTTCGATGGATAAGACCAATGTACTGATGAACCACCCTGATGTGGCGCTGATTCTGGCAACTGGTGGATCAGGCATGGTTAAGGCGGCATATAGCTGCGGTAAACCTGCTCTGGGTGTAGGCCCAGGTAACGTGCCTTGCTTTATTGAAAAAACAGCAGACATCAAGCAGGCCGTGAACGATCTCATCCTCTCTAAATCTTTTGACAACGGTATGATTTGTGCTTCCGAGCAAGCGGTTATTATCGAAGAGCCAATCTTCGAACAAGTGAAAAAATTGATGATCGCTAACGGCTGCTATTTTGTAAATAAAGAAGAAGCAGCTAAGCTCACTCAAGGAGCTATGAATGTCGAGAAATGTGCAGTGAACCCAGCAATCGTCGGGCAGTCTGCTGTGAAAATTGCTGAAATGAGTGGTATCACAGTACCAGCAGGAACTAAAATTTTGGTCGCTGAGATTGAAGGTGTAGGAACAAAATTCCCATTGTCTGCGGAAAAATTGAGTCCTGTATTGGCTTGCTATAAAGTAAAAAATGCGGAACAAGGTATTCAGCGCGCTGCTGAAGTCGTGGAATTCGGGGGCATGGGCCACTCGTCCGCTATTCATTCGAACGATGAGGACGTTATCGCTCGCTTCGCAAACCGTCTGCAAACAGGACGTATCATTGTAAATGCACCTTCCACACATGGTGCGATTGGCGACATGTACAACACCAACCTTCCTTCGTTGACACTCGGTTGCGGTTCGTACGGTCGTAATTCGACTTCGTCGAACGTATCGGCAGTCAATTTGATTAATGTGAAAAGGGTGGCGAAACGGACGGTGAATATGCAATGGTTCAAAGTACCTTCCAAAATCTATTTTGAGAAAAACTCGACACAGTATCTTGCTAAAATGCCTGATATCACACGTGTAGCCATTATCACGGACCCTATGATGGTACAACTGGGATATGTAGATCGTGTTATTCATTATCTGCATCAACGCCAAACACCGGTAGCTATCGAAGTGTTCTCTGAAGTAGAGCCAGATCCATCGACAGTTACGGTAGAACGTGGTACAGAAATGATGAGACGTTTCCAACCGGATTGCATCATCGCACTGGGCGGCGGTTCGCCAATGGATGCGGCTAAAGGCATGTGGATGTTCTATGAATATCCAGATACTGATTTCAATAACTTAAAACAAAAATTCATGGATATCCGTAAACGGATTTACAAGTACCCACGTCTGGGCCAAAAAGCACAATTTGTAGCGATCCCTACAACCTCGGGTACAGGTTCCGAAGTTACATCGTTTGCAGTAATTACGGACAAAAACCTGGGCAACACGAAGTACCCGCTGGCTGACTATGAGTTGACTCCTGATGTGGCAATTATTGACCCAGTGTTTGTATATTCGCTGCCTAAAACAGCTGTAGCGGACACAGGTATGGACGTTCTGACACATGCTATCGAGGCTTACGTGTCCGTAATGGCTAATGACTACACAGATGGTCTGGCGATTAAAGCCATTCAATTGGTATTCCAATACCTAGAACAATCGGCTCTGACCGGTGATAAGCTGGCTCGTGAAAAAATGCATAATGCTTCCACCCTTGCTGGTATGGCGTTTGCTAATGCATTCTTGGGCATTAACCACAGTCTTGCACATAAATGGGGTGGACAATACCATACAGCGCATGGCCGCACGAATGCCATTTTGCTGCCGCACGTCATTCGCTATAATGCGAAAAAACCGACAAAATTTGCTTCGTTCCCTAAATATTCGCACTTTGTTGCGGATGAGCGTTATGCAGAAATCGCGCGCATATTGGGACTGCCTGCACGCACCACCGAAGAAGGGGTTAACAGCTTGATCGAAGCAATCCGTAAGATGAACAAAACACTTGGTATCGAGGAATCGTTCCAACAAATCGGTTTCGATGCGAAGGATTTCGAATCACGTGTAGACTATCTGGCTGACCGCGCTTTTGAAGATCAATGTACAACTGCGAATCCGAAGTTGCCGCTGGTTACGGAGTTGGCTGATGTCTATCGCAATGCCTTCTACGGACGTTTTGACCAATAATATAATAGGTACGAAGAGACTTGTGAAAAAGCATTTTCTCGTTCAATACCAATGCAGGCTCTCTATATAGAGGGCCTGTTGGTTTGGGAAGGGAGGTGAACGGCAAGGCTAAGGATATAGGCGTGAAGCTAGGGAAAATAAAGTGATAAAAATCACTCATATTGTGATTTTTATCACATACTACACTCTATCATTATTCTACAATAAGGGTGTAAGAAAGGTCCCGACACTGAGCGTAAGGCATCGGTGAACAGGCCGGGCTCAAGAAATAGCTTTATCGTGAAAAAAATCACAAGTCCGGAAGACCAAACAATTTGGAGGGATTTACATGTCGGTGATTGAGAGAGAATTACAAGAGCAACAATCTGGCTGGAGAGGTTTTAAAAAAGGCAAATGGACTAAAGAAGTCAACGTCAACGATTTTATTGAAACTAATATCTTACCTTATGTTGGCAATGAAGAATTTTTGGTTGGTCCTACCGCCAACACAACTGCATTGTGGGATATTGTATCCGATCTTACCAAAAAAGAGTTGGCAAACGGCGGCGTGCTTGATGTAGACGTGAATACGCCATCCACTATTATTTCACATAAACCGGGTTATCTAGACCGGGATAAAGAGCAAATTGTCGGTGTACAAACAGATGCTCCATTCAAACGCTCTTTGCAGCCGTTTGGTGGAATTCGGATGATGATCGACGCTTGTAAAGCCTATGGTTTTGAAGTACCAGAAAGTATCATTGATATCTTCACTCATATTCGTAAAACTCACAACCAAGGTGTATTTGACGCTTATACAGATGAAATGAGAGCAGCCCGTAAAGCTGGTATCATTACTGGTCTGCCTGATGCATACGGTCGTGGTCGTATTATCGGTGACTATCGTCGTGTAGCTTTGTATGGTGCAGACTTCTTGATCCAAGATAAAAAGCTGCAACTGAAAAGCCTTGAAGTTGATTCCATGGAAGAAGACGTAATTCGTCTGCGTGAGGAAATTTCCGAACAAATTCGTGCTTTGAATGAACTGAAACAAATGGCTGCTGAGCACGGTTTTGATATTTCAAAACCTGCTAACAATGCGAAAGAAGCTTTCCAATGGGTATATTTTGGATATCTTGCAGCAATCAAAGAACAAAATGGTGCAGCAATGTCCTTAGGACGTGTATCTTCCTTCCTTGATATTTACTCTCAACGTGATATGGAAGAGGGTACAATGACAGAAGAACAAGCTCAAGAACTGGTCGATCATTTTGTTATGAAATTGCGTATTGTTAAGTTCTTGCGCACACCTGACTATAATGAACTATTCAGTGGAGATCCAACTTGGGTTACTGAGTCCATTGGTGGTATGTCCGTAACTGGAGAAACTCGGGTAACTAAAAACAGCTTCCGTTTCCTGCACACCCTCTACAATCTGGGACCTGCACCGGAGCCGAACCTGACTGTACTTTGGTCGGAAAAATTGCCTGAAGGCTTCAAAAAATATTGTGCGAAAGTTTCTATTGAAACTAGCTCCATTCAGTACGAGAATGACGATCTGATGCGTCCAATTTATGGAGACGATTATGGTATTGCTTGTTGTGTATCGGCAATGAAAATCGGTAAGCAAATGCAATTCTTTGGTGCTCGTGCCAACTTGGCTAAAGCTCTGCTGTATGCAATTAACGGTGGTAAAGATGAAAAATCTGGCGTTCAAGTAGGGCCTGAATTCCCAGCCATTACAGGTGAAGTTCTGGATTATGAAGAAGTGTTGAGCCGCTTCAAACCTATGATGGAATGGTTGGCAAAACTGTACATGAACACTTTGAATGTTATTCACTACATGCATGATAAATATAGCTACGAACGCATTGAAATGGCGTTGCATGATCGTGATATTCTCCGTACCATGGCTTGTGGTATTGCGGGTCTGTCAGTTGCTACCGACTCCTTGAGTGCCATTAAATTTGCAAAAGTTAAACCAATCCGTAACGAAAAAGGGATTGCCGTTGACTTTGAAATCGAAGGCGAATATCCTTGCTATGGTAACAACGATGACCGTGTAGATAACATCGCTGTGGAACTGGTAGAAAGCTTCATGAGCATGATTCGCAAGCATAAAGCTTATCGTAATGCGGTTCCTACTCAATCTGTACTGACTATTACTTCCAACGTGGTGTACGGTAAGAAAACAGGTACAACACCGGATGGACGTAAAGCAGGCGAACCGTTTGCACCAGGGGCAAACCCAATGCACGGCCGTGATAAAAAAGGTGCTTTGGCATCTCTGAGTTCCGTAGCCAAATTGCCTTATGAACACAGTCTGGATGGTATCTCGAACACCTTCTCCATCGTGCCTAAAGCACTGGGTAAAGAAGAAGAAACACGTAAAACAAACCTTGTTTCGATGATGGATGGCTACTTTGGAAGCCACGCACATCATCTGAATGTCAATGTGTTTGCTCGCGAACAACTGTTGGATGCAATGGAGCACCCAGAAAACTATCCACAGCTTACGATTCGTGTTTCCGGCTATGCCGTTAACTTCATCAAGCTGACTCGTGAACAACAATTGGATGTTATTAACCGTACTTTCCACGGTACAATGTAAATAAGTATTACAATGACGCACGCATAGCGGATGCGGGAAGGATGATGCAACATGTTGAAAGGTCACATACACTCATTGGAAACCTTCGGGACCGTCGATGGTCCCGGCATCCGCTTCGTGCTCTTTATGCAAGGATGCTTGTTGAAATGTCAATATTGCCATAACCCGGACACTTGGGCCTTGAATGAAGGTAATCCGATGACGTTGGAGGAGGTATTGGCTGAGATTGAGCCGTATTTAGCCTATTACCGTTCTTCAGGAGGCGGATTGACCGTATCCGGTGGAGAACCGACGCTGCAAGCTCATTTTGTCGCAGAGCTGTTCAAAGAAGTGAAACGTCGGTGGAATTTGCACACGACACTGGACAGTAACGGATTTAATGACGCGGGCCGTATCCATGAACTGCTGGACGTAACAGACTTGGTGCTACTGGATATTAAGCATATTGACAATGACAAGCATATTAAGCTTACAGGCAAGTCTAACGACCGTATGCTGAGTACGGCTCGCTGGTTGTCTGAGCAAGGGCGCAAAATGTGGATTAGACACGTATTTGTACCGGGTATTCATGATGACGAGCAAGATTTATTGAATTTGGGACGGTTTATCGGAACGTTGAACGGAGTCGAGAAATTCGAAATTTTACCTTACCATCAAATGGGTGTTTACAAATGGGAAATGCTTGGTAAGGAGTATCCGTTGGAGGGAGTTCCATCTCCTACAGATGAAGAAGTTCAACGTGCATACCGACTCATTGAAGAGGGTCGTCTGGAGACTGCAGGAAAGAATGCTGTCTGTCGTCCATCATAATGTAAATGGCTCAAAAGCTATTTCCTAGTAATGAAGCCGCCGCCACATCAGGTCAGATGGGCGGCGGTTTTTTGTTGTTGAATTTTTTGCAGTCACAGGAGAAAGTTCCCCTTTTTTCATGATCAGCAAAATTTCCAGAAACTTTTTAACAACTGACGCGTCTAATAGTATGACTTTTTACGGGAATGATAATAATTTGGTGATAGAAGGAGACAGACAATGAATTTCAAGAAATGGACCATGCTCACCGCCCTTGCGGTAGCTCAGGTGGCCGCAGTAGCCCCTGTAGGAGCAGAAGCAGCATCAACAACCGTTCAATCCACCGATTCGGTTAGCGCACAGCAGGCTCAGGCCAATGTTGCTGATTCAGGCGTTCAGAATAGCATCGGAGATCAAGATGGAACTAGCACACAAAATGACACGGTGACACCTAATAACACAGGCGTATCCAATGATCCATTGACTGGCCTGCCTACGGATACAACCAACGGATCGAACGTTTCCAATGATGTATACGGTGGAGACGGAACGATCACCAATCCTGGTGGAGCTCCAACATCCATGGGTGCTAATCAATTGATTTTGTACTTAAACAGCGCGAAAATGGAACAAAACGGACAGGTGTACACAGCAACTCAGCCGATGACCGTGAAGGACGGAGTTTCCTATGTAGCTATCCGTTCACTTGTCAGCCGTGTCGGATTGCAGTTTAGTTATGACACTGCCACCAAAGAAACCGTAATCACACAAGGAACAAATGTCATGCGCTTCAAAACAGACAGCAAGGTTTATACGGTTAACGGTGAAGCCAGACAAATGAAGGGACCGGCTTTTCAGCAAAAGAACGTATTTATGGTGCCATTGACCTCGATTACACAGGCCTTAAATATTCCTTATACTGTGAATAATACGACTAAACAAGTTATCATGGATTTGAATCAGAAACCTAAAGCTTCCTTCACGGTTCAACAAAAAGATATCTATGCGGGCGAAACCCAAGTTACGTATTTGACGAAGGAATCTTCTCCTACAGGTCTTCCGATTGTGAACCAACGTTGGGAAGGTAAGCAGGACGTATTTCAGGAGCCGGGTACATATGTAGTTACCTATTCTGTTCTTGACTCTGCTGGGAACTGGAGTGATCCTTACTCAGTTACAATTACAGTAAGACCACCAAATCAACCGCCAGTGGCTCTGTTTACAACTGATAAAAAAGAGTACAAAATGGGTGAGAAAATCACCATTACCGACCTGAGTACAGATGATGAGAATGCTATCACTAAGCGTGATTGGGAGAATAAGAAACTTGCCTTCTTCCAACCAGGTGATGTAACAATCACACTCACCGTGACTGATAAGCACGGCGCAACAGGTACCAAAAGTGAAACAATTAAAATTACGAATGAATTGCTGTACAACGAAGATGATTTCAATAAAATCTTCACACCATATGGTGATAAATATACAGTAGACGGCAGTCAGGTGCCTACCATGGCTACCATTCCTTTGACTAGTACATCTTCTCCGCGTCTTTTGATCCGTGCTAACAGCCCGGAACGTGTATTTCAGGACGGAATTGTGTATCAGGAAACCGGATCAGGCAGCACGCGCATACTCGTCCATCATGTGAATGAAACGGGTCGAGATGTGAAAATGTACGTGATTGCGACCAACAACAATATTACTCCTGCCAACATGAATGTCGAAAATTCTGGTTTTGCTGGACCATCTGAATTTGCCACGGCTGCGGGTAAAGTCTCAATTCAACGATATTTTCAATCCATGCAGGATGGAAGCAAGCGTTCTAGCACAGTTCTAAATCCTGGCGAAAGCCGCATTATTTTAGAGGATTTGAATGCACAAAAAATCAAGCAAAAACAGGTCATATCTTTGTTATCCGATTTGTATACGGATCAACCTATTCAATACACGGTAATTGTGTTAGATGCAAATGTAGATCCGTTAACTGTGTTGCCTACTCTGGCAAAACTGCCTAAGGACGGTATTCATAACCGTGGAACGTATGCTAATTCGGATATCACGCTCAATTATACCGAAGAGGTTGGTAAAACAGCTCAACGTATCGTTCTTGGTGATAATAAGGTAGATCCGAACCTGATTGGTACGGACGGTCTGGACGGCTCTTCTGCTTCCAATGCCGGTAATTTTGGTGTTGTATATAAAGTTAAATTGGATCATGTAGCGCCGTATTCACTGATTACGTTCAACCCGCGTGGAGGCGAATATTCCGGCTATGCGATGGTAAACAATCAGGTTGTGGGTATCCCGACGAACGGCGCAGTATGGGCTCCAAATGAGATGAGTGTGCTGTATCGCACAGGGCATATCGAGGAAAGTGTAGAGATGTATTTCACTGCTGCTGCAGGAAGTAACTTGCCGGTTTCCGTAGTAGTTATGCCTTTGCCAGCTATTAAAAATTAATATGAAATAACCGGTGCTGTTTACCGGCTTAGACCTTGGGTCTCGTCATTCACCGTTTAAAAGTCGATGTCACTTGCAGAATATAGGCGTTCTCCTGCTGCGAATTTAATCGTAGCGCCGGAGAGCGTCTTTTTCTTATGTATAGATACGAATATCTCTTATAATATTGACTTTAATCGTGGTATAATAAATAGATGCAAGCCTAAGCCTGCATCAGAAAACCTGAAACTACAGACAGGGGAGGGTGAAACGCATGCTGACAAAGGATGAAATTATTGCAACAATGTCCGCTCAGGGGCTGCGTATTACAGATCAGCGCAAGACGTTGGCCACGTTATTTTCCGAGAATGAAGGGTATCTGTCCCCCAAAGACGTTTATGAATATATGGGTAAGAAGTACAGTGGACTTAGCTTTGATACGGTTTATCGTAATCTGCGTGTAATGCAGGAATTGGGTGTGCTGGAACAAGTATCTTTTGAGGATGGAATGAAGTTTAAGGTGAGCTGTAATGAGCATCATCACCATCACCATATGATTTGCTTGAGCTGTCAGAAAACATTACCGATTTCTTTTTGCCCAATGCAAATGACGGATACAACGGATCAATTCCAAATCGTCGAGCACAAGTTTGAAATTTTTGGTTATTGCAAAGATTGTCAACAGAAGAATGGGCATACTGACAGTAATTCGGATGGGGGATTCAGACAGACGAGCAGTCACACTCACAGCCACGGGGGCTACTGAAATGAAAATCACCACACGCAGAGTGGTACAGGCTCCGATTAAGTTTTATCGTTCCTATATTTCACCGTTAAAGCCGGCTACATGCCGGTTCTATCCAACGTGTTCGGCGTACGCATTGGAGGCGGTAGAGGTGCATGGTGCGCTCAAAGGTTCATGGCTTGCTGCTAAGCGTATAGCCAAGTGCCATCCCTTTCATCCGGGCGGCGTAGATTTGGTCCCTCCTGCAAAGAAGGGAACAGATAGGTCTAGCGAAGATCGTTTGGCTACCCACTCCAAGAAGGGTCTTACTTGACAGCGCTATGCGGATTTGGTTATATTTTGGTTAATATTGTTTTCCTGCGAAGGGATGAGTAGGGTAAACCGCCCAGTACAGAGAGCCGGGGTTAGCTGCAAACCGGTCTGGAGCGAAGCCTGAATATGGTCCTGGAGGAACCTTTTTCGAGCGTATTTGCCACAGTTATTAGTGCTTGGGAGGCAAGCGTAAGGGGGAGGCGTGTTCCAGCGTTAATGGGCGGTCAGATGTGACCGGTGAAGCCTGTAGTCTGCGAGGATACAGGAAAATTGGGTGGTAACGCGTGAGGTGACTCTCGTCCCATAGGGGCGGGGTCTTTTTTGTGCCCAATTTGTGCCAAATTCATGAATTGGAGTACCATCATGTCAGCAGATCTTATCGAGCTGCCGTGAACAAAACAGGAGGCAACACACATGTCCAATGAGAACACATTTTACATTACGACTCCGATCTATTATCCGAGCGACAAGCTACATATAGGTCATGCTTACACGACGGTTGCGGGAGATGCAATGGCCCGGTACAAGCGGCTACGTGGTTATGAAGTGCGCTATTTGACAGGAACGGATGAGCATGGTCAGAAGATTGAGCAGAAAGCGAGTGCAGCAGGCAAAACGCCGCAACGTTTCGTAGATGATATTGTGGCAGGTATTCAAGAACTGTGGCGGAAGCTCGACATTTCCAATGACGATTTTATCCGTACTACGGAGGAACGTCATAAGGCTGTCGTACAGGAAATTTTTGATCGTTTGCTGAAGCAAGGCGATATTTACAAGGGAGAATACGAAGGCTGGTACAGCATCCCTGACGAGACGTACTACACAGAAACTCAGCTGGTTGACGTGGTGAAGGACGCCGAAGGCAATGTGGCTGGAGGAAAAAGCCCGGATAGTGGACACCCTGTAGAACTGGTCAAGGAAGAGTGTTACTTTTTCCGTATGAGCAAGTATGCTGATCGGTTGCTGCAATTTTATGAAGAGAACCCACAGTTTATCCAGCCGGAATCACGTAAAAAAGAGATGATCAATAACTTCATCAAGCCGGGTCTGGAGGATTTGGCTGTATCACGTACTACCTTCGATTGGGGCATTAAGGTGAAGGGGGATCCGAAGCATGTCGTGTATGTGTGGATTGATGCACTTTCCAACTACATCACAGCCTTGGGTTATGGCTCTTCCAATACCGAGTTGTATGATAAATTCTGGCCTGCAAATGTGCATATCGTAGGTAAAGAGATTGTAAGGTTCCACACGATATATTGGCCGATCATGCTGATGGCGCTGGATCTTCCGTTGCCTAAAAAAGTATTTGCACATGGTTGGCTGCTCATGAAAGACGGTAAAATGTCGAAATCTAAAGGCAATGTTGTAGACCCGGTGACGTTGATTGACCGTTATGGTCTGGACCAACTTCGTTACTACTTACTGCGCGAGGTGCCTTTTGGGGCAGACGGAACATTTACACCAGAAAGTTTTGTAGATCGAGTTAATTCGGATTTGGCAAATGATCTGGGCAACTTATTGAATCGTACCGTGGCGATGGTAGATAAATATCTTGATGGCAAGGTTCCGGCTTATGAAGCGAATGTAACAGCATTCGACGGAGCTTTGGAAGACATGGCAACATCGACTTATAGCAAAGTAGAAGAAGCCATGGAAAACATGGAGTTTTCCGTGGCATTAACGGCGATTAGCCAATTTATTAGCCGCAGCAACAAGTATATTGATGAGACGCAACCATGGAATTTGGCTAAGGATGAGGCAAAACGTCGCGAATTGGCATCGGTTATGTTGCATTTGGTAGAAAGCTTGCGTATCGCTTCCATCTTACTCCAGCCATTCTTAACCCGTGCTCCTCATAAAATTTGGGAACAGCTTGGTATTAGCCAAGGTGAGCTGACTACATGGGATAGCGGTAAGCAGTTTGGTCGTATTCCGGAAGGAACGCAGCTGGTCAAAGGTAATCCGATCTTCCCGCGTCTGGATTCAGAGCAAGAGGTTGCTTTTATCGTGGAAGCAATGACTGGGGGGAAGAAACCGGAAGAAGCTACAGCACAAGTTCAACCGCAAAATGCATCTGAGGCGAGCCAGGAAGCCCCGGAGGCAAAGGAAGAGATTGGCATTGAGGATTTTGCCAAGGTAGAACTGCGCGTTGCTCAGGTCGTCGCCTGCGAGCCTGTGAAGAAGGCCGATAAACTGTTGAAGCTCCAACTTGATCTTGGTTATGAGCAGCGGCAAGTAGTATCAGGGATTGCGAAGTTTTATACGCCTGAAGATATCATTGGGCGCAAGGTGATCTGTGTGACCAATCTTAAGCCAGTAAAACTTCGGGGAGAGCTGTCGCAAGGTATGATTTTGGCAGCATCACATGGAGATCAGCTTACGCTGGCCACCGTACCGGAAGGTATGCCGAATGGTGCAGTTGTAAAGTAGTACGCTATGTAAAAATAAAAGAACGTAATGAGCGTATGTCCGGGAATCATTCTTCCTGGGCATGCGCTTTTTGGCTTGCATCATATTTTGCTCCCGCTATACGTATGTTTTAGTAGGCAGGGCTTGTTTGCTCGTGTTCATTTAAGACAGGTGGGGGGAAATGATGATGACAAATATCAACGCCGGGTTGGCGATCGTAGCCGGACTGGTTTCTTTTTTTTCACCGTGTTGTTTACCGCTGTATCCATCTTATTTATCCTATATGACAGGGATGTCTGCGCGTGAACTGGCTGAAGGACGGCACAAGGCCGAGGTTCGTTATCGTACGATGGGACATACGCTTGCTTTTGTATTGGGCTTTTCGGTCGTTTTCTATTCACTGGGTGCAAGTGTCGGGTTGCTTGGAGAATGGTTTGCCAATTATGGGGATACGCTAAGAGTGGTAGCAGGGTTACTTATTTTACTAATGGGACTGGTATCTCTTGGTGTGGTGCGTCCTTTGATTCTAATGAGGGAGCATAAGCTTCGCTGGACATGGAAGCCTGCCGGGTACGCCGGTTCCTTTGTGATCGGAATTGGGTTTGCGGCAGGCTGGTCGCCCTGTATCGGTCCCATGCTAACAGCTATTATCGCTTTGGCGGCAGTAGAGCATCACATTTGGTTCAAGCTGATTACAGGCTATGCGCTTGGCTTTGCGATTCCATTTTTTATATTAGCTTTGCTGGCAGGCTCTGTTCGACTATCCTCTCGCTATACCTCCATCCTAATCAAAACAGGTGGAATACTACTTGTTATCACTGGCATTTTACTGGTAACGGATCATATGACTGATGTAACGCTATTTTTACAACAGATTACCCCAGATTGGATGTTAGTTATGTGAAATATTCAATACGACTTAAAGGGAAATGTTCAAAAATGCGCTCTGTGATAAACTCTCGTAGTGCATTTTGCTGTTCATCGGGATAAACATATTTGTTTTGTCCCCAGCGGCCCCATTTTTTCTTGCGTTTCTCTATGTCCATCTCCAGCTTGGTTTTCGGATAACGTTTCTCGATGACAGCTTTGGATGTTTTGGTGAAGCGATGCTGAATTAATTCGAACGTCAAATCTTTTGTAGCATGCTGGGGCAAGGTTTCTCCCAATTTACGCAGCAACTCGCCGTAGCCTTCTTCCCAGCCGTCATACCAGATGATGGGTGCAATGATGAACCCCAGTGGATAACCGGCTCGTGCGATTTTGCCCGCGGCTTCAATACGTTCCTCGAAGCGTGAAGTTGCAGGTTCAAACTGTTTAATAACATAATCGGAATTAATGCTAAAGCGGATGCGAGTATGACCATTATGTTTAATATCCAGCAATGGATCAACATGATGATATTTAGTAACAAAACGCAGACGACCAAATTCCTCATCTGCCATGAAACGAATCAAGTCTCCAAGCGTTCCGGTGAAATGCTCCAAACCAACCGGATCGGAGGTACAAGCTGCTTCAAAACGGGTAATTTCAGGCGCACGCTCCTCGATATAAGCTTTAGCTGCTGATAAGATATCGTCAGTGTTGACATATACACGAATATACGGCTTTGCTCCCAAGGTTGTTTGTAAATAACAGTAGTGACAGTGCCCCATGCAACCAGTCGAAATGGGGATGGCGTATTCGGCAGAGGGCTTGGATTGGTCAAAAGTTAACGTTTTACGGATACCGACTACCAAAGTTTTTTTTGCCATTCGGTACTTTTCAACTTCAGTTTCACCTGGTAAATTGGTAATTCGGTTGTGAGAGGTAGTCATCCGATACGGAATATCCTTGGCTTTAACCCAATCCATAATACGCTGGCCCTTGGGATAATTCAGTGCGTCTGGCTCAAAAAACACCAGGTCAGGCAAAAATGGCTTGGTTCCTCTGATTTGGACAGGAGTACGCTCAAGCGTTGACATGGCTAACGCTCCTTTCGAAATAAATCCACAGTGCTCTGGTGTCCAACTTTAACATATTGCCGCAGAAATAAACGATACAGGACGACGAGATTAGTGTGCCCGGCTTAAATTGAACAAATCGTGGCAATAGCTGTGAGTGAAGGGATGAGACTTGCCAATGGGCAATGATAACATGTATCATTACATAGTAGGTTTAACGCAGGAAATGAAGGCGGTAAGCGCCCGTTCAATAACAGAAAAGAGGGAAACAAGTGCCAACGCCAAGCATGGAAGATTATTTGGAACGCATTTACCAACTGATTGATGAGAAGGGCTATGCTCGTGTCTCGGATATCGCAGAGGGGTTAGAGGTGCATCCTTCGTCCGTCACCAAAATGATTCAGAAGTTGGATAAGGACGATTATCTTGTATATGAGAAGTATCGGGGACTGATTTTGACACCGAAAGGGAAAAAGGTCGGCAAGCGGTTGGTTGATCGCCATCAGTTATTAGAGCAATTTCTGGATATGATTGGGGTTGACAAGGACCTGATATATAAAGATGTGGAAGGTATTGAGCATCATTTGAGCTGGGATTCCATCACCCGTATCGAAACATTGGTCGAATATTTTCGCCGGGATGAAGATCGCTTACGCCAGCTTCATGATATACACAAGGAATTGAGTGGGGATTCCTAAAAGCATCTGTCCTTATGGACGATGCTTTTTTATTTGTCCCGACCGCAACAAATATCCGGTTATTAGCGTCTATCCATTATATAGCAGGACAAGATAGGGGTTAAAATTAACAGGGTTAGCGGAGGATTGTAATAATATGAATCGAAAGAAAATAGTGGCATTGGCTGCAGGTCTACTCTTAGCAGTGCAGACTGCCATCGTTCCTGGAGTTCAAGCAGCTCCAACTGGTGATATTGAAATTATATTGGACGGACAGTCCCTGCAAAGTGACGCGTCACCGTATATTGTACAGGGAGCCAATGTTACGATGGTCCCTTTGCGAGTGATTAGTGAGGGATTGGGCGCTCAGGTCAACTGGTCGGAATCGTCCGGTACGGTAACGATTACAGCACAGAACAAAAATATATCTATGGAGAACGGTGCACAAAGCGCTACGGTGAATGGCAAGTCAGTTCGACTGGATGCATCTGCTCGTATGACAAGCGGGAGAGTCATGGTGCCACTGCGTTTTGTTGGGGAAGAGTTGGGATTAAAAGTGGATTGGCAAGCTTCAGAGCGAGTCATTACGTTAAGCAGTGGTAAGGAAGGTGTCTCTACTGGCAGGAACACTTCTGCGGGAAGCAGCGGCTCCATATCAGATACGTCTGTATCTGGCAATCAGGACAGTGTAAGTACAGATCAGGGAGCCATCGATGATGAGCAGGCGGTTGTCACTTTACCGTCTACTAGTGAGGACGGTTCAAGTTCTTCACAGGCAAATGTGGTTCAGGTAAAGGCTTCAACTTCCATGCGTGGGGCATGGATTTCCACCATTAATGGTGATTGGCCTTCTTCTGCTGCCCGAAGCAGCTCCGAGAAGCAAAAGCAGGAGTTTACTAAAATGCTCGATGATTTGCAGGGGATGGGCATCAATGCGGTATTTGTTCAGGTTCGTGCCAGCGGCGATGCGCTCTATCCGTCGAGTCTCGTACCATGGAGCAAGTATTTGACCAACACCCAAGGTAAAAATCCAGGCTATGATCCCTTGAAATTTATGATTAGCGAATCGCATAAGCGAGGCATGGAATTCCATGCCTGGTTTAATCCGTTCCGTGCGAATTCTACAGGAACAACCAGCGGCTTGGCTGCAAATCATGTGGCTAATCAACATCCAGACTGGATTGTTAAGAATGGTAGCCAATTGTACATCAATCCAGGAATTCCGGCTGCACGTCAGCATGTCATTGCGGCGATTATGGAGGTCGTGAACGGATATGATATTGACGGCGTCCATTTGGACGATTATTTTTATCCTTACAGCGGGACTTTTGATGATGATGCGACCTTCAAAGCATATAATGCCAACAAAATCTCTAACAAGGGCGACTGGCGGAGAGATAATGTGAACAATTTTGTTCGCGATTTGAGCAAAAGTATTCATGCCAGCAAGTCGAAAGTTCAATTTGGAATTAGCCCTTTTGGGGTATGGCGTAACAAATCTCAGGACTTAACGGGTTCAGACACGAAGGCAGGCGTTACAGCGTATGATACGACGTTTGCGGATGTAAGAACCTGGATTAACAAAGAATGGATTGATTATGTAGCTCCACAAATTTACTGGAGTATCGGTTTCCCGGCGGCGGGATATGACAAGCTTGTCGCATGGTGGTCCAATGAGGTCAAAAACTCAGATGTTAAGCTGTATATCGGTCATTCTCCTTATAAGATCGGCACCCCTGAAAAGGGCTGGCAAACGGCTCAAGAGCTAATTAAGCAGCTTGAACTGAACGAAGATTATAAACAGGTCAAAGGGGATATTTACTTTAGTGCACAGCATTTGCGTAAAAATCCATATGGACTCATTCAGCTTCTTCAAAATTATTATCAAATGTGATATAAATTGGATCATATAGGTTCTATTTGGGCCTCCGTTCTCATAGATAAGCAGTAGAACTGCTTACTCCCAAGAGAACGGAGGTTTTTTGATCTATGCTGATCAATGCTGTGTTCCAGGGTGGAGGGGTTAAGGGAATTTCGCTGGCGGGTGCAGTTAAGGCTGCGGAGGAGCATGGAATTGTATTTAATCGTTTGGCAGGTACATCATCAGGTGCTATTGTAGCTGCTTTATTGGCTGCGGGATACTCTGCGGATGAAATGAAAGCCGTAATTGAGAAAACCCCCTTGGTCAAGTTGTTACGACGTTCTCCAGTGTTCAATATTAAGTGGGTTGGACCAGCAGCCCGTATCTTTCTTAAAAAAGGGCTCTACTCAGGGGAGGCACTGGAGCACTGGGTACGTGAGCTGTTACGAGCTAAGGGAGTGCGTACGTTCGCGGATTTACCTCCTGGCAAATTGCGCATTATTGCATCAGATATCACGAATGGACGCATTCTGGTGCTTCCTGAGGATATCAAACGTTTTGGTATCAATCCCTCTTCACTGGAGGTAGCTAAAGCCATTCGGATGAGCACAAGTATCCCTTATTTTTTTGATCCCGTTATGTTAAGGCTTGATTCTGCACTTGCCAAGGGAAAGACTTTTTCTCAGCAATTTGTATTTGTAGTTGATGGGGCTTTACTAAGCAATTTGCCTTTGTGGCTTTTTGATGAGCCTGTAAATGAACGTGAGGCCAAAACGATTCCAACGGTAGGGTTTCAAATGGTGGGCAAAACGGGTACGGAGACCAAAGTTTCTTATATACGGGGTCCATTGACCATGCTGCAGGCTATTTTTGATACCATGCTATCAGCACATGATGAGCGATATATTGAGCAGGAGAATCGGTATCGGACGATTAAGATTCCAACATTGGGTATCCGCACTGCACAATTTAACATTTCTACAGAGCAAAGTGATTTGTTGTATGCTTCCGGTGTGCAGGCAGGGGATGCTTTTTTCCACAAATGGAGCATCACTTCTTACCAGCAGCAGTATAGCAAGTATCAATTGATGAAGGATACCATGTACGCTATGAAATAAACACTTACTTGCAGTTAAAGTTAATTTAAAAGGGTGTAAAAAAGGAGCCTCTTCCCGGTCATATTTGAATACGCGGGTGATGGCTCCTTTGTGCTACATTTTAAAGGATGATTATCATTAATGATATTTAGGTTGTTCTTCTTCATTTTTTCCCTTGGAACCCTCAATCACATGAAAAGGATACGCTTTGCGCTTGCCTGTAGTTTGCTGCTTACGTGCGTTGGCTGTTTTGGCCATGGTACGCACAGAGGGTTTGATTTTGGGAGTACGATTACGTTGTCCTGGCAGGTATTTGTATAGCAGAAATATAACTGCAAAAACAAGGACGGGAATTAGTAAACTCATGAGAAAGCCCCAGCTTCCTCTCCATAGCATATCCACAATCCCATATGCACCCAAAGCAAGGGTAAGCCAGAAAATAACGGCATGTCTGTTCATTATTCACTCATCCTTTCACAGGATCAAGGACCGGACTGTTGAAGGTCTCCTTTACAGGTACATTTTCCAACTCAGCATCCAATTCAAGCATACGCTTAAATGAGGCAATAGATACCTCCACTTGATCATCAGTCGGTTCTTTGGTGGTAAGTAGTTGCAGCCACAGACCGGGGTAACCTAAATAACGAAGTACCGGAATTTCACGAAGGGCATTGGTCAGCTTGAGAAATTCAAAAGAAAGCCCCAGTACGATCGGAAGTAGTAAAAGCCGTTGCCCCATACGTTCCCACAGATTATCGTAGGTAAATAAGGAATAGACAAGCACCCCGATAATCACAGTCAGCATAATAAAACTACTACCACAGCGGTAATGTAGACGACTGTATTTTTGCACATTGGCCGGAGTTAGTTCTTCCCCAGCTTCGAATGCTGTAATTACTTTATGCTCTGCACCGTGATATTGAAACAATCGTTTAATTAACGGAGTTTGGGAAATACCCCACAAATAAGCCAGTAACAGAATCAGCTTAATAGCTCCTTCTGCGAGGTTATGCAAAATTTGGCTGTGAAACAAGCTACCGAACAGGAAATTCTCTACAATAACCGGAACGAGAGTCAATACAATTTTGCCAAACAGGAATGACAAAATACCGACCGCCGCCACACCGATCATCATACTCAGACTCCAGCGAGATTCTTCTTTTTTCTTTTGCTCAGCGCGTTCCTCCGGATCTACTTCATCATCAGCATACGCATCGGCTGAATAGTTTAAATGCTTGGTACCTTTAGCGCTGGAGTCGATGATGCTTACAATCCCCCGCAATAAAGGAATTCTGCGGAATTTGGATACCCAGGATTGCTCCTTGCGTGGTACTTCCAAATATGTGATTTCGCCAGTTTTGCGGCGAACTGCCGTGACATTGACACGCTTGCCGCCGAACATGACACCTTCAATGACTGCCTGACCGCCGTAGCTCACAGGCTTGGATGCTTGTGACAACCGTCTCACCTCTCTTAATACATGCTTTTTTGTATATTGTATCGAATTTGGAAGGGAATATCTAGTTAGATGAAACTGGTGTAACCACAGGCTTATAAAAAAAGCATTTATGGAGCGTCAAACTGCTCACATAAATGCTAATCATTATAAAACCGAATGAATATCGGAAACAACCTATTGCGTAATCGCCCCGACAACCTGGTCAACCAGCCCTTTTGAAGAGAGAGGGCCGCCAAACGTCCATGTCGTACCGCTCAGTGAGTAGGTACGTTTTTCTTTAACGAAATTCAGACCGTTCCAGACCGAATTATTTTTCATGGGTTCGCCGAAAACATTATCGTCCGGCTGCACAATATAGATAAAGTTACTGTCCTGAACGGCAGACAGAGCTTCAATGCCTACTGTTGAAAAGCCATACTGTTCAACTTTGCTCGGTTTCCAATCGTTAATCATACCGATCTTCGCTAGTGTTGCCACGACGACTGAGTTATCCGAAAACATACGGAGGCTGGCCGCATTTTGCGAAGTGAAAGCCTGTGTCAGTATATAATGATAATCCGACTTGCCAGCAGCGGCGAGCTTTTCTTTGGCTTCAGCATAATGCTGATCCAGTTCGGCAAGCACCTGCTTAGCTTTGTCTTCTTTTCCAAGAGCGACTGCGATGCTGTTAAAAATTTCTACCATTTTATCATGATCGTAGCCGTTACCATCGTTCAGATTATATTCGATCGTCGGAGCGATGGCCTTGAGTTGATCATAGATAGCTTCATTCCCATCAACATTGGAAATGATCAGATCCGGCTTCAATGCAGCAATCGCCTCCAGGTTCGGCTCGTTACGCGTACCGACATCGACCACGCTGCTGTCCAGAGCCGCCTCCGGTGTCACATACACCTTGTAGTTGGCATTGTCAGCATTACCAACCGGCTGAACGCCCAATGCAATCAAATCCTCTGTAAATGTCCATTCCAGTACTACGACACGCTGTGCGGGCTTGTTGAGCGTGATCTCACCACGATTATGCTTTACCGTCACAGGACCGGTCGCTGTGTCAGTCGGTTTGCTACCCGACGTGGGTGCCTGATCTTTATTCGATGCTTTGTCGGCTGCTCCGCAACCTGCCAGAGTGAGCGTAAAAACCATTAACAATAAAATGCCAATTAGTCCCTTTTTCATAGAAGCGTTCTCCCGTGTATATTTTTTAGAAAATGATAATGATTATCATTTTCATCATTATATTATGATAGAGGATTGAAATTTTGTCAATGAAAAAAACGGGTCCGAACGCTTAACTGGTAAGCTGCTATTATTCTGCATTCCGGTTCATTGTTAAACGATTCTCCTTTTGAGCATACTACCTAGCAAAATGGGAATGCAGAATCCGATGGAAGTACATGCATTTCCGATTGCAATAGTCTTTACCATGGAAAAAGTTTGCATATTGAAAGGGGATTAAACAACATGAGTGAAACCTACTCTATACCCAAGATAGGCCATGAACAGGAGCAGTCTCGCGAATCTCAGGATCAACGTAATCATAACGACAGTGGTAGAGGCAGGCAGCAGTCAGGCAAAATACATACGCCTCTCATTCCTTTTGCACTTGAGTTGGGTTTTTTTGCGGGTTTGCTCTGGGGATTGCTGCGCTGGCTGTTTTATAAGTTGCACTTTACCGTAGTAGCACCTGGCTTTCTCGCAGAGCCTTTTTTCAAGCATTCGTTTATGAACACCATGGCGGGGCATCTGGTAGGGCTACTGTTTTTTATTGCATTATCTGTCGTAGCTTCACTGGTGTACACTCTGTTGCTGCGCAGATTTAAGGGCCCTTTACCCGGAATTGTATATGGCCTGATTTGGTGGGTTGTTTTATTTGTATTAACAGGTCCTAAGCTAGGGATGATGAATGCTCCTAATCGGTTAACATGGAATTCCTTATATACGGAAATTTGTGTGTTTATGCTGTGGGGACTATTTATCGGATATACCGTTGCTGTCGAGTATACGGATGAAAGAAAGCGCGAGCCTGAGAAAGCTGAGGACTGAACGTAACAAAAACTTCTCAAGCGCCTATTCCCTGTGTTAAAATAGCATTTGGTTATTTGACAGAGGGGAGCGGAATGAAAGATGAAGAATGACCGGGTGTTAAAGCTGCGGCAGGCGCTGGGCGAGCATAATCTGCGGGCTATGCTAATTACTAGCCCTGTCAATCGTCGATATTTGACAGGCTTCACAGGTTCGGCGGGTTATGTGCTGATTACGGAATCCCATAGCTATTTGCTGACTGACTTTCGCTATATGACGCAAGCGACCGAACAAGCCGAAGGCTTCACGGTGGTGCAGCACGCTGCACAGGTCATGGAAACGGTGAAAGAATTGCTGTCTTCCCATCAGATCAGCGAAACAGGCTTCGAGCAAGACGCTGTAACTGTTGCGACGCATAAAGCTTATAGCGAAGATTTGTCACCTATTTCACTGGTTCCGGTGTCGGGCATTGTGGAGAAATTAAGGGTGTACAAGGATGCAGAAGAGCTGGAAGTGATGCAGCGGGCAGCGGATTTGGCAGATGCTACATTTGCACACATATTACCTTACATCAAGCCAGGTGTCAGCGAGCGTGAGCTGGATCTGGAAATGGAATTCTTCATGCGCAAGCAGGGAGCTACATCCTCTTCATTTGACACAATTGTGGCTTCCGGGGTTCGTTCGGCTTTGCCTCATGGCGTAGCCAGTGCTAAGTTAGTACAAGCAGGCGAGCTGATTACGTTTGATTTTGGTGCGTTGCTGGATGGCTACTGCTCCGATTTGACACGTACAGTGGCTACACAAGGGGATTTAGCGCCCCAATTGCGTGAGATCTACGATATTGTACTTAAGGCGCAGCTTCACGCACTCGAACATATTAAGCCGGGCATGACAGGCCGTGAAGCGGATGCACTGACCCGGGATATTATTGCGAGCCATGGCTATGGAGACAATTTCGGGCACAGTACAGGTCATGGTCTGGGTCTTGAAGTACATGAATCTACACGTCTGTCGAAGGCGAGTGATGATATTCTGGAGCCGGGTATGGTGGTAACGGTCGAGCCAGGTATCTATGTCCCTGGATTGGGCGGTGTACGGATCGAGGATGATATCGTTATTACAGATAGCGGCATCAAAGTATTAACACATTCGAGCAAAGAATTTACAGTCGTTTAATAACGATAACAGTCCTGTAGGAGGGGTATTTTAGTGATTAACGTTAATGATTTTAAAACAGGTTTGACCGTCGAGGTAGACGGAGATATTTTTACGGTGCTGGATTTCCAACACGTAAAACCGGGTAAAGGTGCTGCATTCGTACGCTCAAAGTTGAAAAACTTGCGTAACGGTAACACCGTTGAACGTACATTCCGTGCGGGTGAAACGATCGGTCGGGCGCAAATCGAAAATCGTGGTGTGTCCTATCTGTACGCTAGTGCAGACGACCATACATTCATGGATAATGAAACATATGATCAATTCACATTGTCCAGCGATCAACTGAAATGGGAGCTTAACTTCCTGAAAGAAAACATGAATGTAAATATCGTCAGCTATAACGGCGAAATTCTGGGTATTAACCTGCCTACAAGCGTGGAACTGAAAGTAATCGAAACAGAGCCAGGCATTAAAGGTAATACGGCTACAGGTGCTACCAAAAATGCCAAACTGGAAACGGGTTTGAATGTTCAAGTTCCTTTGTTCATTAACCAAGATGACGTATTGTTGATTGATACACGTGACGGCAAATACATGTCTCGCGCATAAAATTTGCAACTTTTAGATTTCCTCTGTCCTTGTAAGGGCAGGGGATATTTTTATAAGCACTAATATTAAAAAACATTGGCTCCACACAGCACTTTCGTATTATACTGTACTAAAGTTATGCCGCAGGATGTCACGTTCAGTCGTTTGGTGCCATCTCAAGGTTACATACTGTTGAGTCTGAGGGAGTGAATAACGTTGTCTTTGTATGTCATGAAATTCGGAGGCAGTTCCGTCGGTGACACGGAGCGCATGAAGCGCGTGGCAAAACGCGTTGTTGAGAAACAGAGTGAAGGGCATCAATGTGTAGTGGTCGTTTCCGCAATGGGAGACACGACAGACGAACTGATTGACCAGGCCAAATTGTTGAATGAACAGTTGCCTGCACGTGAGTTGGATATGTTGATGACGACAGGTGAGCAAATTTCAATCGCCTTATTGTCGATGGCTATTCAGCAGTTGGGTCATGAAGCGGTATCGTTTACGGGATGGCAGGCTGGTTTTCGTACTGAATCTGACTTTGGTCGAGCACGGATTACGGATATTCAACCTCAGCGTGTGCTGGATGCACTGAGCAGCAACAAGATCGTTGTTGTAGCTGGTTTCCAAGGGATGTCTGCAGAGGGAGACATTACGACGCTGGGACGTGGTGGCTCTGATACGACAGCCGTTGCGCTGGCGGCGGCGATTCAAGCGGATGCCTGCGAAATTTACACGGATGTGGACGGTATATATTCAACAGATCCACGGATCGTGAAAGTTGCTCGTAAGCTAAAAGAAATTTCTTATGATGAAATGCTGGAATTAGCCAATCTGGGTGCAGCTGTATTGCATCCTCGTGCGGTAGAATATGCCAAACATAACCGGGTACCGCTGATTGTGCGGTCCAGTTTTAACCATAATGAAGGAACGGTCGTAAAGGAGGATGCAGTAATGGAACAGGGCGTTGTAGTCAGTGGGATTGCATATGATAAAAATGTAGCAAGAATCAGTATTTTGGGCGTCGCCGATATCCCCGGTGTACTGGCGAAAGTATTCGGAACACTGGCGGCAGCCAAAATTGATGTAGACATTATTGTACAAAGCGGGGTTGAAGCTGGTAAAGCGGATTTCTCCTTTACAGTAGCTCTGACGGATCGTGAAGCAGCACTGAAGACGCTGGAAGGTATTCGTGGAGAGCTTCCATACCGTGAAGTAACTTCTGAGGAAAACCTGGTGAAGGTATCCATTGTAGGTGCAGGAATGGTTAGCCATCCGGGTGTTGCTGCGCAAATGTTTGCCGTACTGGCAGAGCAAGGCGTTAGCATTAAAATGGTAAGTACATCTGAAATCAAAGTATCGTGTGTAATTGAAGCGGGTAAACTTCATGAGGTTATTCAGGCGCTGCATACAGCTTATAACCTGGACACCGAGGAGCAAGCGTTTGTGGGTGGACCGCAAGACCGTCGTTAATAACTGCAACGTGATCTAGACCCTGAATATGTCTAATGTGAACGATGCTATGACAGGTAAAGGTTGATACATTATATGCCCTCTATTTATAGTTTGATAAATCATAGAATACAGCAGTAGGTTAAGAGGTTGTCCCATCAGTGAGAGTTAGACTGAGGGGCAGCCTCTTTTTTTGCTGAATCTATCTTTTCTACCCAAGGGTATCCCTTAGCCGACAAGGCTTTGAGAGGCCCTTTTTTATTTGTGCGAATTAGAGAATGGTGCTTTAACAAGCGGGGGAAAGGTCTGTTGAGCGTTGATAGGAGTTAGCAAAAGTTTGCCTAGGTTTTCAATATATTTTCGGCATAAAAAGCGAGAGTCAACCATAGACTTGTCTTAAAGAAAAAGGACAACTGTGAGGGGGCGGCATCGGTATGGAATGGCTGGAGTTATTTCCCGAACCGTTGCACGGTATACTCGGAAGGCTTCCAGAAACGGTATTTAAGCAACTGGAAGAAATCCGGGTCAGGGAAGGAAGGCCGTTGGAAATTAATGCAAATGGTGATCATCATTTTGTAACGTCTGCGGGTCGGCTCACTTTGAACCATGTGGAAGCCTATAAGCCTGACCGTGAGGATGCCCACCGACTGCTGGATTTTATCAGCAATCATTCACTGTATACCATGGAAGAGGAGCTTCGTAAAGGGTTTATTACGATCCCTGGCGGTCATCGTATTGGCTTGGCAGGGAGAACCGTGCTCAACCGAGGACGAGTGGAGCATTTGAGGGATATAAGCAGCTTTAATGTAAGAATTGCTCGTGCAATTCCCGGCATAGCTGATCGGATATTGCCTTATGTAGCAGATCGAATGTCCGGGAAAATCCGGCACACCCTCATTTTGTCCCCTCCTCAGCATGGCAAAACGACACTGCTTAGGGACTTGGCTCGGCAACTCAGTTACGGAGGGATGGAAAGCAATGGGGGGCGACGGAATGGACTCAAGGTAGGCATTATAGACGAACGCTCTGAGATCGCTGGTAGTCACAAAGGTATCCCCGGTTTTGATGTCGGGCCTCGCACCGATGTATTGGACGGATGTCCGAAAGCAGAAGGCATGATGATGATGATCCGCTCGATGTCACCGGATGTCCTCATTGTTGATGAAATCGGACGACCGGAAGATGCGGAGGCGGTGCGCGAAGCACTTCATGCAGGCATTGCAGTCATTGCTTCCGCACATGGTCGCGATGTGGCTGAAATGGCGACCCGGTCTGCTTTTGCTGGATTAACTACAGGGCAAGAGCTGTTCCAGCTCTACGTCATGCTGGAGCGGACGAGCCGGGGCGTCTCATTTCGGCTGGCAGATGCCAAGCAGCGCAGGCTTACACTGCCTGGAGAAGGGCAGAATGGGGGCATCTCCTATGCTTAAGCTGCTGGGTGCAGCCTTGGTTATACTGGCCGCTACGCTGGCAGGCTGGCAGCGGGCAAGGCAGTTTGCGATGAGGCCGCGGCAAATCAGGGAGTTGATTCTTGCGCTGCAAAGACTGACCACCGAGGTTTCCTACGGGGTGTCTCCGCTACCAGATGCTTTCGCCAAGACAGGAGAGTCCTTGCGAGAGCCACTGCGCACTCTGTTTCAGCAAGCCTCACGCTGGATGCACCCCTCTTTTGGCCTGACTGCCAGAGAAAGCTTGCATAAAGCGATTGAAGACTCGTGGAGCCGTTCCTCTATGAAGCAAGCCGAGAAGGAAGCGATGAGGCAGCTTGCTTACAGCCTTGGAACCAGCGACCGTGAAGACCAGATCAAGCACATTGCGCTGACCATTCAGCAGTTATCCCATGAGGAAGCGCAAGCGCAGGCAGATCAGGTGAGGTACGAGCGTATGAGCAGGAGCCTGGGACTGCTGATCGGAGCATTGATCGTCATTTTGATCTATTAGCGGGGTGCTCGAATGAATTTAGAAGTGAACGCAATTTTCCAGATTGCCGGAATTGGCATTATTATCGCTATGATTCATACCGTATTAAAGCAAATGGGCAAAGAAGACATGGCCCACTGGGTAACGGTCATTGGTTTCGTCGTGGTCCTATTCATGGTGGTGCGAATGCTGGATAACCTTCTGCAAGAGATCAAATCTATCTTTCTTTTTCAGTAGGTGGACACATGGAAATCATTCAGGTGGTGGGCTTCGCCCTCATTGCCACAGTCCTCATTTTAGTCATTAAGGAACAGAAGCCGATGTTTGCCTTTTTGATTGCAACAGCTGCGGGAATCGTCATTTTTTTGCTGCTGATTGGCAAGATCGGATCTGTGGTTGCTGTACTGGAGCGACTGGCCCGGTCTTCAGGCATGGATATGATCTATTTTAAAACCGTATTGAAAATAATCGGTATCGCTTATATTGCTGAATTTGGAGCGCAAATCGTTCGGGATGCAGGACAAGACGGGATTGCTTCCAAAATTGAGCTTACCGGAAAGGTACTCATCATGGTGCTCGCAATCCCGATTATCAGCATTATTATTGATACCATTCTGAAGCTGATGCCCGCCTGAGGGGGTGATGCCATGAAAAGGCTACGGGGCATGCCGAATCTCAAAGTAATTGCGATGTTGTTGCTATGTCTTTGGTGTGCCTCAGCTGCGGTCCTCTTTGCAGATACACCGACAAACGAATGGATCAGACAGCAGGCGGAGCAAATGCCCAAAGATGAAGTAGAACATTATTGGGACGGGCTCATGCAGCAATACGGCGGATTTTTCCCGGATCAGAAAACGCCTTCCTTCATGGACATGCTGCTTCCAGGCGGTGAAGGGTTCAGCATAAAGGGTGTATTGAGCGCTATAGCTGATTTTTTCATCCATGAAATCCGAGTAAATGCCAAGTTGCTCGTCACCATCGTCATGCTCAGCATTATGAGTATGGTGCTGGAAACGCTGCAAAGCGCTTTTGAAAGCAAACAGGTCAGCAAAGTGGCCTACGCTATCGTATACATGGTCATTATCATTCTGGCGATTAATAGCTTTAGTGTAGCGATTGGTTATGCCAAAGAAGCGATTGATAGCATGATTCACTTCATGATGGCAATGTTGCCCCTGTTGTTTACCATGTTAGCCTCGATGGGTAACGTCGTAACAGTTTCGGTGACCCACCCGCTGATTGTATTTATGATCAACACGGTCGGAACAGTCATTCATACGCTGGTTTTCCCGCTGCTTTTCTTCTCGGCTGTGCTGTACTTGGTCAACTCGTTGACGGGCAAATACAAACTGACCCAGCTAGCCGATCTGTTGCGGAACGCTGGAGTAGCAGTGCTGGGAGTGCTGCTGACCATATTTCTGGGAGTCATTTCGGTACAAGGCTTGACATCGTCGGTTACTGACGGATTAACGATCCGCACAGCCAAATATATTACAGGTAGCTTTGTTCCGGTGGTCGGCAAGGCGTTGGCAGATGCGACAGATACAGTCATTTCGGCTTCGCTGCTCGTTAAAAATGCCATTGGTCTGGTAGGAGTCATTATTATTTTGTTCCTGTGCGCCTTTCCCGCCCTCAAGATTCTGACACTGGCTCTCATTTATAAAGTGACAGCAGCGATCATGCAGCCTTTGGGTGATACGCCTATCGTGGAATGTCTGGATGCAATCGGCAAGAGCATGATTTATGTTTTCGCGGCGCTGGCGGCAGTGGGATTAATGTCCTTCCTTGCGATTACAGTCATGCTCGCAGCAGGCAATATGACGGTCATGATGAGGTAACCAATGCATGTAAACCAACAAGGGGGAGGGGAGTGACGTGACCTGGCTGGGAGGCTGGCTTAAGGAACTGGTGTTAATCGTGTTGCTGGCTTCTTTTGTCGATATGATCTTACCGAGCCGATCTATGGAAAGGTATGTAAAACTCGTTCTCAGCCTGCTTATTCTGCTGACGTTGCTGTCTCCGGTCGTGCGCTTACTGAGCAGCAGCCCCTCCGAGGTTCTAGGGCGAGCATTGGATCTTCAACGTCAGGCTGAGACAGGCAAGAGGGAACCGACATTGGAGGAGATTTTAGCAAAAGGCAGCCAGTTGAAGCAACAGCAAGAACAAAGCTCCATGCAATGGGCTGGCAAAGAGGTAGCTAAGGAAATGAAAGGACAGTTGGAACAGTATACTGGGTTAGCAATTCAGTCGGTCCAGGTTACCCTTGCAAAGATTCAACAGAAGGAATCGGGGCTGGAGGCAGGAACGGGTGTCCAGTCGGTAGTGGTCAAATTGGCAGAGCAGCAGCCAGAAAAAGAAAAGAAAAACACAGACGTCTCGCCTGGTGCAGATGCCAAGCCGATAATGGTGGAGCCTGTAACCGAAAAGACAGTGAATATTCGTGTGGAACCGACACATACAAAAACTTCAGAACTTAATGAAGGAACACGAGAAGATGATCGTAATCCTGATAAAACTGCTGAGGACGGAAAGCCAACGGATACGAAAGCTTTTGGCTTAATTACAGGACTTCTAAGTGAAAAATGGGGGATAGACAGCAAAAATGTTCAGGTGGTTTCTTCGCAGGATGGAACACATGAATGGTAACAGGAGGTGAGTAGAAATGAGCAAATGGCTGAAAAAGCTGGAGCAATGGCTGGGTGGAGGGGCGGATGGGGCGAAAAGATTCAACTCATTTCGTTGGCTGCTTATACTTGGCCTTATCGGTGTAGCGATCATGCTTTTTAATTCATTCGTTAATGTGAAAAAGGTTGATCCAGAAAACGTAGGCCGTGAGCCGCCTGGCGTGATGAAAAATGAGCCTACGTTAGAGACAACAACAGGTGAAGAAAGTTCCTTTGCCGGGATCGAGAAGGTTTTTGAGGACAATATGAAACAGATGCTGGAGCAGATTGTTGGCGTAGGAACCGTCGATGTCATGGTTACGGTAGATTCCACCGAAGAAGTTATCGTTCAACGCAATGTAAAGGACATGCAGGAAGAGAACAACGAGACGGACGCTAATGGCGGACAACGACACACTACTCAATATACACGTGATGGCGAGATTGTCACCTATGAGTCATCAGGTGGCCAGCACACCCCGATTGTGACAAAAAAAGTAAAACCGCAGGTGAGGGGAGTGCTTGTTGTGGCTATGGGGGCAGAAAACCCTACAGTGAAGCAGCTAATTGTCGATGCTGTACAGAAGGGACTAAATGTACCTTCCTACAAAATTTCAGTCGTACCGCGCAAGCAGGGATAATTTGGAATTTAGGAACAAATAAGTTTATATTTTAAACCATTTATGAATATGGAGGACGGAACATGAATAATAAAAGACAAACCGTTTGGCTGGTGTCCATGCTGAGTTTAATGGTCGTGCTGTCTGCGTATTATTTGTTTACAGAGGACTCAAGCCCTGCAAATCCACCAGTAGCCGATAGTGAGCAAGTGAGCAAGGTTAAGCAGGATGCCGCACAGGAAGCAACGACGAAGGCAGAGGAACAATTGAACGAACTGAAGGTAAATGAAGTAGTGACGAATGGAGAAGTAACTGATGGAGCATCAGCAACTTCCACAAAGTCGGATACGGCTTCTACAACTGACCCAGCAACAGAAAACTCAAAAGGCGATAAAGATACGGCAGCTATCCCTACTACTGAACCAGCGACATCCGATCAAAACACAACTGCGACTAAGACGGACGCGACAGCACAAAGTGACGACAAAGCAGCCTCTACAGCCAAAACCGACCAGCAGGTACTGGATCAAGTGGCAACCGATCAAGCTGCTCAACCTACAGCAGCAGCTGTGATTGACAACTATTTGCTGGAACGGGACGTGGAAAATCAGAAGAAAAATGATGAATTGACTACCGCAATGAACGACAGCACACCAAAGAAAGCTGCGGAGGCTCAAAAGGAATTACATGTACTTGAAGATAAGCAGGCTAAAATTACTGGAATTGAAGAAGAGCTTCAGCAGCAGTTCGCCAATGCGGTCGTCCGTGAGGAAGATGCTGATAAATACAAAGTAGTGGTTCTGAGTGAAAAATTGGATGCTAAGCAAGCGGTAACAATTGTCGATAAAGTCATGAAGGAGCTGAACGTAACGCAGGATAAGATCAGTGTCCAGTATGTTACACAATAAGACAAAAAACGCGAAAAAGCCCGGATTTCTGCATTATTCCGGGCTCTTTCTATTTTTAATGATTGTGATATAATACATAAAGCTGTTTCAACAATGTTATCAGCAACCGGCAAAATGCTGAAGGAGTGATTAATAGAGATGTTTAAATTAAGCGAGATTAAGGAATTGATCAAGCTGGTGGATGAAACGTCTGTGCATGAGCTTGAAATTGAAAATGAAGGAACTCGCCTGTTGATCCGGAAACCGGGCAAAAGCGAGATCGTTACGGTACAGGCTCCTGTGGCAACACCTGCTTATGCAGTGGCACCACAAGCTGTTATTCCAAATCCACAAGTACAGTCCGATGTTGGATCTACAACTGCTGGGGAACCGAGGGAATATGCAAGCAATCTACATAAGATCGTATCTCCGATGGTAGGCACTTTCTATAGTTCTTCATCCCCGGATACGGCTCCGTATGTGAGTATTGGCAGCAAAGTGGGCGAAAAAACAACGGTATGTATCATTGAAGCGATGAAGCTGATGAATGAGCTGGAAGCTGAAGTGAAGGGCGAAATTGTGGAAATTTTGGCCGAAAACGGACAGTTGGTCGAGTATGGCCAGCCATTGTTCCTTGTGAAACCGGAGTAAAAAGCTTGTTTGAACCCTCTTTTGAGGGTTCGGCAAGACTGCTCCCAGGGAGGATAAAGTCATGACATTTCAAAAAATATTGATTGCGAATCGTGGAGAAATTGCGGTTCGTATCATTCGCGCTTGCCGCGAAATGAATATTTCGACAGTTGCTGTATATTCGGAAGCTGATAAGGATTCGTTACATGTGCGTCTCGCAGATGAGGCTTACTGTATCGGACCGACGCTATCTAAGGACAGCTACCTTAATTTTACGAATCTGATGAGCGTTGCTACATTGACTGAATGTGACGCCATTCATCCAGGGTACGGATTTTTGGCGGAAAACGCAGACTTCGCTGAAATTTGCGAATCGTGTAATATTACGTTTATTGGTCCTTCTCCTGAAGCCATTAACAAAATGGGAGATAAGGCCGTAGCCAAGCAGACCATGAAGGATGCCGGAGTTCCGGTTATTCCGGGTTCAGACGGGCTGGTTGAGGATTTGCAGGATGCAATCAGCATCGCACGTGATATCGGATATCCGGTAATTATCAAGGCCACAGCAGGTGGCGGAGGTAAAGGTATTCGTATCGCTGAGGATGAGGATAACCTTATTCAGCAAATCACTACCGCTCAGCAGGAGGCGCAAAAAGCATTTGGCAACGCGGGTGTGTACCTAGAAAAATATTTGACCGGTATGAAACATGTGGAAATACAGATCATAGCGGACAAGCATGGTAATGTTGCCCATTTGGGCGAACGGGACTGCTCTGTGCAGCGTCGTCGTCAGAAGTTGTTGGAGGAAGCACCATGTCCTGTACTTTCGCAGGATGTCCGTGAAGAAATGGGTCAGGCAGCTGTTCGTGCAGCTTTGGCCGTTCAATACTCTGGTGCAGGTACTCTCGAATTTTTGCTCGGCCCGGACAATAATTTCTATTTCATGGAAATGAATACACGTATTCAGGTAGAACATCCCGTAACAGAAATGATTACTGGTGTAGACCTGATTAAGGAAATGATTTCTGTCGCTGAAGGACATCCGCTTTCCTTTACGCAGGAAGAAGTCACCATCAATGGTTGGGCGATAGAGTGCCGTATTAACGCTGAGGATCCGGATCGTAATTTTATGCCTGCACCGGGTAAAATCGGATTTTATCTGCCTCCAGGCGGTCCTGGAGTACGGGTAGACAGCGCAGCATATCCAGGTTATAGCATTCCTCCTTATTATGACTCTATGATCGCCAAGCTGATTGTGTGGGCACCTACACGGCAAGATGCAATTGCCAAAATGAAGCGGGCTTTGTCTGAGTTTGCTATTGAGGGCATACCCACAACGATTTCTTTTCATCAGCGCTTGCTAGAGCATCCGACCTTTATTAAAGGCGATTTTGATATTAAATTTTTGGAGGAAAACGAAGTTTAATCGGTATATTTCCTCAGTTTGTCATAATGAACGCCAAATGATATAGTATGGATAATAAGTGAGCATGTCTGCTTTGAAATCCAAAGCTGGAATGAAACTTATTTTGACCGAAAGGTGTTGAAGGTATGAGCACAGTGCCAACCGAATTCGAACGTACAGAAATTGGGGAGATTCAAATTGCCCCAGAAGTTATTGAAGTCATTGCCGGACTGGCTACCGTTGAGGTACCAGGCGTAGCGGGAATGAGTGGCGGATTTGCTGGTGGGTTTGCCGAACTGCTAGGCCGCAAAAATTTATCTAAAGGTGTAAAAGTGGAAGTCGGACAGCGTGAAGCTGCTGTAGACGTCTCCGTCATTATTGAGTACGGTAACCGTCTGCCTGAGGTGGCTGCTGCTATTCAGCATAATGTTAAGCGTTCGATTGAGAACATGACAGGTCTTAACGTTGTTGAAGTGAACGTGCAAATTCATGATGTTCAATTCAAAAATGCCGAAAAAGTAGAAGAGCCGGAAGTGCTGGGCGCCGGACGGGTTAAATAGAGCGATACTTTGTACAAACCCCCGACCCTTATGGGTCGAGGGTTTACTCTAATTTAAGGAGGCTGTGCGTTTCGTGGCTAAAGTTATGGACAGACTTCTGCTGTTCTTGTACAGCTTAAGTATCGGAATTATTTCCATTCTCGCCATCCTCCTCCTGAGCGGGGCCATTCCGTATGTTTTAAGTATTGAGGATGAGCGAGTGGTGTGGTTTACCAGCCTGATTATTGCAGGGGTTCTGTTGTTATTGAGTCTTCGTTTTTTTTATATCTCTATTCGACGGAACCAAACCGTACAGCATTCTATTGATCAACGAACGGAATATGGTGACATTCAGATTTCAGTGGACACCATTGAAAATCTGTGCCTCAAAGCAGCCTCCCGATTTCGCGGGATGCAGGATTTGAAAGCACGCGTTCGCGTGTTGGAATCGGGACTTGATATTACGATTCGGGCGGTTGTAGACGGGGAAAGCTCCATTCCGGTGTTAACCTCCGAGGTACAAAAGGGGGTACACGATCATGTGGAAGAAATTACAGGAATTCCTGTGTCCAATGTGTCGGTGTACATCGCTAATGTTTCTCAGTCACCCAGCTTTAAGAGTCGTGTGGAATAGAGGTGATTTTCCCTGATGCCCTGGAAAGAAATATGGGGAAGTTACAAGGGCCGGATCATGGGGATCACGGCTGGTATTTTTTTCGGTTTTATTTATTTGTGGGCAGGCTTTTGGAATATGTTGTTCTTTGCATTGATGGTGTTCATCGGATATACGCTAGGAAGACGTAGCGATTCAGCGCTTGGTTCATTTCTCCCTTGGAAGGAATGGGGCGATTGGTTGTCGCAGCGTTGGCGTCCTTTTAAATGAACCCTGTGATACGTGTTCTCCAAAATAGAGCTGTAGCTTCTTTGCGCCCAACGTTTTGGAGGATGCGTTCACAGGTTTTTTTGTGGAAATTGGTTAGAATGAAAAATAGATATAGGCAAGCGTAGGAGGCAGGGCATGAAAAGACGTCTGGCGAGGGAATTAGCGGTACAGAGTATGTACCATATGGAAATGAATGAAGTGGATGCGGCAGCAGCCGTGGACATGTTGCTTCAGGAAGCCGCTGAGGAAAACGAAGCGGAAGTTGTCGTTAAAAACGCGGCAGTATTAAGAGCGTATGTTTTAGAGCATGTGCGGGGTACGTGGGAGCACAAGGAAGCCATTGATGGGCTGTTGGTGGATTATCTTAAAGGCTGGCAGATCAGCAGACTTTCACGTGTAGATCGTCAAATTTTGAGACTTGCGGCATATGAGATGATTTTCCGTGAAGATGTTCCAGCCAAGGTAGCTGTTAATGAAGCGATTGAGTTGTCGAAGCACTTTGGTACCGAGGAATCCGGTAAATTTGTTAATGGTGTACTGGGACGAGTGATTCAAGAACTGGAGCAATTGAAAGCACGTTTTTAAGTAGAGACTACTGAATCAGGTTGGAGAGTGGTTAAACATGTCAGCACCGATCATTGATGGTAAACAAATCTCTCAGGATATTCGCGCAAGTATTCAGCAAGAGGTCATTCGTCTGAAAGAGCACCGCTTTCAACCGGGACTGGCTGTTGTATTGGTAGGCGAAGATCCCGCTTCGCAGGTGTATGTTAAAAACAAGGAAAAGGCGTGCCATGATCTCGGCTATTACTCAGAGGTTCACCGGTTGGCAGCAGATACTTCGCAGGAAGCATTACTGGAACTAGTGGACAAGCTGAACCATCAAAGTACTATCCATGGGATTTTGGTTCAACTGCCGTTGCCAAAGCATATTCATGAAAAAGCTGTCATTGACGCGATTGCAGTGGAGAAGGATGTGGATGGATTCCATCCGGTGAACGTAGGGAATTTGGTCATCGGTGACGATAGTCTATTGCCTTGTACTCCTGCTGGAGTCATTGAGTTAATCAAGCGTGCTGGAGTGGAGATTGCTGGTAAACATGCGGTAGTTATAGGTCGCAGTAATATCGTAGGCAAGCCAGTGTCTTTATTGTTGCAACGTGAAAATGCTACGGTTACGATGTGCCACTCCCGTACAGCGAATATCGGGGATCTAAGTCGACAAGCGGATATCTTAGTCGTTGCGATCGGCAAAGCCAACTTTATTGATGCATCGTTCGTGAAGCCCGGAGCGGTTGTGATAGATGTGGGGATGAACCGTCTGGAGAACGGAAAGCTGGCGGGGGACGTTGATTTTGAGAGCGTGAAGCAAGTGTCTGGTCCGATTACGCCTGTTCCCGGCGGAGTAGGCCCGATGACGATTACGATGCTGATGCAAAATACGCTTGTAGCGGCCAAGCGGTCGCACGGTTTGGCATAAGGGCAGCTGCCTATGGCTGAACAACGTATTTACTCTATAAAGGACCTGAATCGTTATATCCGGATGAAACTGGAATCGGATCAGGTGCTGTCTGATGTATGGATACGCGGGGAAATTTCTAATTTTACGCATCATTCGAGTGGTCACATGTACTTTACGCTCAAGGATGAGGGGAGCCGCATACGTTCGATTATGTTTGCAACCCATAATCAGCGGCTTCCCTTCGTACCGAAAGAAGGTACGCGTGTTATTGCCCGGGGAAACGTATCCGTGTACGAACGAGATGGACAATATCAGTTTTATGCGACTCAAATGCAGCCTGATGGTATAGGAAGCCTTTATTTGGCTTACGAACAGCTCAAGCAAAAGCTGGATGCAGAGGGATTGTTTGATACTGCTCGTAAGCGTAATCTCCCTGCCCATCCGGCAACCATTGGCGTGATTACGTCACCGACCGGAGCGGCTGTGCGTGATATTATTACGACACTTCAACGGCGATACCCGCAGGCTGGAATTGTGTTGTATCCTGTGCTTGTACAAGGAAAAGGTGCCGCACCCTCGATTGTCAAGGCAATTGAAGCTATGAATCGTATGCAAGAGGTTCAGGTGATGATCGTCGGACGGGGAGGTGGCTCGTTGGAAGAACTGTGGGCGTTTAATGAGGAAGCGGTTGCGCGCGCCATTTACGCATCGGTCATTCCGGTTATTTCGGCAGTTGGACACCAAACGGATTTTACCATTGCCGATTTTGTGGCTGACTTGCGTGCAGCAACGCCAACCGCAGCAGCTGAGTTGGCTGTGCCTAATCAGGCAGAGCTACGGGATCAGCTGCTCCAGCGTGAGCAACGCCTGCGTAACGCCCTCCGGCAGCGGCTGGAAACCAGCCGCGAACGCTTGGCGAGGCTTCAGCGTTCACCAGTCTTGCTGCACCCACGCCGCTATATGCTACAGCATGCAGAGCGAATGGACATGCTGCAGCAGCGGCTAATCCGCGCAGCGGGTAACCGTTCGCGCTTAAACGCAGAAAAGAACGCACGTATGCGTCAGGTACTAGAGCGGTTTAATCCGCGTGAACAAATTCGTTCGGCACGTAAGCAGACGGATATGGCGCAACGTCAGCTGGAGTCTGCGATGCGTGCTATTACGAAAACGGGACGGCAGCAGTTGCACACGGGAATTCGTCAGCTGGATGCGCTGAGCCCACTCAAAGTCATGGCCCGAGGCTATAGCTTGGTATACGATGAGCAGGAGAAACGGCTGATTAAGTCGCTCAAAGACGTACAGCCGGGAGATTCCATCAAGATTAAAGTAAGTGATGGGCAGTTGGACTGCCAAGTATGGGGAATGAAGGAGGACGCGAAGCACGGTGGCGAATGAAACGGAATTGAATTTTGAAGCGGCTATGGCCGCTCTTGAAGAAATTGTCGGACAACTGGAGCATGGAGACGTTCCTCTGGAGCAAGCCATTGATTTGTTCCAGCGGGGGATGAAGCTGTCTCAGCTTTGCAGTCAAAAGCTGGAGCAGGTCGAACGTAAAATTGAAATGATCGTGGAAGAGGATGGAGATTTGCGCAAGAAGCCTTTTGGCGGCGGATTAGATGAAAACGGCGGTGAAGGGCTTGAATAGACCGTCGTTCAAGGAATATTTAACCGGGACGGCGGATGCGGTTTCGTCTGCGCTGACCGAGCAGTTCCCGGCCGATTGGAACATTCCCGATGTTCTTCGAGAATCTATGAATTATTCACTCACCGCAGGCGGAAAACGGCTGCGGCCTCTGCTTGTGATCGCTGCTGCTGAAGCATTCGGTGGAAGCAGGGAAGCTGCGTTGCCAGTGGCATGTGCGGTAGAAATGGTACATACGTACTCTCTCATTCATGACGACTTGCCAGCCATGGATGATGACGATTATCGGCGAGGTAAGCTGACGAATCATAAGGTATACGGTGAGGCGGTTGCCGTCCTTGCGGGTGATGCTCTGTTGACCCATGCCTTTTACAGCATTGTGCAAGCAGGACGGCGTCACGGTGTTTCATCCGATTCGCTATTGTCCATTGTTGAGGATTTGTCCGAAATGAGTGGCGCGCGGGGCATGGTAGGTGGACAGGTCGCCGATATGTCAGGCGAGCAAGGAATAACGGGGATCGAGGAACTGGAATATATCCATCTTCATAAAACTGCTGATTTGATTATTTTCTCGCTCTTGGCAGGTGGACGGATTGGTGGGGCGAACAAGAGTCAATTAGAGGCGCTTCGCCGCTTTGGACGAGACTTGGGGCTGGCTTTTCAGATCCAGGACGATATACTGGACCTCATAGGCGATGAGAGCAAAATGGGTAAGAAAACGCAAAGTGATGTTGAACAGGAGAAGGTTACCTATCCGTATTTCATTGGTATGGACGCATCTTTGCGGCAGGTGGAGGAACTCACCGCATCTGCTAAAAAAGTGATAACAGAGAGCGGTATTCCCGATTCTTCTCGTTTGCTGGAGATAGCCGATTACCTGATGAAGCGTGATCATTAGTTGCGTTAGAGCTGTTTTGACTTGTCTGCGTTTAAGCACAGTCAAAAAGTGTGATATAATACTTGTTAACTTTACACACAAACTTGAAGGAAAGCGGGGAGATATGCGTGCTGCTTCCACACATAAAGCAACCAGGCGATCTGAAATCACTGTCGGTTGAGGAGTTGGCTTCTCTAGCCGAGGAAATCAGGAGCTTTTTGATTGAGAAGCTGTCCGTGACTGGGGGGCATCTGGCATCGAATCTGGGAGTGGTTGAGCTCACGATCGCCCTGCATTATTGCTATAACAGTCCGAAGGACAAGATGATTTATGACGTTGGGCACCAAGCCTACGTACACAAAATATTGACAGGGCGAATGGACCGTTTTGATACACTTCGTCAGCGTGATGGACTTTGTGGTTTTGTAAAAAGAAGTGAGAGCGAGCATGATGTTTGGGAAGCCGGTCATAGCAGCACTTCTCTGTCGGCGGCAATGGGAATGGCCTTGGCTCGAGATTTGAAGGGCGAGGACAATAAAGTCATTGCAATGATCGGAGACGGAGCGTTGACTGGGGGGATGGCCTTCGAAGCGTTGAATCATATCGGTCATGAGCGCAAAAATTTAATGGTCATTCTGAATGACAACGAAATGTCCATAGCACCTAATGTAGGAGCCATGCATAATTATTTGAGTAAAATCCGCTCGGACCGTCATTATTTGCGAGCAAAAGATGAGCTGGAAGTTTTGCTGAAAAAAATACCCGCGATCGGCGGTAAACTTGCCAAATCGGCTGGCCGTGTCAAGGACAGTCTTAAATATATGATGGTGCCTGGTGTACTGTTTGAGGAACTGGGACTTACGTATCTCGGTCCAGTGGACGGACATGATTTGCCGAAGCTAATCGAAACCTTCCAGCAGGCTGATAATGTCACTGGCCCTGTATTGGTGCATGTCGTAACCACCAAGGGCAAGGGCTATAAACCTGCGGAAGCAGATTCACACAAATGGCATGGAATCAGTCCCTACAAAATTGAATCGGGTCAGGTACTCAAAGCTGTAGGTAATCCGATGTATACGGAAATTTTCGGTCGAACGTTGATTGAGCTGGCTGAGCAGGATGAGCGCATCGTTGCGGTCACGCCTGCTATGCCTGGTGGATCAGGACTGGTACCGTTTAGTAAAGAGTTTCCTAGCCGTATGATTGACGTCGGCATTGCTGAACAGCATGCAGCTACCATGTGTGCTGCGTTGGCAATGGAAGGGATGAAGCCGGTGTTTGCGGTGTATTCCACTTTTATGCAGCGTGCTTATGACCAGATTGTACATGATATCTGTCGTCATAATGCGAACGTAATGTTCGCGATTGACCGTGCAGGTTTTGTTGGGGCTGACGGGGAAACTCATCATGGCGTGTTTGATGTGGCATTCTTGCGTCATATCCCCAATCTTGTGCTTATGATGCCAAAGGATGAGAACGAGCTACGTCATATGATGAAAACAGCGCTCGACTATGAAGATGGTCCAATTGCTTATCGTTACCCGCGTGTTAATGTGGTTGGCGTGCCGATGGATAAAGAATTACAGGCTATTCCCATCGGCAGTTGGGAGCTCCTGCGTAAAGGCGAGGGATTTGCTGTAATCGCATCAGGACCGATGCTCCAGGTGGCGACAGAGGCTGCGGAGGCGATGAAACGGGAAGGTTTGCAAGTGGGCGTCGTGAATGCCCGTTTCCTGAAGCCTTTGGACGAGGATATGTTGCGTGAGCTGGCTCGTCAGCATACGAAGCTGATCGTATTGGAAGAAGCTTCTGAAGCAGGAAGCTTGGGTAGCGCTGTACTGGAATTTTACGCTAAAGCCGAAATACAAGAGGCACAGGTGCGCCTAATGGGGATTCCCGATCTGTTCGTGGAGCATGGCTCCATCAAAGAGCAGCGTGCTGAAGTAGGTCTTACCATTGAAGATGTATGCTTAAAGCTGCGTAAATGGGCTGCTGAGCCGGCATATGGCATGGGACAATCCGTATAGGGTAACTTGAAGTGAAGACCATGACGTTTATAAAAAGTATGACAAGAGCAGCCTGGCTGCCTAAAGGGAGATTAACATGTCTGTTCCGAAGGAACGCATTGATGTATTACTTGTAGAACAAGGCTTTTTTGAAAGCCGTGAAAAAGCTAAAGCTGCGATTATGGCTGGTCTAGTGCTGGCGGACAGCGAACGGATTGAGAAGGCGGGGATGAAGGTACCACGTGCCAGTGAGCTTAAAGTTAAGGGTTCGGTGCATCCGTATGTAAGCCGTGGAGGATTGAAGCTGGAGAAGGCCATCCGTCAATTTGAGCTGGATATGAAGGGCAGGACAATGCTGGATATTGGCTCGTCCACTGGAGGTTTTACGGATTGTGCGCTTCAGCATGGAGCTGAATACGTATACGCCATTGATGTGGGTTATAATCAGCTCGATTGGTCCCTTCGTAATGATGAACGAGTATGCGTAATGGAGAAAACGAATTTCAGATATATGACACCCGCGGATTTGAATGGTTCAGTGCCGAATTTCGCAAGTATTGACGTTTCGTTTATTTCATTACGAATTATTTTGCCCCCGTTGCTTGCCTTGTTGCATCAACCTGCTGATATTGTAGCTCTCATCAAGCCGCAATTTGAAGCTGGACGCGAAAAGGTCGGAAAATCCGGTGTGGTCCGTGATCCTGCTACGCATAAAGAAGTACTGCAGACCATTCTGATGTTTGCGCATGAGCTTGGACTTACGCTGCAAGGTTTGGCTTATTCGCCTATTACAGGTGGAGAAGGCAATATTGAATTTTTAGCGCATTGGCGTTTGGATGGGCTGCCAGCCGCAGAATCGCAGCTGGAGAAGATGGATTTCAGACCACTGATTGAACGTACCGTTCAGGAAGCAGGTCAGACTTTTAATAATGGTCCATCGCGTAAGTAACATTCAGGGGTTCTCCATGAGTTCTGTGAACTCAAGGGAACCTCTTTTTGGTGTGAGGGATTGATTATAGAACTCACGTTCGCCTATAATGAGATGTACAAAGGAAAAGGGATTTTACTTCTTGTCCTAGAATATGTCCATGAGGTGATCGGTCCATGGACACAAGATATGATACGGTTATCATCGCTGTGATCGGGGTGATATTAGGGATATGGGCTTTATATAGCCTACGTGCCTGGTTGAAGGAGCCAGGGCCGCTTGTGCTAAAGACGATACCGATTAACGAGGACTTGGACGAAGGGCCTGCCACAGACCTACTCGAAGAAGCAGGATATGAAGTAGTGGGCGGGAAGATGAAAATACCGCTTGCTTTTAAAGTGAATGGACATACCGTGTATAGCCGTTTGTTTATAGACTACGTGGCTGTACGAAACGGTTCGACATATATGGTCAAAACGTCACGCCGCAAGAAACCAATGGAGTGGAGTGGTCCTGATTTAAGGGACAAGCTCATGCCGTATTTATTGCTCTATCCGGGTTGCGCGGGTGTATTGTACGTTGATACGGACGAGCGAAGTATTCGCCTTATTACATTAGTGGAAGACCTCGAAGAAGAGGAATATGAAGGTTAATCCATAGGAGGATTATATGAAGGGTCAACGACATATTAAAATTAGGGAAATTATTTCACAACATGAGATTGAGACGCAGGATGATCTGGTTGAAGCATTGCGTAAGGCTGGTTTTCAGGTCACGCAGGCGACCGTATCGCGTGATATCAAGGAGTTGCTGCTCATCAAGGTTCCAATGGACGATGGCAGATATAAATACTCGATGCCTTCAGATCAGCGTTACAATCCGGCCCAGAAACTGAAACGTACGTTGGTTGATAACTTTTTGCATATTGACTACACAACCAATCTGATTGTGATGAAATGCCTGCCGGGAACAGCCAACTCGATTGCTGCTTTATTGGACAATATTGAATGGTCCGAGATTATGGGGACGATTAGCGGGGATGATACCATTTTGATTATTTGCCGATCGGAGGAAAACAGCGAAGCTATCGTGAATCGTCTTATGGGCTACATTTCCTAATTATAATGGCTACGCATATTAGGCGTTTTAATTTGTACATCATAGAGGTGAAAGAACGATGCTGGTCACTTTGTCTATACGGAATTTGGCGGTTGTAGAGGCCGTTGATGTTCATTTTTATAAAGGGTTTCATGTGTTGAGCGGGGAAACAGGTGCTGGTAAATCCATTATTATCGATGCGCTTGGGCTGATTGCAGGCGGTAGGGGCTCTGCTGATTTAGTGCGTTACGGTTGTGATAAAGCAGAGATGGAAGCCTTATTTGAACTGCCGGTAAAACATCCAGTTTGGAATACACTTGAGGAACAAGGGATTAAGGCTAATGCGGAGGAGCATTTGCTGATTCGTCGCGAACTTACGGTTCAGGGGAAAAGCTCTTCGCGAATTAACGGCCAGATGGTTAATTTAACGATGCTGCGTGAGGTAGGTGAGCAACTCGTTAATATCCACGGGCAACATGAGCATCAAAGCCTACTACGTGCAGATCGCCATCTGGCGCTGCTGGATACGTTCGGTGACTCGGTCATCGGTCCGGTCAAAACGCTTTATCGGGAGCGTTACAATGCTTTTGTCAAAGCGGAAAAAGAAGTAAGAGAACTGCAAAGCTCAAGTCAAAAGGCTTATCAGCTTTTGGATATGTACCGATTTCAATTAGAAGAGATCGCTGCGGCGGAGTTGAAATTGGGAGAAGATGAATTATTGGCAGAGGAACGGGTCAAGCTATCCCATAGTGAGAAAATGATGGATGGGATATCAGGAGCATACGAACTGCTAAGCGGCAGAGGTGGTCTGGATACGATCAATAACGTGTTGTCCAGATTAAACGATGTCCAAAGCTATGACAGCAAAAGCCTTCAGCCCATTGCGGAGCAGATTCAGTCTGCTTTTTACCAGTTGGAGGACGCAGCATTCCAGTTACGTTCTTATCGTGAGGATATTGAATTTAATCCAGGCAAGCTGCATGAAGTGGAGCAACGTTTGAATCAAATTACCGGATTACAGCGAAAATATGGTGATAGTATAGAGCAGATTTTGGAATACTATAGCCGTATTGAGCAGGAAACCGATCTGCTGGAAAATAAAGATGAGCGGCTGGAGCAGCTCATTGCAAAACGGGATGATTTGCTTTCCGATTTGCTTGAGATTTCGGAAGAGCTTACAGAAGCACGTGAAATTTGTGCTGAAGAGCTTGCAGAGCAAGTGGAGCAGGAGTTAAAAGATCTGCAGATGGAAAGAACGTCACTCAAGGTGCGCATTGATCCAATTGAAGATCCACGCGGATATGAGTATAAAGGTCTGAAGGTAAGACCTACCAAGCAGGGCATTGATAATGCTGAATTTCTTATTTCCCCCAATCCAGGTGAGCCATTACGTCCACTTGGTAAGATCGCTTCAGGCGGTGAGCTATCACGTATCATGTTGGCGATGAAAAGTATTTTTGCGCGTCATGATCAAATTCCAGTACTCATTTTTGACGAGGTGGATACCGGGGTGAGTGGTCGTGCAGCTCAATCCATTGCCGAGAAGCTATATCGATTATCTTCCGTTTGTCAGGTCTTTTCCATTACTCATTTGCCACAGGTGGCATGTATGGCAGATCATCAGTACCTTATTGAGAAAAATGTTCATGATGGACGGACCATGACTCAAATTGAGGGACTTACGGAGGACGGGCGTGTCAAGGAATTGGCACGGATGCTGGGTGGCGTGGAAATTACCGAAAAAACATTGCATCACGCACAGGAAATGCTGAATTTGGCGGAAGGAAAGAAAGCCTGAAAAGAGCGGCTGGCGTAATGTTTAACAGTTATAAAAGCCTGGGGGCAAGGTTACCTTATAGGTACGCAATTGGCGACCACCTTTACTCGTCAAGCGAAAGAAGCAAAGGGAGCGTGACAGCCATTGAATTTTTACTCCAGGATCAAATTGCTCGGTCTTTTGCTTGTTTTTCTTATGTGTTCTCTCGGTAACGCTCAGCATGTGCAAGCTGCGCTGCCTCCACAAGCTTCTTTGGATTTGTTCGGCTCTAAAAGCATGAGGACAACCCAAGAAAGTGTAGTTCCCGATTTAAAAGTATACCCGGGAGGGCAGACAATTGGGGTCAAAGTAAAATCTTCAGGAGTGCTTGTCGTTGGTCACCATATTATTCAGGAAAGTAATGATCGTAAGGTGTCACCTGGTGAAACAGCGGGGATTCGCCTAGGGGATCGGATTACACACATGAACGGCAAACCACTCAATAGCCTGGCAAGGGTTGCTGAGGCAGTAGACGAAGCAGGTAAGAACAAAAAACCGCTCGACATCACGCTTTGTCGAGGGGAGCAGACCATTTCCACCAAGTTAACACCAGCATATGATCAAGATGATAAAGCGTGGCGGCTTGGGTTGTATATTAGGGACTCGGCTGCAGGTGTAGGTACATTAACGTTTTACGCACCCGACCAGGGTGTATACGGGGCCTTGGGCCACGTAATTACCGATATGAATACCCAAACCCCCATTGTCGTGGGGAGCGGAGAGATTGTGCAGTCCAATGTGACGTCAATTGCGAAAAGCCAAAGTGGGGAACCGGGAGAAAAACGCGCTCATTTTCTCAAAGATCATCGGGTATTAGGAAATATTGAACGAAATACGAATTTCGGAATTTTCGGGAAAATGTCAGATGAGCCTCAATATGGATTGTATTCGACTCCTATTCCAGTGGCTTTTGCGAATGAAGTAAAGGAAGGACCAGCAGAAATTTTGACTGTACTGGAAGGTCAACAAATTCAGCGGTTTCAGGCGGAAATTGTACACATTTCTCAGCAGGACAAACCAGCAACCAAAGGACTTGTGATTCGCATTGTAGATCCAAAGCTGCTGGATAAGACCGGCGGAATCGTGCAAGGAATGAGCGGTAGTCCGATCATCCAAAATGGTAAGCTTATCGGGGCTGTGACACATGTATTTGTGAATGATCCTAAATCAGGTTACGGTTGTTTTATTGAATGGATGCTGCGTGATGCAGGAATCATGCAGAATAACGTAAGCTTGAAATCATCTTCTAATCTTAAGGCGAGCTAGTGGCCTTAAGATTTTTTTGTCGAAAAGCAGGGGAATAACTCATAAATGCAAGATAAAGAATCAATTATAATAGAAACTATAAAAAAAATAAATAAAAATAATTTTCGACAGAAGGAATTCATAATTCGATGTCGAAATCATATACTCCGACAAGAAATATTTATATACTGTAAACAGATATCACAATGGAATATCACTCAATGAGGAGGAAGTACATTGCAAAAAATTGAGGTATTGTTGGCTGATGACAACCGGGAATTTACGAATTTGCTTGCTGAATATATTTCCGATCAGGAGGATATGGAAGTTACAGGAATCGCCTATAACGGCGAAGAAGTGCTCCAACGCATCGCAGAATCCCGCAACATACCTGATGTACTTATTTTAGATATTATTATGCCTCATCTGGATGGTCTCGGTGTATTGGAGCGTTTAAGAGAAATGAACCTGACTCCACAGCCGAAAATCATTATGCTGACTGCATTCGGTCAAGAAAATATTACACAGAGGGCCGTACAGCTCGGGGCATCTTATTATATTTTGAAGCCGTTTGACATGGAAGTGCTGGCGAACCGTGTTCGCCAATTAGTGGGGCCGCAGTTAGTTAGCAGCAGTCCGGTGACCATTTCATCCATGCGGTCCAACGTTGTACCTATGGGTAAGACGAAAAACCTGGATGCCAGTATCACGGCCATCATACATGAAATTGGTGTACCAGCTCACATCAAGGGCTATCAATATTTACGCGAAGCCATTACGATGGTGTACAATAATATCGAAATTTTGGGAGCCATCACTAAAACATTATATCCGGCAATCGCCGAAAAGTTCAAAACGACGGCATCTCGCGTAGAACGCGCCATTCGTCATGCTATCGAGGTAGCATGGACCCGTGGAAATATCGACAGCATCTCACACCTGTTCGGTTACACCATTAATATCAGTAAGTCCAAACCAACCAATTCAGAGTTCATAGCGATGGTGGCAGATAAGCTGAGAATTGAGAACAAGGTGTCCTGAAAGGGTCAGAATGATTGACGGAGCAACGGATTTTTGTGTTTTGGCGTTTGTCAATGATAATTGCAGGGATGGCTACTAATCTCCAAAACAGCCGCCCAGATTACCGATAAACTTCTGAATAGTAGACAACTAATACCGCCTTTTTATTGATTCTTCCAAGAACCAATAAGGGGCGGTATTTTTTATGAACGATTTTCAATTTCAACTGGACAATTTAAAGTTTTCTTCAATTATCGTCATTTCATTGCTATCAGTCGTCGTTCTACCAAGGGAGAGAGTTGGAATTATTATTGAACTATTGCTTGATCGACAAGCTCTATAAGAAATATAATTAAAACAATCTTTCAAATGAGGTGAATCGGATGTCATTCCGTATTGTTCGAAGTATTTAGTTTACGGGCTGGAAAAAACGCGTACCAGCCGTCAAGGGGGGGAGGTCTATCCTTTTGACTACAAAAACTAAAATTCTGAATGATATCGGTCTGCTAACCCGTAGTTTTTATCCTTAATTGGAAGGTGGAAGAAAAATGAATTCAATAGAGTATAAAGAGTTTTATGATAAGGTTGGAAAAATCAACGGGTGGGATTTCAGCAATGTGAAATGTATCTCCAAAGGAGTAAAATGGGACTTCTACAATGAAGTAGCGAAGACATGCAAGAAGTCGGACATATTGCTTGACATCGGTACTGGCGGCGGGGAAGCAATTTTATCAATAGCAGAATCTGCATTACTTCTAGTTGGGATTGACCATTCTACCGGAATGATTGAAACAGCAACCAAGAATTCTGCTGAATCAGACATAGCAAATGTTCGCTTTCTCCAGATGGATGCTGATAATCTAAATTTTCCTGAGAACTTCTTTAATGTAATCTCTTCTCGACATTCATGTTTTTATGCAAAAGAAATAGCAAAGGTGTTAGCAAAGGGTGGAATATTCCTGACACAGCAAGTAAGCGAAAACGACAAATTAAATATTAAAGAAGCGTTTGGAAGAGGACAGGCATGGGGTGCTAAGAAAGACTCGTTAAAAGCTAAATATATTACCGAATTAAGTGATGCCGGCTTTAACGATATACAGTCATTTGAATTCAATGCAAATGAATATTATCAGACTCCTGCAGACTTAATATTTCTCTTGAAACACACACCAATTATTCCTAACTTCGGAGAAAAAGAAATTGATTTTCAAATACTCCAACAATTCATTTTTGCTAATCAAACCGAAATAGGAATAAGGACAAATTCAGAACGATTTATGGTGATTGCTAGGAAGTAAAACATAAAAGGATACCCGTTTTTGGGTATCCTTTTTTTAAAAGTTTGATGGAATGAGTGAATAAAGATTTTCAGCATCTCCCTCGCTAAATGGCAGAACCAATGGGAATTATGAGTCATAATACCCTTCACACTGTTTATAAAATAAAACTGAATCAGTTGCACTAACCATCACAAGGAAAAATTTCCCTTTTGTAAACAGTTCTGAAATTCTCTTTATATTTGATATAAACAATGTGTCGTTTCTTGTCGATATAGTATCTAATATAAAGAGAACTGAGGAGCGAATATATGAAATTTAACATCCGAACAAAATTGATATTGGGTTTTCTTGCGGTAATAATCCTGCTGATCGTGATTAGTACAACATCTATCTCAAAAATGAAAAATTTAGGTGGCACTTCGATGGCAATTGATAGCCATTGGATGCCAAGTGTGACCATCCTGGGAACGCTAAATGGTGATATATCTGATGTAGAGCGGATTTCATTAAACATTATTGTAGAACGTGACCCAGAGGAAATGGAGAAGGTTCAGGCCGAATATGATAAGGTTTTAAAAAAGGTTGAGGACGGCCGAAAAACATACGAAAAATTAATTGCTACCCCTAAAGAACGTGAAATGTATGAAGAATTCTCCAAAAATTATACGGAGTATTTGAATAAGTTGCCAGAAATGATTGAAGCGGGGAAAGCTAATGATTACACTCAATCAAGTATCCTTCATCAAGAGTCCTATAAGTTATGGTATAGTTCAAACGATATGATCAGTCAGCTCATTAAACTGAATGCAGATGGATCTAAACAGACTACGAAAGAAGCTGTTGACAACTTTATTTCAGGTAGACAACTGGTCATCGTTTTGAGCGTTGCAGCCGTTATATTAGCATTGATCATGGCAATCATCATAGCCCAAATTATTTCTAAACCTATCTTGCGAATCAGCCGTGCTGCTGAAAGTATCGCATCGGGTGATCTTACAAGTGAAGCTATCATTGTGAAGGGCAAGGACGAGATCAGTACGTTGGCACATTCCTTTAATGTCATGGTTGAGAACCTTCGCGAACTGATTCAATCTGTGAGTAAGACGACTGAGTTGGTAACCACTTCCTCAGAAGAATTGACGGCCAGCGCAGAGCAAAATAGCCAAGCTTCTGCACAAATAACCGAAACGGTGCAAGAAGTAGCTACTGGAACAGGAGACCAGGTAGATATGGTGACGAAATCGTCCCAAGCTATTGAGGAAATGTCTATCGGTGTTGAGCAAATCGCCATCCGCGCGCAAAATGTATTCGCATCTGCGCAAGATGCGGCCCATAAATCGGCTGAAGGTAACCAGATGATTCAACAGGCAGTTACGCAGATGAATGCCGTGAATGATTCGATGAATGGATTGGCAGATCTCATGGCTGGATTGGGAGAGCGCTCAGACGAAATTGGCAAGATCATTGATGTTATCACCAATATTTCTAGTCAGACCAACCTTCTTGCCTTGAACGCTGCGATTGAAGCGGCCCGTGCAGGAGAACATGGTCGCGGATTTGCTGTAGTTGCAGGCGAAGTTCGCAAGTTGGCTGAACAATCGGCTCATTCAGCTCAACAAATTACGGAGCTAGTGGGATTGATTCAAAAGGATACTACCCATGCTATTGAGGCGGTAGCGTCCAACGGGAAGGATGTCATGACAGGTCGTGAAGTTGTACAAAATGCAGGCGCATCCTTTGAACTAATTCAGGAAACTGTAAATAAAGTGGCCAGTGAAATTGAAGAGGTTTCTGCCGGATCAGAACAAATGTCTGCAAGTACTGATGAGATTGTTAGTTTTGTCAGACAAATTTCAGCGATTGCTGAGGAAGCCGCAGCAGGGACACAACACGTATCTGCCGCAACTCAGGAACAGCTGGCGTCCATGGAGGAAATTGCTTCATCTGCAAGAAACCTGTCTACGATGGCAGAGGACCTGCAAGGGCAAATTGGTAAATTCAAAGTATAATTCGTATACTGCTTTTTATGTTTCAGAGGAACTAGCTGCTCTATTGTGAGCGGCTTTTTTCTTTGTTTTTATTAATATATTGTGATTAAAGGGTGGAGATATGAGGAGCCTGTAATTGGACCGATATGATATAATGGTGGGAAATTCTTTGGGTTGGAGTGACATCATGGATAATAAGACTGAACTTAAAGCAAGTGACCTACGTCAGTTAGCGATAGACAAAATCATAGCTACACCATTTTTGAGTGATTTTAAATATCTGAAAAGCAGAAAAGTTTTGAAAAAAGAAACCAAGGAATTTATATTTGAAATTAGTTTTGGTGCGACTAAATATGGTGCATTAAAAGTTTATATTATCGTAGAATCCAAAAGAATAAAAAAGAAGTATAGTACGGGGGCTTGTTTTCACAGTGAGTTGATTGCTCTCACCAAGAAATATACGGGAAACAGGGATTACCTTGTGTCCACAGAAGCTGAAAGAGAACGGGTGATCCAAGAGATTATTGAAGATATCTACACTTTCGCGTTGCCCTTTTTCAAGCGATTCGAACATGTAGAAACACTAGCAGAACAAGTACATAAGTCAGGCTTTTTACCGCATCGCAAACGCTTTGATAAGTTTAATCCGTTGACGAAAAGATTCATTGATTTTTATTATCAAGGGGAGTAATGTAGCCATCTGGTCCATTTTTATTCTCACCATTGGGCAGTAGATAAGCATTATGATAAGGAGAACGATCTTCATAGAGGGGATATTATCGTTTTTCATAAGGATGATGTACAATTTGTAAAACGGGTCAATGTACTCCTCAGGAAAAGATGATTTACCTAATGTGCTCAGTTTCTTGCTTAGAGGCGGGTCGGATGTTGCAATGGAGGGTACGATTTTTATATGGGTAGACAATCGGATGAACAGCACAGAGGCTGTATAACGGGTATATTTCAATGAATAAAGCTATAGGCTAAGTCATCGCATTGAACGGGCTAGTGGTATTAACCCAATTAATTCTAAAGCAAAGGCGGGGATGAGAGCATGTGGAATAGTCTGACTTGGGTGTTCTTCGGCGTGTTGTTGGTGGCGTTGGGTTGGATTGTTAAAGCAAGGCGTAGTCGCAGCAGCAACAAACAAGTGAATGAACAGCGGGGCAGTAATGTCGTTGAATTTCGTCCTCGTAAGTCCGCTCGACAATCCCGCACCGGTAATGAATCTAAGTCTAAAGTGTCTTCCAGTCCACGCAAGAATGCAAAAGCAGCAGGTATTCAGGCCCAAACTGGGTTTGGACTGTCTGACTCTATCCAGGGCACAGGCAAGCAAAAATGCTCCTTTTGTAAAAAAGAAGACAAATTAACCTTCTATGCGGATGACAATGGATCGCTGTATGGGGTATGCAAAGAGTGTAAGCATAAGGCGGAAAGACAGGATATGTTGCCACTTTAGTTTATACAGACGATTGAGGACCATCATATAAGAATTCTTATAATTAACAAAAACTCCCAACCGTATGTAAGTAAATTGGTTAGGAGTTTTTTGTTTGTGTTTTACAGTGTTATCTAATTTGCCTGTCAATCAATTCTTCTAGCGCATCTGCTATGTGATCTGGTCCATAGGATAGCTCTTCCCGGCTTAAGCTCAACCAGGCATGACGCTCATCCATATCAAATGCAGTCTCAAGCCAACCAGATAATCCTCTGCCCCTGCGGTCTACTTCTACGAGCACATGCACACCCTCAGGTTCCAACTGCATAACCAGCTCTAGCTCCTCAATATCACGTGCATATTCTGATCCGGGCGTAAATTCAAATTCCTGTACGTACGGAACACCGCGTCCCAGCTTAGGGTGACGTTCGCAGGTGGAGGAGCGGAATCGGAAGCCCAACAGGTGAACCGCCTCAAAGACTGTATTCATATAGGGATGTGGCTCGATTTTTAGTGAATCACGATCGGTTGGGTCCAAAGCCATGCCAATATCTAATGCTGTTTCCAGCCAGACGGGCTGTTTGGCGTGAGTAACAGGAGTTTCCAACGGCAATCTGAAGGAAAAAGGAATTTCAAGTTCCTGTCCTTGCTCTAGATGAAAGCCGTCAGATACCTTGATCCGTGCAATGCAGCAGGTGCTGGTAGTTTTTTTATCATCGTGCTCTACGATATATTCAGTCTTGAGCTCAATGTCAATTTTGCCGATTTCCTGATCAATTTTGCCGCCTTTGATGCGCATGATACCACTAAGTTCTTCCCCAGGCACATATACGGCTTGATCCACCAGCGTATCGACTTTAGCTGAACCGATTCCTGCGCTTGCTAAGATTTTGTTAAAAAAACTCATTATTCCGTCCCCCCCAGATAATCTCATGGTCATGATATACAAACGAAAACTAAAAACTTGTACAGCTTAACCGGATATACGGGGCAATGGTTCGATTCGTTCCAAAAAAATGCAAGAAAAAAGTCACTGGTACTCACGTAGGCATATTGCAGCTTGTCGAGCTATCTGTCCACTAATCGCAGTTCACTTTATGAGGAGGTATAAAGCAATTTCGACAACGAGGCTCATAAGCCTCAGAGTCGCCGATCATCACAATAGGTCCCACAGTGGAAGGTTTACCATTTACCATACGTTGCGTAAATACTGCTTCCGAGCTACCGCATACAGCGCAAAAGGAAGTCAGCTTCTCGATGTCATCCGCCATGGCGAGCAGACCACCGACATAGCCGAACTCCTTGCCTCGATAATCCAGATTCAGCCCATCGGCAATTACATGCTTGCCGCAATAAGCTAGCTCTTGTACGAGCGACATAATATGACGACTGAAAAACTGGACTTCATCAAAGGCAACCACGTCGGCATCTTTTGTTTCTTGCAAAATACGCTGAACGAGCTCATCTGTAAGTTTTCTTGGGATAGAGATAGCGGGCAGCCGATATCCGATCCGGCTTACTATTTCGTCCTCGGCATAGCGGTTATCTTCAGCGGGTTTGTAAGCTACCACTTTACGATGCCCGTATTGGATTAGTTTTTGACAGCGGCGAATCAATTCGCCGGATTTTTCACTGAACATGGGGCCTGTAATAATCGTAATTCGTCCTGTAGGCAAAGCGAATTCCCCTCTCTGTAACATGTACATAACACTGTAAATCTTCTTCTCCGAAAGAAAACGCCATTATAGATTACCATAACCAGCCGTATACAGACTAGAGAAAATATATTGATTTTCGACATGTTTTTGTATGTCTATTCCTAAAACGTAAATGTGGTCGTCATTGCTCTGCCGCCGCGGGCATGATATGGTGAAGCGTAGTGGAATGAAGGGAAGAGTGAAAGGCATGGACGAAAAAAATACGGATTATAGTGCCAAAAAAGGAGCATTACTGGAGCAAGGGCTGATCAGCCCGCAAGCTCTAGAACTCATCACTGAGCTGGAGACAGAGCTGAACTTTCTGCGCAAGCAAAATGAATCATTTCGCAAGGCGCTGCGAGCCAAATCAGCACAAAGTCCAAGGATGTCTACCAAATTACGAGATGCGCTGTATGAATGATATGGAAAGATTACTGGGGTAAATGGTTAGCTTTTTTGTAGCCTATGCCTAAACGCTATATTTTGTACAGTGAAATAAAGAGAGTACAATAGGCTATATATAATCAATTGTTAATGGAGGAGAAACATGACTATACATTGTGATGTCGCTATTTTGGGTGGAGGAACCGGGGGGTATGTAGCAGCCATTCGTGCCGCCCAGCTAGGCAAAGAAGTGGTTATCATCGAAAAGGACAAGCTTGGCGGAACCTGTCTGCACCGTGGTTGCATTCCGAGTAAGGCTTTGCTACGCAGTGCGGAAGTATATGCCACGATTAAAGAAAGTGCACAATACGGTATCGAGACATCGGGAGCACAGCTTGTATTTCCCAAGGTTCAGGAGCGTAAGGAAGCCGTTGTGGAACAGCTGCATCAGGGCGTTCAATTTTTGATGCGTAAAAATAAAATTACGATACTGAGCGGTAAGGGACGCGTGATTGGGCCGTCTATATTTTCTCCAAAAAGCGGGGCAGTTGCTGTGGAACTAGAAGATGGTGAGATGGAAACGATTGTTCCTGCACATCTCATTATTGCAACGGGATCACGCCCGCGTGTGCTGTCCGGACTAGAGCCAGATGGCGAATTTATTCTGAGCAGTGACGAAGCGTTAACGATGGAGGAGCTACCAGCATCTCTGATTATCGTGGGCGGTGGTGTTATTGGCGTGGAGTGGGCTTCTATGCTAAATGATTTTGGCGTGGAGGTTACGGTGGTTGAAGCCGCGAATCGACTTATTCCCACGGAAGACGAAGACGTTTCGCGTGAAATGCAGCGCTTGTTAACCAAGCGTGGTGTCAAGGTGCTGACGGGTTCACAAGTGCTGGCTAAAACATATGGCAAAGATGAGGAAGGCGTACAGATTGATGTGCAAAAAGGGGAAGAAACAGAAACCCTCAGCGCTTCCAAACTGCTCATTTCTGTAGGGCGTCAGGCAAATGTGGAAAATATCGGGCTGGAAAATACGGATATCCGCGTAGAGCGTGGCTTTATCTCGGTTAATGAACATTTGCAGACGAATGAACCACATATTTACGCCATTGGGGATTGCATCGGCGGCTTACAACTGGCGCATGCAGCGAGCCATGAAGGTTTGCAGGCGGTTCATCATCTGGCGGGCGAAGATTTTCACAGTGTACCTAACCATCTGATTCCGCGGTGTATTTATACACGTCCTGAAGCGGCGAGCGTCGGCTTAACGGAGCAAGAAGCCCGTGAGCGTGGACATCAGGTGAAGGTAGGGAAGTTCCCTTTTCAAGCTATTGGAAAATCACTAGTATACGGCAGTCGGGACGGCTTCGTCAAAGTAGTGGCCGACGAGAAGACTAATGATATTCTCGGTGTACATATGATCGGTACGCATGTGACGGACCTGATCAGCGAGGCGGCTCTTGCGCAACTGCTGGATGCCACGCCGTGGGAAGTCGGACAGCTTATTCATCCGCATCCGACGTTGTCGGAGATTTTGGGAGAAGCGATGTTGGCTGTTGATGGACAGGCGATAGGCATATAGACGTTTCAAATAAATCGGTGCTTTTCTTTTTGGGGAGAAAAGGATTATAATGGGGTTAGCCAGAGTTTAGTACCAGGTTTTAAGACAAGATGGTACTAGGTACTGGAAGTAGGATGTTTGACACTTAAGGAGGTGCCTCAATGAGTTCTAAAGGCGCTGTAGACGCTGGCTTCAGACATGAACAGCTGGGACTTACTCACGGACAAGTTATTGATATGTACAGATATATGTTGCTCGCAAGAAGATTTGACGAGCGCAACATGCTCCTGCAACGGGCAGGGAAAATTAATTTCCACGTTTCTGGCATTGGACAGGAGGCGGCACAAGTAGGTGCAGCTTTCGGCCTTGACCGGGAAAAGGACTATTTTCTTCCCTATTATCGGGATTATGGATTCGTGCTTGCGGTAGGAATGACGCCGCGCGAACTTATGCTGTCGGCATTTGCCAAGGCAGATGATCCCAATAGCGGTGGTCGCCAGATGCCAGGACATTTTGGTAGTAAACGGCTGCGTATTGTGACAGGCTCCAGCCCAGTAACGACACAGGTTCCACATGCAGTAGGTGTAGCTTTGGCTGCCAAAATGCAGAAAAAGGATTTTGTATCGTTTGTTACGTTTGGGGAAGGCTCCAGCAATCAGGGAGATTTTCACGAAGGCTGTAACTTTGCTGGTGTACAAAAGCTGCCAGTCATCATTATGTGCGAGAACAATCAATATGCGATATCGGTTCCGATTCATAAACAGTTGGCAGGCAAGGTAAGCGACCGTGCTTTGGGCTACGGATTTCCAGGGATTCGAGTCGATGGTAATGATGCATTGGCCGTATATGCGGCGGTGAAGGAAGCACGGGAACGTGCTGTCCGCGGTGAAGGTCCTACGCTGATCGAAGCCATGATGTACCGTCTGTCTCCTCACTCCACCTCGGATAATGATCTGGCTTACCGGACCAAGGAGGAAGTGGATGAGAACTGGGCCAAGGATGGCGTAGCCCGTATGAAAAGCTACTTGATCGAATGCGGCATTTGGGATGAGGCCAAGGATGCGGATCTGTCGGCTGAGCTGCTGCTCGAAGTCAAGGAAGCGATTGAATATGCAGATAAAGCGCCTTTTCCAAAGCCCGAAGATACGCTGCTGCATGTGTATGCAGATAGCGATGGGGAGGGCCGGTAACGATGGCGATTATGGAATATATTGATGCGATTCGTCTTGCCATGAAAGAAGAGATGGAGCAGGATGAAACGGTTTTTGTATTAGGTGAGGATGTCGGGGTGAAGGGCGGCGTCTTTACAACGACAAAGGGGCTTATGGACCAATTCGGTGAGCAACGTGTTATGGATACGCCATTGGCTGAGTCGGCTATTGCCGGGGTTGCGATTGGTGCGGCCATGTACGGAATGAAGCCGATTGCCGAAATGCAATATTCGGACTTCATGCTTCCGGCGACGAATCAGATTATTAGTGAAGCAGCTAAAATCCGCTACCGCTCTAACAACGATTGGAACTGTCCTGTGGTAATCCGCGCGCCAATCGGTGGTGGGATCTTTGGTGGTTTATATCACTCTCAGTGTCCAGAGTCGATCTTTTTTGGTACGCCGGGTTTGAAAATTGTTGCTCCATTTACCCCTTATGACGCAAAAGGATTGCTGAAAGCAGCCATTCGTGACCCTGATCCAGTGCTGTTTTTTGAAAATAAAAAATCCTACAAGCTGATCAAGGGTGAAGTGCCTGAGGATGATTATATCGTTCCGATTGGCAAGGCTAATCTATTACGTGAGGGTGACGATATTACGGTCATCGGTTATAGCCAGCCTTTGCATTTTGTCATGCAGGCTGCTGAGGAATTGGAGAAGGAAGAGGGCATTACCGCACATGTTGTGGATTTGCGCACACTCCAACCGCTGGACCGCGAAGCCATTGTTGAGGCTGCACGACATACAGGTAAGGTATTAATCGTGCATGAGGACAACAAAACGGGCGGCATCGGTGCCGAGGTATCGGCTATTATTAATGAGGAGTGTCTGTTCGAGCTGGATGCGCCGATTGAGCGTCTATGTGCTCCTGATGTACCAGCCATGCCGATCAGCCCACCGATGGAGAAGTTTTATATGTTAAACAAGGATAAGGTTAAGGAAGCTATGCGCCGTCTTGCAATGTATTAATTATAGGGCAGATTGGACGAAAGCATTCCAAAAGTATAGCGGGGGTAGCGGTAACGCGCCCTCCTATGATGTTAAGGAGTTGAAAAAATGTCAGACCAAACACAATGGAACGACGTGACCATGCCACAATTGGCAGAATCGCTCGTATCGGCGACAATTGCCAAATGGCTCAAACAACCTGGTGAAACGGTAGAGCAATTCGAGCCGATTTGCGAGGTTATTACAGATAAAGTGAATGCAGAAATCCCATCCACATTGGACGGCATTATGGGTGATTTGTTGGCAGAGGAAGGTCAGACAGTAGCGGTAGGCGAGTTAATTTGCCGTATCCAGACGAAGTCGGCTGCACCTGCGGCGGTATCAGGGGCGACACCTGTTGCACCAGCATCTCAAAGTACCGTACAAACACAATCTCAGCAGAGTGCTGGATCGGATCAGTCCATGAGAGGACGTTTTTCCCCAGCGGTGCAAACCCTGGCTGCTGAGCATAATGTGGACTTAAGCCAAGTACCAGGCACGGGCATGGGGGGAAGAATTACCCGCAAAGACGTGCTGAATTTTGTGCAGCAGGGCGGTTCTGCCCCCACTGGAGTATCTGGACAGCCGACTGCGACGGCATCAGGACAAGGCTCTCCTTTTGCAGGAAGACAGCAGTCTGCCACTCAGCACAGTGCACCGATTCAAAATATGGACCCTGCTATTCCGGTTCGTAACAGTGGGATTCATTTGACGGAGGCTCCAAAAGCTCCTGTGATCGAAGTTGAGGGTGGCAACAATAACAGATCCGAGTATTTTATTGATGTTACACCCATTCGCAGTGCAATTGCTCGCAATATGCGACAAAGCGTTTCCGAAATTCCACATGCTTGGACGACGATTGAGGTGGATGTGACCAACCTGGTGATGCTCCGCAACAAGATCAAAAATGAATTTAAGCAAAAAGAAGGAATTAATATTACGTATCTGGCTTTCCTCATGAAAGCAGTCGTGAATGCAATCAAGGAATATCCGATTATGAATTCGGTCTGGGCAGTGGACAAAATTATCGTCAAAAGAGACATCAATATTTCGCTAGCCGTAGGTACGGAGGACTCCGTTCTTACCCCTGTTATTAAAAAAGCGGATCAGAAAAATATTGCTGGATTAGCTCGTGAAATTGACGATTTGGCACGTAAAACCCGGGAAGGCACGCTCAAACTGGACGACATGCAAGGCGGAACGTTCACTGTAAACAACACAGGCTCCTTTGGTTCAATTTTATCTTATCCGGTGATTAACTATCCGCAGGCTGCAATTCTTACCTTTGAATCCATTGTCAAAAGACCCGTGGTTATTGATGATATGATTGCGGTTCGCTCGATGGCTAATTTGTGCTTGTCGCTGGATCATCGCATTTTGGACGGAGTGATTTGCGGACGATTCTTGCAACGGGTTAAAGAAAATCTAGAAGGCTACACTTTAGATACGAAGCTGTACTAATCATCCGAACAGTGGGGGAAATGCACGGAGAGGAAGTGACAGGCCGTGAACAGACGACCGCTTGATGTAACCTATACGAATAGGATGGAATATGCCCATGCATGGGATGTCCAGAAGGAGATTGTGGGAAAGCTGGATGCGGGAGAGGCAAGAGAAACGCTTATGCTTCTCCAGCATCCGCCGACCTATACGATTGGTTCTCAGCGGCATCCTGAACATTTGCTCCTCACACCAGAGCAACTGAAGGAGCAGGGAATCAGCGTCTTTCAGATTGACCGTGGGGGAGACATTACATATCATGGGCCGGGGCAGCTTGTCGGATATCCTCTACTTATGCTCGGCAACCGGGAGGCGTTGAATCTGCACGGATACCTTCGAAGTCTGGAAGAAGTGATCATCCGGTTGTTGGCATCTTATGGAGTTGAGGGAAGCCGTAAGCCTGAATATACGGGGGTATGGATCGGGAATCTTAAAATTGCGGCCATTGGCGTTAAATTCAACAAGTGTAAGCACCGTCGGGGCTTCGTAACCAGCCATGGCTTTGCCTTTAACATCAAATCAGGGATACAGCATGAGGGCTTTGAGGGTATTGTCCCGTGCGGAATTCAGGAATACGGTGTGACATCATTGGAGGACTGCATACAGAAGCCTATATCGGTGGAGCAGATTGCGAAGGAAATTGTACCGTACTTTGAACAGCAATTTTCATTTGTTGCGCAATGGCAAACGCATTCTTTCCAATAAAGTAAGGCGGGCTTGTGTATCTACACGGAAGCCCGCCTGTTTGCTTTACGTAACAGCTCGTCCACTCAAGGCTTCAATAGTGCCTTAGAGCAGCAGGATACCTTGAGCGGTATAGTTATTATAGTGGCATAATAAACGGCTCAATTACCATGAACAGCGTAGAACCAATCATAGCTGCGAGCATAATGTAGACGAAAAAACGAACCCATTTTTTGTTCGACATGTGTAACTCCTTTAGGATAGGTTTAAGTCATAGATAAGAACATCTATCCGTATTGTAGCGTAATCGGGAAAGAGAGGAAAGTTTAATGACAGTAAAAGTAGTAAAAGACCGAATTGTACAGGAATTTATGGAACTCGTACAGGTGGATAGCGAAACGAAAAATGAGCAGGAAATATCACGTGTTCTAAAAGAAAAGTTTAATGCACTCGGGCTGGAAGTAATGGAAGACGATTCTCGTGAAAGAACCGGACATGGTTCAGGCAATCTGATCGTCACCTGGAAAGCGGAAGGTGTGGAGCAAGCACCCAAATTGTTTTTTACCTGTCACATGGATACCGTTACTCCGGGTAAAGGCATTAAGCCACAGTTGGGTGAGGATGGCTGGATTCGTAGTGACGGTTCAACGATTCTGGGGTCTGACGACAAGGCGGGAATTGCTGCTTTGTTCGAGGCGATTCGTGTCGTGCGCGAGCAGAATATTCCCCATGGTCAAATCCAATTCGTGATTACGGCTGGCGAGGAATCTGGATTGATGGGTGCACGGGCGATGAAGCCGGAAGTGCTAGATTCTGATTTCGGATATGCTTTGGATTCAAATGGTGAGGTCGGCTCTATTTGTATAGCTGCCCCAACGCAGGCACGTATTGAAATGAAGATAACTGGGAAGTCCGCTCATGCGGGGGTAAATCCCGAAGATGGCATTAGTGCCATTCAGGTCGCTTCTAAAGCAATTTCTAAAATGAAACTAGGACGGATTGATAAGGAAACGACCGCTAACATCGGCAGTTTCGAGGGCGGCGGCGCGACAAATGTGGTATGCGATTTTGTATTGATCCGTGCAGAGGCTCGTAGTATTGTGCAAGAAAAGGTTAATCATCAAATCCAGCATATGCGTGAAGCACTGGAAACCACCACACGTGAATTTGGTGCACAGGGAGAGTTCCGCAGTGAAGTCATCTATCCGGCATTCAGCTTTACGGAGCATGATGAAGTTGTACAGGTTGCTCAGCGTGCGATTCAAAGACTGGGACTGGCAACGCCAACTTTCCATTCCGGTGGTGGCTCAGATGCTAATGTATTCAACGGGCTTGGAATTCCAACGGTGAATTTGGCTGTGGGCTACCAGAACATCCATACAACAGAGGAAAAGATTAAGGCCGATGACCTGGTGAAGGTTGCTGAAGTTGTCGTAGCTCTGATTCAAGAAACCACAAAATAAATTTGTATTATACACTTGCAACATACTGAAAAAAGGTTCAGGTTAAAGACAGGAACAGCGTTCCTTCGTCTTTAGACCTGAACCTTTTTTGGAACAGCTAGCGAAGCGATGGTGGCTGTAGGGCCATGTGCCTTTTGCCATTGACGCAAGAGTGCTTGAATCTGCCAGGCTTTACCAACGATATGGAGGGTGCTTTCAGTACGGTAGCTTTTCATTTCTGCATCTCCTCAGGACAGGAAGTTTGTTATTCTACCACCAGCATATGTACAAAGTGGACAAGTTAGACTAACTTTGGTGATAATTAATAAAGAAAGATAGATATGAAGGAGGAAACTTACCGATGAACGAGCAAACGAACGGACAATTGAACAATCCAACAAACGATGCACATCGCAAGCCTTATTCCAATCCTGCGCTGGAGGAAAAGACCGTGTCCACACAGCCTATCTTTGAGGGAAAGGTCATTACATTACAGGTAGATACGGTAGAGCTTCCCGACGGCTCCACTGGAAAGCGTGAGATTGTAAAGCATCCAGGTGCAGTGGCTGTTTTGGCTCTACATGAAGGGAAAATGCTGGTCGTGGACCAGTACAGACAGGCGATGGGGCGCTGTGAGGTAGAAATTCCTGCAGGTAAGCTAGAGCGGGGTGAAGACCCGATGGAAGCAGCGGGGCGGGAGCTGAGAGAAGAGACAGGTTATACTGCCAAGTCGCTGAAGCTGTTGCACTCCTTTTATACCTCTCCTGGCTTTGCGGATGAAATCATTCATCTGTATGTGGCCGAAGAGCTGGAGTTAGGTGAGATGGAACCGGATGAGGATGAATTTCTGGAGCTGTTTGAGGTGACGCTGGAAGAAGCACAGACGCTCATTCGTGAAGGACGGATTAGTGATGCCAAAACGATTTTGGCCGTCTATGCATGGCAACTCTGCCAACATACAGGGAGCTTCTAAGCGGATGGATGAAAATATATTAGAACTTAACGACTACTTTGCAGACTTGCATATTCATATTGGCAGAACAGAGAAGGGAAATCCGGTCAAAATTAGTGGCAGTCGCGATCTGACCTTTGCCAACATAGCTAAGGAAGCCTCCGGTCGCAAAGGAATTGGGCTGATCGGTATCATTGACTGCCATGCACCTAATGTACAGGAGGATATTCGTACCTATTTACATACGGGGGAAATGAAGGAAATCAGCGGCGGAGGTATCGCATACCGGGATACGGTCATTCTCCTTGGCACGGAGCTGGAAATACGTGCTGAAGGTCGTCCTGAGGCGCACGTACTGGCCTATTTTCCAGATCTGGCGGCGATGGAGGATTTTACCCAATGGCTGGCCCGGCATATGAAAAATGTTAATCTCAGCTCACAACGAATCTATGCACCGCCACGCGAGTTGCAGCAGCAAATTTACGGACGTGGAGGCATTATGGTGCCTGCTCACGTCTTTACTCCTCATAAGGGCATATACGGCAGTTCAGCGGCTCGTATGGAGGAACTGCTGGATATGGAGCTCATCAGTGGGGTGGAGCTGGGGCTGAGCGCAGATTCATCTATGGCCGGTTTGATTTCGGAACTGGATCGCTTCAGCTTTCTCACTAATTCAGATGCCCATTCACTTGGGAAAATCGGACGAGAATACAATAAATTATCACTGGCAAAGCCGTGTTTTGATGAATTCAGAATGGCTTTGGAGCGGCGGGAAGGACGACGGGTGCGTGCCAACTACGGATTAAATCCGAAACTGGGCAAATACCATCGTTCTTACTGTCAAAGCTGCGGTACGATTATTGACGAGCAACAGATGGCGGATGAACGTTGTCCTGACTGTGGTCATACCAAGCTTGTGCGAGGTGTGTTGGATCGTATATGGAGCATTGCCGACCGTGAGCAACCCATGATTCCGTCCCATCGTCCGCCGTACATTTACCAGATTCCACTGGAGTTTATTCCAGGTCTGGGCAAAGCCAAGCTGAACCAGCTCTTGGCTGCATTTGGAACAGAAATGAATATTTTACATGAGGTTACACAGGAGGAGTTAGCAGCAGTCGTCGGAAAAGTGCTGGCAGAGCAAATTGTGCTTTCACGCGAGGGGCGACTGTCGCTTGTATCCGGTGGTGGTGGGACATACGGCAAAATAGCTAAGTCCTAGTAAAGTCTTGTCCCTCTAAAGGCATATCAGCGTCTGCTTGTTCATAACCATAAATTATCTATGCCGCTGGCTTGGCACATCATTCGTGATGTTTGATCTGCAGCGAAAGCTGCCCCATTTCTAGCCATCAGCCGTCGGATTACGGTTGTTTTTTGGACAAACAAGCAGATGAAAGGGGCAGGACGCCGATGCAATGGTTTCGTCATACGTTAAAGGATCAGACGCCGTATTATGTTTTCTTGGCTGTGCTGTTTCTGGTGGGAGTCGTCTTTGGCGCACTTATGGTAAACGCACTCTCGCTGGAGCAGTTACAGGATTTGTCCCGTTACCTGAAGGATTTTTTTATAACGGTCAATCAAAACGAACAGGGCTTCGCTGATTCGCAGGCGGCCTCGACCTTTTGGGATAGCGTATCTTTACATCTGAAATGGGTCGGCCTAATTTGGGTGTGTGGCCTTTCGGTTATTGGTCTGCCGGGCATTCTTGTATTGAATTTCCTCAAGGGTGTGCTAATCGGATTTTCAGTAGGTTATATGGTGGGGCAATATTCATGGAAAGGACTGCTATTTTCTTTGGTTTCAGTTGCTCCCCATAACCTGCTCGTGATTCCGGTACTGCTCGTCTGCAGCGTGGCTGCGATGACTTTTTCCATCCATATGATCAAAACCAAAATACTCGCTACCCGGCCGTCAGACGGAATGCTGCGTCCGTTGCTGTCTTACGCAGGATTGACTGCTGTGATGATGGTGCTTCTTATTGGTAGCGCGTCCTTTGAAACTTGGATCACCCCGGTTATGATGCAATGGGTCACTCCTATGCTGACAGCTTCCGTGTCATCTTGATCCGTTTCAAAATGTTTGACTTTATTTGTATAGACCCCCTATAATAATAGGAGTGAAAAAAGTGCAGTAGGCAGTAGCTTTGCAGGGGGAGGGAGACACATGGAAGCACGGATCGAAAAAATTAAGCAGCAGCTGCAATCCCAGGGCTACAAACTAACGCCTCAGCGGGAAGCCACCGTCAGAGTTTTACTTGAGAACGAAGATGATCATCTGAGTGCGGAAGATGTATTTATGCTCGTCAAAGAGAAAGCTCCCGAAATCGGTCTGGCAACCGTATACCGTACCCTAGAACTGCTAAGTGAACTGCATGTCGTGGAGAAAATTAATTTTGGTGATGGCGTTGCGCGTTATGATTTGCGCGGCGATACAACCAAACATCACCATCACCATTTGATATGTGTGCAGTGTGGCAGTGTAGATGAAATACTGGAAGATTGGCTTGGACCATTGGAGGAGCGCCTGGAACGGGAATATAATTTTACCGTAGTGGATCATCGTTTGGACTTCCACGGTATTTGTTATCGTTGTAAGGCGAAGAACGATACGACCGCTCAGAAAACTTTGGGCAAATCCAGAAAAAACAAATCTCAGGACTAAAAGCTGACTACCCAAGCTCTCACCGACGAAGATGCGTTCGGGAGAGCTTTTTTGGTTCGGAATCTGTTGTTCGGGATTAAGCGGTATAAAAAGGAATAGCTTGTCATACCCTTCCATAGAGAGTCCTAATAGGGACTATATTCTGGGGAAAAGGCGGCTGATTTACATGGTACTATCGTTGCGGAGAGGACTAAAATGGCTGCGTTTGGTAATCTTGTTCGGAGTGCTGGCATGTATGTTCTTTTTTAGCCTCAGGCTGTTTACAGATTGGATAACACCTGTAGATCATTACCGAATACCGGAAGGACATGCAGTTAAGGTATTTGGCGGACAAAAAGTAAATGAAGGGTCCGAGCATCGAATAGCAGTGTTGGAACGTTTACGTTTCTTTTACTGGTATGGTGAATAGTCTAAGTAATCGGTCTTGATGAGCTTATGAAATGAAGGCAGCACACGAAGAAGCAGACGCTGAGACTGAACCGCTGTATGCAGAACAAGGAGACTTTTGGAACTCATGAAAATGTACATTCAACCTTTCGCTCAATATATGGAAGAGGAAAAGGGTTTGTCGCGCAGCACTTTGGAAGCGTATCAACGAGACGTACAGCAGTTTGTCGAGTTCGCAGAAAGCTGTGGAATTGAGCAGCCGGATAACGTCCAACGGTCACATCTGGTACTGTATTTGGGCCGTTTGAAGGAACAGGGAAAAGCTGCGGCGACGATATCACGTAGCGTCGCCTCCATTCGCTCCTTTTTTCATTTTCTTATTCGGGAGGGAATTACGATCCATGATCCGTCCGTTCTGCTGGAGCTGCCTAAAGCGACTAAAAAGAAGCCCTCGGTGCTAACGCAGGATGAGATAGAGCGTTTGCTGGCCGCACCGGATGTGACTGCCCCGCAAGGGGTGCGAGACAAGGCGATGCTGGAGCTGCTATATGCGACGGGCATTCGCGTATCGGAGCTGATTGCCCTAAACGTGCGTGATGTGCGCACCGATCTGCGCTTTGTGCACTGTGGCGGCGAGGCAGGCAAGGAGCGTGTTGTACCGATCAGCCGTGAGGCATCACAGTGGGCACAAGCCTACATGGACGAGCAGCGTCTATTATTGCTGAAATCCGGGCAGGGTGAAGAAGCTCAGGTAGAGCAGGAAGCCATGTTCCTGAACGTATCTGGACAGCGTCTCAGTAGACAGGGCTTCTGGAAAATGATTAAGAAGTACGGTCAGGAAGCAGGCATAAGCGAGGATATCACGCCCCACACGCTGCGGCATTCCTTTGCGGTACATATGCTGGAGGGCGGAGCAGACTTACGCTCTGTACAGGAAATGCTGGGTCATGCTGACCTGTCAACGACGCAGGTATATGCGCAGACGGCCAGACGGAATATGAAGGAAGTATATGAGAAGCATCACCCGCACGGCGGTAACCGCACTTCTCATGAAAGCAAAGATCGAACGTAACGATACTTTGCTTTCATAGAAAATGTGATAATGACTATAACTTTACGATTGTACAAGTCAGGAGAGATATTAATGTCAACAACCAACCAAGCTACGATTCAGGAAGCAGCAGATTATATCCTTGCCAAGAGCGGGATTCGTCCAGAGATTGGTCTTATTCTGGGATCAGGTCTCGGTATTCTGGCCGATTTAATTCAGGATGGAATTAGTATTCCTTATCAGGATATTCCCCATTTTCCTGTATCGACGGTAGAAGGTCACGAGGGAGAATTACTGTTAGGCACGATTGAAGGTCGCGCTGTCGTCATGATGAAAGGGCGCTTTCATATGTATGAGGGCTATGGCCCGCAGCTGACGGCTTTCCCAGTTCGGGTGATGAAGCAATTGGGGATTCAAAGTCTGCTGGTGACGAATGCAGCAGGTGGTGTAAACACTTCCTACGAAGCAGGAGATCTGATGGTCATCTCGGATCATCTTAATCTGACAGGACAAAATCCATTGATCGGACCGAACGATGCTGGTCTGGGTGTTCGTTTTCCAGACATGTCGGAGGCGTACAGCCGCCGCTTGCGTGAAATTGCCAAGCAAACGGCTAACCAACAGGGCTTCAGTCTGCAAGAAGGTGTATATGCTGGATTGCTGGGGCCTAACTATGAAACGCCTGCTGAAATCGTTATGCTGCGTACACTGGGTGCAGATGCGGTGGGTATGTCGACCGTATCTGAGGTTATTGTAGCCCGTCATGCAGGTATTGAGGTACTGGGCTTCTCCTGTATCACGAATATGGCCGCAGGCATTCTGGACCAGCCTTTGTCCCATGGTGAAGTGATGGAGACGGCAGAGAAAGTACGTGAGCAATTTTTAAAACTTGTGCTAGCGATTATTCCACAAATGTAGATTGGGATCATGTTCAACCGAAGCGGTGGACATATACCCCAAGAACCCCGTATCCGAACGCCTCTTGTTGGCGTGGCTACGGGGTTCTTTTTCACATACAGCGGTTGAGCTGAGGATGATCTCCTAATAAAGAGACTGTGTGCTCAATGCAGTTGAATTCGTTTTTTCTGCTACAGCCAGTTTATGTCGTTCTTGCACCTTAATCACAATAACCATGAAAATAATCCAGTAAATGGATAGCGAGTTCAGGAAACGACTGTCCGTTATATTGTTCAATATGATAAACAAGAAAAAAACCGCTGCCGTCAACCATGTATACATATCTGCTTTACCAATTCTGAATTTAAATAAAGTGGTTATGGCGATTGTAATTGTTGCCAGTAGTCCTGTAAGGCCCACATCGATCCATAGATCTCGGAAACCGCTATGGCTGCTTGTCAGATCAAATCGAATTCCGTTCGCATAGATACTGGGCCGGGCTGCCCAGTAGGAGCCGTAACCATGTCCGAACCAGTAATGGCTCTGAATAGCACCACCAATCCCCTGCCAGATTTCCGTTCTTCCAGTTAAGGTCGTTGTTTTTCCAAATTCCGACGCAATCGCATCTCCATAAGTAAAGATGAATACCAAACCCAAAAGAACGAACAAGCAGGAACAGCTAATGAAGAAACCGCGTAATGCAATGCTTCGGATTCTCTTGAATAGCAATATAAACAATATAAATACGAAGAGCGAAGATGTCAGTACCAAAGAGGTGGTAGATTGGCACTCGATGAGCAATAAGGCATTGAGTAAGATGAAGCCAATATGCAAAACTTTATGTTTACCCCTGAAAAAGTAAATAACATGTGAAACAAAACTTAACAGAGAGAGAGTTCCAAGTGTATTTTTATGACCAGAGATGCCCTTCCATAGCCCAGTATGTTCTACGCCGCCATGAATAGCAAAGGAGGGAACGAGCAAAACGGCGAGTAGATTGAGTATGCTCAAAATACTTAACGTAACGACTAAGAGGCGAATGCAGCCCTGTGTTGTATAATGGGTGACCAAATAGAGTCCAAAGGTAGAGAAGGCAAGAAATTTGAGAACCATCAGCAAGGAAGAGGTCTGCTCTTGTTCAGCCCATAAACAGGAGGCAGCGATGTACAGCATGAGTAAAGTAAGCAATGGATTGTCGGCTAAGGTTGCGATCAATGACTTGAGTGAAGGTAGTAGCATGGTATAGCTGAACAACAGGATAAGCAGGGAAATCGTGATAACTCTGGGGGACAAACCCTGACAAGCATAAGGAATCGAAAAAGCCAGTAAACCAGCTACTGTAAGTACATGTTTCACGATTTCACCGCCTAGATACATTATGTATCTATAATATACAAAACGTATCTTCTTGTACAATAATAATAAAATATTTATTTTCATTTTTCTCAAGCCTAGAGCAAGCCCTATTGTGCATATACTCAGTCCATGCTAAGAAAATGAAGAATTCTTCGGCTTGGTTAAAAAGGAACTTTTTACGTTTTTAAACATGGGGGTGTTCGGGTGGCGGATCATTTTACAGACCGTTTGAAGTTGAATTTGAGTGGTACAGGCAAAGACTTAACACCGCAGCAATTAAATGAAAATTTTAAAACCATTGAAAAAGAATTCATTGAACGCAGTGTAAACGTAAGTTGGTTTGGAGCTGCTGGTGATGGTATTCAGGATGACACGGCAGCTTTACAGGAATTGATTAATAAGACCCCCGATTATTCCATTCTTCACATCCCCAGTGGACGATACAAAATAACCTCTACCCTACAGATTCGCAAGCAGGGTGTGCGCATTTTTGGCATTCATAAGGGCAGATACCGACAAGGCAAAGGTGTTACGTCGATTGAATATTATGGTACGGGTCCTTGTTTTCAAATTGGAGATGAAAGTCTACCATCGTTTAGCGGATTTCAAAATGTGCAGTTTCATGACTTATCGATCCGGTACGAGGGGGCTGACAGAGCCACATTAAATAATCCGTTTTCGCAGTCAGTGAAGCGAGGATATTATGGCAAAGGTACTTTGGGTATTCAGGATTGGAAGGGCGGCGGAGTTGCCCTGGATAACGTCCTAATTGAGCATTTTGAAACGGCTTTTTGGGGCTACGAAAGTGATGTGAATTTATTTAAATGCACGGAGATTAATTACAATAAAACAGGGATTCACTTGCAGAATAGAAGTTCACAGTTTACTAGCATAGCGCTTTTTACATTGGGGAACGATACGGCATTGGATCTGAATAGCTCCAACGGGGCCAGATTTTTAGCTAGCCAGCACATTAAGGATGGAAGTTCCAATGATATTCCCATTCTAATTAATGATTTTATGAACGCTGAATTTATAGGCTGCTGGTTTGAGGGACTAAGCAGAGAGCATAAGATGACAGTGCCTTCTTTTATTCAAATTGGTGCTACCAAAGAAACAAAAAATGTGGCCTTGCGTGACTCCATTTTAGCGATAGCGGACAAATTCGATGACACCCAATCCGTATGTAACTATTTTGTGGATGTGGTCATTGGCAAAAAAGTTTTGGTGGACGAGGTGGGAGGGTATCCTCGTAATCTAAAGCAGCTTATTTCTTTCTCTGGTAGCTCTTCCACACAGCAGGTGACACTTCGCTCACATTTGGATTTTAGCTATAGCAATAATCGTTATGACGAGAATAATGGGACAGGGCAGGCTTTGCTGCTGGTCGAGAAATACTCGAACAACGGGATTGAGCATTTGGACGAAACCTTTGTTAAAGCCTACCTGGGATCGAGGCAAAATCTCCCCGCAGGTAGCTGGCAGAAGGTGAAGTTCAATCAAATCAACCATGATGAGCTGATCGAATTCGATGCGGTGAATAGCCGATGGCGAGCCAAGCGAGCTGGGAAATACAGAATACAAGTCTACATTTCGACCGATCCCCAAGTGGACGGCAACCGCACACGGCTGGCACTTCATCTGAATGATGAACAAGTAGCCGGGAGTTCAGCCTATGCTTATCTCGATGATAGGGTAATTGGCGGACTGAACTATAGTGCATTGAATGGAGCAATGGAACTTAGACTGGAAGCGAATTCTTTTATTGATATACGGGTGTTTAGTCAAAATACAATGGATATTCTACCGGGTGGAGGAATCACATATCTCACCGTTAGCCGAATTTAAACAATTATTTCATAGACGATAGCTGTTCTGTCATTTTATATATTGGAAAATGCGCACCATGCTGACTCAGCTTGGTGCTATTTGATGTTTTTATCCATATGGAATATTTTTCTTTCATTCTGACGACAATGGTTAGCAGCACGCGAATAGGCCGGAGGGTTAAGTAAATGGGCTCCGGTGCTTTACGCCAATATGTTGAGGAGGGAACCGATTGTGAAGAAAAAAGTGGTGGCGTTCATCCTGGCTTGCCTGGTAGCCTTGACTGCCGTCCCTGTCGGCGGTTGGGCCGAAGAAAGCATACCTGAAAGCAAAACCAAAAAGGGATCAGCGGCTGAGCTAGCTCCCGAGGCTCTCTCGGCGATCCTGATGGATGCAGATACGGGCACAGTCATCTATGAAAAAAACAGTCGTGAAAAGCTTCCTCCAGCGAGCATCACCAAGATTATGACGATGTTGCTGACAATGGAGGCCATTCAGGATGGCAAGCTCAAGCTGACCGATAAAGTTCGAGCCAGCGAATATGCGTCTTCAATGGGGGGCTCGCAAATTTTCTTGGAGCCGGGAGAAGAAATGACGGTCGATGAGATGCTGAAGGGAATTGCAATGGCTTCCGGCAACGACGCCTCTGTGGCAATGGCTGAGAAAATTGCAGGGTCTGAGCAGGCATTTGTTGAGATGATGAACGCCAAGGTGAAGCAACTCGGGCTCAAGGATACGCATTTTGCCAATTGCAACGGTTTACCCGTAGAAAATCACTATTCTTCTGCGCATGATATTGCGGTTATGAGCCGGGAGTTGTTGAAATACCCGCAAATTACGAAATATACGGGAGCCTATCAGGACTATTTGCGCAAATCCTCAGTCAAACCCTTTTGGCTGGTGAATACGAATAAACTTGTCCGTTTCTATACTGGAGCAGACGGGCTGAAAACAGGCTATACGGCAGAAGCAAAGTTCTGTCTTTCCGCTACTGCGAAGCGTGATGGCTTGCGTGTCGTAGCTGTTGTGCTCGGGGAGCCAAATACGAAGATACGCAACAATGAAGTATCTTCCATGTTCGACTATGCATTTTCTCAATATACAATGAAATCTATATACAAGCCGGGTGAATTGCTGGGCAGCGTAAAAGTTGAAAAAGGCGTATTGCCAGAGCTGAAAATTCAGGCTGACCGTTCTTACAGTGTGTTGGTGAAAAAAGGTGGCAACAAACAAACGTTGCGTCATGAATTGCAACTGGCCCCAAGCCTCAAAGCTCCTGTCCGGGCTGGTGACCCAGTCGGTAAGCTGTTCGTCTACCAGGATGGACAACGTCTTAAGGAGTTTAATATCACTTCGCCTGTGGCTATCGAAAAGGCCGGATGGTGGAAATTGTTTAAACGTACCATGTCGAACCTATTTTCTTTGTAGATTTTACGGGGTTTTCTTCTAGTTTTGTCGGAGGGCAGGAATCGTCTGCGGCTACGTAGAAATCCTTGTCCAAGACCGGGAGGAGAGTGAGTAAGCATGAACCTGCAAATTGAAATGGAGCATCACCGGGGGGTACTGATTGTAAGGCTGTCTGGTGAGCTTGATCACCATACGTCGGACATGGTCCGTATGCAAATGGATGAGGCGATTCAGCGCCGGCAATGCGAGCATATTGTGCTCAGCCTGAAGAATCTTCAGTTTATGGATAGCTCCGGCCTTGGCGTTATCTTGGGGCGGTACAAACTGATCAAGCAAAAGGGCGGAAAAATGGCAGTCTGTGATGTCAATCCGCCAGTACACCGACTGCTGGATATGTCAGGGCTGTTCAAAATCATGCCCATATATGACAACGAGGGAAATGCGCTCACGGAACTGGAGGTAGTGTCATGAGAGAAGGCACGGGTAACAATTTCATGAGCTTGCAGTTTGCTGCCAAATCGGAGAATGAGGCATTTGCTCGTGTGGCTGTCGCGGCATTTATTTCCAGGCTTGATCCCACAATGGATGAGCTAAGCGATTTGAAAACCGTGGTGTCTGAAGCAGTGACAAACAGTATAATTCACGGTTATGACAGCGATCCGTCAGGTGTCGTAACGATCAAAGTCGGGATTGAAGCGGACGTGATTACGTTGGTTGTTGAGGACGCAGGCCGAGGAATTGAGGATCTGGAACTTGCCAAGCAACCTCTATATACGTCCAAACCTGAATTGGAACGCTCCGGCATGGGCTTTACGATTATGGAAAATTTCATGGATGAGTTTGAAGCAGTCAGTGAGCCGGGCGGAGGCACGTCGGTCCGGATGAAGAAAAGGATTGAATCCAAGAAAGCTTTATATAATTAGGAGTTGATCCTATGGAAGCAGGAGGAAAAAAAACTTCGCACAGCTATTTGGAGGATGCGGAAGTCAAGCGGCTTATTGCACTGAGTCAATCCGGTGATAATGAGGCTCGTGAGACACTGGTCAATAGTAATATCCGGCTCGTCTGGTCTGTCGTGCAGCGCTTTATGAACCGGGGGTATGAACCTGACGATCTTTTTCAAATTGGTTGCATCGGCTTGTTAAAATCGGTGGATAAATTCGATCTCAGCTACGAAGTCAAATTTTCAACATATGCAGTACCAATGATTATCGGTGAGATTCAACGGTTCCTGCGTGATGACGGTACACTCAAAGTTAGCCGTTCCTTGAAGGAAACGGCCAATAAGGTCCGCAAAATGAAAGACGAGCTATCCAAACGGCTCAACCGTCTGCCTACAGTCAAGGAAGTTGCTGATGAGCTGGGAGTGACACCGGAGGATGTTGTTTTTGCGCAGGAGGCTAATAAGCCGCCTACCTCCATTCACGAAACGGTGTTCGAAAATGACGGTGATCCGATTACACTTATGGATCAGATTGCTGACGAATCACAGGAAAGATGGTTCGACAAGCTGGCACTCAATGAGGCCATTGGCGGACTATCTGAGCGGGAGCGGTTGATTGTGTACTTGCGCTATTACCGGGATCAGACTCAATCAGAGGTTGCAAGTCGGCTTGGTATTTCTCAGGTACAGGTATCACGGCTGGAAAAAAAGATTTTACAACTGATCCGCGATCAGATTGCCCAATAATAACAGCCAGGATCTTAGTGAAATCCTTATGCTGACGTATTTCTAAAGGGTATTCCAAAGCCATTTTAATGGCCAGGGGTACTCTTTTTTGCGTGGGATAAAGGACAATACACAGAATAGGTTTCCTTGCTTCGTTCCATACTAATCGATAATTACGAGGATAAGGAGGGGATCGGATGACTCATAGTCCGGCTCCTACAGTAGCTCCTATTGTCTACTTGCGGCTCCGCAGCCGTGTCCGCATGATACAAGGGCAGGATTTACATTTGGGTGATGTAGCCCATCTGCTGACTAATCCTGAATGGGAAAAGGATCTGCTTGAGCTTGTTCTCAAGCGGCCGCAGCACCAGGACGGTAATCTGATACTGATAGACATGCTGCAGATCATAGCAAAAATTAGAGATCATATTCCGGGGGTCGTAGTTGAATCTCTCGGGAAGCCACATGTACTTGTGGAACTCGTGGAGAAACCCCGTAAGCCGTCCAAAATACTGTTTGTTTTGGTATGGGTGCTTCTGTTTTTTGGCTCTGCGCTGACAATTATGAATTTTCATGCCGACGTTAGCATGATGGAGGTACAGGTTCGGATTGTAGAGATGATTACGGGACGTAAGGATGAGCATCCGTACCTGTTTCAAATTGCTTACTCGATCGGCATCGGCTTTGGCATGATCGTATTTTTTAATCACTTGTTCAAGAAAAATTGGAACGAGGAGCCGACGCCGCTGGAGGTGGAGATGTATCTGTACCAGGAAAATGTGGATCAGTATGTTGTGGCAGAGGAATATGAAAAGATGGCCCGTCTGCAGACAAAGGATAAGAAACCATGATATTTGTACAGGCTGCACTTCAGATTATTTTAGGTATTGCTGGGGGCCTTGCGGTGGGTAGCGGTGTAATTGCTTTTTTTATTGTGCTGGATATCATGCCGCGATTAGCACAACTCACCCGTACGTATAAAAAATCACGTGCATACGAAAAGGCAATGATTGTAGGTTCGGTACTGGGAACTGTGGTCGATTTTTGGAACATTTGCTTGCCACTACCGGGCATATTTACATGGATACCTGGGTTATTTTGCGGAGTGTTTATTGGCTTGCTCGCCGCGGCTTTAACGGAGGTATTGAATCTCCTGCCTATACTCGCCAAGCGACTCCACATGACCGTGTATATGCTCGGCCTATTAATGGCAATGGTGCTTGGGAAGGTGACGGGTTCCTTATTTGACTGGTTTGTATACAACCGTTAACAACGAAAGCGAAGGGGGCAAGGAATATGGATCACAGAGCGGGTCAAGAGCAACATCAAGAAGACGGGGGAATCGGAAAGGAATATCATACTGACGGAGAAGAGTTGAGTCCATGGCAGGAAAAGCAGGCGCAGGAATCTGCACGTTTTAAACACAAAAAAGAGAGTGAGCGGTCTGATAACGTAGAGGAGTCCGTTCGCTACTGGCAGGCCGAAGATGATATATCGCCGAGGATGAAGGATAATAAGAATACACTTGAAACAGTATTAGGTTTGGGGGAGACCTTTGATGTTGTATTCAGGGAAATGACACTGGGTGGGCGTCATACCGGATATCTGTTCCTAAATACCTTTGCGAAGGATCAGATCATGCTTGAAGTGCTAAAGCGGCTCACCTATCTGACGCCGGATAATCTCTCTTCGGATGGACTACAAGCGTATTTCGAAAATTTTATTCCACATATTCAGGTGGAGAAGACAGATAAGATGTCTGTCGTCATTAACAAGGTGCTGACAGGGATGAGTGCCTTTTTCATGGAAGGCGAACGTTTTTCCCTTATTCTGGATACTCGTAATTATCCGGTGCGTAGTCCGGAGGAACCTTCTTTGGAGCGGGTTGTGCGCGGTGCCCGTGACGGGTTTACTGAAACAATGCTTACAAATGTAGGTTTGGTGCGCCGACGTTTGCGGGACCCAGGACTTAAATTTGAGGCTATGCAGGTCGGACGTCGAACCCGAACAGACGTATGTTTGGGCTACATTGACGATATTGTGGATAAGGTGATGGTTGATACTGTACGAGACAAAATTAAAAATGTTAATTTGGATGGTATTCCTCTGGCTGATAAGCAATTAGAGGAGACGATTATCAATAAAGGTTGGAATCCATATCCATTAGTACGATATTCGGAGCGACCAGATGTCGTGGCTTCGCATATTATGGAAGGAAGGCTCGTTATTTTCGTCGATACCTCACCCAGCGTGATGATCTTGCCTACCACTTTTTTTGACTTGTGTCAGCATGCAGAAGAGAATCGGCAAACCGCTTTTATGGGAAGCTATTTGCGCTGGGTACGTTTTTTAGGCATATTTGCCTCGATGTTTCTGCTTCCCATGTGGCTGCTAATGGTTATCAATCCCGAATTAAAACCAGCTTTTCTCGATTTTATTGGTCCTCAAAAGGAAGCACATCTTCCGCTGATTGCCCAGTTTATCATTGTAGAACTAGGGGTCGATCTTATGCGAATGGCGGCTGTGCATACTCCGACACCACTGGCGTCCGCTATGGGCTTGATCGCAGCGATTCTGGTCGGTGATATAGCGGTTCAGACGGGACTTTTCGTGAATGAGGTCGTGCTGTATATGGCTGTCGCTGCGATAGGAATGTTCGCAACACCGAGCTACGAGCTGGGGCTGGCGAATAGACTGATTCGACTATTCCTGCTGGTTGCTGTTGCAATTTTTCACGTACCGGGCTTTGTCGTGGGTACGACACTGATCATTTTGATGCTGACGCTGCATCGGTCATATAATTCTTCGTATTTGTGGCCGTTCATTCCTTTTAATGCCAAAGCGTTAGCTTCCATCTTGTTCCGTATGCCTGTACTAGATGCACCTAACCGCCCGTCATCTAACAAAACGAGGGACAATACGCGTATGCCCCATACGGATGCCGACACAGATTCGAACTCAGGCAATGGACAGGAGCATTAATATAAATGATCTGCATAAAAATCCATTGTTCTTGATGTTTTTTTTGCTATACTGGTGTAAACATTCGATGGAATATGACTAGCTTGTTCCAGAAAGAGAGGCGCCAGAACATGTATTTGCATGGAAGCAGTAAAATTAACAGCAATGGACATTTGGAGATCGGCGGTTGTGATACAACGCTTTTGAAAGAGCGTTTTGGCACGCCGCTATATATTGTTGACGAACAGTTAGTCCGCCGGCGCTGCCGGGAATTCATAGAAGCTTTTCGTGAAACCGGATTGAAGTTTCAAGTTGCTTATGCAAGCAAAGCGTTTTGTGTTATGGCGATGTGCGCTTTAGCTGCTGAAGAAGGGATGTCGCTTGACGTAGTTTCCAGTGGAGAATTGTTTACTGCGCTACAAGCAGGGTTCCCGGCAGAGCGAATCCATTTCCACGGCAATAACAAAACACCAGAAGAAATTGAAATGGCGTTAGATGCGCAAATTGGCTGCTTCGTCGTCGATAGCGAAATGGAGTTGCATTTGTTGCAGGCCCTTGCCTCCGAGAAAGAACAGCAGGTGAATATCTTACTGCGGGTTACACCAGGGGTTGAGGCGCATACGCATGAATATATGGCCACAGGTCAAGAAGATTCGAAATTTGGCTTTGACATTGGTAACGGTACAGCACGCCAAGCAGTGGAACAGGCTATCAAGCTGGATCATCTTAACCTGCTGGGGGTACATTCTCATATCGGTTCGCAAATATTCGAAGTGAATGGCTTCCAAATGGCTGCTGAACGGGTTGCAGCTTTTTCCAGAGAAATTAAGGAACAGCTTCAGTTTTCTTTCAAAGTGATTAATCTGGGTGGGGGATTTGGCATTCGCTACACAGAAGAGGACACTCCACTGAAAGTATCCACCTATGTACAGGCTATCGGCGAAGCGGTGAAAACTTATTTTTCAGGACTTTACGATGAACTTCCAGAAATTTGGATTGAGCCAGGACGCAGTATTGTAGGCGATTCAGGCACGACCTTATATACGGTAGGAAGCATCAAGGATATCCCGCAGGTACGCAAATATGTCTCGGTAGATGGCGGGATGACAGATAATCCACGCCCTGCACTGTATCAGGCGAAGTATGAAGCGATGCTGGCTAATCGAGCGCAGGATACGAACGAAGAGACGGTGTCCATTGCGGGCAAATGCTGTGAAAGTGGCGATATGCTTATTTGGGATGTAGAGCTGCCTCGTATAAATAGCGGCGATTTGCTCGCTGTTGCCTCAACCGGAGCCTACAATTACTCCATGGCGAGTAATTATAACCGAATACGTCGACCAGCAGTTGTATTTGTCAACAACGGTGAGGCCGAGTTGGTAGTGCGTCGGGAAACCTACGAAGATATCGTACGTAACGATGTTGTGCCACAGCGCTTGATTCGTGATCAAGCTAGTACGGTGGTTCAGCCCAACGCCAAGATTACCGTTTCGTCCTGATTTTAGAATTGTAAGATCAAGCAGGCCATTGAGTCGGTAATAATACACCGGGGGCAATGGCTCTTTTTTTTGGACAAGACTTTGCTAAGCGCGGCAATTCATAGTAAACTGGAACTTGATGTTATTTAGTTCTCAAAACAGGTTGAAAAGGAGATACAAACAATGAAAAAAGGTAGAATAGATCTTGAAAACGGCGGTATCGTCGAAATTGACTTTTTCCCAGAAGAAGCTCCAAACACCGTTGCTAACTTTGAAAAGCTGGCAAACAGCGGTTACTACAACGGTTTGAGCTTCCACCGTGTCATTCCGGGCTTTGTTGCTCAAGGTGGTTGTCCAATCGGTAACGGTACAGGCGGTCCTGGTTACACGATTGACTGTGAAACAGCTACGAATACAACAAAGCATGCCAAAGGCGTTCTGTCCATGGCTCATGCAGGTCGCAACACAGGTGGCAGCCAATTCTTTATCTGCTACGCTCCACAACCACATTTAGATGGAGTACATACTGTATTTGGTAAAGTAACCAAAGGTATGGAATTCATTGATGCTGTAAAACAAGGCGACAAAATGAAAGAGGTTAAAGTATTTGACGTGTAATTTTACCGTTAATTACATGATCTTTCTCAAATAGCGTTGCACCTAAGCCGTTCTGTCTTTGGACAGGGCGGCTTTTGTTGTCTTTTGTTTGACGGTTTATTGATTTTCGCAATCACGTAGGCATTACAGTGCGTAAGATCACATTCGAAAAGTAAGTGTTGTGATAGCCTTTCCATAAGAATGCATTTTCCATTTATTTTATATGAGTATTCAAACTCAGTAAGGATTGGAAAAGAAGGGGGCTTATCACATTGTCTATTTTAACGCGCACAAATCGACTCGGATTTTTTGAAATCCGGCTGGAATCCATTGGTGGACTCGGCGCTAATCTGGCTGGCAAAATGTTGGCCGAAACCGGGGTGCTTGGTCTGGGGCTGAATGCTTCAAATTTTTCGTCCTACGGTTCGGAAAAAAAGGGAACTCCGGTTAAAAGCTTCGTCCGCTTCTGTGAGCCGGAGGTCGATATTCGGGATCACAGTCCGATTGAGCAACCGCATGTGGTAGGCATTTTCCATGAAACGTTATACAAAACGGTAAATGTAATCAGCGGACTGCCAGCGGATGGGATTGTAGTGGTTAATTCCACGCGTCCAGCAGAAGAAATACGGGCTGATTTGGGACTGATATCCGGTACACTTGCGGTGGTGGATGCGATGGGCATCGCACTGGAAGAGCGAACCAAACTAAATACGTCCATGCTCGGTGCCTTGTTCCGTGTCTGTGATTTCCTGGACCCGGAAGCGATGAGATCGGTTATACGCAGTACCTTTGAAAAGAAAAATCCGCTGTTAGTGGAACCTAATCTGCGTACGTTTAACCGTGGTTATGAGGAAATGGAACTGCACGTATATCCAGTTACTGATGGCGCAGAGGATCGGGTTTTTGAACGTCCGCAGCCATTGCTGGGATACGAAACCCAACTACTGGGGGGCGTTATTGCGACTCAGGGAAACAGCATGACGAGAGATGTTAGTGGTTCACGTCAGGGGTATGTGCCTGACTATGAAGCTGATAAATGTACCCATTGTGCCAAGTGTGATTCGATTTGCCCGGATTACTGTTTTGTATGGGAAGAGCAAGCTGACAAACGCGGAAGAATGATGCCATTTTTGCAAGGGATTGATTACCAGTATTGCAAAGGATGTCTGAAATGTGTAGATATTTGCCCATCGGGGGCATTAAGCTCGCGTCGCGAACAATGGGGATGGGCGGAACAGAATCGAGTTGCCCACCAATTTCCGGCATATGAAGGAGGGCGTGCGTAATGGCAAAACTGGAGGAAGAACTCAAACAGACAGGCGCCGCGCAAGTGACAACGTTCGAATCCGGTAATGAAATGGCAGCTACGGCGGCTGCGCAGATTAATTATCATATGATGGGATATTTCCCGATTACTCCATCTACCGAGGTAGCGCAGTATCTGGATCAGATGAGAACGAGAGGTCAGCATAATATTAAGCTGGTTGCAGCAGACGGAGAACACGGATCGGCAGGGATTTGTTATGGAGCTGCCGCAGCGGGAGCGAGGGTTGTGAACGCCACTAGTTCGCAAGGTTTCCTGTACATGCTGGAGCAGTTACCTGTTCAGTCAGGTACCCGTTTTCCAATGGTTATGAATCTGGTGACACGAGCTGTCAGTGGTCCCCTGGATATTCGCGGGGATCATTCGGATCTGTACTATGGTTTGAATACAGGCTGGGTCATTTTGACGGCAAGTACACCACAGGCTGTGTATGATATGAACATCATGGCACTAAAAATCGCAGAGCATAGCGATGTTCGGCTGCCTGTAATGGTTGCATATGACGGTTTTTATACGTCCCATCAAAAACGTAAAGTGCAATATTTTGCAGATGCTGAGACCGTGCGCGGTTTTGTAGGTCCTAACCCGAACTTAAATTATCCGAATATTACTGATTTTGATCATCCTGTTACCGTAGGTGCGCATATGAACGGTGATGACCTGACGAATAATCATGTTCAGCTGTCCGAAGCACTGAAGCTGTCAGAAGGAGTATATGAGCAGGTAGCAGCAGAATATGCCGCTTTATCCGGTCGGGAATACCCGATTTTAGATCTGTATCAAATGGAGGATGCTGAGGTCGCGGTATTCCTGTTGAATTCGGCGGCTGAATCGGCCAAGGATGTGGCGGATCAACTCCGTGCGCGCGGGATTAAAGCCGGTGTGATACGTCCGAATATCATCCGACCGTTCCCAGCCGCACAACTGCGGGAAGCATTGCGCGATGTCAAGGCGCTGCTGGTAGGTGAACGTGCAGACTCGTATGGGGCAGACGGCGGTAATTTAACGCATGAGATTAAGGCGGCCTTGCAGGAGGACCCGCTGAATCGGACACTCGTGTTGAGCCGTATCTTTGGCTTGGGTGGCAAGGATTTTTATGCGGAAGATGCTGAGGCGTTCTTCCAGCTTGCGATTGAGGCGGCAGAAGCAGGACGAGCGGAGAAGCCCTTTGATTATTACGGAATTAATCCGGGTTCACCGGACAAGGTGATGCCGCAAGTTATGCAGCCGCCACGTGGCAATGCATACCGTACGGGCCTGATTCAGGTTACGCCGGACGAGGCGACCGGGAAGCTCAAAGTTAAGGTACCACCCCTGCGGTCGTTGACAACCAAACCACGCCGTCTTACACCAGGTCACGGGGCTTGCCCAGGATGTGGGGCATTGTCTGCGCTGGAACTGTTTTTCAAAGGTATTGAAGGGGATATTGTCGTGTTGTTCCAGACAGGCTGCGTATATGTGACGACGACAGGGTATCCATATACATCACACAAACAACCGATGATCCACAATCTTTTTCAAAACGGGGCCGCTACACTTTCAGGAGCGCTGGAAGCTTATATGGAAATGAAGCGCCGTAATGAAATTGAAATGTCGGACGATCCGACTTTTATCATGATCAGTGGTGACGGTGGGATGGATATAGGTATGGGTTCTGCGATTGGTGCGGCTCTGCGTAATCATAAGCTGATCATGCTGGAATATGATAACGAAGGGTACATGAATACAGGTTCACAGCAATCATACTCCACTCCGGTTGGTCACATGACTAGTACGTCAGGTGTAGGGAAAATGCAAAAAGGAAAGCAAGGACATCACAAGGATACCGTGCAAATCATGGCTGCTTGTAACATTCCGTATGCTTTTACAGCAGCTGAAAGTCATCCGCAGGATATGCTGCGCAAAGCAGCCAAGGCTCAATGGTATGCGAACAACGTGGGTACGGCCTATGGTAAGATCCTGTGCGCCTGCCCGTTGAATTGGAAATCCGAAGACAGACTGGGCACCAGCATTGTGGGCGCTGCAGTTGAGTCTTGTTTCTTTCCTTTGTACGAAATAGAGCAAGGCAGTACGACGATTACGTATAATCCGGAAGACAAGGGAAAACGGATTCCAGCTGCAGAATGGTTAAAACTAATGGGTAAAACGAAGCATCTTCTCAAGGAGGAGGCTACGCTGGCTACCTTTGAGCAGGAGATTGAGCGTCGCTGGACTATCCTGAAAAAGAAACATGAAATTTCGGAGCTATAATTCCGTTTTTTGCATAATCATCGATTAACATTGTTAGCCGCTGTTACTTTAGTGGTTCGATCAAGATTCTTTGCGCTTATTGCGCAAAGAATCTTTTTTGTCGTTTATGGGTTGAAGCATAAAAAAACAGGTAATGATTTCCGATATAGGAGTGTAGGCCTATAAGAGGCACGTTAAAAAGTTTTCTTCTGAATTTTAAGATGCAATGAGGTGCAGGTAATGATTAAGCTGAATACAGTTGAAATAATCGAAATTATAAAGAAGCAGATCCCTAAGGTTATGAACATCAAGCCAGTGGAGCTAAAGTTTACGGATGATTTTGGACGGGCTTCGTTGGCAGCGACAGAACACAAATTCACGCTGACGAACCAGCATTATTCTGCCAAGGTGATGGATTGCGTGTTAGAAACACAGGTACGCCCCATTTTAATGTGCGAAATTATTTATTTTCTGAAATGCGAGTTTATTGACGGACATGTTGATGTGCGACTGGATTATGAAGCATGTTCTGAGGAAGGACGGGGACCTGTTGCTTCAGCCGTAATTACCTTTGATCATGCAACAGAGTTGGGAGTCGAGGAACTGGCCGATTTGATTGATTTGGCGCTTCATATGAATGATAAAACCTGGTTTGAAGAACTCTCCAGCCAATATGTCAAAACCAAAGCAGGAGCTTCTATTAGATAACTTGCTTTTTTTAGAAGTCGGTGCTAATATACGTAACAAGTTTAATGTTAATTCAATTAAATAAGAGCAAGATCCTTCGGGGCGGGGCGAAATTCCCCACCGGCGGTGATGACATGTTTGTGGATCGTTTTTGTGAGAAACAGCATGGCTTAGTCCGTGACCCGGATGCTGAATGATCGGCAGAAGGTGGACCTGGTGCAAATCCGGGACCGACAGTATAGTCTGGATGGGAGAAGGATACGAAGCGCATGTGCATGACGTGACATGTGCCGATTTTTAGCATACCCAATTGTGCGTACGGCTTATTTCGTTGTAGGACAGCATCGGGCGATAGCTTGCTTAAGCTTTCTTTTTGATGGGTGTTCTGAGCGTATTTGGTTGTATCCTCAGTCATGCTTTCTATTGGCAAACCTATGATTTCATGTCGTCTTAAGATGCATATGAACTGCGCTTGTATACTACAAATGTGACTCTCATCACCCCCATGACGGATTGAATCCGAATTGGGGGTTTTTTGCGCTTATAGCTGATGAATTAGGGATAAACTGAAATGTAGTGGAAAGGAGTGAAGGCATGTTTACCGGATTGGTCGAGGAAGTGGGTCGCATTCAAACTATTTCCAAAAGCGGTGAAGCGATGGTGCTGGGGATTTCGGGTTCCGTGGTGTTGGGCGATTTGAAAATAGGAGACAGTGTCTCGGTGAATGGTGTTTGCCTGACGGCGATACGGATTGGTTCGAAAGACTTTAAGGTTGATGTGATGCCGGAAACCTTTCGCAGCAGTAATCTGAAAGAGTTGAGATCCGGCAGCCGAGTCAATCTGGAGCGAGCGATGGCGGCGAGTGGAAGGTTCGGAGGACACATTGTACAAGGACATGTGGACGGGACGGGAACGATTCGAGGGGTGACATCAGACCAGAATGCAGTTGTGTTCGAAGTTGAGCCTAAAAATCAAACATTATTTAAATATATTCTTCTCAAAGGGTCAATCACAATTGATGGTATCAGCCTCACAGTCGCACAGCGTACGGGAGATACCTTTGCCGTATCCATTATTCCCCACACCTTATCCGAAACGGCCTTACAAGCCAAACGTGAGGGGGATACCGTCAATATCGAATGCGATATTTTGGGCAAATATGTAGAACAGCTTTTAAATTACAGAGGTGCAGCGGAGGCGGAGAGAGTAGAAGAAGAAGCTCCTCTCAGTTTGGACTATTTGGCGAAACACGGCTTTGCCTGATATTGAATGGTAAACCTGTTTAGGAGCATTCGTGGCACAAGACATAAGGAGGAAAGTGTTATGGATAGAGGTAGCCAAACAAGTGCAATGGCAAACGTCATAGAGCTTGGCGAGTTGGAACATGACGAAGAGATTCATTTGGATTCCATCGAAGAAGCGTTGGAGGACTTAAAAAACGGTAAAGTCGTTATTGTAGTGGATGATGAACAGCGCGAAAACGAAGGCGATTTTATCGCTTTGGCTGAAAAAGCGTCGCCTGAGGTCATTAATTTCATGATTACAGAAGGTCGCGGGTTGGTTTGTGTGCCAATCACACGACAAAGAGCCGAGGCCTTGGAATTGCATCCTATGGTAGAGCAAAATACAGATTTCCACGGTACTGCCTTTACGGTATCGGTAGATCATATGGAGACAACAACGGGTATTTCAGCGGCCGAGCGCTCCTTGACTGTACGCGCCTTGGCAGACGAAGCAGTCACAGGAAGTGATTTCCGCAAGCCTGGTCACATGTTCCCGCTGATTGCTCGCGATGGTGGTGTCTTGCAGCGTGCTGGTCACACTGAAGCTGCTGTTGATCTGGCCCGACTCAGTGGCTTCAAGCCTGCTGGGGTCATTTGCGAAATTATAAAGGAAGATGGCTCAATGGCCCGCCTGGCTGATCTGGCAGTGGTCGCCAAGCGACATCAATTGAAGCTGATCAGTATTCAGCATTTGGTGGACTACCGTCGTCGTTTGTCATTGTAAAAATACATCTTGGTTCCAAGTAAATCTGAAGTATTGTCCGAAGTCCCTAAATAATTAAACTAAGAGAGGTTGATTAAACATGGCACGTTTTCTAGAAGGTAATCTCGTATCGAACGGTTTAAAATATGGTATTGTGGTAGGCAGATTTAATGAGTTTATTACGAGCAAGTTGTTAAGCGGCGCAATTGACGCACTTCAACGACATGGTGCACAGGAAGATGAAATTGATGTAGCTTGGGTTCCGGGTGCATTTGAAATTTCACTGATAGCACAAAAAATGGCTGCAAGCGGCAAATATGATGCCGTAATTACGCTGGGTACCGTCATCCGTGGTTCTACTTCACATTATGATATCGTCTGCAATGAAGTGGCCAAGGGTGTGGCAGCGAGCAGCCTGAAAACGGGAGTACCCGTTATTTTTGGTGTAGTGACGACAGAAAACATTGAACAGGCTATTGAACGAGCAGGTACGAAGGCTGGTAATAAAGGTTGGGATTCTGCATTGGCTGCGATTGAAATGGCCAATCTCGGCAAGCAATTTTAATTATAGGAATAGCTGAATAGAACGCTATAAACTGCAAGGTGAAAAAGGGATTGGATTGTTAAGCAAGGCGATGACGTATATACTACAGAAAGAGGGATTGATAACGTAGAGCTTAAGTGCTATAGGGAAAGGTATTGTTGAATGATGATTGGAGTAAGGCAGGGGGAAGCACATTGACAGTCGTAAACTACAAGCTGGAAACATTCGAGGGTCCGCTGGATCTACTGTTGCATCTGATTGATAAAGCCGAGATCGACATTCAGGATATCCCGATTAGCGATATTACTGATCAGTATATGGCTTTTTTGCACAGTATGCAGGAGCTGGAACTGGACATTACGAGCGAGTTTCTGGTGATGGCGGCGACGCTCTTATCCATTAAGAGTAAATTGTTGCTTCCCAAGCCACCTGTGATGGAATATGACGATTTGGATTTTTATGAGGAAGAGGATTATGATCCACGTGAGGAACTGGTCCGCAAGCTGGTGGAGTATCGTAAATATAAAGGGATTGCTCGCCATCTAAGTGAACGTGAGTGGGAGCGGAGTCTAATTTATGGCAAGGAGCCAGAAGATCTGAGCGCATTCCTGCCCACTGAACCCGCAAATCCGGTACATGGGCTGCATGCAAGCGATTTGGTCGCGGCCTTTCAGCGTGCTTTGCGTAAAGCAGAACGACGTACGACGGTAACCCGTGTTCATCGGGACGAAATTTCAGTCAAGGACCGTATACGGCAAGTTATCGGAGCTTTAGAGATGGTGGGGAATGGAGGACGGCTGCTGTTCTCCAAGCTGATGCATGAGGATATGTATCGGCATGAAGTGGTTGTGACCTTTTTGGCTATCCTTGAACTGATGAAAATGAAACAAATTTTCTGTTATCAGGAGAAGCTTTTCGATGATATTGTAATGGAGTGGAGAGGGGATTTACGGGTTAATGGATTATCTGAAGCTGAAATCAATTATTGAGGGACTGCTGTTTCTCGCAGGAGAGGAAGGATTGTCCACCAAGCAGATCGCCGACATTGTAGAGCAGCAGCAAGAGCTGGTTGAACAGTGCCTGGAAGATATGAAGCAGGACATGGAGCAGGGGGGAAGAGGCCTGCAACTTGTCCGTATTGCCGGTCATTATCAGCTTGCAACTTTATCCGAACATGCACCTTACTTTGAAAAGCTCGCATACTCTCCGGCACGTGCCTCACTGTCTCAAGCTGCTTTGGAGACGCTGGCCATTGTGGCCTACCGCCAGCCCATTACAAGAGTTGAAATCGAAGAGATTCGGGGTGTCAAATCCGAGCGGGCCATACATACACTGGTCAACAAGGAGCTCATTGAAGAGAAAGGTCGAGCTGAAGCCATCGGACGGCCAATATTGTACGGAACGACGAAATCATTTTTGGATTATTTCGGTCTGGGCTCTTTGGCAGATCTACCACAACCGGAGTTGTTCGAAGATTCGGACAATTTGGAGGAAGAGACTCAATTATTGTTCGAGCGTCTGGAGAGCAGCCAGCCTGCAGCCAACGATCTGGATCTTGAATCCCAATAGAGTTCATCCGGATCTTGCGGCTCACTTATATAAAATTTCAAATAGACAGCCAGTCCTCAAGTAGTTGGGGGCTGGCTGTTGGTATTTTAAGATGCATGATTTTCCGGCGAACGGTCATACTATTTTTGCCATGATATCTATAGCAAAAAGGTAGGGAGGACTCGCCAGTGTGGAAATGGATCAGTATCGCCATCATCGTCGTTATATTACTTGTGCTGGCTATTCTGCTCTCTCGTATTCGATTAAAGCTGGATATTGCCAAACATGACAATGATGATCGGGCGCATCTAGAGATCAGATTTCTATACGGGATGATTAAAATAAATTACGATATTCCGGCCATTCTCATAACAGGTTTAAAAAAAGGGCTTCTCTATCGGCTTGATCGCAACAAAAACATACATAAAACGGATGCTTCCGTGGATAGCGGTAATATTGATACAGAAAAAATCAAGCAATTTATATATGATATACGGGTTTTGCTCAAGGGAACGAAATCCTTCAATCGATGGTTGCGACATACTTTGGCACATGTGACGATGTCCAAAATGGAGTGGTCCACCAACATTAGTCTTGCTGACGCGGCTTATACAGCTACCTCAACCGGTATTTTGTGGGGATTAAAAACGACCTTGATCGGTTTTGCTTCCAGCTTTGTGCGCATGGATTGTACCCCTAAGCTGTATGTTGTGCCGTATTGGGTGGATCGCTTGCGTTTTACCACTACTTTGAACTGTGAAGCAAACGTATCGCTCGGCTATTTAATTTTCTCCATGCTCATCTTATCTTACCGCATATGGCGCGTTCCGGGTGGACCCGAGGCATGGAAGCGGGTTTTTTTCAAAAAAAATGAAGATCTTCAAGCTAACAATGAAAGATAAACAATGAAGTGTGATGAAACTCAATCTTTCTGAACTTTGGGATTTCAGTGTCCTTCAGATTAAGGCATAACCGAATCGAATGACATACATATTTCCTTGAACCCCTGCGCACAATAGCGAAAGAAAAGGCAGTCTAAGCTTGAGATAAGTAGAGGAGGAATTAATCATGTCAGATCACCCGATTCAAGGGCTCATGCAAACCGCAATGGAAAACATCAAAGCCATGGTAGACGTGAATACGATCGTGGGAGACGCGGTGGAAACACCCGATGGTTCCGTTATTTTGCCAATCAGTAAGGTAGGATTTGGTTTCGCTGCCGGTGGAAGTGATTTTAACGTAGACGAAGAGGCACTTCATACTTCCTCGGCGTCGAGTAATCATAGCGGGAAGGAAGGTCATCCTTTTGGTGGCGGTAGCGGTGGTGGTGTATCTATTCATCCCATTGCTTTTCTGGTTGTTGGCAAACAGGGAGCACAAATCGTTCCATTGGACAATCAAACGCATCTGATTGAGAAGCTCATTGACTCCACGCCATACCTGATTGATAAGGTTCAGTCTATCTTCCAGAACGCAGGCGGCAACTTGCAGACTCCACCCCCACAGGTACCTGTAGATGTTGCTACGGATCACAGTCATTCTGGCCCGGCTTACTTGTAAAAGTTATTGAAATTAAAAGCGTTCTCTCAGGAAGGTATCCCAAAGCCGAGTATAGGCTAAGGAATACCTTCTTTTCTGCTTGTACTTGGCCCTATCCCCGAATATACTGCCTTCCCCCAATGACAGCATGTATATGGTGACTGTATTCCTGGTGATACAAAGTGTGCAGCGATATTTCATTTTTTCGATTTCCTTCGGCAGCATACTGCGATAGGTAGATGAAGTCCGGATAGATCACTTCATTCGTCAAATAAGCAGATACCGTGGCATCCGGTCGACGATGTTGATTCAGGGAATCGATAATACCCTTCGCCGGCCAGATGCCAATCCCATGTCCATAAAACAAGTCTTCCTTCAGCTTAACGACATTTTCTCCTTTCCATTCCAATGTTTCAGACGACACATCCGGATTGTTGAAATACAAAATATCGCCAGGAGCCGCTTTATGACTTCCTTGCTCCTGTATGAGTCTGAGGTCGCTGTCATAGTGCCAGTCATACAGCAGCATATCTGCAAAAACCCGATTAAACTCACTTTCCAGAATGGAATCCAGCACTCCTTTGTACAGCACAATAACCATAGCTGTTGCACATTCAAAAGCGTATTGTTGACCGTTTAAAAAAATGTCTCTGATCCCCTGTGCCGGAGTGACACCTGCTTTGATCTGAAAACCACCTTTTTCCGTTAAATCCCAAAATTGCTGGTTGCAACGTGCGGTAGCAAAAGTGGCAAAGGATACACCACTTCGATGCAATGCTTCTGCGGACTCTACAATCTGCGATCTTAAAACCATTTCAAACTGGAGACGCAGCATGATGTAACCCCCGATCCCTATTTAACTTTGGTAACTAATATATATGTACTCGGGAGGGCAAATTGCTTGGTTTATGCGGAAAGAAAGCAAAAAGAGAGCAGCTAATGGCTGTCCCGTAAAGGAATTTTCTGTTATAAAGGTGGACATACTTTGAACAGCTTGGACATAGAATGGTACAAGACTTGCTCAAAACCGGAGGAATCCCAATGTTTAAAAAAAAGCAACACATTCACGCGGACCACAGCCATTTCTTGAATAAGGCACGCGCATTTGTTTTGCCGCTGGTGCTTCTGCTTATTTTGTCATTGCCGCTTACGTTGCTGAGTCCACAGCCCGTTCGAGGAGCGATAAAAACAGAAGCAGCGCCGCCCGCATTAGGAACCCATGCACAGGCTGCTTCTTTAATTGATGTCACATCAGGAAGAATCATTTATTCTACCGAGGGTGACCGGGAGCTACGTATTGCCAGCCTGACCAAAATTATGACTGCAATCGTGGCCATTGAACATGGACGCTTGCAGGACCGGGTAAAGGTGAGTCCTACCGCGTATGCCAAAGAAGGGTCCTCGCTTTTTCTGCAAATGGGTGAACAAATGTCGCTGGAAAATATGCTGTACGGCTTAATGCTCCGTTCTGGTAATGATGCCGCTTCTGCCATTGCTGAGCATGTGGGGGGGACCGAAGAGGGATTTGTCCATTTGATGAATGACAAGGCGGTTCAGCTTGGGCTAAGCCACACACATTTTGCTAATCCGCACGGGCTGGATGCCGAGGGACATTATTCCTCAGCCAATGATATGGCCCGACTTACTGCTTATGCGCTGCATAATCCAACTTTTGCCCGTATCGTAAAAACAGAACTGAAAAAAGCACCGAATCCCAACGATTCTTGGGACTACTCATGGCACAACAAAAACAAAATGCTGCGGCTGTATGAGGGAGCTGACGGTGTGAAAACAGGCTTTACCAAAAAAGCGTTTCGCTGTCTGGTCAGCTCGGCCACACGGGACGGCCGCCAGCTTGCTGCCGTTACCTTGAATGACGGGGACGATTGGAACGATCATGCCCGTATGCTTGATTACGGATTCCGATATTATCCGCTCATTCCGATTACGGACAAGCAGCAACCTATCGATGGTTACCCACTATTAACAGGTACAAGCTTTGCATATCCTTTACATGATAGTGAGAAGACACAGTTGCACAAAAGACTAGTGTTGTATAAAAATTCCGCCTCTACAGACAGAGCGGACGTATCTTTTGGCTTACGAGGACGGGTTGAATTCCTATTGGATGGTAAACTTATTGGTTCCGTTCCTGTGTATGAAAAAGGGAGTAAGCTGCCTGCTCAAAGTAACGTACAGCCACAGCAAGAGGCTCCAACTGCACAAGATCCTGCGAACAATACTCAGCAACGAGGTTGGACGAGCAGATGGAACGAAATTCTAAAAAATTTGTTTGGAGCCTAGGGCAAGCAGAAAATAGAGCTGCACGTGTCACATCATTGGGAAAAGGAGGAATCAGCCATGATTCATCTCATATGGGTGGCTTTGATTTGTATTGGATTTGTATTTGCTGCCGCGCAGGGAAATATTGAGGTGGTGACGAAAGCAGCTTTTGACGGGGCAACTACGGGGGTTACAGTGTGCTTTGGACTGATAAGTGTGCTGGTGTTTTGGATGGGCATGATGAGGCTGGCTGAAGATGGCGGGCTCTTACAGAAAATATCCAAGTTGCTTTCTCCTTTGGTTGCCTTTCTCTTCCCTGATGTTCCGCGTAATCATCCCGCTATGGGTTACATTTTGTCCAATATGAGCGCTAATTTGCTGGGTCTGGGGAATGCAGCCACACCGATGGGAATCAAGGCTATGCAAGAGTTGCAGACGCTCAATCCAGATAAGCAAACCGCCACACCAGCCATGTGTACGCTGCTCGCCCTGAATACAGCCAGTATTACGCTTATTCCTACGACGTTGATCGCGATACGGCTTAATTTTCATTCCGCACATCCGGCAGAAATCGTCGGTACGACACTGGTAGCGACCGCAATAGCCACCTTTGCCGCAATTGCGGCGGACCGTTGGTACCGTAGTCGAGAATTGCGCCGCCGTCCTCCAGCGATTCCGCCGTCCCAGACATCCTTGGCACCACTCACCTCATCAGCACCAACATCTGCTGCCTCTTCAACTACGTTGCCCGTATCTTCACCTGCCGTTCCGGGAACGGGAATCACGGCTGCCAAGGGCAGGGACACCACTTGGAAAGGATGAGGGAGGCATGCTTAATTTTATAAATCTCGTATCGACTTGGGCCATTCCGATTATTCTCGCTTTTATTCCTTTATATGCATATGCTAAAAAGGTACCTGTCTACGATTCTTTTGTGGATGGAGCCAAAGACGGCTTTTCTACCGCCATCAGCATTATTCCTCATCTCGTAGGCATGATGGTAGCGATTAGCATTTTTCGGGCATCCGGCGCTTTGGACTATTTGATCTCCTGGGTAACCCCATGGATTAAACACTGGGGTGTACCAGGCGAGGTATTGCCTTTAGGCTTGCTTCGTCCATTGACGGGCACCGGTTCACTTGCGTTCACGACGGATCTAATTCGGACTTATGGTCCAGATTCCATGATCGGTCGGATCGCTTCAACGATTCAGGGCAGCACAGACACGACGCTTTATGTGCTAACTGTATATTTTGGTGCGGTAGGTATCCGCAATGGACGGTATGCTTTGAAGGTAGGACTATTTTCAGATGTGGTTGGTTTTGTGGCAGCCATTGCCATTTGCCTGCTTGTATTTTAATTTCTGCATCGTTTTTTGAACGGGGGTTGTGATTTTGCTCATGGATGGGTATCATTAGCATGAGGTGAATTAGCGAACATGGAAAGATTGCAGAAAATATTGGCCCAAGCTGGTGTAGCTTCCAGACGTAAATGTGAGGAGCTTATTCAGGCGGGCAGCGTGGAAGTGAACGGGGTTGTCGTAACTGAATTGGGAACGAAGGCAGACCCTGATCAAGATATGATTACGGTAAAGGGACGCCCGATCAAAACCGAGAAAAAAATCTATCTGATGATGAACAAACCTAAAGGAGTCATTACGAGTGCTTCCGATCCGGAAGGCCGTAAAATCGTGTCAGACTATCTGAAAGGTGTTAAGGAACGCGTATATCCGGTAGGACGTCTTGATTACGACACCGAAGGACTGCTGTTGCTTACCAATGATGGCGAGTTCGCCAATCTGCTCACCCATCCCAAGCATCATGTGCCCAAGACATATGTGGCAACAGTCAAAGGTGTTCCGCATGGTACTGAGCTGGACAAGCTGAAAAAAGGAATCGTGCTGGAAGATGGCATTACTGCACCAGCCGAGGTAGAATATAAAGATGTAGATCCGAATGGTAAGGAGTCTGTGATCCAGATTACCATTTATGAAGGCAGAAATCGCCAGGTAAGACGGATGTTTGAGGCCATTTCACACCCGGTCATCAGACTCAAGCGGATTGCCTTCGGGGATCTTTTGCTACAAAACTTGAAGCGCGGTCTGACCAGACCCCTAACCAAGGACGAAATCAACCGTCTCATTCAACTTGCCAAATCAGACAACACGAAAAAGAAACGGACAGGACGGGGGTCATAACCCCGGCCTTTTTGGTGTAAAGAGACTGTTGGATGAGAGTAAAGTTTGACCAAGCACGGGAAAATAGTAAAATAGAGAGAATGGTTTTTTAGCGAAGGGGCTGGGAATATGTCAGAACAAAGCAACCGCATATTAATTGTAGATGATGAAGAACGCATTCGCCGCCTTCTGCGGATGTATCTGGAAAAAGAAGGATATGCAATTGACGAAGCTGAGGATGGTGAGATTGCCCTCCAAAAAGCGACTGCAAGCGATTACAGCATTATTTTGCTCGATGTGATGCTTCCGGGGATGGATGGAATTGAGGTGTGTACACGGCTGCGTCAGACTAAAGCTACACCTGTGATTATGCTGACTGCCAAAGGCGAGGAAGTGAACCGTGTACAAGGTTTTGAAGTTGGAGCAGATGATTATGTGGTTAAGCCCTTTAGCCCGCGAGAAGTCATTTACCGGGTGAAGGCGATTTTACGCCGTTCGTCGGAAACTGCCTTTTTAACGAAAGAGGCGGTACCAAGCAATAGTATTGTTTTTCCGAATCTTATCATTGAACATGATGCGCACCGGGTAACTGCGGGTGGGATTGAAATCAGTCTCACGCCTAAAGAGTACGAGCTGTTGCACTATTTGGCGGTGTCGCCAGATAAAGTCTTCTCGCGCGAAGAACTGCTGAAAGACGTTTGGAATTACGAATTTTTTGGTGATCTGCGCACTGTGGATACGCATGTGAAACGGCTTCGTGAAAAGCTGAATAAGGTATCGCCAGAGGCAGCGGCTATGATTACGACCGTGTGGGGCGTAGGTTATAAGCTGGAGGTTCCAAAATAACGTGAACTTCTGGAGATCGCTGGTAGGCAAGCTGTGGATCACCATCATTTGTCTTGTAGGTTCTGTACTTATTTTTCTAGGGCTTTTTTTATTGCCGTACATCAACAGAAATTTTGCGGCGTATGAATCGACGGAAATTAAGCATTTGTTCACCTATACATGTATTGTCGGATTTTTATTGACGACCTTTTTTGCCCTATTCCTTTTTACTAAAATCACACAGCCTATGCAGCTGTTGATTCAGGCGGCGAATGCGATTCGTGAGGGAAGGTATGATACTCGGCTTTCGCTGGTGACCAGTGATGAAATTGGAGAACTGGCGAAAACTTTTAATCATATGTCTACGGAACTGGAAGCAACGATCCGCAGTCTGAATGAGGAGAAAAACCATTTATCCAGCGTACTGCGAAGCATGTCTGATGCAGTAATCACCTTCGACAGAAGCGGACAAATTATCTTGACGAATCCGCCGGCACAAAGTCTATTGGATATCTGGAAAAAGCTGGAGTGGCAGGAGCGTGATCTGGAGGAGTTTGGAGCTTCTGTACCTGAGCCTTTGCAGTCTCTGTTCCATACCGTTATGGACAGGGGGGAGGATGTCGGAGACTATATCCATGTCAAGAAGGGCTCCTGGTCGGTGCAGATGGCGCCTCTCTATACGGATAATGCAATCCGCGGTGCAGTAGCTGTGCTTAGAGATATTACGGAAGAAGTGAAGCTTGAGAAGATGCGGAGCGATTTTGTGGCCAACGTATCTCATGAAATCCGTACACCTTTATCTATGATGCAGGGCTACAGTGAGGCGTTGCTGGATGGTATGGCGGGTTCACCTGAAGAATCCGAGGAGCTGGTACAGGTCATCCATGATGAATCATTACGCATGGGAAGGTTAGTCAAGGATCTGCTTGATCTGGCCCGAATGGAGGCTGGTCATACAGACATGCACCGACAGGAAGTGAATGTGAATGAGCTGATCGAGCGTGTTCACCGTAAATTTACGGTACGTTCAAAGGAACAGGGACTGACACTCGATTACCATGAGCAAGGCCAACGTTTGCTGCTGCCTGAGGCAGATGAAGACCGACTAGAGCAGGTATTGACCAACTTGCTGGATAATGCATTCAGACATACACCCGGCGGGAAAAAGGTTACTATTGCGGCGGATCGAATTTTGGGAGAACGGCATGAGTTAATCCGTATTCGGATTAAGGATGAAGGTGTAGGCATTGCCAGCGAGGATCTACCTTATATTTTCGACCGCTTCTACAAGGCAGATAAGGCCAGAGTACGTGGTGAGGATAAAGGGACTGGTTTGGGGCTTGCTATTGTCAAGAACATTGTAGAGGCTCACGGAGGCTCTGTCTCTGCTTCCAGCGTATTGGGGGAAGGGACGGAATTTACTATTTTGCTGCCGATCTCCAACAAAACAAAGCTGGGTCTGTAACAGGCTTATAAGCCCCAGCTGATATACCCCGGTTTGCAGGCATCCTCGGAAGAGGGTGCTTTTTGTTGAAAAATCAACATTTATCTTGTTCAACGTGGAACATCCTGTTTCATGCATGATGATTGCTCTCATGACAGATAACGGTATAAGAGAAAAAGACGCCTGGGTAGCCAGGCGCCTCTCTTTATTATAAAACCATGGACTTCTCAATATGTCTGGAACTAATTTAGCACTACTTCTTGGGCAGTATTTAGTTCTGGCAAACCAACGAGTTGAATCAGCACGTCTTTTGGCACGGCTTTATCGACGGTCAGAATCATGATGGCTTCACCGCCGACAATTTTACGCCCTACTTGCATGGATGCGATATTGACGCCGTTCTCCCCAAGCAAGGTGCCGACACGACCGATAATGCCTGGTTTATCATTGTGGGAGATGAGCAGGAAATGAGCTTCCGGTGCCACATCTACCGGGAACTGGTTCAACCGAACAATACGTTCGCCATAGCCTGCCAGCAGGGTGCCAGATACACGTTGCTCTTCGCCGCTCTGCGTTTTGAGTGTAACGGTAATCAGGTTGGTAAAACCCTTGGTGGCGGGCGCCTGAGATACGACAAGATGGATGTCACGTGTTTTGGCCAGATGTACAGAGTTTACAATGTTCACATCGCTGCCCAGATGACGGCTAAGTACACCTTTCAAAATATAACGTGTCAGCGGCTGTGTATCCACAGAGGACAAATCACCAGCGTAATCTACCTGAATTTCACGTACAGCCTGATTCGTGATCTGAGCGGCAAAGCTGCCCAGCTTCTCTCCAAGCGAGAAATATGGCTGCAATTGCGTCATGACGTTGGATGGTACTGGAGGCATGTTGACCGCATTTTTAAAAGGCTCATCACGCAAAATATGCAGCACTTGCTCGGACACATCGATAGCTACATTCTCCTGAGCTTCGACAGTCGAGGCACCCAGATGTGGTGTGACGATAATTTTCGGATGACTCAGGAATGGGTGATCCTGTGCTGGCGGCTCTGACTCGAATACGTCAAAGGCTGCACCGGCAACGATACCTTCATCAATGGCTTCAACAAGAGCCATTTCATCGATAACTCCGCCCCGGGCACAGTTGATGATGCGCATTCCTTTTTTCATCACTTCAAACTGTGGACGAGCAATCATATGTTTCGTTTCCGGTGTTAATGGTGTGTGTACGGTCATAAAATCTGCGTTGCGGATAATTTCGTCCACGCTCGCCAGCTTAATGCCCAGCTTCTCAGCGCGTTCTTCCGTTAGAAATGGATCATATCCGAGGATGCTCATGCCAAATGCTTTAGCACGTTTAGCCACCTCACTGCCGATACGTCCCATGCCGAGGACTCCAAGTGTTTTGTTACGCAGTTCGACACCGAGGAATGTTTTACGATCCCATGTACCGCCAATGGTTTTGGCATATGCCTGTGGAATATGACGTGCTAGAGCCATCATCATCGCAAAAGTGTGCTCACATGTCGTAATCGTGTTGCCGTCAGGAGCGTTAATAACGATAATCCCGCGTTGTGTTGCTGCTTCGAGGTCGATGTTGTCCACTCCGACCCCAGCTCGCCCTACAACCTTGAGGTTCTTACCTGCCGTCATGATGCGTTCGGTTACCCGAGTTTGGCTTCGAACGAGTAATGCGTCATAGTCACCAATAATTTGAACCAATTCATCCTCGCTGAGACCTGTGTTCTTGTCCACCGTGACATCGTCTGCATCCATCAGTTGCTGGATGCCCAGGTCACTGATCGGATCGGATACTAACACTTTAAACATTTGGTTTCCTCCTCAAAGTTAACTTCTTTTATGGACAGGATGTACTTCAAACTGAAATACATTCCATAAAGAACATGAAAAAACTTGAAATGCTTCTAAAAGTACAGGAGAGCGGTGTGAAATACTAGTGTGATAACGCATTGACGCAGAAAAGGGATAGTATAGCATTATGCACTAAACTAACGACCGAAAGTCTTATGCGGAGACGCTTTGCGGTTTTCGGGCATCAAAAAAACTCCCGAATCACATACTATCTCCATAGTAAGGGACGAGAGTTATCGTGGTACCACCCTAATTCGCAGCCATTTCGCAATGGACTGCCTTCAGCGGTCATAAAATGACCGAAAGGATAACGGTTTTCTGCCGATTGCATCTAATGCCGGGAAATATTCCCCAGACCTCGGTGCAATAACTCAGGAGCGCTGAAAGTAGTTACTTCGTCACCGGCTTCCACCCAAGCACCGGTTCTCTGAGGACGAAATCAATACCTTTTCTCCATCATTGTTGTTGTCGCTAATAATTTTTTCATAATGTATCATGGCTTACATGGGCATGTCAATAGGACATGCGACATGTGTGGATAGCCGGCTAGATATATAGCTACAGAATGCGGAAGATTAAGATTTAAGTCTTCTTGAATCCGCCCGACTTTTTGGCTATGATGCTAAAGAAGACTATGCAGAGGACTAACTAACTATGAAAAAGCTTAAAGTGAAATGGAAAAGAGCGCAAATTCATGAATTGAACGACCGCTTGCTGCTTTACAATTTGTATCTAACTCAGGGGCTGACCCTGCTGATTGGCGCAATCTGGATATTTTTTCAGAAAAGAAATGTGTTAGAACTATTTGCATTGCCGAACACTCTGCACGTCTTATGGTGGGGATTGGGATTGGCCGCCGCTATGTTACTTGTGGATCTGTTGTTATCCCGGATTATGCCTGAGGATGCTATGGATGACGGTGGTATTAACCAAATGCTGTTTCAAAATCGTCCGGTTTGGCATATTATTTGCATAGCAGCTATCGTCTCTATCTGTGAGGAACTCTTGTTCAGAGGTGCGATTCAGTACAGCTTTGGTCCTTATTGGACAAGCATTTTGTTTGCGGTGATTCATATCCGATATTTACGGCATTGGATTCCCACTGGCTGGGTTTTTCTTAGCAGTTATGGATTGGGCTACATATATGTGCAGACCGGTAGTCTGTGGGCACCGATCATTTGTCATTTTGTGATTGACCTTATATCTGGTTTAGCGTTACGTTTTCGGAGGTATGAAGAATGAATCAGGAACTTAGCAGAGTGCAGACCTATGGCAGCCGTCGAAATGGTCGCAAAGGCAAAGAGGAGGACAGGTCAAAATCTAAACCAGTTCGCTCCCGTGCTTCACGGCCCGTGCCAGAATTGGCTCACGTTGCCGCTGCACCAGAAGTTGCTGTGACGATGGAGGGTGACACTCCTGCCAGTGAGTACCGAACGCGGGCAGAAATGTTTCCGTCCCGCCGTATTCGGGTGAGCAAGTGGTTTTTAAATTTTTTGAGCACTCTTTTTGTGCTGATTACTGTAGCATTACTGTGGTGGGGCGTCAAGGGTGCACCACCCATCAGTGAAATGCTTTGGTAATATAAAGTTATTATGGACGTCTGTGCTTAGGTCAAGGCGCGTAATGATACGGTGAAAAGGCCTCCATCTCCGCATGAATAACGGAGAATGGAGGCCTTTTTTGCATCATCTATAGTTAATCCGGAGTATACGCAAGTGTCTACTAGCTGGCAGGAACCTCAATCCCTTGCGGATCGACAAATTGGTAACCCTTTTGCTCAAGGCGCGTCAATAGACTGTCCAGCGCCTCAGCTGTCCATGGCAGTTCGTGCATCAGGATATTGCTGCCTGGATGAAGTTGTTCTGTTACGTTTTTGAGAAGTGCCTCCGTTTTATTAGGCTGATTCTTTTTCATTGTCCAGTCTAGAGAACCGACGGACCATGTCATGTATAGGAGACCGTTTTCCTTAGCGACCTTGCGACCTACGTCTCCGCCGGCACCATGAGGGGGGCGGAAGAATACGGGGGCTTGTCCTGTAATGTCCTTAACAACTTTTTGTACCGATTCAATCTGTTTTTTGACCTCAGGCTCAGATTTATTCTTCAGCACGATGTGATCCCAGCTATGGTTGCCGATGGGCTGTCCACGGTCATGGATAAGCTTAAGCAACTCAGGATGTTCTTTTACACGGTAACCGTTTACGAAGAAAATCGCTTTTGCTTTGTGTTTGTCCAGTACATCTATGATTTTGTTGATCATGGCTGCTTCCTTAGGACCATCATCAAAGGTCAGTAACACGACTTTTTTTTCGGTACCTTGTTGGTTAGGGATTACATTGTAGGCTTTGTTCAAGTGATACATTTTGTTATTGGTAGTTGCAGATGTCGCAGCTCCTGTTTCGTTGCTTTCGCTGGTTTTATCATTTTGTGCATTGGTTTTACCCGCTGATTTATGATCATCACTGCCTGCTTGCTTACTGCTGCTTTTTGGGGAAGAGACGCTGCTCTGATCTTTGGCGCTGTTACTTGAGTCAGACGCTACCGAATCCTGCTGGTTGCTTGTTGCTGCAGATTCCAGCTTGGTTGCAGTGCAAGCACTAAGCAGCAGACATGCGGTGAACAAAATGGCTGCTGTTTTTGTACCCATTATTTCATCTCACCTTCCTGTATTTTATACCGTATGAGTTTGTCACTACTGACGAACACTATGCTTGATTCTACCACAAAGGGAGGTTCTAATTGTGAAAACATCTTCATTTTTCCTGGGAATCGTCTTGGGCGCTGTCGCAAGCTCTTTGATCTCCCGCAACCGCAACATGTTGGGCTTATCTATGGACATGGGTGGAAAAAAAGGCGGCAATTTAGTGCAGAAAGCTCGTACTAAAATGATGGACGCGGCATTCCCCGGAATGGGCGAGATAACGCTCAATAAAGAAGACACCCGTAAGGATCAAGACCATCATTCACAAACAGATAAAACCGCTCATAACGCCCATACTGCCAAGAGCAAAGAAGAAAATATGAAGTTGATTAAAGACTTCATCAGCACAAGTCCCGATGTTAAACGTGAGGTCGAGCAAATTTTGAAAGAAACTCATACAGCCGTACCGGGATTGTAACCCAGAAACCTTTATTCCGAATCATTTTGCGGCTTTTTTGTAAAAGCCGTTCAAATGATTCTTTTTTTTATCTTTTTATTGCGTGCATTTACGATTATAAAATGATAACATGATTACATAGAACCATTTTCATCACAGGCATCATAATTGCATCATAATCTGTTAATAACACTCGGCTGCCAGGAGGAGGGTCCAGTATGAAAATAGAAAGATTAAGTCAGGACAAGATACGGATTTTCCTTACCTTTGACGATTTGAGCGAACGCGGTATTCAAAAAGACGATATGTGGCAAGAAATTCCAAGAGTTCATGAGCTGTTTACCGAAATGATGGATCAGGCATACAGCGAACTGGGCTTCGACGCCACGGGACCGTTAGCTGTCGAAGTCTTTGCGCTTCCTGCTCAAGGAATGGTTGTTATCGTCACCCGGGGAAAATACGACCATCAACAGTATGGTTCGGGTCCCGATGAGGAGCTTCCAGAGGAAGTCTACGAAATGGAAGTCACGCTGGAGCATAGCGATTCCATCGTTTACGCGTTTAGCGATTTCGAAGTACTCATAGAAGCGGCTCATATGCTTCGTAGCAACACTACGGAAGCAGGTAAGCTGTATCATTATAGAGGAAAATGGATTCTGCACTTGGAACCAGAAGAAGTAGAGGAGTCCAAGCTTGCGGCTTTAATCGCGGTTCTTGCTGAATTTGGAGAAGGCTCATCCGTTACACCAGCTATGTTGGAAGAGTACGGCAAGCTGGTCATTCCTGAGCAGGCAGTTGCTGTCATCTGCACTCATTTTGACAGCCGTTCTTGATTCGTTTTATCGAAAGTGATATCGAAGTGAATTTGTCGGCTCTGCGCTTAAAGCAGGGCCGACTCATTTTTATGGAGGGATGATCGGTGCTTCTGTTTTCGGTTTTAGCGGCAGCCACAGCGCCGGGTCTCGCCTTATTGATGTATTTTTACTTGAAGGACAGGTATGATTCGGAGCCACTGCACATGGTTATTAAAGTGTTTTTGCTCGGCTTTTTGGTGGTTCTTCCTGTCATGATTTTTCAACGCGGGCTGCTGCTTTGGCTAGGGGATCACACGTTAATCCAGGTGTTCGGCATTTCAGCCGGAGTGGAAGAGTTTTTTAAATGGTTTCTGTTGTATCACATCATCTATAATCATACCGAGTTCGACGAGCCTTATGATGGTATTTTGTATGCGGCCGCAGTCTCACTCGGATTTGCAACGGTTGAAAATCTGTTATATGCCTGGGCGGGCCATGCTTCTATTAGCATGATGCTGATGAGATCATTGCTACCGGTATCCGGTCATGCGATGTTTGGTGTAATGATGGGCTACTACATGGGGAAGGCCAAGTTTTCAGAGGGCTTAAGAAGCAAATACATGTTGCTGCTGTCATTGGTGCTTCCATGGTTCTGGCACGGAGTATACGATTTGATTTTAACGAAATTTTCGCATGACTGGATCTGGTTTATCATTCCACTTATGGCATTTCTATGGTATGGAGGAATGGCAAAGATCAGTCGAGCTAATAACCGTTCTCCTTTTCGTTTGTTAAAACGGGAAGAAAAGGTTAATATGTAACGAAATGGGACACACTGATCTGACAAACCTGTTAGAGAAAGAGGTGTCTTTTTTTTGCGTATAAAAGTAAGAATTCATTGTAAAAGATGTGGGGAACGTTTTGTGCTGAGAGGACGTATAGAGCAAGGACAGATTCAGACCGGCTTTAAACGCTGCATTTGCGATAACTGTGAGTTTATTGTTGAAGTCATGGAAAACCATGCATAAGAGAGCATTCTTCTTGTCACACTATCGGTAGTGTACTTGAAGAAAGGAGACTCCCAATATGTATAAGCGACTTAGTGCCGTATTGTTCCCGGTGGTTACCCTGATGATGATAGGAGCATTTGTGTGGGGTTACCAGCAAAGCCAGATGAGAAAAGAGGTGTCTCTTCAGGCAAATAACATGTCGATGAAAGCGGAAAATCAATACCAGCGTGCGTTTCACGATTTGTCGTTTCATATGGATCAGCTGCATTCTCAACTCGGTAACGCGGTTGCTGTCCATAATACTTCACACTCGATGCACCGCAAATGTTTGATGAACGTGTGGAGGATTGCAAGTGAGGCCCAAAATGAGGTTAATCAGTTGCCTCTCAATGTAATGCCTTTTAATCATGCCAAGGATTTGCTGTCACATCTATCTGCATTTTCGTATCAGACCGCTGTTCGTGATCTGGATCACGAGCCATTAAATGAGAAAGAAATTTCGAACCTGAAAACGTTATATAACAATTCCAAAGAAATTTCGAAAAACATGCAGGAAGTGCAGCAAAAGGTCCTTAGCAAAAATTTGCGATGGATGGATGTAGATATGGCGGCAGGTTCGCAAACTGGGCCGAAGGACAATACCATTATTGATGGCTTTAAAACCGTGGACAAAAAGGTGGAAAACTACAAGGAGCTGGATTGGGGACCGTCTGTAGCCAGCATCTATGATAAACGCTCTGTGAAAAAATTGAGTCTCCCGGCAGTGAATGCAGAACAAATTAAACGAAATGCCGCTGAATTTACAGGAAAACCGGAAAGTCAGATCCGTGTGAACGAAAACGGTAAAGGAACGGAATGGGCATCTTATACAGCTACCCTGCTAAATAAGAAGCAACCCGTAGCCAGTATGGATTTTACGAAAAAAGGCGGCAAGCTTATTTCTTATCATGACATGAGAGCAGTAGGCCCTAAAAAAGCAACACGTAATGAAGCGATTCGCTATGCTAGTGAATACCTTGAACAAAAAGGTTACAAAGGAATGAAGCCAGTTGCGTATGATGAGAGCGGGAATTTAGCTAATATTACATTTGCGAGCCAACAAGGGGACGTGATTATCTATCCAGAAAAAATCACAGTCAGATCAGGCCTTGATAACGGACAAGTGATCGGTTTTCAATCCAGTGATTATGTGTATGAGCATAGTCATCTCCGCCGTATTCCGCAAGCGAAATTGAATTTGAATGCAGCACGAGCAAAATTGAATCCTGAGTTTCGTGAAACTTACCACCGTAAAGCCTTAATTGAAAATGAACTTTCGAATGAAGTTCTGTGTTATGAATTTGGTGGTAAAATCAATGGTTCCGTTTACCGGATATATATTAATGCCAATACGGGGATGGAAGAAACGATTGAAGAGGTTAAAGATTCAGATGAACCTCAGGTTACTGCAAGTAATGCGTAGTTGATTACATGAAAATGAATCAATAGTCACTCTGAACCTCCTTCATGAAGGAGGTTTTTTGTGCTTTAGTCATAGATCGAACAAATAAAATGCTTAATATAGGCATAAAGTCGTGGTATTATATACCTTAATTAGAGCTTTTAATGGACAAGGATGGTGGATCATTTGTTTCCCAAAATTAATGATGTGTTATACATACAAGTGGCTGGTACTGACCATAAGGACGAGATTTTTGAATTTAAGTCTCGTATTGCAGAAGAGGAGTCACAGAACTTTTTAATTGAAATTCCTATGTCACAAACAAGTGGGCATTTGAAAAAATTGTTTCTAGGGGAAGAACTGTCTATATTTTTTATGAGCGAGGGTGGGATTAAAAATTATTTTAATACCCACGTTACGGGTTTTAAAGAGGATATCCTCCGGATGGTTCGTATCCACAAACCTGCTCCAGACAGCATCAGCAAAATTCAGCGCCGCAACTTTCTTCGGGTTAAGGCCAACTTGGAAATTGCAGTAAAGCATAGTGCGAACGAGTCCAGATTTGTAGCAGAGACACATGATGTAGGAGGCGGGGGTGTTTCTTTTCACACCCAGGGAACTCATCATCTTGAAGAAGGAGAATCATTGTCTTGCTGGATTTTAGTTCCATATAAAAACGGTACTCAGGAGCATGTTCCGTTCCAATCTGAAATTGTGCGCATTCAGCAGATGGAAAACGGTCGCAAACTCATTATGCTGAAATATGAGGAAATCGCTGATCAGGAGCGCCAAAAACTGATTAAATATTGCTTTGAAAGACAGCTGGAATTCCGGGGGAAATCTTAATCATCCGAAATTTTTCTTTTTTAGTAAACCTGTCGCTTATTTTGCATCGCCTATAAATGTGTGGTATAATTTTCACGTCGCAGGCAATGCCTGCTTTTTTCTTGAGGTTAGGTTAGGAGGAATTCCCTGTTGGCAAGGCAACATGTATCTTCAAGTAACAAAATAAATGTAGCCATTGATGGACCTGCTGGTGCAGGGAAAAGTACAGTGGCCCGCTTGGTGGCGAAAGCACTTTCTTATGTATATGTAGATACCGGCGCCATGTACCGAGCAGCAACGTGGTACATGATGCGTAAGGAAATACCTGCAGAAAATGTACAAAAAGTGCTTCAACATGTACCTGAGCTGGTGATTGAATTAGTACCGGACCCCACAGGCCAAAAGGTTTATTGTAACGGGGAAGATGTAACCACTGTGATCCGTTCGATGGAAGTGACTAGCAACGTGTCACAGTATTCAAGTATTGCCGGTTTACGTACACGTTTGACTGAAAACCAGCGTGAAATGGCTGCGCGCAAGGGTGTCGTTATGGATGGTCGTGATATTGGAACAACTGTACTTCCCGATGCGGAAGTCAAGGTGTTCATGACCGCAAGTGTTCAGGAACGTGCCTCTCGCCGTTTTAAAGAACTGAGCGAAACTGATGATATCACTCTGGAGCAGCTAGAACGTGACATTGCGGCACGTGACAAGCTTGACGAGGAGAGGGAGGTATCCCCGCTTCGTTGCAGTGAGGACGCCATCGTGCTCGATACAACCCATATGGGCATTCAGGATGTCGTTGATACGATCGTATCTTATTGCTTAACGGAGAAGGATGGAGAGATCAGCCAATGATATATACTGTATGCGCCAGTATTTTGCGTCTTATTTACCGCGTTCTGTTTAGACTTGAGGCGGTAGGCAGGGAAAATGTTCCTGCCGAGGGCGGAGTGCTGTTGTGTTCTAATCATATTAGTAATCTTGACCCTCCTACAGTCGGTATTTTGCTGAAGCGAAAGGTTCACTTTATGGCAAAAGCCGAGCTGTTTAATGTTCCTGTACTGGGTCCACTAATTGGGAAACTGGGAGCTTTTCCAGTCAAACGTGGTGGTGTAAGTAAGGAATCCATTAAGCTGGCATTGAACATTTTGCGTGATGGTAAGGTTATGGGAATCTTTCCCGAAGGTTCCAGAGGAGCTGGGGGAATCGGTAAAAAGGGTGCTGCAAGCTTTGCGCTACGCAGTGGAGCGGCTGCCGTTCCGGTCGCCATTATTGGTGATTACAAGCTTTTCCGTAAAACGAAAGTGTTATACGGTAAACCTGTCAATTTGGACGCTTACCAAAAGGGTGCCGATATCGAAGGAGATCCGCTTGAACTTGCAACAGAAGCAATTATGTCTCGTATTCGCACGATGAAGGAAACGGGTAAGCCTACGAATAACTGAAAGGCTTGCATGAATTGTGTCTAAGCTCGGAAAACTAGAACAAAAGTTTATGTATGTTTTGAACTCTGCCATGCGCAGGTTTAAATAAATGGTTTTTTTTGAATTGAGGAGGGTATTGACATGTCGGAAGAAATTAAAAATCAAGAAGCTGCTGAAGCGGCAAATCAAGACGAGCTCGATCAAATCGTCTCCCTGAAAAAAGGTGACACCGTTAAGGGTACAATCGTGAAATTGGAAGATAACCAAGCGGTAGTAAGCATTGGATATAAATACGATGGAGTTATTCCAATTCGCGAGTTGTCTTCTGGTTTGGATAACGCAGAAGAAGCAGTACAAGTAGGCCAAGAGGTTGAAGCTAGAATTATCAGCATTGACGATGGCAAGGAAAAACTTGTTCTGTCCAAACGTGCAATCGACAGTGAAAATGCTTGGGAAAAGTTGGAGCAACTGTTCGAAAGCAAAGAAGTATTTGAAGTTGTTGTGAATGATGTCGTTAAAGGCGGCATCGTGGTAGACGTGGGTCTGCGCGGATTCATCCCTGCATCCATGGTAGAACGCCACTTCGTTGAAGATTTCAGTGATTACAAAGGCCGCACATTGCGTGTTGTTGTAAAAGAACTGGATCGTGAAAATAACAAAGTGATCCTTTCTCAAAAAGACGTTCTGGAAGCAGAATTCGAAGCCAATAAGCTTAAAGTAATGGCTGAGCTGAAAGAAGGCCAAGAAATCGTAGGTACGGTTCAACGTCTTACTCAGTTCGGTGCTTTCGTAGATGTTGGCGGCGTGGACGGTCTGGTTCACGTATCTGAAATTGCTTGGACTCATGTCGATAAGCCTTCTGATGCAGTTTCTGAAGGAGATCAAGTGAAAGTGAAAGTCTTGAAAGTAGATCCTGAAAAAGGAAAAATCAGCCTGAGTATGAAAGCTGCACAGCCTGGTCCTTGGGAATCGGCTGCTGGACAATTCAACAACAATGACATCGTAACAGGTGTTGTAAAACGTCTGGTTAACTTCGGTGCATTCGTCGAAATCGCTCCTGGCGTGGAAGGTTTGGTTCATATTTCCCAAATTTCCCACAAACACATTGGAACTCCACAAGAAGTTCTGGAAGAAGGACAAGAAGTGAAAGTTAAAATTCTTGAAATGAATCCTTCCGAAAAACGTGTTAGCCTGAGCATTAAAGAAACTGAGGAAGCTCCTGAAGCTGCTCCTAAAGCAGAAAGAGCACCACGTGCATCTCGTGCACCACGTGAGGAACTGAATAATCCTAACGTTTCCCTTAATAATTCCGGTCTGAGCATTACGCTCGGCGAGCGTTTTGGCGATAAGCTGAACAAATTCAAATGAGTTTAAATCAATACATTTTATAATAAGCATAACGTACACCATCGGCGGACCCAGAGGGTTCGCCGATTGTTGTTACGTGACCATATCGCTAATAGGTATGTTTTTTGCTATGATGATAGCGGAAGAATTGACAGGAGGAGTGAATTTATGGCAAGACCCGTTGTGGCTATCGTTGGTCGTCCGAATGTGGGTAAGTCCACTATTTTTAATCGGATTATCGGGGATCGTTTGTCCATCGTGGAAGATAAACCCGGAATCACTCGTGACCGTATATACGGTATATCGGAGTGGAATGGTAAATCCTTCAGTATTATTGATACCGGCGGCATTGAGATTGATGGTGAGGATGTCATTTTAAAATCCATCCGTATGCAGGCCGAACTTGCAATAGAAGAAGCAGATGTAATTGTATTCATGAGTGATGCGAAAGCAGGAATTACACAGTCAGATGAAGAGGTAGCTCAAATGTTATATCGTTCGGGTAAACCGATCATCGTAGCTGTCAACAAGGTGGACAACCTCAGTCGCGCCGATCTGATTTATGAGTTTTATTCTTATGGATTTGGTGATCCAATCCCTGTTTCTGGCAGTCATGGCACAGGGATAGGTGACCTGCTAGATGCCATTACGTCCAATTTGCCTGAGCTGGAAGAAGATCACTATGATGAAGACGTTATTCGTGTTGCCTTGATCGGCCGCCCGAATGTAGGTAAATCTTCACTGGTTAACGCCATTTTGGGAGAAGAACGGGTTATCGTGAGTGACATTGCAGGTACGACGCGTGATGCAATTGATACACCTTTTGAAAAAGACGGTCAAAAGTATGTGCTGATTGATACGGCGGGTATGCGTAAACGTGGCAAGGTATATGAAACGACCGAAAAATATAGTGTAATGCGTGCCATGCGTGCCATTGAGCGTGCAGATGTTGTACTGGTCGTTATTAACGGCGAGGAAGGCATTATTGAGCAGGATAAGCACATTGCTGGCTATGCCTATGAAGCGGGTAAAGCATCGCTGTTTGTCGTTAACAAATGGGATGTCGTGGACAAGGACGATAAAACGATGCACCAGTTTGAAACGAAAATTCGCGATCACTTTCTGTTTATGACATATGCTCCGATTGTGTTCTTGTCTGCAAAAACGAAGCAACGCCTGCAAAAGCTGCTTCCTGTTGTACAGCATGTGGCACAACAGCATGTGTTGCGTATTCAGACACATTTGCTGAATGATGTAATTTCCGATGCGGTTGCCATCAATCCTCCACCAACAGACAAGGGACGTCGTCTGCGCATTAACTATGTGACCCAGGTTGCTGTTAAGCCGCCTACGATGGTTGTATTCGTAAACGATCCAGAAATAATGCACTTCTCGTATGAGCGTTATCTGGAGAACAAAATTCGCGCCGCCTTCAATTTTGAAGGAACTCCAATTCGTATCTTTACACGGCGCAAGTCTGACGAAAGTTAGGAGCGAATAGGTTGATTTTACAAATCGTTGCCATCGTACTCAGTTACTTGCTTGGCTCTGTCAGCTTTAGTTTGCTGTATGGAAAATTAAAAGGAATCGACATTCGCCAGCATGGAAGCGGCAATGCCGGTGCGACGAATACGCTGCGTGTGCTAGGAAAAGGCCCAGCTATTCTGGTACTGCTGCTGGACGTACTTAAAGGGGTTATTGCAGTGCTAATAGGGCACTGGTTAGGTGGAGAATCATCCTGGGTTTCGGGTTTGTGCGGCATTGCAGCGATTGCGGGCCATAACTGGCCGATATATTTTCACTTCCGTGGAGGAAAAGGTATTGCGACTGCTATTGGTGTATTGGCATCGCTTGCCTTACTGCCCGCACTATATGCCGGAATCATTGCGATACTTGCAATCGTAATGACGCGTTACGTATCCTTGGGATCGCTTATTTTTGTCATTTTGACCCCCTGGATATTACTCGTGCTTGGTTATGAATGGCCGCTATTTTGGACGGCTCTAATCATTTGTCTGTTCGCTGTGTGGAGACACCGTACCAACATAGTCAAGCTGGTACGGGGGAATGAGAATAAGCTTGGCTCCAAAGGAGGAGATCGTCTTGTCTGAGAAAATAGCTGTGCTGGTCGCGGGAAGTTGGGGAACAGCCCTGGCTTCCGTTCTTGCGGCCAATAACAACGATGTCTCTGTCTGGACGAGAAACGAGCAGCAAGCAGCTGAAATCAATGAGAAGCATACGAATGAGCATTATTTACCGGGCTCCATTTTGTCTGATCGCATTTCAGCTACAACTGACATGCAGACTGCGGTATCTGGTGCTAAAGCAGTGATAATCGTATCTCCTTCTGCTGCTGCTCGTCAGGTAGCACGTAGTCTGAAAGCTCATTTTAGCAAGGATATGCTGGTAGTGCATGCCATTAAAGGTTTTGAAACAGAAACGCTTAAACGTATGTCCACGGTGATCTCGGAAGAACTGGAAGTCGCGGAGGGCGATATTGTCGTGCTGTCTGGTCCGAGTCATGCGGAAGAAGTGGTGAGGAAGTGTCCTACAACGGTCGTTGTAGCTTCCTCCAATGAGAAGGCTGCACAGGCCGCACAGGGGCTGTTCATGAACTCCTATTTCCGTGTCTATACAAACCGCGATTTGCTCGGTGTGGAACTGTCCGGGGCGCTAAAAAACATTATCGCATTGGGTGCGGGAATGTCAGACGGACTTGGTTTCGGTGATAATGCCAAAGCGGCTTTATTGACCCGTGGATTGGCTGAAATTACCCGTGCCGGAGTTGAGATGGGCGCTAACCCATTAACCTTTGCCGGCCTGGCTGGTATTGGCGATCTAGTGGTCACTGCAACGAGTCGTCACAGTCGCAACTGGCGTGCAGGGTCACTATTGGGACAGGGCCAACAGCTTGATGCTGTGCTGGAATCTATGGGCATGGTCGTAGAAGGTATTCGAACGACAAAAGCGGCATACGCCATCTCTCAAAAATTAGGTGTTCAGATGCCTATTACAGAGGTACTGTATGGAGTACTGTTTGAAGGACGTGACGTCCGTAAGGCCGTTGAGGCGCTGATGGGGCGCGATCCTAAGACCGAGATGGAAGTCATGCCGCTTCAAACTTGGGAGCAATGGCATTCTTAAGGGCTAGGATGAGCTTTATTAATATAAAGGCTGTCTCATGGTAGATTTTTTCTATAATGAGATAGCCTTTTTTAGTTAGGCGTTAGGCATGTCTTATGTACGCTTAATCACCTTTTGTCTCCGCCACTCATAGACTGAGTTGAGCAATGGCGGAGGAGGGGAGATTGTGAATAAAAACTTTCCGAAAGATGCATTGAAGGCCATTAACAAAAAAGGCGGCAAAAACATATCCGAAAATGCAGTGAAAAAGCTGGCAGGTACGGTAAAGGCGGACACGCTTCAAAGCGAAGCGCAACTGCGTCAGCTTATCAAGCAGGTGTCTGCGATGGCCAACATTCCGGTGTCGGAAGATACAGTAAGGGATATCGTTGGTGCCGTCAAAAAGAGCGGAATGAATCCTTCCAATATGGAAGCGTTGATGAAAATGATGATGAAAAAATAGACCGCTGGCCGCACGTCGGTTAGTATTATTCACCGTGAACCGGGAAGGTTCGCGGTTTTTTTTATATTTTGGAGCAGCTAACCTCTTTTTCAGTGCACAAAATATCGAACTGCCCTGTCGAACATGTTATAATGATGCCCATCAGGAAACGGAAGGAAAGACAGCAAAGGAGGAAACGATGTTGAAGGAGGCAATATCATCAGTGTTAGTAGACAGGCTTCCTCACAATCTGGCAGTTGCGCTGAGTAGCTTGGCTGAGAGCTGGTCAACAGTGTCGGTTCCGTGGATGCTGGGCGGAAGCTGTTCACTACTTGTGCAAGAAGTTGAATTGGATCGCCTGCCTCGGGACATTGATATTTATGCGGATATTCATGCCGCAAAGCAGCTTCATGCGCACCCCCTGGGTATGAGTATAGATCGACAGCAGGTTGACCGTAGCGGCTCTTACGTTTCATTGCTGAGCCACTATGATCTGGAGGGATTTCCAGTCGAGTTGGTGGGAGGATTTGAGGTATTATGTGGCGGAGCGTTATACCGCTTAGAGATTGAGCGACTACTTTGGTCGGCTGGGGTTCAGCTTGAGCTGGGGAGAGCTTCACTGCGTCTGATGCCGCTCAGTCATGAACTTTTATTCAATATATTGCGAAATCGACCCGACCGATATAAAGCGATTGCAGATGTTATGCAGCGCGACCCGCGACGTCATATAATTGTACTGAAGCAGCTACTAGTCAGTAATATTTGGAATGAGGAGCAATTGGACAAGCTTGCGGAACTTCTGCCTTGGCCAGAGTTACACTCTGTCATCCAGATGGGCAATGAAGTATAAGCTGTGTGTGTTAGGAGAAAGACGACTGGAGGACCGTTCATGAATGTGCAGATTACGTTCAAGCCGTCAGGCAGGCGCGTACAGGTCGGTCAGGGTACGTCATTGCTTCAGGCTGCTCGTAAAGCGGGTGTATATATTCCCACTCGTTGTGACGGAAAAGCAGCCTGTCTGATGTGTAAGGTACAAATATCACCGGAATGGGCTGAATTCGCAGGTCAACCCAGCGATGCAGAGCAGCGGAAGCTGGGACCTTTACTGGATGAAGGAATACGCTTATCCTGCCAGGTCCGTGTCCAAGGCGATATGGAGGTAACCATACCGGAGGATAAGCTCAAGGCGGCTATCAGGCGGCAACTGGAGCGTCAGGCGATGGATGATGAACTGTGGTAATGCCGATTATATCAGGAGAATAAAAAAAGGATGGTTTCCGACGACTCGAAACAGTCAGGAGAAACATCCTTTTTTTATTTAGTCTAGCGACAAAGTCATGGGAGAGCCTTGCCCCGCATATATTAGATGAGTGGACCCAAACGTAAAATATCGTTTCTGCAATGATCGCTCTGTCGTAATCTATTTTTCAAAAAACTAAACATATTTTACGGAGGGGATACATATGATGGTATCAGTCCAAATGCATGTACGAGTTTACGCCGTTTCGCCGATTCCATCAGTCTCCTGAATCTCGGCGGCGGACGACTTCCGGGCATTTTAAAGGCTGTTCTGCCGCATCTGGGATCAAGCAGTTGGTTGAACACGAAGCGGATGCTCTTTAAGCATTTTTCCTTCGGAGACTTTTGAGGAGGGGATTTCATTGGAGAAAGTGGACATTTTTAAAGACATTGCCGAACGCACCGGAGGAGACATTTATCTTGGGGTCGTCGGCGCAGTCCGAACAGGAAAATCAACGTTTATCAAGCGGTTTATGGAGACGATTGTTCTGCCAAACATTACAAGTGAGGCGGACCGTGCCCGCGCCGTAGACGAGTTGCCGCAAAGTGCGGCAGGAAAGACGATCATGACGACGGAGCCTAAATTCGTACCGAATAATGCCGTCCAGATCAAAGTAACGGAAGGACTGGACGTGAATGTACGTCTGGTTGACTGTGTAGGATATGCAGTAGAAGGAGCAAAAGGTTACGAGGATGAAAATGGTCCGAGAATGATCTCCACACCATGGTTCGAAGAACCCATTCCTTTTCAGGAAGCGGCAGAAATTGGTACGCGCAAGGTTATTCAGGAGCATTCGACGCTCGGTGTGGTAGTCACTACAGACGGCACGATTGCGGAAATCCCGCGCAGCTCTTATGTAGAGTCGGAGGAACGCGTCATTGAGGAGTTGAAGGAAGTTGGCAAACCATTTGTTTTGGTTATCAACTCCACGCATCCGCGCAGTGATGAAACACTCCAGCTTCGCAGTGAGCTGGCTGCCAAGTACGATATACCAGTCATGACACTTAGCGCGGCGACTATGACGGAAGATGATGTTACAGGCGTACTTCGTGAAGTATTGTATGAATTTCCGGTGCACGAGGTGAATGTGAACCTGCCGAGCTGGGTCATGGTACTGAACGAAGAGCACTGGCTGCGTAGCAATTATGAAAATTCCGTTCGCGATACGGTTAAAGATATTCGACGCCTGCGTGATGTAGATCGAGTGGTTGGCCAGTTTATGGAATATGAATTCATCGACAGGGCCGGGTTGAGCGGGATGAATATGGGGCAGGGCGTAGCTGAAATTGATCTGTATGCTCCCGATGAGCTGTATGACCAGATTTTGGTCGAAGTCGTCGGGGTAGAGATTCGCGGCAAGGATCATTTGCTACAAATGATGCAGGATTTTGCCCATGCCAAACGGGAGTACGACCGCTTCGCCGAGGCGCTGGAAATGGTCAAGACAACGGGATATGGCATTGCCGCGCCGTCATTGTCCGAGATGGCACTAGACGATCCGCAGTTGATTCGTCAGGGTACAAGATTTGGTGTGCGGCTCAAGGCAACAGCACCTTCCATACACATGATCCGTGTCGATGTGGAATCGGAATTTGCTCCGATTATCGGAACAGAGAAGCAAAGTGAGGAGCTTATGCGCTACCTGATGCAGGATTTTGAGAATGACCCAATCAAAATTTGGGAGTCAGACATTTTCGGACGTTCGCTGCATTCCATTGTACGGGAAGGCATTCAGGGTAAAATCGCCATGATGCCGGACAATGCACGCTATAAGCTGCAGGAAACGCTGGGTCGTATCATTAACGAAGGCTCCGGCGGTCTCATTGCTATTATTCTTTAAGGCTAAGCCATACCAAAAAATCTTTAAGAGAAATACCGTGGAGAGCAATTGGCTCTCTATGGTTCGCAAAAACAAAATATTAGACTGACTTCTAAAACCAGACAGGGGTAGTCATGGACGAGAAAATAAAGTCCTAGACTACCTCTGTTTTTATTGAGCTTTTCGTTTCTCCTAGCGGGATTTAGGTTCAAATGTAACAATCCGATTAATGAGTTTCACAAGTGAAGGCATCGTGGAAGGAAATTGGAACCATTGCCCAACAACTGATAGAGCGGAAGTTCTCCGGTAAAGCAGTGCTCCAAATAAGTTAGATGTAAGGTCCTCATATTTAAAATAAACAAACAGAATTGTATCTTCGGACTAGGCTCCGCCTTGATTTCAAATTTAAGCAGCAACCGTTTTCCGGTATTCAATCGGGGGACGGTTGTTTGTTGTGTTTTGGCCTATAAAACCGGAAATTTTTCTATATTTCATAAAACCTATTTACATACTTGGTTTAAAACGATATATTAAGTATCAAATTTGAATCATTTTGTGGATTGAACGAGGGGGAAATGAAATCATGGATATCCAAAAAGAGCTCCAAAGAAACAAAAAGCTAGGGCTAGGGGCTATCATGCTACTGGTGCTGGTTTTGCTGGTCACTGCATGTGGCGTGCCGAAAACAGAGAGCGGCACTCAAGGGACAAGCACTGCGGGATCGAATACAACAAACGGAAAAACGGACAATTTAAATCTAAAGGGTAAACGGGTTGCGTTGATCATGGAGTTTAACACGGGCACATTTTCGCAACAGTATGTTCAAGGCGTGGAAGAGGAAGTTAAGAAATTTGGCGGTACGCTGACTAAGTTTGTGGCAGATAACGATAAGGCTAAAATGGCTTCTCTGCTTGATAGTGCGATTAACCAGCAGTTTGATGTCATTTTGACTGATCACGGTGATGCATTGCTGGAGACAGGGCTGAAAAAAGCAATTTCCCGCAATATTCCGGTTATCGTGTTCGATGCTGCGGTCAATGTCCCGGGTGCGGTAGTGCTCTCACAGGATGATCAAAGCATGGCTGAGCTGACGCTGGAGCAAATGAAAAAGGATATCGGTGGCAAAGGCAACATTGTGAAAGTATGGGTTGCCGGATTTGCACCGATGGAACGTCGTCAGGTTGCTTATGGTGCATTTTTGAAATCCAATCCGGATATTAAAGAAATTGCGACTTTTGGTTCGGCTCAGAATCCTGCATTGGATACGCAAGCCAAAATGGAAGCTGTATTAAAGCAATATCCTAAGGGCGAAATTACAGCTGTCTGGGCGGCTTGGGATGAATTTGCCAAAGGTGCAGCCCGTGCCATCCAACAAGCGGGACGTACGGAAATTAAAGTCTACGGCATTGACATGAGCGACGAGGACTTGCAAATGATCCAGGACCCGAAAAATCCTTGGGTGGCCTCGGCAGCTGTAGATCCAACAGATATCGGGCGCGTACAAGTGCGCTATGCATATCAGAAGCTGCATGGGGATAATCCGGAGGAGAAAGTCGTACTGAAGGCTGTATATGTGCAACGCGAAGCGCTACCAGATAAGCAAATTTCCACATCCGAACTGTCCCAATATGTGAAGGGATGGGGCCAAAGCGAGCAGGGCTATAAGGATTGGATGAAGGAATATGAAACGTCCAAATAAAATGTTTGCATCATGCAAAAGGCGCGCTTCGGCGCGCTTTTATCATAAGCAGGCGTGAGGGGGCACCATGAGTTCACAAGTATATACATTGGAAATGAAAAAAATCAGCAAACAGTTTGCTGGTGTAGATGCGCTGCGAGCCGTGGATTTTAAGGTGCAGGGTGGCGAAATTCACGCTCTGCTGGGCGCCAACGGGGCAGGGAAAAGCACATTGATGAAGATTTTGTCCGGTGCATATCTATCCGATCAGGGAGTTATCGTAGTTGATGGCAAGGAACTGAACATTAGTTCACCGTGGGAGGCTAAAAGAGCGGGAATTCACTGTGTGTATCAAGAGGTCGATTCAGCGCTTGTACCTCAGTTAACTGTCGCTGAAAATATTGTAATGGACGATTTGTCTGCACTTGATGGTCGATGGTGGGCTGCACCGGGGTCTATGCGAAGACGAGCGCGTGAGGCATTAGCACGTCTGGAGGTAGATATTGACGTACGACGATATGTGTCTGAATTGACGTTGGCAGAAAAACAGCTTGTGCTTATCGCACGCATTTTGACACAGCAAGCAAATACCATCATTTTTGATGAGCCTACGGCGCCGCTCAGCGAGGAAGAAACGCGACGTTTGTTCCGCACAATCCATACACTCAAGGATGAGGGAGTTGCATGTATCCTCATCACACACCGATTGCCAGAGGTTATCGAACACAGTGACCGTGTTACGGTGATGCGTGATGGCGAGCGCGTGTTCACGGGACCTGCTTCTGATTTAAGTGTAGGCGAAATCGTTACGCATATGCTTGGAAAAACATTTGAAGAGGAATTCCCAAAAACAGAGGTACCGATTGGTGAAACGATATTGGAAGCAAAAGGGCTACACAAAGGATTACGAGTGCACGGCGTTGATTTACAGGCCCGACGTGGTGAAATTCTCTCTATTGTGGGTTTGGTTGGTGCAGGCAAGACGGAGCTGTCACGACTTCTTACAGGAGCAGACAAGCCGGATAAGGGAGAGCTGACCTTTAAAGGTCGCTCCATTCGATTGAGAGAGCCGGCGGATGCGGTAGCTCGAGGAATTGTGTCCATACCCGAGGAGCGACGTAAGCAGGGGGTGCTAATTGAGGAGAGTGTGGAAAGAAACCTTAGCCTTCCGCTATTGGGGAAGCTGAGTGTCCTTGGTTTCATCAGTCGGCGTAAAGAACGAAATAACGGTAATGGGATTGTCGCCTCTCTCGGTATTAAGACGCCATCGCTCCGTCAGAATGTTAAATATTTAAGTGGCGGGAATCAGCAAAAGGTTGCGATTGGGAAATGGCTGCATTCCGGAGCGGATGTATTTGTTTTTGACGAGCCAACCAAGGGTGTGGATATAGGGGCAAAAAGTGATATTTTCCGTATCATTGGCGAGTTGGCGGAGCAAGGAAAAGCGATCATTTATCTAACCTGTGAATTTGCTGAAGGGATTGGCATTGGTGATCGTATTGCAGTGATGTATGATGGCAAAATTATAAAGGAATTTGCGCGGGGCGAAGTGGAACAGGAACAGCTTCTGTTGTATGCTAGCGGCGGTGAAGAGGTGCATTCATGAAGGAAAAATGGTTAAACGTCTCATTTCGTTACGGTGCCGTAGTTGTCATTATAGGTGTGTTGGCGTTTTTTTCATCTACATTACCTTATTTCTGGACGTATGATAATTTAATGGACATTCTTGGATCAATTACCATTGTGACTTTCGTTGCCATTGGTGTGACGTTGTCACTTATTGTGGACGGTTTTGACCTGTCGGTGGGAGCTACAGTATCTTTGACAACGGTCGTTTCAGCTTCTTTGATGGTCTGGTATGAGCAGCCTGTTGCGGTGGTCATTATTGTGTCTCTGGTTGTCGGCGCTTTGGTAGGACTGTTAAATTCATTATTGATCATTAAACTGCGTATTCCTGATTTGCTCGCAACCCTTGCAATCATGTATATTGTAAGCGGGATTCACAAAACGTACGCCCAGGGCTACACCATATACAATCATATGCAGTTTCCCGATGGCAGCAAGGCGCCCGGGGAGATATCCCCTACATTTCTTTTGCTGGGGCAAGGTAAATGGTTGGGTATCCCGATTTCGGTTATTTTACTGTTGCTGGCAGTGGCAGCGGTGCATGTTTTCTTGACCTATACAAAGCATGGGCGTCAAATGTATGTAACGGGTGGGAATATGGAAGCTGCTCGTCTGTCGGGCATACGGGTAAAAAAAGTCCGTACTCTGGCCTATGTTGCTTCAGGCGTATTTGCGGCGATTGCCGGTATTTTGTATGCCTCGCGAGTAGGCTCAGGCCAAATTGACGCGGGTTCCCCTTTACTCATGGAGGCGGTAGCTGCAGTATTCGTCGGTTTTTCGGTCTTTGGTGCTGGTAAACCCAATGTCATTGGTACATTTATTGGTGCGGTATTGATCGGCGTGTTGGTTAATGGACTAACGATGATGAATGTGCAATATTTTGCCCATGATATTGTCAAGGGAGTAGTGCTGGTGCTTGCGCTGGCCGTTACTTTTTACGTGTTAAACCGTCGTCGTACTTGAAATTGTCTGTGGACTGTATTACTATAAACCTTGTTCCACGCAAGAAGGGTGCCATAAAACGCCAGTTTCGGCCTATATTGCGGAGGTTAGGTATATTCTATGTATATTTAACGACGAAACGGAAACAGATGATAACATTATGGAAGGCAGTATGCCGCCCGGGTTATTTTATACAGGCGACTTCATATCGGTCATAACACCGATAACCTTAATGCTGGACTACACTTGAATTGGGAGGTGAATATTATGAATAAAACGGATTTGATCAATCAGGTTTCTGAAAGCACTGAATTGTCCAAAAAGGACGTAACCAAAGCAATCGATGCAGTATTTGAGGCGATCTCTGGAGCGCTGCAAAGCGGAGATAAAGTGCAACTGGTAGGTTTCGGGAACTTTGAGGTTCGTGAACGTTCCGCACGTAAAGGACGTAACCCGCAAACAGGAGAAGAAATCGAAATCCCTGCGAGCAAAATTCCGGCATTTAAACCGGGTAAAGCGCTCAAAGACGGAATTAAATAAGATTTCTTACATATTCCCAATGCGCTGAAAAGACCGTGAATTTGATTCACGGCCTTTTCTTTTTGTCCTGTTTACTTCGTGGTAGAGGTGCTATGGACTGAAGTAGAGGAAGCTGTTCTGGCGTTTCGCGAGGCATAAGCGATCAGCACCAGGGGTTTACCCGTTAGCTCGGCAAATTCATGCTCTAGCTGTTGAAGCCGTTCGATTTGGGCAGGACTGAGATTGGCGGGAAGATAGTTTTTCATCAGATCCGTTCCTTTCTTTAATGGATGGGACTGCACGGATAGTATGGCTCGGGACACGCTAATTGTTGCAGGTAGCGTGGGAAGCATGTAGTTGACAAAACAAGCTTGAATCTCCATCATAAAAAGTATAGCTTTGGCTCTCAGGGAGGAAAAGGACATGGAAGATAACGTGACGGGTAGCAGTGAGTACGTCGTAATTAAAGCAAAAAGCAACGGATGTCAGGTTTTTGGTCTGACCAGAGGTCAGGATACACGCTTGCATCATTCAGAAAAATTGGACAAGGGCGAGGTACTGATCGTCCAATTTACGGATCATACTTCTGCTATTAAAATTCGCGGCAAAGCCGTTGTGATGACCAAGCACGGGGTAGTAGATACGGAGGATTAAAATGCAGGCATAGCCTGCTTTTTTTTGTTGTAGAATGAGAGTGAGGACCTTTACTGTAGCAAACCCACATTATGAGGTAGAGGTCAGGGGAGGCTCTGATGAAACCTTGGATTGTATTCGGTGGCTCCATTCTTATAACCATCGCAGCAGCTGTGTTGCTGCCGTCCTTACAGGTGCTGGACTCAGGAACCGCAGCAGTTCGTGAGACACAGGCGACGATTTCGCCTCAGCAACGGGTGCTGCTGTCGGATGACAATCTGGTGGATACGCTGAATGAGCTACCGTTGACCACACCGATTGCAAGCGCAAGCTGGGAACATTCAGTCCTGACCCTGGATGTCAAGCTGTCCAAGGAAGAAACTGCCCCACTAGAGATTTATCAAAACATGGCGGAGCTTGCCGCTTTTAGCTTTTACGGAACGACGAATGTACGGCAATTGCTGCTTCGGGTGGTGACGCAGGACGAATGGTCAGGAGAACGTCATTTGCTGCTTGCATCCGATATACGCCGGAACGAGTGGACGAACGAGGCATTGGAACAGCTGAGAAGCCGGGAAGGCGCGGAATTGCCAGAGGAATTGAAATCCCGTTTCCGCATTACAGTAACGCCCATGTGGCAAAACAGGTTTAACGGTGTATATACAGATTAGATGTTTCTGCCGGTGGACCTACAGTACTTTAGTCGCGAATCATTTTAAATTGTGATATAATATAAGGCATTGCAATTATTTGAGTATAGCAGAAAGTCATGTCTCGGAGGCTTAGGATGAAACCGTATCGCGTACCCCAATTAGCAAGGAAATATGTGGAATACGACATGATTCAACAACATACGGAAATGCCGGCTTTTCCTGACAGCCGTACCCGTTTGATGTTTGTGTTTTTGAACCGGAATGCGCAGGAGCTGCATGCCAGTGAGGACGAACTGTACGCATTGGTAACCTCACTTGTGCAGATGGGGCTGGATACGCATGATATGATTGATACTCTATCCGGTATACGGAGCCCGGAGGAGATGCGTTCCAGACAGCTGAAAGTGTTAGCTGGGGACTATTTTAGCAGTCGTTTTTATCAGCTGCTTGCACTGGCAGGCCGCATCACGGCCATTTCGAAGCTGAGTGATGCTGTATGTGAAGTGAACGCAGGGAAAATGAGTCTGTACTGGGGAATGAAGCAATTCCGATTGGATGCAACTCAGTATTTAACTCAGATGGTTCGTTTTAAAAAGGAGCTTTTTTTATCATTCACTTCACTTGTAGCAGAACAGGATCAGGAAATTTGGAAGCAGCTTCTCAACAAATTTGCCCTCTGTGATACCTTGGTGGAGGAATGGGGCAAGCGGACAGAACCGGACAAGTCCCGTTTTGGATATATGTTCTGGCATATTTATGGTAACGGGGACCGGAGCGAGCAGGCATTGCTTTCAGAGAGTGGTACTGACACTGAAGCATGGCGTAAGCTGGTTCTGAAATACAAAGCCGAGGATGCGATACTGGACAAGCTTCGCACGGCTGTTACACACATCCGGCAGATTCTGTCAGATGATCAAAATACGGGGATCGAGGAATTTGAACGCATGCTTGAGCCTTTCCTGAAGCTGCTAAATAGTCCGCACCCAGTTGTGAGGGAAGGTTAGGTGAACGTGATGGGATCAAGCGACACCAAGCCGAAAGAGCAATTCGTTCATGGCGTGTTTGAAAGCATAGCAGGTAAATACGATTTGATGAACGATATACTGAGCTTTCGCAGACACAAGGCTTGGCGGAAATTTACGATGAAAAAAATGAACATGCAGCGCGGCGATACGGCAATCGATCTTTGCTGTGGCACATGTGACTGGACGCTTGCGATGGCGCGTGCAAGTGAAAGTGGTCACATCGTAGGACTGGATTTTAGTCAGAACATGCTCAATGTTGGCGAGCGTAAGATTACATCAGAATCCCGTGAAAAGCAAATTAAGCTTGTTCAGGGCAACGCGATGGAACTACCTTTTGAAGATAATTCATTTGATTATGCGACGATTGGTTTCGGTCTGCGCAACGTGCCTGATCTGCGCCATGTGTTACAGGAGATGCAACGAGTCGTCAAACCTGGCGGGCAGGTCGTATGTCTGGAATTGTCCAAACCTACTTGGCAGCCGTTCAAGGGAATTTACTACACATATTTTCAACACATCTTGCCCATGCTCGGCAAATTGTTCGCCAAACGTTATGAGCAGTATAAATGGCTCCCTGATTCGTTGGCGCTTTTTCCAGGAAGGGATGAGTTGGCTGACATCTTCCGTGAAGTCGGATTGAAGGATGTTCAGGCTCATTCACTCACCGGAGGCATTGCGGCATTGCACATTGGAATCAAGGAGAGTCAGCATGTTTAAGAAAATCGCTATTTTTTTGGAAATGATTAAAATTGAACATACGTTATTTGCGCTCCCATTTGCATTCATGGGGGCTGTATTGGGGTCTGTTATCGTGACAGGCAACCTTCCCTCCTGGCCGCAGATCGGCTGGATCCTGCTAGCTATGGTTGGCGCACGTAGCGCGGCTTTTGGCTTCAATCGTATGATTGACCGGGTGATTGACGGGAAAAATCCGCGCACAGCAGGACGCGCTATCCCGGCGGGGTTGCTCAAATCGAGCGAAGTGGTGATTTTTATTATCGTCAGTTTGGTGTTGTTATTCTGGGCATCATTCAAGTTAAGTCCGCTGGCGTTCAAGCTGTTTCCGCTGGCCTTTTTTATGCTTGTTTTTTACTCTTACACCAAGCGTTTCACTTGGCTTTGCCATATTGTACTTGGTCTGACCATTGGTTTGGCGCCACTAGGCGCGTGGGTTGCAGTAACGGGACAAATAGATTTGACCGCTATCGTACTATATCTCACGATTGCATTTTGGACGGCGGGATTTGATGTAATTTATGCTTGTCAGGATATAGATTTTGACCAAAACGAAGGAGTTTATTCTATTCCTGCCCGTTTTGGCGTAGCAGGTGCGTTGAACATCGCTCGGGCATTCCACGTCATTACGGCGATCGGATTTATTGTACTGTTCTTTATTGCAGATTTAAGCTGGTGGTATCTGGCGGGCATGATTATTTCGTATATCATTTTATTTTATGAACACTATATTGTATCTCCAAAAGATTTGAGTCGTTTGCAGACGGCATTCTTTACTATGAACGGTGTACTTAGCACTGTCGTATTTGCCTTTACACTGATTGATTTGGTGGTGCGTCAATACTAATGAATAATCAGGTGAGCGGACATCAAGGCAAACGAATCGTTATTGGCATTACAGGCGCGAGCGGAAGCATTTATGGTGTGCGACTGGTAGAGACTCTGCTGGACTTGCAATACACAGTTCACCTGATCGTTTCCAATGCTGGCTGGCGGGTATTGAAAGAGGAGTTGGGCTGGAATGTGACTGACCGGGAAGGGGCTTTGAATGAACAATTCGGAGGCCGTCCCGGTTCTCTTGTATACCATCCGTTCACAGATATTGGAGCTTCGATCGCAAGCGGCTCTTATTTGGTGGATGCGATGATTATCATGCCATGCTCGATGGGGACGTTGTCAGCAGTAGCACACGGTTCGTCCGATAATCTCATGGCAAGGGCAGCGGACGTGATGATGAAGGAAGGTCGTCCGCTGATCCTTGTGCCTCGTGAGACGCCTCTACATGCCATTCATTTGGAAAACATGCTTAAGCTTGCGAGACTCGGCGTCAAAATGATTCCGGCTATGCCGGCTTTTTACTTTCATCCGAAAACGCTGGATGATATTGTGCTGTTCCTCGTAGGCAAAGTATTGGACAGCTTGCGTATAGAACATCAACTGTTTACGAGATGGGGGGATTCCGATGCCGACACCGGACACCAAGACAATCACAATCGGAAAAATTAAATATACAAACGCTTGGCCTATTTTTCATTTTTTTAATCCTTCTAAGCTTCTCCATTCGGCGGAGATGGTTTCTAAAGTTCCGGCTGAATTGAATCGAGGTATGCTGAATGGGAGTTTGGATATCAGTGCGATGTCCTCCTTTGCGTATGCATCGGGTGCTGAGGAAATGCTATTGTTGCCGGATTTATCCGTCAGTGCAGATGGTCCTGTGCAATCCATTCTACTATTTTCACGCAAGCCGCTGGACGAAATCAAAAACGGAACCATCGCACTAACGAATACGTCTGCTACATCCGTGAATTTGTTGAAAATTTTGATGCAAAAGGCATGGGAAGGTCAGCCTTCCTATTTTGACTGTGAACCGGATCTTGACTTGATGCTGGAACAGGCAGATGCAGGGCTACTGATTGGAGATCACGCGATTAAGGCATCTTGGCGAAGCGAAGGTCTGTATGTTACGGACCTCGGAGAAGAGTGGAAGCGCTGGACGGGCTATAGTATGACTTTTGCTGTATGGGCAGTACGACGTGCTGTTGCTGCTCAAAATCCCGCGGCGGTGGCTGAAATTGCAAGTGCGTTCCGCGCAAGCAAGCAGCGTAGTCTGTCGGACCTGACGCCTGTTATTTCTGAAGCATGCGAGGAAATTGGAGGTCTGAGAGATTATTGGGAGCGCTACTTTACTAATCTGTGTTATGATTTTGGAGAGAAGCAACAACAAGGTTTAGAGCTTTATTTTCAGTATGCGCATGAACTGGGGCTGCTTGACCGACGAGTAAAGCCGCTTCTCTGGAGTGACAATACGCTGACACGGGTGAAAGAATGAAACGATTGGATTTGTTCGGTTTATTAAAGAAGGATATGAACTTTATAGAAGAAGAGTTGTATCGCAGTATCGACAGTACGGAGCCGTTGATTAATGATACGTCGCTTCATCTGCTTAAAGCAGGGGGCAAGCGTTTGCGTCCCGTATTTGTATTGCTGGGAGGCAAGTTTGGAGAATATGATCTGGACAAGCTCAAGCGTATAGCGGTACCTCTGGAACTGATTCATTCTGCCTCTCTCGTTCACGACGATGTGATTGACGATGCGGAAATGAGACGCGGTCAACCCACCGTGAAGTCCAAATGGGACAATCGGGTGGCTATGTACACCGGAGACTACATATATGCACGTGCGCTGTCTATTGCTGCTGGACTGCCGAATCCCGACATTCACCGGGTACTGTCTAAAGCGCTAGTGCAGATGTCCATTGGTGAAATGGAACAAATTCGTGATTTTTTTAATGTGGATCAGAGTGTGCGTAATTATTTGCTTCGCATACGGCGCAAAACGGCATTATTGATTGCGGTTAGTTGCCAGTTGGGAGCTATGGCTGCAGGGGCACGGGAAAGTATCAATTCCCTGCTGTACAGCTACGGCTATAACGTAGGTATGGCTTTTCAAATTCAGGATGATCTGCTCGATCTGTGTGGCACGGAAAAAAAGATTGGCAAGCCGCCGGGCAGCGATATGAGACAGGGGAATATTACGCTTCCGGTGATTTATGCGCTCGAACAGCCTGAGTTGCGTGCCGATCTACTGGCTGAAATCCGCCGCATTCAGGATGGAGATGGGCAAGGAGATGCACGCAAAGCGGTGGATATGATCAAAAAAAGTGAAGGAATCGCTAAAGCTGAAATTCTCGCCGACCGATATATTAATAAAGCGCTAAACGCGCTGGACTTACTACCAGATGTCAAAACAAAAAAGACGCTACGCGATATTGCTCATTTTGTAACACGCCGCTCCTACTAAAGTTGTGTTTTGGGTTTGCTGTGACAAAATACTTTAACCGTTTCCAAGCTTTCTGTTACAATACAGTTTAGTACTGTATAAATACATTAGATTGGATTGGGAGTGAGCTGATGGATCGTACTTTTTTGATGGTTAAACCGGATGGTGTACAACGTGGACTGATTGGACGTATCATCAGTCGTCTGGAAGACAAAGGCTTCAAAATGGCGGCTGGCAAGCTTGTGCAAGTATCAAGAGAACAGGCAGAACGGCATTATGCAGAGCATGTGGGCAAGCCTTTTTTTGAAGAGCTTGTAGGTTTTATTACATCAGGCCCTGTGTTTGCTATGGTATGGGAAGGGGATAACATCGTTACGCTTTCCCGCTTGTTGATTGGTAAAACGCAAGTAACCGAAGCACTTCCGGGCACAATTCGTGGAGATTTTGCAGCACATACACCGTTTAACCTCATTCATGGTTCAGATTCACCGGAGAGCGCAGAGCGCGAGATTGCAAATTTTTTCCTGCCGGAAGAATCCGTTCGGTATGAAAAAAGTGTGGCGACCTGGGTGTAAGTTTAATTACGTATGAAGAAGGATGGTAGCATGACGGATATGGAACTGGGTCAGACGGACCCCGATTACACAGCGTTTATCCGCAAAATCAAGGACAGCACAGGTATTGATCTTGCACAATACAAAGAAGCACAGATGAAAAGGCGGTTAACTACGCTTCGCAACAAAAACGGGTTTCCCAGTTTTGTTTCTTTTTATGATGCCATGATGAAGGAAAAACCTCTATTCTATGAATTTCTGGATCGGATGACGATCAATGTTTCGGAATTTTGGCGAAATCCCAATCGGTGGGAAGTACTGCGGGATACAATCTTGCCACAACTGCTTGTGGGGAAGCAGAAGCTTAAGCTGTGGAGTGCGGCCTGCTCGACTGGTGAAGAGCCTTATAGCTTGGCTATGGTTCTCGACGGTAAAGGTATTTTGGGGAATTGCTCCATTACAGCTTCCGACATTGATGATGGTGCATTGGCAAAAGCCAAGGAAGGTAAATATTTGGAGCGTTCGCTCAAGGATGTACCTGAGCAGGTAGCTAGCAAATATTTCAAGCCAGATGGTGCGATGTATCGAATTGATGACCGTTTGAAACAAGCTGTGAAATTTCAAAAGCAAAACTTGCTGCTGGATCGGTTTGAGGATGGCTATGATCTCATTATCTGCCGAAATGTAATGATTTATTTTACAGAAGAGGCCAAACATACGTTGTATCAAAAGTTTGCAGCCAGTCTTCGTCCCGGCGGTGTGTTATTTGTCGGTAGCACAGAGCAAATCTTTTCTCCTAACCAATATGGTCTGGAATCGACGGAAACCTTTTTTTATCGCAAAAAAGCATAGCCTGCATATATCATCCAAAGTTTTGTAGGAACTTATTTATATCTTTGAGTAATTGATGGTTGGCTTATCAGCAAAGCACGTCCTTTAGCCCCTTTGGCTAAGAGGCGTGTTTTTGTTTATCTGCATACACGTGGCTTTTCTTGTCAAAGAAAGGTGCGTATACTATAATGAAGCACAGTTAAAGATTTTAGCGATGCACAGTTTAACAGTTTAAAGGGGGAACGCGTCATGAGTTTACGTTATTTAACCGCGGGGGAAACGCATGGTCCCCAGCTAACTGCCATTGTAGAGGGTATGCCAAGCAATTTAAAATTGGATTTTGAGGAATTGAATTTTCAGCTGCACCGTCGTCAGAAAGGGTATGGACGGGGTCGGCGTATGCAGATTGAAAAAGATACGGCGAAGATTGCCGGAGGCGTACGTCACGGCTATACCACAGGTGCACCGATTGCGCTGGTTGTGGAAAATAACGATTGGAAGCACTGGCAGAACATTATGAATATTGAGCCTATTGAAGGCAGTGATGAAGAAAAGCGTCGGGTTCACCGACCACGTCCGGGTCATGCGGATTTGAATGGCGGAATGAAATATAACCTGAAGGATCTTCGTAACGTGCTGGAACGCTCCAGTGCACGCGAAACAGCAATTCGTGTGGCATGCGGCGGTTTGGCCCGTCAATTGCTGGCTGAGTTCGGAATCAAGGTGGCAGGTCAGGTCATCCGCATTGGGGAGATCGAAGCTCCTTACTGTGATTTGCCGATTGATGAGCTGATTGCCGTGACAGAAGCCTCTTCGGTTAGAGTTACCGATCCAGAAACCGAAAAGAAAATGGAAGCATACATTGATCTGATCAAGCAAGAAGGTGATTCAGTCGGTGGGGTAGTGGAATGTATTGTAGAAGGTGTTCCGATTGGTCTGGGCAGCCATGTACAGTATGATCGGAAGCTGGATGCACGTATCGCACAAGGCGTCATGTCGATTAATGCATTTAAAGGCGTGGAAATCGGCATTGGCTTTGAAGCAGGTGAATTGCGCGGTTCACAGGTGCATGACGAGATCCTATATGATGAGGAACGTGGATATCACCGTCGTACCAATCGTTTGGGTGGTTTTGAGGGTGGCATGACGAATGGAATGCCAGTTGTGGTTCGTGGCGTAATGAAGCCGATCCCTACACTCTACAAGCCTCTGCAAAGCGTCGACATTGATACAAAGGAAGCGTTCACTGCACAGGTTGAGCGTTCGGATGCATGTGCAGTGCCAGCGGCAAGCGTAGTCATGGAGCATGTCGTAGCTTGGGAGATTGCGAAAGCTTTGCTAGAAAAATTCGGTGGGGATTCGATTGAAGAGATTCGCGCGAATATTGCATCCTACGAAGAACAACTGGGGCGGTACTAAGATGAGTACGCTGACGGTACAGCTTGGCGAACGTTCTTATCCTATTCATATCGGACGAGGGCTGTTACATCGAGCCGGAGAGTTGTTGAAGGAACGAGGAATTGCGCAAAAAAGCCCGTTGTTGATTGTTTCTGACGAAAATGTAGCGGGATTCTACTTGGCAACATTGGAGAGCAATCTTCAGGCATCTGGCTACAAGACGGTGTCCTTTGTCGTTAAGCCAGGTGAAACCTCCAAGTCGCTTGCTGTATTTGAGCAGGTCATAACAGCAGCCATTGAGGGCGGCTTGGATCGCAATTCAGCCGTTATTGCACTTGGTGGTGGTGTGGTGGGCGATTTGGCTGGATTTGTGGCGGCTTCTTATATGAGAGGTGTCAAGTTTGTACAGATCCCCACTACGATCCTTGCCCATGACAGTAGCGTGGGCGGTAAGGTTGGCATCAATCATCCTTTGGCGAAAAATATGATAGGAGCGTTTCATCAACCGGAACTCGTGCTGTATGACGTAGATACGTTGTCAACATTACCTCCTCGTGAGGTATCTGCGGGGCTTGCTGAAATGATCAAGCATGGCTTGATCTGGGATGCTGATTTCGCCCAGTGGTGCCGTGACCATGCGACTGATTTACTTGCGCTGGATGCGACAGCTCTGGAGTACGGTCTGGAAAAGGGATGTTCCGTAAAAGCCGAAGTGGTGTCACGCGATGAACGAGAAAATGATTTACGCGCTATTCTAAACCTAGGTCATACGATTGGTCATGCGATTGAAGCCATTGCGGGATATGGTGAATTTTTACACGGGGAAGCCATTTCTATTGGTATGGTCGGCTCCGCACTTCTGGGTGTGAAGCTGGGTGCAGATTCTTCTTTGGTAGATGAAACGAAGGATATGTTGTCTTCGCTACGGCTACCGACCTCCCTTCCGTCACATCTCGATACAGATCGGCTGCTGGACGCAATGATGCATGACAAAAAGTTCAAAGAAGGCAGCATTACTTTTGTCGTCCCACGTAGCATCGGGCACGTGGAGGTTGTGAAGGATATTTCCGTCTCTTACATCCGACAAGTTATTGAACAGTTAAAAGAGGGGGCGTAACGATGTACAATCGGGGAATTCGTGGCGCGACGACCGTAGTGAATAATGAAGAAAACGAAATTTTGGAAGCAACATGCCAACTACTGGAGGAAATTGTATCCTACAATGAAATTCAGCCGGAGGATATTAGTAACGTATGGATTACGGTGACCCATGACCTGGATACTGCCTTTCCAGCCAAGGCCATTCGTCAGCTTGATGGCTGGGATATGGTTCCGCTCATGTGTGCATTAGAAATTCCTGTGGCAGGCAGTTTACCCAAGTGCATCCGTTTGATGGTACAGGTGAACACCGATAAATCCCAGCGGGAAATTAAACATGTATATTTGAACGGAGCACAGGCATTAAGACCGGATCTGGCTTCCCAAGGGAAATAAGTGCCCGTTTTTAAAGTTGATGGTTGCCAAAGTAACATCCCATGAGATATAGTGTGTGTAGCAGAGTTAAGTAGAGTAGAGTTAGCCAGAGACAGAGTTGAGATGAGAAGAGTGCAGCCTTAGCCAATTCCATATGAGATTATTACAGAGATCGGCGGTAGCGGGTAAGCTTTTGTCTATGAAGAGATATTCTTCTACAGAGAAGCTTATTTGAGGCAACCTGCGCGGTTAGACAAAAGGGATGAGTGTATACTTATCTATTTGCTGTAGTCATTTTACATATGGAGCATTCTTATAATTTCAATAACTGACAGCCTCTACCTTACCGGTAGAGGCTTTTTTATATTCTCTCCTTTGGTTCTGCGCCAATTTGGAAAGGAAGTGATCTCATGTTAACGCCGCATGTGGAGCAAGTGATAACGATGGCGAGTGAATTTAACCTGATTCCTGTGTACAAAAAAGTGCTGGCTGATATGGAGACGCCGATTCGGATTTTCCGTCGGTATGCCGAGCGGGACCGTGCCTTTCTGCTAGAGAGTGTAGAGGGAGGCGAACAGTGGGCGCGACATTCATTCATCGGTACAGACCCGTTCCTAATGGTCTCGGGTAAAAAAGGACGTTTAATATTGGAACAACACGGTAAACGGCAAATATTAAACGACAAGCCGATTGAAGCGCTCAAAGCATTGCTTCGTAAATACCGTAGTCCGAAACTGAAAGAAATGCCTCCATTTACAGGCGGGGCTATCGGATTTTTCGGATATGACTTGCTTCAATACTATGAAAAGCTGCCAGAGCATTCGGTAGATGATTTGAATATGGATGATATTCGTTTTATGTTCTGCGATCAAGTAATTGTCTTTGATCATGTGAAACAGCAAATTTTGCTGGTCGGCAATGTTCATGTAGGTGAAGGGTTCCGCGATGAGGACATTCGTGCTGCTTATGCTGATGTGGAACGCAGGTTGGAGGAAACGGCGCAGTATCTGCGCAAGCAGACCCCGCCTGAGCGATTAGGATCGGCTTCCATTCCTGATGACGTGGAACTAGGTGAGATCCAATCCAATGTGACGAAGGAACAGTTTATATCAAACGTAGAGCAGGCGAAGGAGTATATCCGCTCCGGTGATATTTTTCAGGTTGTACTATCCCAGCGTTTTCACATTGATACAGAGGCCTCACCATTACAGGTATACCGCGTGCTGCGCACGATGAACCCGTCGCCATATATGTATTATTTGAAAATGGATGACGAGATCATCGTAGGCACTTCGCCTGAGGCACTCGTCAAGGTGGAAAACGGCCGGGTAGAAACCCGTCCTATTGCAGGCACGAGACCGCGTGGCGTAACGGAGACAGAAGATTCGGCACTTGCTGAAGAACTGCTAAACGATGAAAAAGAGCGTGCAGAACATCTGATGCTGGTCGATTTGGGAAGAAATGATCTGGGCCGTGTATCACAGTTTGGCACAGTCAAATGCGATACGTTTATGGAGATTGAACGCTATTCCCATGTCATGCACATTGTTTCCAATGTGTCGGGTGAGCTACGTGAGGACAAAGATTTCTTCGATGCCTTCCTGTCTTGTCTGCCAGCTGGCACTGTATCGGGGGCTCCGAAGCTACGGGCCATGGAGATTATTGCCGAGCTGGAGCGGGAAGCACGCGGACCCTATGCAGGGGCGATTGGATATTTGGGCTTCTCGGGCAATATGGACGCTTGCATTACGATTCGCACGATTGTGTTTAAAAAGAACCGGGCCTATGTCCAGGCAGGCGCTGGAATTGTGTGGGACTCGGTTCCGGAAAGCGAGTATCAGGAGACGGTAAACAAAGCAAAGGCATTGCTGAAGGCAATCCGCACGGCAGAAGTGATGTTCCCGGCAACTACACAGCCCTATAACAGCGTCATCAACCAAGATTATTTGTACACTCCGTAACACACAAAAATCTGATTTTGAGGAGGAGACGACAATGGAACGACATGACATGATGCAAGTGGGGTTAAGCCGGATCATGGAGGGACAGCATCTTTCGCGTACGGAGGCCCGTAGCGTAATGGAACAGATTATGAGTGGAAGTGCTACACAGGCGCAAATTGGCGGGCTGCTGACGGCTCTTCGCCTCAAAGGGGAAACGGTAGATGAAATCACTGGTTTTGCCGAGGCTATGCGTAGCTACGCTAGTCCAGTGCAAGCTGAAGAAGGCAGTGGTCGTTTGCTGGACACATGTGGCACTGGAGGTTCGGGTATTCACAAGTTTAATATTTCCACGATATCCGCGATCATCGCAGCTTCGGTGTCAGTACGGGTAGCAAAGCATGGCAATCGTTCTGCAAGTGGCCGTGCCGGGAGCGCTGATGTCCTGGAGGCATTGGGAGTCAACATTCATTTGACGAGTGATCAGGCTAGGTCATGTCTGGACCGAATCGGCATCTGCTTTTTATTCGCACAGCTGTATCATCCGTCTATGAAGCATGCCGCCGCGCCGCGCCGCGAGCTGGGTGTGCGGACGGTATTCAATATGCTTGGTCCTTTGACGAATCCGGCTGGTGCGGATCGGCAGCTGTTGGGCATTTATGACGCCAGCAAAACGGAAGTCATTGCCGAGGTATTGAACCAGCTCGGCTCCAAACGGGCCATGGTTGTCAGTAGTCTGGATGGGCTAGATGAAATTAGTATTTCAGCTGCGACACGAGTATCCGAGCTGAAGGACGGCAAGGTTCACACGTTCGAGCTTCATCCGTCGGATCTGGGCTTGCAGACGCATTCTCTCGATCAGGTGTTGGGTGGCGACGCACAGGTTAACGCAGATATCATACGACGAATTTTGAACGGAGAGCATGGAGCTTATCGGGATGTTGTGCTAGCGAATGCAGGAGCGTGCATTTATGTATCAGGGGCAGCAGGCACCTTGACGGACGGAGTAGCACGAGCGGCAGAAGCCATTGACTCGGGACTGGCACTTTCCAAGCTGGATCAATTAATACAGGCAACGGGGGAATATCAATATGTATCTTGATAAAATCGTGGTGACGAAGCGACAAGAAGTGGAGCAGCTTAAGAAGCATTTTCAAATAAGTGAAGCTGAACGATTAATTGCTGATTTACCTGCGACGAGAGGATTCGAAAATGCGATCGCGAGCGGACGCAACCGTCCGCTCGGACTGATTGCTGAGGTGAAGAAGGCTTCCCCATCCAAAGGGTTGATTCGACCGGATTTCCATCCTGTGGACATTGCACGTGCATATGAGAGAGCAGGAGCGGATTGCATTTCTGTACTGACAGATGTGACGTATTTTCAGGGGAGCCCTGAATATTTACAGCAAATTCGCGATCAAGTGAAGATTCCGTTGCTGCGAAAGGATTTTATCATTGATGAACGGCAAATATATGAAGCTCGTCTGCTGGGAGCGGATGCGGTGCTGTTGATTGCCGCTATCCTGGAACCGCGTGTATTAGGGTCCTTTTTACAGATCGCCAAGGACCTCGGGCTGGACGCATTGGTAGAGGTGCATGACAGTGAGGAGCTTAAAGCGGTGCTGGAGCTGGGGACAGCAACCTTGATTGGTGTAAATAACCGAAATCTGCGGACATTCGAGACTCGTCTCCAGACGACAGAGGAGCTGATCTCACTAATTCCTAAAGGGATTACGTTCATCAGTGAGAGCGGAATTGCGGGACCGGAAGATGTTAAGTATCTGCATTCGGTAGGTGCACACGGTATCCTGGTGGGGGAGCATCTGATGCGCAAGGAAGATGTAGGACAGGCTGTAGCCGAATTGATGGACGGGGTTAAAGCATGAACAAAACGGGCGTAAAAATTTGTGGACTTCAAAGCGTTGAAGTGCTAAAATCTATGGTAAACTTACCGGTCGATTATATAGGTTTTGTGTTTGCCGACAGCAAGCGCCGGATTGACGGCGTACAGGCTGGAGAGCTGCTTCGCGTATTGGATGAATGGACCTCAGGCAGCAGACCGCGCAGCGTGGGTGTATTTGTGAACCCTGGTGATGCACTGTTAAATGATGTGATGGAGAAAGCACCCTTGGATGTCATGCAGCTGCATGGACAGGAGAGTCCGCAGCGCTGTCGGGAGATCAGGGAGCATTTTGGTATACAGGTATTCAAGGCATGGTCTGTGGACAGTCAAGGACAGATAGAACGCTCGGCGGACGAATTGGATGCCTATGTCGGGACAATTGACGCTTTACTGCTGGATACATACGATCCCCTGTATGGTGGCGGCTCCGGAAAAACGTTTGCGTGGGATCGAATTCCTGCCTATCAGGCTTGGACCCATCAACATGGAATACCTTTGTTTGTAGCCGGCGGGCTGACTGCCGATAATGCGGAAAAGCTAGTTCATGAGTATCATCCCGATGGGCTGGATGTATCCAGCGGTGTAGAGACGAACGGAGTCAAGGACATTGCAAAAATCACAGCATTCGTAGAAAGGGTGAAGCAGGCATGACACAATTACCTGATAACAACGGACGTTTCGGAACATTTGGAGGACGTTTTGTACCGGAAACGTTGATGAACGCACTGATTGAATTGGAGGAATCCTACCGTAAGTACGCGGATGATCCCGAGTTTAAAGCAGAGTTGAACGGGCTCCTAAAGGACTATTCTGGTCGGGAAACGCCGCTTTATCATGCGGAGCGTCTGAGCCAGCATTTGGGTGGGGCTAAAATTTACTTGAAGCGCGAAGATTTAAATCATACCGGTGCCCACAAAATCAATAATGCATTAGCTCAGGGATTGTTGGCGAAGCGTATGGGTAAACAGAAGGTCATTGCTGAGACAGGCGCAGGACAGCATGGTGTCGCGACAGCGACTGTGGCTGCGTTGCTCGGATTGGAATGCAAGGTGTTTATGGGCGAAGAGGATACTGTGCGCCAGCAGCTGAACGTCTTTCGGATGCAGCTTTTGGGTGCAGAGGTCATTCCGGTGACATCGGGTACACGTACACTTAAGGATGCCGGGAATGAAGCTTTGCGTTACTGGGTCAGCCATGTCCATGATACGTTCTATATTTTGGGTTCAGCTGTCGGCCCGCATCCTTATCCGATGATGGTGCGGGACTTCCAACGTGTGATTGGTGATGAAACACGTCGCCAGATCCTAGAGAAGGAAGGCAGACTTCCGGATGTCATCGTGGCAGCGATCGGTGGCGGAAGCAATGCCATCGGCATGTTTTATCCTTTTATTGAGGATCAGGGTGTCGCTTTGATTGGCGTGGAGGCCGCTGGAAAAGGTGTCGAAACGGAATTCCATGCAGCTACGATGACCAAGGGAACACAAGGGGTCTTCCAAGGCTCTATGAGCTATCTGCTTCAGGATGAGTACGGACAAGTGCAGCCTGCGCATTCCATCTCGGCTGGACTGGATTATCCAGGTGTTGGACCGGAGCATTCATACCTGAAAGATATTGAGCGGGCCAAGTATGTTCCGATTACCGATCAGGAAGCGCTGGATGCGCTTCAGCTTCTCTGCCGTACCGAAGGAATACTTCCTGCATTAGAGTCGGCACATGCAGTTGCACAGGTCGTCAAGCTGGCACCTACGTTGACGGCAGATGATATTATCGTTATTTGTTTGTCTGGACGCGGGGATAAAGATGTGGACTCCATTATCAAGTATTTGGGAGGAAATCCGTCATGAATTTAATTGATCAGGCGTTTGGTCGCCTTAAAAATGAAGGCAAAACGGCATTAATTCCTTTTCTGACGGTAGGCGACCCGGATGTGGATACTACAATAGAGATCATTCGGCAGTTAGAGTCGGCCGGAGCTGACATATTGGAACTGGGTGTACCCTATTCCGACCCGCTGGCTGACGGTCCTGTAATTCAGCGCGCGTCTGAGCGTGCACTGAAACGGCAAATTTCCATCCGCACGTGCATGGAGACAGCTTCTCTGGCTAGGGCGGCAGGTTCAAGCCTGCCTTTTATTCTGTTCACGTATTATAACCCTGTATTACAGATGGGTATGGATACTTTCTTCGCAGGCTTGCAGGAGCACGGTATCAGCGGTCTGATTATTCCAGACCTTCCGCTTGAGGAAGCGGAGGAGCTGGGAGGACGGGCAGCAGAGGTGGGTGTGCATCTGATTCCTCTGGTGGCTCCAACTTCTGAACAGCGGATCGAGCGAATTGTCCGTCAGGCCCGAGGATTTGTATACTGTGTATCCTCGCTGGGTGTAACCGGGGAAAGAGCCTCCTTTTTTGAAGGTATAGAGGGCTTTATCGCGCAGGTCAAACGGCATACGGATATTCCGGTAGCGGTCGGCTTTGGGATCTCTACTCAAGAGCAGGTAGCCCGGTTTTCAAACATTTGCGATGGAGTTGTGGTCGGCAGTGCTATTGTACGTCAGGTGGAAGAGGCCATTCCATTGCTGAATGATTCTGCGCGCAGGCAAGAAGGTCTTTTGCAAATTCATAATTTTGTGGCACAATTAAAGCAGTAATGGCTGTCAAAATAGAAAGTAATAAATATGTTCTGATTGGATAGAGGAGGTAGGGGCATGCAACCTAAACCGCATATTGTACATTTGCCAGTATATCAGCCCGGTAAACCGATTGAAGACGTAAAACGTGAGCTGGGACTCGATGAAGTCATCAAGCTCGCCTCGAACGAGAATCCGTATGGTAGCTCTCCCAAAGTGTTGCAGGCCATTCAGCAGGAGTTTGCTAACATTAGTGTGTATCCTGACGGAAGTGCAGTAGCTTTGACACAGGCACTAGCTAAACGGACGGGTTTAAAAGAGGAACAGTTTATCTATGGCTGCGGATCTGACGAAATTATTGCGTTGATTACGCGTGCTTTCCTCCTTCCCGGGGAAGAAAGCATTATGGCCGATCAGACATTTTCCGTATACAAAAGTAACGTGGAAATTGAGGGAGCGGTTGCAGTTGAGGTGCCTTTGCGTGACGGTGTACATGATCTGGATGCTATGCTGTCCCACATCAATGACCGTACAAAAATTATTTGGATCTGTAATCCAAATAACCCGACGGGCACGATTGTACCCGAAGCAGAGCTGATTGCTTTTTTGGACCAAGTACCAAAGCATATAATGGTTGTACTGGATGAAGCCTACGCCGAGTTTGTGACGGATCGCTCGTATCCCGACGGCATTGGTTTGTTGCCAGCGTATGAAAACCTGGTTGTATTACGCACCTTCTCCAAAATCTATGGGCTTGCTTCGCTGCGCATTGGTTATGGTATGGGAGCCGAGTCAATCATTCGCTTGATAAATCAGGTTCGTGAACCGTTTAATACATCACGGGTAGCACAGGCTGCGGCCATTGCTGCCTTGGAAGATCAGGAATTTGTTCAAGAATGCCGGGATCGTAATGCAGAGGGCAGAGTTTATTTGCAAAATGAGCTGAAGCGTCTGGGACTGGAGTCTTTCCCGGCACATGGTAATTTTATTATGCTGGATGTACGTCGTCCATCTGGTGAGGTATTCCAGGAGTTGCTTCGTAAAGGTGTGATTATTCGCGCAGGTCATCACAAATATCCGACATATATTAGGGTGTCGGTTGGATCACAGCCGCAAAATGAGTTGTTTATTCGTGCGCTGGAACAGGTCCTGGGGGCGGAAGCGGCGAAAGTACGCCTATAATTTCCGCAGATGGGATTTGATAATTGATGAAGATTGCCATTTTCGGCGTGGGACTGATTGGTGGGTCCCTCGCACTTTGTTTTAAAGGGAAGCCGGATATTACTGTTGTCGGCCATGCTCATCTCCCTGAACTGATGGAACCGATGTTAAGCCGTGGTGTCGTGGACACCGCGACTCTCTCGGTTGAAGAAGCGGCAGCGGATGCCGATTTTATTTTTTTATGCGTACCTGTGGGCTTACTGGAGCATTATCTCGAACTGTTAAGCAAGCTACCGCTTAAAGCGGGTTGTATTATCACTGATGTAGGCAGCACGAAATCGGCAATTGCCAAAAAAGCATCAGAAATTTCTTTGCGCAACGCTTACTTTATCGGTGGTCATCCGATGGCCGGCTCAGAGCGTTCCGGTGTAAAGGCTGCTTCCGCGTTGCTGTTTGAAAACGCATATTATGTGCTTTCCCCGGCAGAGGGTGTGCCTGAAGAAGCATACAGTTCACTGGAACGTTTGTTAAAATATACTAGTGCTCATGTTGTGCGTGTCCAACCTGATATGCACGATGACATTGTCGGTGCGATTAGCCATCTTCCGCATATTATTGCAGCGGCGCTGGTGAATCAGGTGCGAAAGCACAATGATGAAAATCCGTTGTACCGTACATTGGCTGCCGGTGGGTTCCGTGATATTACACGGATAGCCTCTAGTGATCCGATTGTGTGGCGGGATATCTTACTGAGCAATCGTGAAGTTTTACTAGGTCTGTTGGAAGAATGGAACGGACAGATTGAGCGTTTTACCCATTTACTGAGAATACAAGACGGTGAGGGAATCGCTGACGAGTTTTTGACAGCTGGGCACTTCCGCAGTGAACTGCCAGAGCGTCGCAAAGGAGTCATCGTCTCCACGTTTGATCTGTATATTGATGTACCGGATACCCCAGGGATTATCGGGCGAATTGCTATGGAACTCGGTAATCACAGCATTAATCTGAGCAATATGCAAATCATTGAAAGCCGGGAGGATGTCCCAGGCATCATGCGGCTTTCCTTCCGTCAAGAGCAGGATTGGGAGCGTGCCAAGACTCTGCTGGATTCGATGGGATACAAAGTGGTGGTTTAGAAAGGAAAGTGTGTGTTGTGTAAGGAGACCGCTCCGCCTATAAAGCAACACACACTTTCTGGGAGTGAAGTAGTAGAAAAGATTTAGAGCGGACGAAGGTTTCTTCGTCCGCTTTTTTTAAAGCTCCTGTTTTTGAACAAAAAAAGACCACCCGGGTAAAGCCCCGGGTGGTAGCTACTTTTAGTGAAGTAGCTGAGTAGGATAGGAGTGGAGAGAAACCATACTGTACTTTTATTATATGTATACGTTTTCATTTTGTCAATATTTTTTTAAAACGTTTTCTTTTTGTGTATTTATCCTTATTGATGCATTTGAATAGAACACTTTCAATGGGTTTGTCATTTAATCTTGAAAAAATCTAAAATCCCCTGAAAAGCTGTATAAATGAATCAGGTGCCAGCGTTAGGGAGGCATTGATAGAAATCGTTGGGATTTTGGACTTTTTTACTGACGGACATTTTGTGGTACAATGGGTAAGTCCATTTTGGATGTTGAATATTGTTGGGGATAGCACCGTTAATGTTGGCACTACATAGGGTAAGAAAATAACAAATGTTCCATGATGCTGTTTCATCCATTTGCGCAGAGGGCGCAACTTTTTTTGACCTGTTCGGTATATATAGACAGAATCGAACGGGAAAACAGCACATGTATGGGCGAGGAGGGTCTCACTCGGATGATGACAGATTCCCAGATGATTCAGGAAATCAAACAAGGTAATGTTGAGGTTTATTCAGAATTAATGAGGCGGCACCAACGTAAAATTTTAGCTTTTGTTTATCATATGCTGAAAAGTTCGAACCTGGAAATGATTGCTGAGGACTTGTGCTCAGAGACGTTTTATAAAGCGTATCGGAGCCTGCACTCCTTTCGCGAGGTAGACGCATCGTTCTCCACTTGGTTATATACGATTGCACGCAATACGGTGCTAAGTGAGCTTCGCAAGCACCGTAGCGGTCAGGTTCCATTGGAAGAGAGCGGTTATGTACCGGTAGCTCCATCGGATGTAATTCCGGAGCAGGCTGTCCTTCGCGGCGAGAAGGTAGAAATGGTTCGTGAAGCGATCAATAGATTGCCTGAGAAGCAGCGATCTGCACTGATATTGCGTGAATATGAGCAATTGGATTATCAGGAGATTGCGACTATTTTAGGACAGACGGTCAGTGCAGTGAAGTCATTGCTTTTCCGGGCAAGATCCAGTGTGAAGACGCAGTTGGAGCCTTATTTTTTTGAGCCTCTCTATGAGGAAAACGAAGGGATGAGCAGCCAATGAAATCCAGGGACACTGAGGATTTGTTCGCTACAGGCAAAAATGTATCGAAACAAGACTCGGAGCGCAGACGGGCCAAAAGCTCGTCTGCCGGGTGGGAGCATGGTTCGGAAGAAAATGATTGGAATTTGTCAAAAGAAAATCGATCCGCTATTCGTGACATCTCTTTTGAAATAACAGATGATAAGCTAGAGGCGATGAATCGCAGGGTCATGGATCGAATTTATGAAGAATCACCGTGGCTTGTTCCGGGCGAGCATCGTCGTGCACGTGTGAACCCAGCAGCCCGTAAGTATATGTCTGTATGGATCGCCGGCTTCTTGGCCGTATTTTTGTGCAGCTTTTTGTTTTTGAACTGGAATGGAAGCTCCTCTCAGGAAAATCCCCCTCAAGCAGCTCCTGTCATGGACACTGGCATTTTACCGACAGGCCTGTTGGAAACTACAAGTACATCTCCACAATATCATTACCACATTAAAGATGTGAATAGTGGCATTATGGACCCGCTGGTTGCTAGCATTGTTCCTACTTATCCGCAATACTGGATGCTGTTGTCTGTATTGGCACTTGCGCTTGCTTTATTTTCTCTGGGCTGGATCCATCGGGCGAGAAGGGTCAGAAATTAGCAGGACAGCTGGTCCAATATGAATTCATAACAATGACTGAATAACAAAACAGCGGAGGAAACGACACGATGCTTATTGGCTTGATCAGACATGGATTGACAGATTGGAATGCGGTAGGGAAAATCCAGGGCCACAGTGATATTCCGTTGAATGAGGAAGGGCGCCGACAGGCACGCTTGCTGGCAGAACGATTAAAGGAAGATCCTTATCATTGGGACGGGCTTATTACAAGTAGTCTCTCCAGAGCGAAAGAGACCGGGGAGATTATTGCTTCTGCTCTGCATCTCCCGTTTTTAGAGCCTGATGATCGACTAAGAGAACGTGCTTATGGTCAGGTCGAGGGCATGACACAGGCCGAGCGTGAAGAGAAGTGGGGAGTCGACTGGCATCTGCTGGATCTAGGGCAGGAAAGCGATGCGGATCTTCAGCTTCGTGGGCTAGCTTTTATGGAGGCCATTTGGACGGAAAATCGGGACAAGAATCTGCTGGTCGTTTCCCACGGCGGTTTTTTGGCTAATTTGTATAAGGCTCTGTATCAGGAAAAATTCACGGAACGAATCGGCAATTTGTCACTTAGTGTACTCCAGCGTGAGGATAGGGATTGGGCACCACTTTTGTATAATTGCACGAAGCATTTGCAAGAGAAAAGTGACTGTAACTCCAAAAGTTAGTGAAAGACCAAGGCTTCTACTCATTGTAGGAGTCGTGGTCTTTTTTTATTTTTTAATTATAGCTTTGCAAAAAAAGAGGTTTAGAGTCTGAACAATCCGTCAAAGCTGTGGGTACAACAGGTAAGAATCAATTCCGGATGACAGTCCAGTGACGAGGCGATGGAACAATGAATCTGGCGGATATGCTGACATTTGCGGATATTGTGCATTTGAACAGAATCGCGGTGTATTACGATTGTGACTGTAAACCTAATTCCAAACATGAGTTGATCCAGGGGATTTTGACGAAGCTCGGAAGCAGTAGTTTTTTTGAGACGCAGGTCAAGGAGCTGAGGTTGTCAGAGGTAAGGTTTTTGAACGCGCTGCTGTTCGATGACCGACCGTATTTCAGCATGGAGGAATTGATTGCAATAGCCAAACAGTCTGTTGAGGAGGACGAGAATCCTGGTGAGCGGCCAAGGGATATTGTGACCCGTCTGCGTTCTAGTGGCTGGTTGTTCAACGGTTCGACGCACAATACGAGGTATTTGTTCCAAATTCCGTTGGATATGAAGGAGCGCTTTCGACGTGTTATGGTACATGACTTCCAAAACGGAATGACCCGGGTAAGCGAACCGTCGTCGTACCGGGATGAAGGGCATCTGCTGGCAGAGGATTTACGGCTTTTCCTTCAATACATGGGGCAGCATGAGGTTCCGCTAAATCCCGAGGGAGCTTGGTATCGTCGCAATCAGCAGCAGCTGATGGAACATTTGCACATTGCGGAGCCGCTTTTGGGTAAGGGAGGATGGCGTTTCGGGTATGGCTCCTCTTTTAAGTTTTATCCAGACCGAATGGCACTACTTTATGATTATGCCCGTCACTCCAAGTACATTGAGGAGAAAGGGGACCAAGTTGTGCTGACGGCCAAGGGAGAAGCGCATCAGGAGCATACAATTGAGGAAGAAATGATACAGCTATTCAGGTTTTGGTTAAGATTGTATAAAGGAGCCGTTCCTAATTTGCTGTCTCTAGTCTACTGGATTGGAGAATGTGCCAGGCCCTGGACGTCCTCAGAGTCGCTTTTTGTACATATCGGCCCACTGATTCGACCGTTTTACTATGATACTCCCCGTTCGGTCTTTGATCAGAGGATTATACGAATGATGCTTCACTTGGGTATGCTTCGTCAGGGTGAACATTTGACGGGACCATCTGTACAGATGACGGCCTGGGGGCTGAAGTTGGCGGGAGAGTGCCGCATTGGGCGGAACGACTCGGGTATACGGCTCCATTGACAAGCAGCACACATGTTGATAGAATTTCACCCAAATGAGAGGGTGAAGTTGATGCTGATTCACTATAACGGAAACATGCCACAGCTCCATTCATCTGTCTATATGGCAGAAGGAGCAAAAATTGTCGGAAAAGTAACGATCGGTCAAGATTCCTCTGTATGGTTTAATGCCGTACTGCGCGGAGATATGGCGCCTATCATCATCGGTGAACGCTGCAATATTCAGGACGGTGTCGTGGGACATGTGAACACGGATCAGCCCCTGTTGCTGGCGGATGATATTTCGGTAGGTCATGCTGCAATAATCCACGGTTGTACGGTAGGCAAAGGCACTTTAATCGGTATGGGGGCCATTGTACTCAACGGAGCGGAGCTTGGTGAATATGCTTTAATAGGAGCAGGGTCGGTCGTTACGGAAAATACCAAAATACCACCCTATACTCTTTCTCTCGGTACACCTGCCAAAGTGGTGCGCGAATTGACAGATGCAGATTTGCAGCGGATGTCACGAACGGCACTCAGCTATGTGGCGAAAGGAAAAGAATATAGGATCTCTTAAACTCATGTTGGAGGTGCATCCTATGGATAAAATGAAGGTTACTTATGAAGTAATGTTGGGCCTGTCTGCTGAAATGGTTTTGGACGAGGCATTACGTAAACACCGGAGTGAAAAACTCTACAAGGATATTGATGAGGCGCTAGCCTCCGGAGATGAAGTAGCTTTTCGTCATCTTACGGATGAGCTGAAAGCAATGAGTTAGAACAATCTTAGGAATTCTGAGTTGGATTTCAGGCGAATCTTTAGTTCAAGATTATAATCATCAAACCTGACTGTAGCGGCGGTCAGGTTTTTTTGATACGCTTGGATATGATATAGTCTTTGTAGGATGGGACCTGTACAAGGCAACTGTCGTATGAACGGAGGATGAAGGACGTGTCGTTATCTTATTTGTGGAGCCGGTCGTTCTTGACGTGCCGGCCTTTTTTGTGGCTGCTATTCTGGTGTAATCTGGTGGGAACGGTGTATGGGTACATATGGTATGGGGGGCAGTTGGAATATACACTAAATTATCACCCAATGTGGCAGATTGTATTTGTGCCTGATAGTCCGACGGCGAGTCTGTTTTTTACGATCTCTATAGCATTTTTGCTCTATTCTCCGCGTCTCAAGAGCTTGAAGGCCATTCGCCAGATCATCGAGGCATTGGCTGTTGTCACGAGTGTAAAATATGGCATCTGGGCTTCAGCTATTATTTTTTGGGGAGTTGCGCAGGGGGGGCATATGATATGGCAGGATTGGATGCTGGTGGCATCTCACACGGCAATGGCGGTCGAAGCACTGCTGTTCGTGCGTTTTTTTACCTGCAAATGGACTGCTTTATGCCTAGCCGTACTCTGGACATTGTTAAATGATACGATGGATTATACATTTGGTATATATCCGTATCTTCCGAAGACGCTAACGGATGATGTACCACAAGTGCGTGCTTTTACCTATATGCTGACCCTTGTCAGTATTATAGCGGCATGGCTTGCCATGTTTGCGCGCAATCGAATGGGAGTAGAAGTGGAGAAATAGAGATGAACATTGTTATAAACCAAAAAGAATATATATTTAAAAAAGGAACCGTGATGATCATAAAATAAGAAAGAGCTTTAATCATTTAGCTAAACAAAGTTTTGGTTTTGATTTTGAAGCTTGGTATCAATTGGGCTTTTGGAATGATAAATATATCCCTTACGTACGGCAGGGCAACTGTGATGCTATGTATTTGTTCGCAATGATAGTGTGAAGAATTTTTACCCTAAATTCGGGTTTGTTTCAGCACAAGAATATCAATTGAACCGGGAAGTAATCATAAACAACTTGGACATTAAAGTTGAGAAATTGAACCTGGAAGAGCAGTCGGATTTAAAGTTACTGAAAAATAAAAGTGCTAGATTAAATCCGTATTCACTTTTTGCTGCGGAAAGTAGTGAATGGCTGGTCTTATTCTATGGCATCTCGTTTTTTAAAGATAAATTTATGTATATACCTCAATATGACACGATTGTGGTTGCAGATTTTGAGGGGGATACCATTTGTCCTAAAGCAAGTTCTAGTCTCGGTAACCTTGCCATACAGTAAGGTGAGGAGGGATGTCCCATGATTAGGGGTCAGGCGTTTCAAATTATGATACGTATTGTTTCGAGTGTTGTTTTATCTATGGTCCTGCTGCTGTCCGTCTGCGTCCCTCCAGGTGTGGCAGAAGCGCGTGATCAGTCAAAACCCGTAGGAAATACAAAAGAGATTGAGGAACTGGATCATGCAGCTGCGATACTGTACCGAGATGTGATGGACGGGAACATTGAAAAAGCGCGCGCGGATGTAGCCGAAGTGAGTCGATGGTTTGGCACTGGACAGGTGCAGGCAGCGTTATCTGTAGAGGCCATTCATGCTTTGTCCGGCAGCATCCTTGAGGTGCAGCAAGCTACACAGTCCGTCCAAGCATCACCGGATGAATGGGTGAAGGCTGCGGCCAATTTACGACTTGCGACAGATGCGCTTGCACATCCGCGTCAGCCCTTATGGCAGCAGTATTATAAGATTTTAAAAGAAGATGTTAGTGGCTTGAACAGCCAGTTTGCTAAAGGCAACATGAAGGGTTTCAAAGTTGGAGCCGCGGTGCTGGAGGACCACTATGAGACGATCCGTACAGCAGCATTGATTCATGGCAGAACAAGTGAAGTTGTCCGGGCTGATTCATGGATTTCCTACGTCAAAGGATTGGGGGATCAGCAAAATGCAGATGCCTCAGCGATTAGAGGGGCGTTGGATCAGGGAAATCCGACGTTTAATGCCTTGTTTGGACGTGAAAAAGACGCCACTGCCCTTGCGCCATTTATCCCGCGTGAAAGTGAGCGCCGGGCAGAATTGGCAATCGGCATGATTGTTCTGCTGGCGCTGGCCTATGCAGGTTATCGTAAATATCGAGCTGGTTTCTCTGGATAACGATGCAAAATTCGAATATTCGCGTCGTTGGCTTCTGAGCCATCCATATAGGTTAGCCCATCGCCCGGTTTTCCGGGCTATTCCTCTTTGAACCCCTCTCCATGTACATCATGCACATCCTGTATGATAATAAACGCCCGTGGATCAACCGATTTAACAATTTGGTGCAAACGTCGTATTTCCTGACGAGGCACGACACAATAGGCAACATGCTTGGCCTGCTTGGAAAATGCACCTACAGCCGGAATAATAGTAACTCCACGATCCATGTCCCTAATAATAATATCCGCAATGTCCATCGTGTGGTCGCTGATAATCATAAAGGCTTTGGCAGAATAGGCCCCTTCTTGTATAAAATCAATAATTTTGGACGCGATGAACACGGCGACTAATGTATATAGAATTTTTTCTTTTGGTATGTAAAGTAGTGAAGCACCGATAATGACGATATCAATGACCAGCAAAATCCTTCCCATACTCCAGCCAAACTTCCGGTTTAGAATACGAGCGATTATATCCGAGCCGCCCGTGGTGCCGCCAAAGCGGAACACAATACCTAATCCGGCCCCAAGCGTAACCCCCGCATATAATGAAGAAAGTATAAAATCGTGTTCAGTTTGAAATGTTCCCATCCATCCGAAATGAATCATTTTTTCATACAACCACAGAAAAAAAGTGAGCGACCCGATACCTACCCCTGTATATAGAATTTGCTTGCCCCCAAGCATTTTCCACCCAATTAAAAATAAAGGAATGTTCAGCAGCAATGTGGAGAGAGAGGGTGAAATCGAAAAAGCATAATTGAGCAGCAGGGTGATACCTGTAATACCACCTTCCATCAGTTTACTGGGTATTATAAAATAAAGCAGACCGAATGCATAGATGGCGGTCCCGAGCACAATGGGTAAAATCAGTTTAAGCTGTTCCATGGACTTGGATATCTTCATATGATCCCTCGCAGTAGCAGTTTAAGGAAGAACGACTTCATGCTGATTTTGCTAAATCGCAGCTCCTTATATGTAGTATACCTTTTTACGCTATCTTTAAAAGACTGATGACTGTAAGTTGGGATCATAAGTACACAATTGAGGATTTTGCAAAATCCTGAATTAAAAAAATTTGTTTTAAAATGTGCTTTACGATAACATATGAATAAACCTGCACATGGGGGGATTGCGTGTTTCATGGAAAAATCATTAGATGTAATTCAACGTGAGGTAGACCAGTATATATCTCAATTTAAGGAAGGGTATTTTAGCCCTTTGGCGATGTTGGCCCGGATGTCTGAGGAAGTCGGAGAACTGGCGAGGGAAGTCAATCACTCCTTTGGCGAGAAACCGAAAAAAACGGATGAGGCGGACAATTCCATTGAGCTGGAGCTCGGGGACATTTTGTTCATCACAGTTTGCTTTGCGAACTCACTAGGTATAAATTTGACCGAGGCTCATGATAAGGTCATGCAAAAATTTAACACGCGTGACGCGAATCGCTGGACCAAAAAGGACACCGATTAGGCGTTTTGTACATATGCTGTACCAAACCGGTTACCCGGAGGTGCAGTGTCATGAAGGCGGAGGAATACGTTCAGAAAGCTTATCAGTGCATTTTGCAGAACGATTTTGAGCAGGCCGTGGAATGGTTTGAAAAAGCAATTTCAGCCCAGCCTGATCATGCGGAGCATTATTTCCGGTGCTCGGTTACCTATGCTCGCAGTGGTCGTTTGGAGCAGGCTCTCGCCTATGCAGAGCATGCGGTTCGTCTCGCTCCACAGCAGGATGAATATGTTCTCCATCTGCATGCACAGGAAGCCAGGCAGCATACGGAGAAGGCCAGAAAAATGCTGGATGTCGACAGAGTTACGCCACAGGTGCGTCAGGATGCGATTTTGCTACTGGAACGAGCAATAGCCCTCGATCCGTTATGTGGGGATGCTTTTTTGCTGCTCGCATTGATTTATGACGAATTGAATGAGTATAAGCTGGCTGTGCAGGCTGCTCGTGAGGCGGCTGCACTGTTTCCTCACAATGTGCAGCTTGCCAACCTCATGAAGAAGTTATGCCAGCAGATGAATGAACAGATCTAGCACAAATGGATGCATAAGGAGTTGTAGGGATATGTCAGAACCAATAAAAGTGGCTGTTGTAGGAGCAGCAGGGCGTATGGGCCGTGAAGTTGTCAAATTGGTTCTTCAGGATGAGGAACTACAGCTTGTGGCCGCAGTGAACAGAACACATGCCGGCAGTGATGCCGGCCTTCTCGTCGGACTACCGGAAGCGGGTATCGCTATTGTGGAGGATGTGGAGCAGGCATTACTGGATAGTCGAGCGGATGTCATGGTCGATTTTACGGGGCCGCGTTTTGCGTACGCACATACAGCGCTTGCTATTAAGCATGGAGTTCGTCCGGTTATCGGAACGACAGGGTTTACCCCCGAACAGATTGATGAACTGGACAAGCAGTGTCGTGAGCAGCAGATTGGCGGTTTGATCGCGCCAAATTTTTCGATTGGAGTCATTTTGATGATGCGGTTTGCGGCTCAGGCAGCGAAATACTTCCCACATCTGGAAATCATCGAATATCATGGTGACCAAAAATTGGACGCGCCATCGGGCACAGCCATTAAGACCGCGGAGCTGATCGCCGAACAGCGTGAAGAGCTACGACAGGGTAACCCGGAAGAGGAAGAAACGTTAGAAGGATCACGGGGGGGTTACTATCAAGGGTTCCGTGTCCACAGTGTCCGTCTTCCCGGTGTGTTCGCACAGCAAGAAGTGATATTCGGAGGGTTTGGACAATCTCTGAAGATTCGTCAGGATTCTTATGAACGGGCGGGCTATATGCCGGGTGTTAAAATCGGTATTCAGAAGGTCATGGAGCAGCCAGGGCTTGTATATGGATTTGAGCATTACATCGATTAAGAATACGCGAATGATTTGACGAATGAAATTATAGAATGAGGCAGGAGGAACTTTGAATGTTAAAGATTGCATTTATAGCGCATGACCGAAAAAAGGATGAAATGGTAAATTTCATAACGGCCTATGAGCATGTTTTTACAGATCACCAGTTATTTTCAACAGGTACAACAGGTCTGCGCATTATGGAGCAAACCAAGCTTCAAATTCACCGTTTCATGTCCGGGCCGCTTGGAGGAGATCAGCAAATCGGGGCTATGGTTGCACAAAATGACATGGACTTGATTATATTCTTGCGTGATCCGCTTATGGCACAACCACATGAGCCGGATATTAGCGCCCTGTTACGTCTATGTGATGTACAAGGGATTCCTCTGGCAACCAACGTTGCAACTGCTGAAATACTGGTTAAGGCGCTAGACCGTGGCGATTTTGCTTGGCGTGAGCTGGTACATAAATATAAACCGGGGATTGACCAGCAGGGTGATATAAAATGACACTGGACATCTTGATTTTCGGAGCCCATGCCGACGATGCAGAAATAGGAATGGGAGGCACGATTGCCAAGCATACAGCCGCTGGTTTAAAGGTGGGTGTGTGCGATTTGACGCGGGCTGAAATGTCATCCAATGGTGATGTGGATACTCGTATGGCAGAGGCAGAACACGCCGCAAAAGTACTCGGACTTGCCGTGCGGACGAATCTAGGTCTGCCGGATCGTGGATTATATGTAACTCCAGAACATGTAGCTGCAGTTACAGCAGAAATACGGCGCCATGCACCGAAAGTCGTATTTGCTCCTTATTGGGAGGATCGGCATCCAGACCATGTCATGTGCAGCAAGTTAGTGGAGGAAGCGGTATTTAACGCCAAGTTGCGACGTTTTATGCCAGAAAATCCTGCGGTACAGGTAGAGCAATTATATTTTTATTTTATTAATGATATTGGCAGAACGGATTTGATTGTGGATATCACCGAGTATTATGAAGCCAAAGAACGGTCTTTGTTGAGTTATGCTTCGCAATTTCAGGCAGCGCCTGGAAAGGATACAGTATCCACACCATTAAATCAGGGATATGTGGAGCGCGTAAAAGCTCGCGACTCGTTGTTGGGTCAGCGCAAACTGATTTCGTATGCAGAAGGCTTTGCGTCCAAAACGCCATATCTGGTTAAGCTATTCACATAAGAATTCTATACTTGAGCATTTTGCAGAATGTTAAAATAAATCGGCAGGAAAGTTATCACTGATGAGCGGAAGGAGGCAGCTTAGCTTGAATGACAAATTGAAAATTGGAATTACCTGTTACCCGTCGTTGGGTGGCTCCGGCGTAGTGGCTACTGAGTTAGGTAAGTTGCTGGCAGAAAAAGGGCATGAGGTCCATTTTATTGCCAATAGCATTCCGTTCAGATTAGGCGGGGCGTTTCAGAAAAATATTTTTTATCATGAGGTTGAAGTTAACGATTATTACGTGTTTAGATATCCCCCCTATGATTTGTCACTGGCGACCAAAATGGCCCAAGTCGCACAAATGAAGAATTTGGATGTACTCCATGTTCATTATGCGGTACCACATGCAGTATGCGCATACTTGGCGAAGGAAATGGTGGGTGATCATCTGAAGGTGGTAACCACCTTGCACGGTACGGACATTACAGTGTTGGCACAGGATGAGTCGTTGAAGGACCTGATTCGGCTGGCTATTAACAAAAGTGACGCTGTGACGGCGGTTTCCAAGGATTTGATTCGGGAGACGATAGATGCGTTGGAAATTACACGACCTATTGATTTAACCTACAATTTTGTAGATAAACGGGTATATTATCCACGAGATGCCGCGGCGCTTAGAAGAGATTTTGCCCAACCGCATGAAAAAATAATGATGCATATTTCCAATTTCCGTCCTGTCAAAAGAGTGGGAGATGTGCTGGATATATTTGAAAAAGTGCAACGTAAAGTACCTGCGAAGCTGCTGCTGGTGGGAGAAGGACCGGATCTTCCAAAAATCCGTTGCAAAATCGAGAATTTAGGTCTGCAAGATAAGGTCTTCTTTTTAGGTAAGCAGGATCAGATCGCAGAAGTGATTTCTATGGCGGATGTGCTGCTGCTTCCCTCGGAAAAAGAAAGTTTTGGTCTGGTTGCACTGGAAGCAATGGCCTGTGGAGTGCCGACAATCGGTTCTCAGGCAGGGGGAGTACCTGAACTCGTTGTGCATGGAAGTACGGGGTATCTTGCTGAAATCGGTAATACTGAGGCAATGGCTGATTATGCAGTAGAGCTGTTGTCCGATGAAGCGATGGCGGAACGTTTCCGTGAAGCGTGTCTGACCCGCGCCCGTACCGTTTTTTGTGATGAGCTGATTACCCGTCAATATGAAGAGATATATTACCGTGTGTTGGGACGCGAGGTGCCGGATCTTAAACCGATCAGCGTTTAAGAGGGCGGACTCGCGTCCGTTTTTTATATTGAATACTTGCAAAGGGGGAAACCCTATGAATACAAATACTTGGCAATATGCTGACCAAGAGATGGCATTTCATGGCAGAGAGGTCATACATACACTAACAGCAGCAGGCCACGAAGCCTACTGGGTCGGTGGCTGTGTGCGGGATGAGCTATTAGGAAGAGCCATTCATGATATGGATTTGACTACTTCGGCTGAGCCTGAACAGGTCATAGCGCTATTCCCTCACGTCATTCCGACAGGAATTCAGCATGGGACGGTTACAGTCATGCAGGGTGGCCATGCGTTCGAGGTAACCACTTTTCGAACGGAAAGTGGTTATGCCGATCACCGCCGTCCAACGGAAGTTGCCTTCGTGAAGGATATCCGTGAGGATCTGATGCGACGGGATTTTACTATGAATGCGATTGCGATGGCAGAACACGGAGAGCGGGTGGACCCGTTTGGGGGAGAAGCCGATTTACGAGCCGCTCTCGTTCGTTGTGTAGGCCGAGCCGAGGAACGTTTTGAAGAGGACGGGTTACGAATGCTGCGTTGCATCCGTTTTGCCTCTGTGTTTCGGTTCCGTGTTGCTTACAACACCTGGAAAGGCATGATTCGGCGCAAAGAGAGACTTCGTTACATAGCCATGGAACGTGTGCGGGTCGAGCTGGAAAAGATGCTAGCGGGCCCTGACCCTTTACGTGGGTTGGAGATGCTGAGCCGTAGCGGATTGCTCGGTTGTACGAAGGTTCCGGTTCCTTGGGAACAATGTGAAGCATGGGCGCTCAAGGGGATCGTTCAACTGCAAGAAGAACTGCGGTGGGGCCTGCTCTTAATGTCTTGTAGACTTACCTCAGAGGCAGCGGACGAGCTACTAAGAGCTTGGACCTTTTCCAACGCGGTACGACTTCGGCTGGTTCATCTGCTGGAATGGGAGACCGAATTAATCTACAGTACTAGTGTCATAGCTGGCGACTTCGTTCCGGAGGAGTCTGACATTATCAACGATGAGGTGCTGCATCGTAGCTGGATTCGACTGCTAATTAGACTGGGAAAGGATACAGCTTCAGACTGGCTTGATCTTTACAAGACACTGCCTGCTTCATTCCGCGGATTACCGCCGTGGGTAGAAAAGCATGTGGCGAGAACAGCCGAACTGGCAAGCTCGTGGACAAAGCAGGCTGTAGTCGTTCGTATCAAAGATTTAAATATTACAGGAAATGAACTGGTTCAAGCGATGAATCGACCAGGCGGACCTTGGCTGGGTCAGATGATGGAACAGCTTTTACAAGCTGTTGCCTGCGGAGATATTCCGAATGAAACAGAAACATTGCTTCAGGAAGCGAAACGGGTGATGAGTAGTGAATAATCATGAAAGATTGTTAGGCATACTGGAGGAAGGTACATCCGATTACCTATCAGGGGAGGAAATCAGCCGACGCCTGTCGGTTAGCCGAACAGCAGTATGGAAGCAGATCAACAAACTGCGTGAGTTAGGCTACAACATTGATGCCTCCTCGCGTCGGGGTTATCGGTTGATATCCCGACCGGATCGGCTGGAAGTCTCCAAATTGGCCAATATGTTAAATACTCAATCGTTTGGGCAGCGTATCGTTGTACTGAATTCGACGGTATCTACTCAGCAGGATGCCATGCGTTTGGCAGAAGAGGGAGCGCCAGAGGGGACAGTAGTGATTGCCGAGGAACAAACGGCAGGTCGGGGACGTTTGGGACGGAAGTGGTATTCCCCTCGTGGCAAAGGAGTCTGGATGAGCATTGTGTTGCGTCCTACCCAGCCCTTGGCTTTTACCCCTCAGCTAACGCTTCTGACAGGTGTAGCAGTGTGTAGGGCCATTCGTCGGCTGACGGGTGTGAAGGCTGGTATCAAATGGCCAAACGATCTGCTGATTCATGGTCGCAAATTATCCGGTATTCTGCTGGAATCTGCAACAGAGGATCAACGGGTTCGCTACTGTATTGCAGGGATTGGCATTGATGTGAATTTGAATAAAGAAGATTACCCGGAAGAGTTATCGCAGGTGGGAACGTCCTTGAAAATAGAAGCAGGGCGTGAAATTGACCGTACTGTGCTGATCGCCTCAGTTCTGGAAGAGATGGAACAGCTAAGTAAGTTGTATGCTGAGCAGGGGTTCCAGCCTATAGCCATGCTGTGGGAGGCTTTGTCCGTGACTATGAACCGTAGCGTACGGGCACATACCGGACAAGGGATAACTGTAGAAGGTACAGCTGTTGGCTTGGACCCTTCCGGGGCACTCGTGGTAGAAACGGATCAGGGAGAGCGAATTCAGGTCATTTCAGGGGATATACAATTGTAGAAGCGACCCTAGCTATGAAAACGATCGAAATCGTTCTATTCCCTGTGCAAAACTTCACGTGAAAAAGCTGATGTTTTTTGTTATACTGTGCAGGAGGCGGCATCGGACGGTCCGAGCTGCACTCCAGGGGCACATGCTCTACTTTAGCAAGTTTGTAAGACCATCATAACTTCATTTGAAGGTTACGTTGGATTCTGCTCTGAGCCGAACAGGACCGAGACAGAAGGGACGATCTCAAAATGAGTGTCTTTTTTGGCTGTTCGGACCTTTTGATGACGCAGATGTACAGGCGTTCATAAAAGGTTATTTTTTGTGCCAAAAAAAAGATGGAAGGGAGCCATTCGTAATGGCAGGAAAACAAGCACTGAATATTGTGAAAATGAAAAAAATGAAGCAAGAGGGCATTCCGCTCAGTATGCTGACCGCCTATGATTATCCATCGGCTAAAATAGCCGAGGAGGCGGGAATTGACATGATTCTCGTAGGTGACTCGCTGGGTAACGTAGTTCTTGGTTACGATTCAACCATCCCTGTAACCTTGGATGATATCGTGTACCATTCCCGGGCAGTCGCAAGAGGCGCGGAACATACATTTATCGTAGCGGACATGCCTTTTATGACATATCACAGCAGCGTATCAGAAAGTCTTCAGGGCATCCGCCGTCTGATGCAGGAAGGGCATGTGCATGCTGTTAAATTGGAGGGCGGAGCTGAAATTGCCGATGTTGTAAAAGCAACTGTTCAGGCAGGTGTGCCTGTATTGGGACATATCGGGCTTACTCCGCAATCGGTTAATCAAATTGGCGGCTATCGCATTCAAGGTAAGGACGAAGCGGACGCACGCCGGTTAATGGCGGACGCCAAGGCGCTGGAGCAGGCTGGTGCTTTTGGTGTTGTACTGGAATTGGTAACTGAGGAAGTGGCAACAGCGATTTCTAAAGAGCTTTCCATTCCAACCATTGGAATTGGTGCTGGACGTGGATGTGACGGTCAGGTACTTGTTTATCACGATCTGATTCAGTACGCATCGCCTTATTTCAGCAAACGCTTTGTTAAAACCTATGCCGATGTAGGCGGCTTGATCCGCAGCAGCATTGAGCAGTATGTGAGTGATGTGAAAGGGCGGGCATTTCCGGCCGCGGAGCATGTGTTTAGCGCGGATGACCGCGTTGTGGAATCCCTGTATGGTAAAGCAAAAGGACAGACACAGGAACAAGCTAAGGAAAAGGTGGAATCACGATCATGATCATCGTAAGAGAAGTGGCTCAGCTGCGCAAGATTATTGCTGAACGTCGGCAGCTTGGGACAAGCGGAACAAAAAAGGTACACGGTTCTACCTCTTTACAGCAACATAAAGTCGGCTTTGTACCAACAATGGGATACCTGCATGAAGGGCATGCGAGCTTAATGCACAAGGCGCGTGAAATGGCGGATACGGTGGTGCTTAGCATTTTCGTAAATCCGATTCAATTTGGACCGAATGAAGATCTAGACAGCTATCCTCGCGATGAAGCTCGTGATTTGGAGGTAGCGCGGCGCGAAGGCGTGGATATTGTTTTTTTGCCAACTGTAGCAGAAATGTATCCACAACCAACCCAAACCAAAATTCGTGTATCCGCTTTGACAGATCGTTTGTGCGGTGCTTCCCGTCCCGGCCATTTTGATGGTGTGACTACGGTGGTAGCCAAGCTTTTTAACATGATAGGTCCTGATTTGGCTTTCTTTGGAATGAAGGACGCGCAGCAGGTTGCTGTGCTCCAGCAGATGGTGACTGATCTCAATATGAACGTGACTATCGTACCTTGTCCCATCGTCAGAGAGGCGGATGGTTTGGCTCTCAGCTCTCGTAATGTGTATTTAAGTGCAGAACAGCGCCAGCAGGCGTTGGTGCTGTCTCAGTCACTGCGTAAGGTGCAAGAAGTGAGCGAAGATATAGTAACAAACACAATTACGATTCGTCAGCTACATCAATTGGTGGAGTCCACCATTACTTCCTCTCCTTTAGCAGACATTGATTACATTGAAATATTAACTTTTCCCGGTCTGGAGCCCCTTCTTCCCGAGCAGCGGCTATGTGATGTTCAGGAAGACGTCATCGTAGCGCTGGCTGTGAAATTTGGCAATACCAGACTGATTGACAATATAAGAATACAGAAGGCGGAGGTGCTTTCCCATGTTTAGAACCATGATGAAATCCAAAATTCACCGTGCTACGGTTACGGAGGCTAACCTGAACTATGTGGGGAGTATCACTATAGATGAAGATCTCATGGAGACATCGGATTTGTTGGAGAATGAAAAGGTTCAAATTGTAAACAATAACAATGGAGCTCGACTGGAAACCTATGTTATCCCCGGACCGCGTGGGAGCGGCGTGATTTGTCTCAATGGTGCGGCAGCCCGTTTGGTGCAGCCTGGTGATACAGTCATTATTATTTCCTATGCTTCCATGTCGAATGAAGAGGCCAAAACATACAAACCAACAGTGGTATTTGTTGATGAACATAATAAACCAGCCCAAACGATGAACAAAGAAGTACACGCGACGATCATGTAATGAATGGGAGTGCGGATGAAACCCGTCTTTTAAGCGAAAAATGTGAGTGTATAATCCATCTTTCATAAGGGCGGGATGCACATGTTCCAGCATGTATTCGCAGAAATGAACAGCATGTTAGATGATATCGTGAAGCATTACCCATCAGCCCAGGGCTCCCGCAGGCAGGAGCTGCTACAGCACTGGAGTCTGCTGCGGAGAATGAGTGACGGAATTATGGATGAGTGGCTGGCCTTTGAGGAAAAAATGGTTTGCCTGCGTGCGGCCGGGTTTTCCGCGGAGACCGATATGTCTGACACGGAGCTGCCTGAAAAAGAGCTGCCAGCTTTTAATCGGGGGCAAGGGTATTATCGATTACTCATGTACCCTGAGGCGATCCAACAATTTGAGCAGGTACTACAGCATTTTCCGAACAGCTGGCAGAGTCGCATGTATATGGGAATGGCCTATTTTCAACTAGATGATCCAGCAGAGGCTGTATGCCATTTTCAGAAGGTGCTGGACCTGACTGAACAGGCAGGACTGAAGGCGGTCATCTATAATGCGCTAGGCTGTCTGTTGGCAAAGCAGGCTGACGTAGAGGAGGCGCAAAAATGTTTTGCTCTCGCACATCAGTTCGATCCTGCGTTACCCGAGCCGCTGCACAATATGGAAGCCTGTCTGTCCGGTACCGAAAAGCTTCGATACGACAGCTCCATGATGACCTGGATGTAGTTGTCAGACACCGAGCAAGACGATGCATGCCCACCTCTCAGGCGGCGTGTGCATCGTCTTTTTTGGCTGTCTTAATTTCCAAACAGGCGATCTTCTGCTATGCTAATATACAGAGTTATTATTTTTGTAAGTGTCATAAGAAAGGATTAGCCCGAATGAAATTTGCGGTATTGGATTTTGAAACGACAGGCACCCAGTCCGCGGATGACATCATTCAAGTCGGACTTGCAATTATAGATCATGATAACAGCATTTCCCGTGTTTATGGCTCTTATGTAAACCCTGGCAGATCTATTCCCCCTTTTATCACCGGATTGACCGGAATTACAGACGATGACGTCAAGGATGCTCCTGCACTTGAAGAAATGATGATGGAGCTCGTGCCTATGCTGGACGATGTTGTACTGGTCGGTCATAATGTGGCGTTTGATTTTAATTTTTTGCAAAACGCTCTGGATCGGTGCGGATATTTGCCGTTTAGCGGAAGAATCTTGGATACAATGGATTTTCTGAAAATTATGTTTCCATCGCTATCTTCGTATCAGTTGGGTTTTGTGTCTTCTGAGTTCGGGCTGGCGCATGATCGCCCTCACCAAGCAGACAGCGACGCGTTGGCTACGGCTGAGGTGTTTTTAAAGTGTCTGGGTGAGCTTCAAGCATTACCTCTGATAACGATACAGCGGCTTAGCGATTTGTTTGCAGAGGAAGACAGTGACCTTGGATGGTTTCTTGATGGGGTGCGTGAAGAGAAAGAGCTTGATCCTATTCAGGATTTGGAGGGACATCAGTTTTTTCGTCAGCTTGCGCTAAAAGTGGAAGATTGGACGGAGCTAGCTGCTCCGCGTAGAGAAGATGACCCGAATCCACTGTCAGGTGTTTCCTTTGAGGAGTACATGGATGATGTGCGGGACAATTTGCGTTCATCCTTGAGCCAATATGAGGAGCGCGAGGCGCAGATACAGATGATTGAGGGTGTAAATCAGGCACTGAGTGAAGACAAGCATCTACTGATCGAAGCAGGTACAGGAACAGGGAAGTCCCTCGGTTATTTGCTCCCATCGCTGTATCACAGTGTGAAAAAAGGACAGCGAGTTATGGTAAGTACACATACGATCAACCTGCAGGAGCAATTACGCGAGCGCGACATTCCGATGCTGACCAAGGTGATTCCGTTTCCGTTCCGGGCTGCTATTTTCAAGGGTCGGGGACATTATTTGTGTCTGCGTAAGTTTGAACATAAAATAAACAGAAGAGACTTCGCGACACCGAAGGAAGATTTAATTACAGCTGCTCAGATGATCGTCTGGTTGACGCTAACAGAAACCGGTGATGATGAAGAACTGAATCTGAGCAACCGTGGTGGAGATTTCTGGGAAACGGTGGCGAGTGATTCAGAGTCCTGTCTTGGTCGTTCTTGCCCATGGTTCCGCAAATGCTATTATCATCGTGCACGCCATGAAGCAGGGATAGCGGATGTTGTTATTACGAATCACTCTAAGTTGTTCACTGACGTCAAAGCTAGCCACCAGTTGTTGCCGAGCTATGAACATCTGGTGATTGATGAAGCCCATCATCTGGAGGAAGTAGCTGGTAAGCACCTAGGTATGCATATGAAATATTTCACACTCGTGCATACACTGACGCGACTGTTCAAAGACAGCAAGAATGGACAACTGCCTTCACTTCGTCAACAGTTGGCGAAATCGGGGCACGAGAAGTCGACGGATTGGGCCTCAACCATCGATCAGATGTATCCGCTCGTGTTAGAGGTTAAGGAAACTTGGGACCTGCTAAGCGACAAGCTGTTTGGCATGTTGCCAGAGCGAAGCGATGCGACACCGGGTGAAACAGGACAGTTTTCTTCCCGTCTCAAACCTTCAGCCAAGCCTGCAAAGTGGGATCAGGCGGGGGCTTTGGAAAATCAGCTGTATGTAACGATGAGTGAAATTTTGCGCAAGGGCGACAAGCTGATGCTGGACGTCAAGGAAGAACATGACGATTATGCGGCGGATAGCCTTATTACAGATATCACGGGTCTGCTCAAGGATCTGGCGGGGATTCGAGAAAATTTGCGCTTTTTTATGCGACTCGATGATGAAACAACCGTATACTGGCTCGAAGCGAGTGGGCAATTCCGCAGTAAATCATTACAATTTTATGCGGTGCCCGTCGATGTGAGCCGCCAGTTGAAAGAAATGTTTTTTGACAAAAAAAGAAGCATTATTCTGACGTCTGCTACCTTATCGGTAGATAAGTCGTTTCAGTACATGATCGATCAGCTCGGCTTGCAGGAGGCCGCAGATCAAGAGCGGCTGATGACTTCGCAGCTCCCGTCACCCTTTAATTACAGGGATCAGGTGTTGCTGGTCATTCCACGGGATTTCCCAAGCGTGAAGGGCAGTGTAGGAGATGCACACTTTGTAGATATGCTCGTTAGCTCTCTAGGAGCGACTGCTCAGGCGACGCGGGGGAGAATGCTCGTTCTGTTTACTTCCTATCGGATGCTCCGGCAAGTGTATGAGCCGCTCAAAGAGGCCTTAGCATCCAGCGAAATTACTGTGCTGGGACAAGGTGTGGACAGTGGGAGTCGCAGCAAGCTAACCCGCCGTTTTCAGGAAGCCAAAGCTTCTGTATTGCTGGGAACCAGCAGCTTCTGGGAAGGCGTCGATATTCCGGGGAAGGCTCTGACTTGTCTGGCCATTGTTCGCTTGCCGTTTCAACCGCCGAATCACCCGTTGCTGGAGGCAAAAAGCGAGCTGCTCCAGCAGCAGAAGAAGAATCCATTTATGAAGCTGTCTGTACCACAAGCGGTCATTCGCTTCAAACAGGGATTTGGTCGGTTGGTTCGTACAGCGAGCGACCACGGGGTCGTTATCGTTTACGATACGCGTGTGATCGAATCCTATTACGGAAAGCACTTTTTGTACTCGTTACCGGGACCAAAAATGGAGCATATGCCATCGGAGCAAATGGTGCCCCGCATCGCCGAATGGCTCCAATCTGCCCCGGAGACCGAGGCATAACGGACGGACACTAAGTATGTTCGTTACAATTAGGGGGAGCAAGTATGAAATCAGATAAAATTTCAGAGGCTGTCGTACGGAGGTTACCCGTATATTTACGTTATCTGAATGCACTTCACAAACGGGAGGTGGCTACGGTCTCTTCTCAAGAGTTGGGACAGAGGCTAGATTTGAACCCGGCCCAAATCCGTAAAGATCTCGCCTATTTTGGAGATTTTGGTCGGAAGGGTATAGGTTATGATGTTTCTTATCTAATTGAGAAAATACGCCATATCCTGAAAATCGATCAGCAAATTAATGTAGTATTGGTCGGAGCGGGTAATCTGGGTCAAGCCCTTTCGAATTATAACGCTTATTTAAAAGACAATATGAAGATTGTAGCGGTATTTGATGCGTTTCCGGATAAGGTAGGGACCAAGATCAATACATTGGTCGTGCAACCGATGGATGAACTGGAAGCGACTGTGAAAGAAAAAAACATTCGAATCGGGATTATTACCGTACCTGATTTTGAAGCACAGCACGTGGCTGACAGGCTTATTGAGAGCGGAATTGGAGCGATCCTGAACTTTGCACCGACTACTCTCAAGGCACCGGCCAACATTCGGATTCATGCCACAGACTTTACAACTGATTTGCTTAGCCTCGCTTATTATTTGGAGGACGGAAAGGAAGAAACACAATATGACAGTGAATAAATGGATGATTAAAAACGGCTCTTTTGCCGTAAATGGATCAGAAGCTGGGGTAATCCATGGCTTTATGATTGTGGAAGATAGCCGCATTACTTACATTGGCGAGACTTTGCCTTCGGGTGAGGAAGAGACGAAAGCGATCGATGGTAAGGGGCTATTGTTTTTACCTGGTCTGATTAATACTCATGGTCATGCGGCGATGTCTCTGCTGCGTGGGCATGGAGATGACTTGGCACTTCAAGTATGGCTTCAGGAAAAAATGTGGCCTATGGAAGCCAAGTTTACATCTACGGACGTGTACTGGGGTACGTCGTTGTCAGTGCTGGAAATGCTGAAAGGTGGAACAACGACCTTCCTGGACATGTACGATCATATGGATGAGGTGGCTCGTGTAGCTGAAGAGTCAGGTATTCGTGCAAGTCTGATGCGTGGAGCAATTGGACTATGTTCGGAGGAAGAACAGCGAATCAAGCTGGCTGAGGCCGTGACCTTTGCGCGTAACTGGCATGGTAAAGCAGACGGGCGTATTACAACGATGATGTCACCGCATGCGCCATACACCTGTCCACCTGCGTTTATTGAAAAATTTGTACAAGCTGCGCATGATCTGGATTTGCCGCTGCATACGCACATGTCTGAGACGATCGCCGAAGTGGAGCAAAACGTACGCGACTACGGTTTGCGTCCAGTTGCACACTTGGATAAGCTTGGCTTTTTCTCCCGTCCTTCGCTCGTTGCCCATGGCGTTCATTTGAACGACGAAGAAATAGCTTTACTGGCTGAACGTGGTGTAGCGGTTTCGCACAACCCAGGTAGCAACTTGAAGCTGGCAAGTGGTGTGGCAAGAGTGCCTGAATTGCTGCGTGCAGGGGTTACCGTTTCTCTCGGAACGGATGGTCCTGCCAGTAATAATAACCTGGATATGTTCGAGGAAATGCGTCTGGCAGCACTTATTCACAAGGGTGTATCTGGTGACCCTACGGCAGTTCCTGCGAGTGAAGCGCTGCGTCTGGCAACAGAATACGGTGCAAAGTCAATTGGTTTAAAAGAAGTAGGAGCGTTGGCAGCAGGCAACAAGGCTGACTTTATCGCGCTGGATCTGAATCAGGCACATTTCTTGCCCCGTACAGATCTTATTTCCCATGCGGTATACTCAGCAAGCGCCAAAGACGTGGTTCACGTATGGGTAGACGGTCGTCAGGTTGTGAAAAACGGCGAATGCCTGACTATGGACGAGGAACGTATCAAACATGAGGCACAAGCCGCCTTTGAAGGGCTGCTGTCGCGCTAATTCAGGTGTCACATCCCCTTAGAGAGGAAGCACGGGTTTGAAAAATAAAAAAAAGTGGATAGCGGTCGCCATTTTGGCCGTGATACTGATCCTGGTCAGCATTTTCTGGTATTATTCCTATGTTACTCAAGACCAGGTGGCTGAGGAAAATGCCGCTATCATTAAGGCCAAGCAATCAGGTGGTCTGGTTAGCACGACTCAAACATGGAAGTCTGTGTGGGATCAGGTATATTGGGTGGTTCAAGGGAAAAATGCACAGAATGAAAATATAATGGTGTGGGTTCCTTTTCAAAAAGTGGAGGGACAACCTAACGTACCTGCCGCAGATAATAGCGGTGTTCACACCGAGTTGCTGAAGAACGGAGTCGATGAGCAAAAAATGACGGCAATAATTCAGCAGCAACTTCCAGGTGCAAAAATTGTAAGGCTTCAGCCGAGTGTGTTCAATGGCGAATATGTGTGGCAGTTGTTTTACGATGATGGAAGTCATCATTACTACACCTTTTATCGTTTCTCAGATGGGGTAGCGACGGGTGTGAAATATACTTTGCCCAATAACTGAGCTGGTTGAGGATTAGCAGATGTGGAATGAATGACTAGTAAATAATTGAAAGCTCAAGAAAAAGACGTAAATGCGATGAAATTCGTATTTACGTCTTTTAGTCTTGCTATGCCGTAAAATGGACTGAAAGCCAGTGAAGCATCTTTACCTATCCATCTTCTCTCCTAGGGCGAATTCATCTTTATGGCGGGCAGTACGGAGTGGAGGATTTGAATCTGGAGAAGCGGAGCGTTCTCCTTTGCCGCCGGATTTTCTCCGTAAGAATATAATCGAGAAAAATCTGGTGGCAACAGCGATCGTAAGATCAAATCCTACACGCAGCGTCTCGCCTCCACCATAACCAAGATTTTGCCTCATCACAACTCCTCCACACATTGCCTTCGATATTAGATATACGTTATGATATACTATATTTTATAAGTGATAGACAAAAATGATAGAAAAAAGAATTGCTGATCGCTGTAAGATCATGCAATTTGGTTGTTTGTTGACATTCGTCCCGTTTCTTCTGGGTTTTACATTTTGAGAGGAGGATGTTGTTTGAAATTGCGTGCAGTTCCTATCGTTGTGGCGGCAGTTTTGGCAGCTTTGCTGCTATTTGGGGGATGGTTCATTTACCGTCAGGTTACAATGCAAAGTCCTCTGGAAAAACTGGTTTCTCAATATCCAGGCGTGACAAGCGCTCAAATAGATATTAAACAGGATCAGGTTGTATTGAAACTAGATCTCAAACCGCAGGCGGATGTGGCCGGATTAGTCGATGTGGTTAAGCAAAAAGGACAATCCATCATTGGCAGCCGTACCATTAAGCTGGATATTGCAGATCGTTCCAATTCAGCACTGAATCAATGGTGGTCTGAGGCTATGTTTCCTGTAGCCGAAGCGATGGAAAATAAAAAGTATACTCAAATTTCATCTACAGTTGAGCAGATGAAAAAGAAAAAGACAGGTATCAAAGCTGATACCGACATGGATTCGAACAATGTCTATATCCGACTCAGCGAAGGTAAAGCGACCAAGTTTATCGTTTTGCCACGTCAATCTCAGCAAATGGGGGTATGGCCTAATGCCTAGATGGATCAAGGAAACATTAATCGGCATTGTGCCGGTGACCATTATATTTCTCGTTTTTATTGGGGTGAATATTATCCCTCTTCTAGTTGCTGGCGTGATGCTCAGCGGCTTGTTAATGCTTATGCATGCGCGTGGTGGCTTGGCCGTAGGTGCTGGGCAAGAGCGTAAACGTAAAAAAAATGGTCCGGACAAGCTGACTTTTGAGGAAATCGGCGGGCAGGAAAGCGCTAAGCAGGAGTTGCGCGAGGCCCTGGATTTTTTGAATCGACATGATGAAATTTCCAAGTTTGGTATCCGTCCATTAAAAGGCGTTTTGCTCACAGGTCCTCCGGGAACAGGAAAAACGCTGATGGCGAAGGCAGCGGCACACTACACTAATTCTGTATTTGTTGCAGCCTCAGGTAGTGAATTTGTTGAAATGTACGTTGGTGTTGGAGCAGGTCGTGTCCGTGAGTTGTTTCGGGAGGCGCGTACTCGTGCAGCCAAGGAAAAGAAGGAAAATGCAATTATTTTTATTGACGAAATCGATGTAATTGGTGGTAAACGTGAGGGTGGACAGCAACGAGAATATGATCAGACTTTGAATCAGTTACTGACAGAAATGGATGGTATTTATTCCGCAGATACACCGCGGATTTTGATCATTGCAGCAACAAACCGTAAAGAAATGCTGGACAGTGCCTTAACACGTCCAGGGCGTTTTGACCGTCATATTCAAGTGGATTTGCCTGATAAGAAGGGCCGTCTTCATATTCTTAAAATTCATGCCAAAAACAAACCGATTCAGGAAGATGCGAATCTGGACAAAATTGCTGAGGAATCTTACGGGTTTTCCGGCGCACAGCTGGAGAGCGTGATGAATGAAGCGGCAATCTATGCGATGAGACAGGATCAGAAAATGATTGCGCAGAAGCATCTGTCGATGGCAATTGATAAAGTGATGATGGGTGAAAAGACAGACCGGGAATCGACGTTGGAAGAGAAAAAACGTGTAGCGATTCATGAACTAGGACATGCTATTATGGCCGAAATTGTTCGTCCCGGTAGCGTAAGCCAGGTAGCACTTAGCCCACGCGGAAAAGCGCTTGGCTATGTGCGCCACAATCCGCAGCAAGAGCATTATTTATACACCAAGCAGTTCCTGGAGGAGCAAATTATGATCTCGCTCGCAGGGGCTACGGCGGAAGAAATGTACTACGGCGGTCGCAGTACCGGTTCAAGTAATGATTTTGAGCAGGCGCTGAACATCGTCCATACAATGATGACTTCCGGTTTGACTTCACTTGGCATTATTAACATGGAAATGGTAACCAAAGAAGAACTCATGCGGGAAAATGGCGAGATTATGGCTGACCTGCATACCCGAACTTTGGAGCTGCTGGAAAAGCATCGTCCTGTGTTCGACAACTCACTTGACATCCTGATGAAGGAAGAAACTCTGTCTGGAGACCAATTTAGATGTCAATTTAGTGAAAATGCTTTATTACCAGCATAATTTTTTATGCTGGTTATTTTTTTTTACTTTTAGTCCGTGCTAAGATATTATTATCTATTGGGACATAAACATGTATTTTTCGACAAAGAAGGATACAATATATGAGAGTGACCAGGAAAGGGTGGAGTAAAGAATCATGCAATTTAAAAAAATCGGCGTCATCGGCGGCGGCACCATGGGACAGGGGATTTCTGAAATGCTCGCGTCCAAAGGAATCGATGTGCTGCTGGTAGAGCAGACACCAGAGAAACTAGACTACGCCTACAATATGATTGAAACGAGTCTGGACAAACAACTGGAAAAGTGGGCAATTACTCAAGCTGAGAAAAAATTGATCTTATCCCGTATTCAAAAAGTAATCCATTTGGCGGAGCTCGGCAGCTGCGATATGGTCATTGAGACGATTACAGAGAATCTGGACGAGAAGAAAGCAGTGTTCCAAGAGTTAGACCATGTATGTCCAAGCAATATTATTCTTGCAAGTAATACATCCACGCTGAGCCTGACCGAGCTTGCCAGCTCGACCAAGTATCCTGAGCGTGTTATTGGTATGCACTTTATTTATCCAGTATCCCGTATTGATCTTGTAGAAATTATTCGTGGTTTGAAAACTTCGGACGATACATTTGAACACACTAAAATGTTCGTGGAAGAAATAGTGGAGAAAAAAGGAGTCATGATTTATGAATCTCCTGGATTCGTAACAAGCCGGATAATCTGTCTGTTGATTAACGAAGCGGCTCATGTACTTCAAGAGGGCGTAGCTTCCGCTGATGATATCGACGACGCTATGCGAATCGGCTATAACTTCCAAAGCGGTCCTTTGGAAATGGCTGACCGCTTTGGTCTGGATTCCGTTTTGGCTGCTCTGGAGCGTATGTTCCGTGAATTCGGCGAATTGAAATATCGTCCGTCCATCGTACTGAAGAAAATGGTGCGTGCAGGTAATCTGGGCGTAAAATCGGGCGAAGGCTTCTTTAAGTACGACAAGGATGGTGACCGGATATGAAAATTCTCGTAATCAATGCAGGGAGTTCTTCCCTGAAATACCAATTGTATGATATGACGGACGAGTCCGTTCTGGCAAAAGGATTGGTAGAGCGCATCGGTATGGATTCTTCCATTCTTACGCATAAGCCAACCAATAAAGAAGAATACACCGAAGTTAGCGAAATTTTGGAACATACTACAGCCATCCGTAAAGTGCTGAACGCACTCACAGATGCTGAACATGGTGTAATCTCCAGTACTAGTGAAATTCAGGCTGTGGGCCACCGTGTGGTTCATGGAGGCGAAATCTTCAAACAGTCAGCAGTTGTAACGCCTGAAGCGAAGAGTGAAATCCGTCGCTTGTTTGACTTGGCGCCACTGCATAACCCTGCTTCCATGATGGGGATTAAAGCGGCTGAATTGAATATGCCAGATGTACCGCAGGTTGTGGTATTTGATACCTCGTTCCATCAAACCATGCCTGAAAAAGCTTATATGTACGCCATTCCAAGAGTGTTGTACAATAAGTATAAGGTTCGTCGTTACGGTGCCCATGGCACTTCCCATGATTTTGTAAGTAAGGAAGCCGCCAAATTCCTTGATCGTCCATTGGAAGACCTGAAGATTATCACTTGTCATATCGGTAATGGTGGTAGTGTAACAGCAGTTCAAGGCGGTTTGTCTGTTGATACTTCCATGGGTATGACTCCACTGGAAGGCCTTATGATGGGTACTCGTAGTGGTGATTTGGACCCAGCAATCGTACCTTATGTCATGAACAAAGAAGAATTGACTGTCAATGAAGTCAATTCCATGTTGAACAAGCATAGTGGACTTTTGGCTATCTCCGGTATCAGCAGTGACATGCGTGAAATCACAGAAGGTATGGAAAAAGGCGAAGCTAATTCTACATTGGCATTCGAAATGTATGAATACCGTCTGCGCAAATACATTGGATCGTATGCTGCCGCAATGAACGGGGTAGACGTAATTGCATTTACAGCAGGTGTAGGCGAGAACTCCATCGTTCTGCGTAAGAGAGTGTTGGAGCAATTGACATTCCTCGGTATCGAGCTGGATGAATCGTTGAATGCTATTCGTTCTGGCGAGCCTCGCCGGATTACAACTGCAAATTCAAAGGTAGAAGTACTGATCATTCCGACGAACGAAGAACTGGTTATTGCCCGCGACACGTTCCGTCTGGTTCAGTAGTTCGATTCGAAAGTGTAAACTTTATGCATGCGGACTATTGTTTGAGTTCCGCATGCACTAAACAGCGAGAGCAAACAGCCTGACCCAGGGGGAAGGGCTGTTTGATTTTCGGTTAAGAGGAGAGAGACGGTCATGACGAATAAAAGTACGATTGCCCAAGTGGGCCGCCATGTAGGGGAAACGGTTACAATCGGCGCTTGGGTAAACAATAAACGATCTAGTGGTAAAATTCAGTTCCTGCAACTGCGCGATGGTAGCGGGTATATTCAAGGGGTTATCGTGAAAAGCGAAGTGTCCGAGGAAATTTGGAATGACGCCAAATCCTTGACTCAAGAGAGCTCCCTTTACGTTACTGGAGTAGTACGTGAAGAACCGCGTAGCCAATCGGGCTTTGAATTAACGGTTACAGGCATTGAAATTATTCATTTGACCGAAAACTACCCGATTACACCGAAAGAACACGGTGTAGATTTCTTGATGGATCATCGTCATTTGTGGCTGCGTTCCGCCAAGCAACGTGCTGTTCTGATCGTACGGGCGGAAATTATCCGTGCTGTACAGGAATTCTTTAATGGCAACGGCTTTACGAAGGTGGACCCACCAATTTTGACTCCTTCCTCTGCAGAAGGCACAACAGAATTGTTCCACATTAAATATTTTGACGAAGATGCGTATTTGACACAAAGCGGACAGTTGTATATGGAAGCCGCGGCAATGGCGCTGGGCAAAGTATATTCCTTTGGTCCAACTTTCCGTGCGGAAAAGTCCAAAACACGTCGTCACCTGATTGAGTTCTGGATGATCGAGCCTGAGATGGCTTTTGTGGATCATGAAGAATCTTTGCGCGTTCAGGAGCAGTTTGTAAGTCATATCGTGCAATCTGTTCTGAAAAATTGTGCGAAGGAGCTTGAAACAATCGGACGCGATGTTTCGAAGCTGGAGCAAATTCAAGGCGAATTCCCACGTATTACGTATGATGAGGCGATTGCCTTCCTTCAAGGTGAAGGTTTCGATATCCCATGGGGGGAAGACTTTGGTGCTCCTCATGAAACGGCGATTGCTGAAAGATATAACAAGCCTGTGTTCATTACACATTGGCCGACTCACATTAAGGCATTCTATATGAAACCAGACCCGACCCGTCCAGAGGTTGTTCTGTGTGCCGATATGATCGCTCCTGAAGGCTATGGCGAAATTATCGGGGGTTCCCAACGGATTGATGATCCAGCATTGATGGAAGAACGTTTTAACGAGCATAACTTGGCTCGTGAAGCCTACCAATGGTATATGGATCTGCGTACCTATGGTACCGTTCCGCATTCCGGCTTTGGACTGGGCCTAGAGCGTACAGTAGCATGGATTTGTGGACTCGATCATGTACGTGAAACGATTCCGTTCCCACGTATGCTGTATCGTTTGTATCCGTAACCGATGACCGGATCATTCGACAAGACATCAGCGGCAGAATGGGCGGAGGGAGTAGCCTTTGCTATGGAAGCCGGAATGGTCCAGATTCCCTACGCCCTGCTCAAGCATTATCGGACACTTCGGCTGACAGATGGTGAAATGCTGTTACTGATGCAGTTGCTTGCCTTTAAACAAGCGGAGCGTAATGAATTTCCGACATGGGAACAATTGCAGGCACGTATCGGATGCACTGCGAACGAAATCGCACTCTATTTCAGTAAGCTCATGAAAGAAGGATTTTTGAGAATCGATTCCGTAGAAGACCGCAGCTCATCCGTACAATTCGAACGTTACAATTTGACGGGGCTGTATCGTAAGTTGGCAGAATGTATGATCGCCGAGCGTAATGAGCAGCACGATGAAGATGACATTTTGTTTGCCGGAAAGCCGGATTTACTGAATGGAATATCAGAATCCCCACTTACAGAAGAACGGAATTTGTTCACGATTTTTGAGAAAGAATTCGGGCGACCATTGTCACCGATGGAATACGAGACGATCACCAGCTGGGTGGATCAGGATCGGTATCCCGAGGAACTGATTTTGCTGGCTTTGAAGGAAGCGGTATTTGCAGGGAAGGTACATTTCCGGTATATAGACCGTATTTTGCTGGAGTGGAGCCGAAACCGTGTTCGTAATGCACAGGATGCCAAAGAATATGCCCAGCGATTCCGTGGTGGCGGACGCAATTGATATATCGGTCTAAATAGGCTTTAATGATAGAGGACACACCATTCCGTCAGGAGGGTGTGTCCTTTTTTAAATATTTTTTTCGAAATATGCAGGGGAAGGAAATTTCCTAGCGTCTATAGTATTGGGAAGGGGGAGAGCGTCATTGATATAGAGAGAATCATTGAACGAATACGGTCCGGTGACCGGCAGGCGTTCCGTGAGATCGTAGAGCTGTACAGCAAGCATGTATTTCATATCGCCTATTCGGTACTGCATGACAGCAAGGAAGCCGAAGATGCCGCGCAGGAGGCGTTCGTTCAGGTGTACAAGTCTCTCCCCCAGTACCGGAACGAAGGATTTAAAACGTGGCTGAGCCGAATTGCGCTCCACAAAGCGCTGGATATTAAGCGCAAACAGGACAGACGACCCGCAGAGCTTATAGACGTGGCACAATCCCTTGTACAGCTCCCTTCCCGGGATGAGGATGTGCTGGCCCGTCTCATCCGCGAGGAGCAAACTGTAGAACTATCGCAAAAAATTGCCCAGTTGCCTCAGCAACATCGGGATATTATTCAAGCCTATTATATGCAGGGCAAAACTTACGATCAAATTGCAGAAGAGACGCAGGTAGCTTTAAAAACAGTAGAGTCCAGACTCTATCGGGCGCGGCTATGGATTCGAAATCACTGGAAGGAGGAGGAATGGCAATGACTGACCAACAGGATAAACCGTGGATTGAAGGGAAATCGAATGACTGGCATGCTTACATTGCAGGAACTTGCACGATAGAAGAATCTGCCCGGCTGGAAAAGCTCCTGCTGGAAGACGAACAGGCGCTGATGTTATATCTTGTTGCACTGGAGCAACTGGAGTCAACTTTAAAGGATTATTCTGCCTGGATGGATACGGAGCGCTTCACAGATCAGGTAATGGCCGTTCTTCCCGAGATAGAAGCTGAACCGAGTCAAGTTATGTTTAAAAAACGCGGCTGGTTTGAAAAACCTGTGTTTCACTATGTTGTCGCCGCAAGCCTAACGTTGATCTTGTTGTCCAGTGGAGCCTTTGACAAAATGATGCCGCAAACAGACGGGAAGCCAATTCCTCCAAAAGAACGCGTTTCTTACAGTGAAGAGGTCATGCGAGCTACCACAACCTGGCTCGATAAATTAAAGCCCTAAATCATCGGATAAAGGGTGAGACGAAAAAACTCAAAAATAACAACCTTCAAATGGGAACTTTATCAAAATCCCATAAATAGAAAGGAAGTGTAGCGATGCCTTATACAGAAAGAAGCAAGCTTTTGGCATTTCTATTGAACATCATTCCCGGTGTGGGACACTATTACTGGACCAGAAAAGCCAATGCGTTTGTGTACACCATTTTGTTTTTCGGATGTCTGGCGGGAGGATTATTTTTTTCAGTGGTATCAAGTGACGAAATGCCTTTATTGGCCAGTATGTTTGTTGCCGCCCTTTTTTGGGGACTCAGCACGTTGCATATCATTATTAGCTTGTTGCGTTATGATCCTCGTGCAGTCGCTGCTCCATACCCCCCTCATGCAGGGCCCAATCCATATGATTTTTACTCGCAAAATGGACCTTATGGACAGGCTAGTTTAACAGGGGAGGTACCGGAGGGGGCAACACACGCAGATACGGATGTACCGGGAGCAGGAATGGGATATGGCCCGGGCTATAACCATTACCAACAAGGACACTATGGTATGGCAGGGGCGCCTGCTTTTCAAAAAGGATCGGACAATGAACGCTTTTTTACGATTTTGCTGTCATTTATCCCGGGACTGGGACACCTTCATCTAGGGATGATGCAGCGTGGTTTGTCTTTTTTACTGTCCTTCTTTGGCTTTGGTGCGATTCTTATCTTTATTACTAGCATCACTAACGAATCCGGATTTTTGGCCTTTGGGGGCGTGTTGCCGATCATTTGGCTGTATTGCATGTTTGATGCGGTGCAGCATGTACATCGCAAACAAGCTGGAGAAATTCTTCAGGACCGGACTTTGTTTGAGGAACTGGAGCATGGAAGAGTCGAGGGACGCCGAAGTAAAATGCTGGCTACCATTTTATCGGTATTTCCCGGTGCCGGACATATGTATATAGGTTTGCAAAAGCGTGGTCTCCAGCTCATGCTTCTGTTTTTAGGAGGCATCTATGTACTGGACGTACTGCATCTTTCACTCTTTTTGTTCCTGATTCCGGTGGTCTGGTTTTACAGTTTTTTTGATGCATTGCAGCAAGTAAGCCGTTATGGACGGGAGCCGCTGATTGACAAGCCTGTGATCGGTATGTTTGCTCAATATCACCGCTGGGTAGGCTTGGGGCTACTGCTGCTGGGTGCCTATTACATCTTAATCAACGTACTAGTTCCTACTCTGGATCGTCTGTTTCCGAATGGAGAGATTTATAATTTGGTTGATATGTATCTACGGACGATTATCGTATCCTTATTGTTGATTGGCGGTGGTATTTGGATGATGATCGGGAATTCCAAATCTAAACGAGTAAAGGAGAAGCAATAGAATGGATACTGAGTTTTCAAAGAGTGAGGCTCCCTTAAAGGGAGCCCATCATCCTCATAGCGATGGAGGAGGCCCCACAGGTATATTGGGTACATCATCTAACAAAAATAGTTCCTTTAAAGCGTCAAACGCTCCGGCAGGGGTGTGGAAAGTTGGAAGACTGTCAATGGGACTTTTCCTTGTCCTGCTGGGGGGCGTAACGTTTGCCTCCAAGTTTTGGGGAGCTGGCATACTAGATCAGGCGTTGACCTGGTGGCCAATCGTTTTTATTTTACTGGGATTGGAAATTTTAATGTATACTGCTTGGAAAGGGACGCGTGAGCGCATTCGTTATGATTTATTCAGTATGTTTATTACGGCGGTATTGGTTTTTTGCTGTATCGGATTTGCCTTGGTCAGTTCATTGGGGATCACCCCGCAAGTCAGAGAAATAATGAGTTCGGTTCAGGAAACAAGGGTTCTCCCAGACTGGCATGAAAAACTGCCTGCCGGAGTGACCAAGGTGATTGTACAGGGAGAAGATCCTTATGCGGTCAAAATTGACGCAACCACCTCACCGGAGGTGCATGTGTTTGGAAGTTATGTATACACAGGTAAAGAGGACGAAATAAAAGGACAAGATTTATATCAGACCAAGCAAATCGGCGATACCTTGTATGTATTACTGGGCCAAATTCCGACACGGTTTATGCAGACTCAGCAGCAGCTTGATGTTACGATTGCTGTACCTGAGGGAATTACGGTTACTGTGCGCGATAGCCGAGGAAATATAATTGAAAAATAGGGAGATCTTCCGGCTCCAACTTTACATTTCGTATCATTCACGCGATACTGAAAGGGAAGCCTGAGATGTCATCCATGTCGCTAGCTAATGGTGTATTTGCTTATCAGGCGAAACTTGATGATGTGCAGTCGAATAGCGATTGTGATCGGAAATGAGGGAGAAAAATGATTTCGTTGAATCCTGATACGCTTACAGGGCGTGAAAATTATAAGCTGTTGACTGGAAGTATTATCCCAAGGCCGGTAGCCTTTGTAACGACTTTGAGCAGCGAAGGGGTGCTGAATGGTGCGCCGTTCAGTTATTTTTCCATCGTAGCCTCTGAACCGCCACTGCTGTCTGTATCCGTACAACGTGTTGATGGAGTACCCAAAGATACAGCACGTAATGCGATGGAGCACAAGGCATTTGTCGTACATATCACAGACGAGGACAATGTGGGAGCAGTGAATGTGACGGCTTCCCGTCTGTTGCCGCAGGAGAGTGAGGTTGCACTGGCAGGCCTTACCCCGGTCAAAAGTACAAAAATCGAAGTTCCCGGTGTGGCAGAAGCGAAAATACGCATGGAATGTATTCTGGAACAAGTTATACCGCTGGGAGGCAAGGAGGACTCACCTGCCTGTGATCTGTTAATCGGACGCGTAGTGGAGTATCATTTGTCCGAGGAAGCGTATCAAAATACGTATGTGATTGCTAAGGAGTTGCGTCCAGTAAGTCGGTTGGCTGGGAACAACTATGCGAAGCTAGGAGAGCAATTCACGCTGGAGCGTCCCCAATAGGGGGCGTTTTTTTACAGCATGCCTAAGATTTTATGTGGCTAGTAGAATAGAATACCCTAATTATAAAAAAGAGAACGCTCCTGTGCTATCGCTTAGGCTCCGTTCTCGATTATTCAATAACCACTTTTACAAATAAGGATACGCATCTTTGATATTTATGAGTTTATTTACTTCAAAGTTTTCAGCAGCAGGGAGCGATACGTCGTTTCAAACAAAAATTCAAACGCCTCCAAATGCTTTTTGGCCTCAAATACATCACGGCCCCACGCATAAATGCCGTGGTTACGCAATAAAATTCCAGGCACCTGATCATTCAGCACACCGGGCACCAGCTTGGCAATCGAGGCAATATCTGCGTAATTAGGCAGCACAGGAATATCAATCGCAGCATTTTCTTCCCAAATGTTAAAAGCCTTGATCAGCTCAATACCTTGGATAGGTACAGCGCCTTGCTCACCGTAATATTCGGAAATCAGATTGTTAAACACGGTATGCACATGAAAAACGGCTCCGCAGCCTGTCAGGCGGTAAATTTCGCAATGTATAAGCGTCTCTGCGCTTGGCTTGAGGTTTGTCGCTTCTGCCGCTTTTCCGTACTGGTCTACGAACAGAAAATCTTCCGGAGTACGCTTGGTTTTATCCTTGCCGCTGGCGGTGACTGCAAAATAAAATTGTTCGGGATGAAAGTCACCGATTCGGATCGACAAATTGCCGCTCGTGCCTGGGAACCAGTTGCGAGATGCGAATAGTTCTTTGACATCAGCGAGTTCTTCCAGTGCGCGGCGTTTTTCTTCCAATGAAATGTCTGCCAAGTTAAAACTCATTTACAGCACTCCTTGCTCCTGTTTTTGCTTTAAATCCTCGATAATGTCATCAAATGTTTCAAAGGGTACATGTGGTACGCCAAGCTCTTGACACTTTAAAGTCAGATGCGAACGGGAGTACACAAGATCGGCAATTTTAGCTCCTTCAAAATCGGTCAGGCTGTCGCCGATCAAAATCCGTTCGTATTGTTCGGAAGGATATTGACGAATCACAGTCGTTTTACACATGCCACAATCATTTGTACACGGTTCCTCACATGGATGCGGCCACGTAATCTGGATGCGATCCCCGGAAAAATCCGCTCCGTTGCAATAGACGTGGTCGTGTGGAATATCGAAGGGTTTTAGCAATGGATCAATAAAAAAATCAATGCCGCCACTGGTGACGAAAAATTGAATCTGCTGCTCTCGTACATAGTCCAAAAAGCGTGCAAAGCCCTCGCGTATACCAGCTTGTCCAAGTACATATGAGATAATTTCGTCCTTTTGCTCCGAAGGCATCAAGGCGAACATCGCACCTACGCCTTCACGAATGGATGTATGCCCATTTACGATTTGATGCATGATGGGCTCACAGCCTGTAGGCTGAAAGTGCTTCATAATGGCGACAATATTGTCGCTGTTCGTAATTGTCCCGTCAAAATCGCAAAAAATGACGGGCTTCTTTGCTGTGCTCATCGTTCGCCTCCCCATGTGTCGAGCGCAGATTGCAGCTCGGGGTGAGTACGGGCGTATTCTGCCAGCGGGACATTTTGCTGTACCGCTTCAATCGCCTGCACAAAGGCGCGCCCACCAGCTTCTGTACCCAGCGGATGACCGTGAACCCCGCCCCCAGCGTTGACCACGACGTCGGTACCAAAGTCACGTACAATGAGCGGCACGAGGCCCGGGTGAATCCCTGCGGAAGGGACAGGCATGCTGGCCTTCAGCGGTAGATCAGGGGTGATCAGCTCATCGCGGATCGCCATGTTTTCCTCACGCGGCATCGTCACTGAGCCGTAGGGAGAAGGGAAGAGCACGAGGTCAGCGCCAGCCAGCCGCATAAGCTGACCGAGCAGGACGGACGCCGATATACCATAATGAGGCGATGGATAAGCAGCACCCGCCAACGAAGGATGGGCTGCAATCGGCACCGAGACGGCGGGATCGCTGCTAAGTTCATGCAGCACATCGTAACCGTAGGCCAACACGTTAAACAGTAACGCGTTGGTACCTGCATCAATGGCCTTGAGAGCTTGCGTCTTAAGCTGCGAGGTCGACCCCGTTAAATTAGCGGCATACAGCAGCTTTTTACCGGTTTCACGCTCAGCCGCTTCGGCGGCTTTGATGCAGGCTTCGACACGTTTTTCAATCGGCGTCAGCGCGTTTTCAAACAAGATCTCGTCGTCCTTGATCAGATCAACACCACCGAGAGCCTGCCGGGTAAACTGTTCACGAAGTTCGTCCAAATTGAGGCCAATTACAGATTTGAAAATGCTCATGAGCAGGGGGCGATCATGCACGCCGAGCTGCTCGCGCAAGCCGCTGATACCGAATTTCGGTCCTGGAAAAGCAGAGCGAAATGCTTCCGAGAAACCCAGCTTCGTTAGCTTAATTCGGCCGTCCATCGAAATTTTGCCGAAGACCGTGACCAGCAGTGCGGGAATATCCCGGCTGAAGTTGACATCCGGGTAAGCGATGGTCAGGTCGGCGTACCGTTCACCGGGACCTCCATCGTGAATATCCACAGAATGAACCGAGCCAAGATGCTTTTGCATCGCGTCCCGTTTGGCTTGCGGGAGCTCAGTCCAGCTGCCCACCGTCATGCCGATGGCAATAGATTGGGCCTTTTGGTTAAAATCGGCTTTGTCATCGTATATCCGGTAGGTCGCCAAGCAATAGCTCATTCAATTCCCTCCTTGAGTACAGCTCCCATCTCGCGGGATCGTTCGGCACAACGTTGCACCGCCGCAATCACCGTTTCGTAGAAGTCACCTTTGTCCAGCGTTTCCAATGCAGCTACCGTAGAGCCATTAGGAGACATGATTTTGTGGCGAAGGGCAGAAGGCTCCTCTCCGGTTTGCTGCACCATGCGTGCCGCTCCAAGCGCGGTTTGCACCGTTAATTCGTGCGCTTGCTCAGGGGTCAAGCCACCACGGATTCCCCCGGCAATCATGGCTTCCATCAGGTAGTAGACATACGCAGGGCCGCTTCCAGATATCCCGGTCAAAACATCCATTTTCTCTTCTTCTATAACCGTTACCGTACCTACAGATTCGAACATTGTAAGCACGTTTTTACGCTGGATCTCGCTGATCTCCTTGGAAAAGCTAATACCTGTGGCTCCCAGCCCAATTGAGCTGGATGTATTGGGCATCGTCCGTGCGATCGGCTGCTTGCGACCCAGCAACGTTTGCATCGTACGAATAGACAATCCGGCGATTACCGAAATGATCAGCTGCTCATCAGACAGAAGTGGGCCGAGCTGTCCAAGTGCTTGTGCAGCATCCTTGGGCTTCATGGCAAGCACAATGACCGGAGAACGACGCAGAAGCTCGGTTTTGGCGGCATCCTCGGTTTGGAACAAGACTCCATATTGCTTTTGAAGTTCCTCAAGGCGAGCCTGATTACTGCGGTTGATGACGGTAATACCACTAGGTTTGACGACAGAACGAGCCGTCATTCCGCGAATAATAGCCTCTGCCATTGATCCTGCCCCGAAAAATGTAATTTGCTCATTAATTAAAACCTTTGTTTGTGATTCACACATAGATTCATAACCTCCAAGGATACAGATTGATTTAAGTTATTATTCCCTGATTTGTCCAGTACCGTACACGCGATATTTGGTTGAAGTCAAGGCAGGCAATCCCATTGGGCCGCGGGCATGTAATTTTTGTGTACTGATTCCGATCTCGGCACCAAACCCAAACTCGAAGCCATCCGTGAAGCGAGTGGATGCATTGTGGTACACGGCTGCCGCGTCCACTTCTTGCAGAAAACGCTCGACATGGGCTTTGTCCTCGGTGACAATACACTCTGAATGCTTCGTACCGTAACGGGTAATATGCTCCAGTACTTCGTCCAGATTGTCCACGACCTTTACGTTCATAATGTAATCATTATACTCGGTGCCATAATCCTCTTCTGTAGCAGGAACAGCCCAAGGAGCCAATTCTCGTGTGCGTGCACAGCCGCGTAGCTCAACCCCCGCATCACGAAAGCGTTCTGCCAATCCTTTTAAGTGTGCTTTTGCATAATCCGAGTGTACGAGCAATGTTTCCATTGAGTTACACACGGACGGTCTTTGTACCTTGGCATTCAGTGTAATCGCTTCGGCCATTGCTGCATTTGCTGTAGCGTCCAAGAAGGTATGGCATACGCCAGCCCCAGTTTCGATGACAGGTACGGTAGCGTTCTGAACAACATTTTGAATGAGTGAACGTCCGCCGCGTGGAATAATTACATCCAGCAAGCCGTTCAAGGTGAGCATTTCGTTGACCGAGGCACGGTCTGAATCTTCAATAAGTTGAAGCGCCTCGCGTGGCACAGCTGTTGCGTCTAGTGCCTGCTGGAGTACTTCGATAATCTTGCGGTTGGAGAAGAGGGCGGCCGAACCACCGCGTAGCACAACCGGATTGCCTGTTTTCAAGCACAGGCCCGCGGCATCCACGGTTACATTTGGACGCGCTTCATATATGATGCCGATGACACCCAGCGGCACACGTATCTTCTCAATTCGCAGACCGTTTGGACGTTCAATTTGCTCAAGGGTGTCGCCGACCGGGTCAGGCAGTGCCACAATTTGGCGTAATCCTTCGGCAATAGCTCCGATTCGGTCCTCGGTCAGCTTGAGGCGGTCGAGCAGCGATTCCGATGTTCCCTGTTCCCGTCCACGTTTCAGGTCATTATGGTTTGCTGCAATCAGCTCTTCAGTATGGTTTACTAGAGCTTCAGCCATAGCAAGCAATGCTTCGTTTTTTTGTGCTGTAGTCAGTCGGTTCATGACCCCGGCACTTTTTTTGGCAAGATTCGCTTTGGTTCGTACTTCGCTAAACTGATTCTCCTCGGTTGCAGCTGTGTTAGTCGTTAAATCACTCATGTTACGGCCTCCCTACATACATAATGTAATCCATTCATCCCTGTGGATCACCTCAAGCCGGTGAATGGGACCAATTTTGCCCACAACCTCGCCGCTAGGTAATCCTTGTACAATTCGGAGCTGTTCATCGTCATAATTGACGATGCCGCGTCCTAACACTTTATTTTCCGGTCCGAGCACCTCAACGACATCTCCGGCATGAAAGCTGCCCTCGACACGTCGTACGCCAACCGGAAGTAGACTGTGTCCTCCGTGAACCAACGCTTCCTCAGCCCCTTCGTCTACATGCACCGCGCCCAGAGGGGTGGACATAAATCCAAGCCACTGTTTTTTCATCGGAAGTGAAGAGAGGTGGGTGTCAAAATAAGTTCCCGGTCCGTGTCCTTCGACGGCTGCGTCTAGATCACCATTCGCGCTTACGCGTCCCACATATACAGGTACACCGCCGCGTGTAGCGACTTTGGCAGCTTCGATCTTGGATCGCATGCCGCCAGTACCTACAGACGATCCAGAACCTCCAGCTAATGCATAAATCTCCTCTGTGATTTCTTCGATACGTTCAAAACGTACGGCATTCGGATGCTTGCGCGGATCTGCCGTATATACGCCATCGGTGTCCGTAATGATAATCAGATGCTGAGCTTTGGCCAGATTGGCAACCAGCGCGGACAGCATATCGTTATCGCCGAATTTCAATTCGTCAATCGATACAGTATCATTTTCGTTAAAGATCGGGATAACCTGCTGGCGCAGCAATTCTTCTACGGTCATTCCGGCATTATTCATCCGTTTGCGGCTCAAAAAGTCACTACGGGTCAGTAGAACCTGCGCGATCACTAGGTCAAAATCTTTAAAAGCCTGCTCATAGGCCTGCATGAGAAGTGCTTGGCCAACAGCCGCTGCCGCCTGCTTTTCATGCAGTAGCTTAGGGCGAAACGGGTACCCAATCTCTCTGAATCCGGCGGCTACTGCACCTGATGTAACCAGCAGCACTTCATGACCTTTTTCACGAAGCAAGCTGATTTCCCGGGCAAAATATGCGATGGCTTCCCGATTCAAGCCACCTTCCACTCCAGTTAGAGAGCTGCTTCCGATTTTAATGACGATTCGTGTTGACAAGACGTCCACTTCCTTAATTTTACTCTTTTTAATGCAAAAAAACTTCCATCCTTTGTATGCAAAGGACGAAAGTTTGTGCTTCCGCGGTACCACCTTCATTGATGATTCATGATCATCCCACTTGAAACCTGTTAACGGCAGGGACCGCCTGATTGCGCAGGGCGCTCGGGGATAGGAGTTGGGAGAGAGTCCAGGTAAATTCTTGCAGCCTATCGGAATTTACTCTCTGAACAGGACCGAGTCTCTCTTAATAGTCCCTTCAACGCGCTAAATGATATTGGATACAGAATACCACGAAAAGACCAGGTTTGGCAAAGAAGTTGTAGCTGGAAAATACGGCTTAACCAAACAGGTTTAGCTTGCCAATTCGATCAGCCGCCTCGGTCAGTCGAGCTTCTGAGCTCAGCAGTCCCGCTCGCACATATCCTTCGCCGCCGCTCCCGAAGCCGATCCCTGGAGCGACAGCCACCTTGGCTTCCCGCAACAGCAGATCGGCAAAAGAAGCCGAAGTATAGCCCTGCGGCACAGGCAGCCAACTGAAAAAGGAGCCGCTTGGGCGCGTCGCCTTCCAGCCAATTTGCCCAAGTGCATCATAAAAAGCGTTACGGCGTGATTCATAGCGGGCTACCAGCTCGCCTACGCAGTTCTGCGAGGCCGTCAAGGCTGTCGCCGCCGCTGCCTGAATGCCGCCAAACAAGCTTACATAAATATGATCCTGCAGCAGATTAATCATCGAGATGATTTCGGCATTACCGAGCGCGAAACCAACACGCCAGCCCGCCATATTGTACGTTTTGGATAAGGTATAGAACTCAATCCCCACGTCTTTAGCACCCTCAGCCTGGAGGAAGCTTACCGGACGTTCGCCATCAAATCCAATAGCGCCATAGGCGAAATCACTGGCAACTACAATACCGTTACGTTGCGCGAATTCAACCGTATCCTCGTAAAAGGAAAGTGGAGCCGTTGCCGAGGTTGGATTATTCGGATAGTTAAGGAACATTAACTTGGCGCGTCGGCGGTCTTCCTCGGAAATGGCTTCATAATCGGGCAGAAAACGGTTCTCTTCTTTTAATGGGAGAAAAGACATTTCCGCTTTAGCCAAGGCTACACCAGACCAGTAGTCCGGGTAGCCGGGATCAGGGACGAGACACACATCGCCGGGATTGAGTAAGACTTGCGGCAGCTGAACCAAACCCGTTTTTCCGCCAAACAGGATGGCGACCTCGGTTTCAGGGTTGAGCGTCACACCGTAATCCTCCTGATAGCGCTGGGCAACGGCTTCCTTGAGAAAGCTGTAACCGCGAAATGGCGAATATTTATGATACAGCGGATTATCCGCTGATTCCTGCAAAGCTTTTACAATATGAGAAGGAGTGGGAGTGTCGGGGTTCCCCTGTCCGAGATTAATGACATCATGCCCCGCCGCGATTTCACGGTTTACATTTTGTACAAGTGTGGCAAAAAATTGAGTGGGTAACTGTTTCATGACGTCAGCGGAGGGAATAGAAAAATGAGTCATCAATTCACACGACCTTTTGGAATAGTTTAAGAAATAATCTATCACGATTTTACCGAGTTGTATAGAGGGAATTAAGCTTGAATGGTTGCGTAATCCAGACTGATCGGGCTATGATGGGAGAAAATACCGGACAATGGGTCACGGGAAGCTCTGGCTCACAAGGAGGATGAAGGATTTTGACGTATCAGGAAGCTCAGCCGTTCAGTGTTGCACTCATACAAGCTCATATAGAGATAGGAAATCCCCCGGAAAACCGCAGTCATATCCGAGCTTTAATGGAACAAGCGATGAAAGTCGAACTGAAGCCGGATCTGATTGTCCTGCCGGAAATGTGGAACACAGGCTATGCCTTAGATCGCATTCATGAGCTGGCGGACAAGGAAGGGATGGAGACTCGGGCATGGATAGCAGCATTCGCTGCCACCCATGAAGTGAACGTAGTAGCTGGGTCGATCGCAGAGAAAAAAAGCGACGGTCATGTGTATAATACGATGCTCGTTTTTGACCGAACAGGCAGAGAGGTTGCTTCGTATTCCAAAATTCATCTATTCCGACTTATGGATGAAGAAAAATATTTGCAGCCTGGCGAAGAAAAGGTTTTATTCGCACTGGATGGCGGGATTCAGGCAGGTGCGTCGATCTGCTATGATATCCGGTTTCCTGAACTAGCCCGCAGTTTGGCCCTGTCGGGCGCAAATTTGCTGATCGTACCCGCAGAATGGCCTCATCCCCGGCTTCATCACTGGCGTACCTTGCTGACCGCACGTGCTATAGAAAATCAGATGTATGTCATTGCTTGTAACCGGGTAGGTCGTAGCGGAGAAACTGATTTCTTCGGGCATTCGCTCATAATTGATCCATGGGGAGAAATCATTGCCGAGGGCGGAGAGCAGGAGGAGATTCTCACAGGAACGATTGAGTCTGTCTTGGTGCAGGACGTGCGCGGTCGTATTCCGGTGTTTGAAGATCGGCGTCCCTCACTGTATGACCGATAATCAGTGTAGAAAGGAATACTCATGCTTAAGGAACGCATTGAATTTTTGTGTAAAAAGAAAAAAATGTCCCGTAAAGAGCTGGTAGACGGGCTGGTGACACCTGCACATTTTGCGAATATATTGGCTGACCGTTACCCGTTGGCAGAGGATTTGGCAGAGCAAATTGCTGGGCGTTTAGGTGTAAACCCATCCTACCTGTTGCGTGCAGCGGCAGAGGATGACGAGACGCTGGCTACAGCGGATAAGATTTTCACAGAGCTGTCCAAGCTGGCTAATCCTGCTACGGAAAGCTATGTGGATCAGCTGGAGGATCGCAATGATTCGCTTGTGGTGGAAATGACGACTTATTTGATGAAGGCCGTATATTACCAGCAATTAAATGACCCAACGGCCTATGAATATTTACATCAGACCTACTTGAATTTTTATTTGGAGAAGTTTGGCCGTTCGGATGAGGTGGAGCTGCCCGTACCGCTAAAAAAAGCAATTTTGTTTTATAAAATCCAGTATTTCCGCTCTAAAAATCATTATTATGAGGTGCTGAATAACGTTACGCAGCTAAGCCGTCTGGTGGAAGAGGGGACGGAAAACTGGCTGAATGCGCAAAACATTATGATGGAGGCCTGTATTCAGGTCAAGCAATTTGATCAGGCGAAGCAGGTATTCGAGCAGACGATGCGCAGGGTATATGATGATCGGCTTTTTCACCGTTTGACGGGCCTGTATGTGGCTTACAGCGGATATTGTTTTGCCATGGGTTCTGTACAGGAAGCACTGTTAACGTTATCTATGGCTGAGGCCAATTTGGTCTATTTGGAAAATGCACCAGATATGCTCACAACCATCCTGAACAACCGGATTATTATGCTAACATCGATTGGCGAGCTGGATAAGGCTTTGGAGGAAGTAGCACGTTTTGAAGCGCTGGTGAGCCGGGAGCGGGAGGAAATGCAGCAGATGATGCTGCCCGTTACGCTGATATATCGTTGTGAAATCGCATTTACCCGGAAAAACTGGGGGCTGCTGTCACAGCATTTGGATCAGCTTCGCCAAACCAATCTGACAACAGATCAGCAAATGGGGCTTGATTTTTATGAAAGCCAGCTTGCGCTTGCGCAAGGGAATCAGGACGGGTTTTGGACGCATGCATTGCAATGCTTGCCTTATTTTGAAGCTCTCCAGCATCCAGCGCGGCTTGAACATTTATATGAAACGCTGGCTGTTGTGTCTGAGGACAGTCGTTGTTATAAAGAATCATCGGCTTATTATCGCAAATTGGTCTATCTTTTACGAAAAAAATAACTTGAAATCATTCGCTTTTCACAAAACTATCGCATGGATCGTTCGAAAAAAATGCTCGGAAGAGTGCAAAATTTTGTGCAAACCGTGCCAAAGTTCAAAAATAAACCGACAAAATACAGGTTAAAGCTCCTGTTTTTCCGGTTTTTTTGTATGCGCCAAAACGTATTGTGATGTCAGATACCGTCTTCTATACTGAATTCATAAGGTACGACAATACAAAATACGAGGTGCACCACATGATGAACTTTTTCGGTAAGAAGAAAAAACAGCAGGATGCGATAGAACAAGCAGATCAACTGATGAATAAAGGTTTGTCCGGATTATTTATGAAAGGTTTAGTACCCGAAGAGCATCGGGAACAGATCTGGAGATACGGTGGGTCTGGGGAGCAATCCGGTAAATTCATCGGAACTGATTTATATGGGTCTGGTGACAGCGTAAATGAGTAGATCGTTTGAACAGATGATTGAAAAAGGGGTTTTGGAGGATGAAAGGATTTTTGAGTATGATCGGGGTGCTTTTGGTGTTTGGTGTAGGCTTCTCACCATTTTTGGCTAACTATTTATGGAATGATCCATTTGTGATTATGGATGCCCCGTGGTATAGGCCGTTAATTTATATAGGCTTTGCGCTTATTTTTCTACCTGGCATTTTAGGTGTGTTTTTTGGAGGCGGTAAGGTCAAGAAGGGTGTTCCTGGGGTTGGGATTATTACAAGTGTTCAGCTAACAGGGACTTATGTAAACAATCAGCCGCAGGTAAAGCTCGGGTTGACCGTAACCAAACATGGAGAAGACAAATATGATACTGCTTTGACGACGATTATTCCGTTGACTTCCATGGCTCAATTTCAGCCAGGCTCAATCATTCCGTTGGTCGTATCGGAGAAAGACAAAATGAAAGTAGGACTTGACCTGAAAGGGCAGGTGTCGCAGACGGATTTACAAGCGTTAATGAATGAGCAAATGGTCAAGCAGGGCGTATCGCCTGAGCTAATGGAAATTGCCAAAACCGGTGAGCAGGCATATGCGAAGGTGCTGGATGTCACACCCATGGGGGAAGCAGGACCTAATAAAATTAAGCTTCAGTTTAGGCTGAGTGTAACGAAAAACAACGGCGATACATTTAATGTAACCACGCAAAAGGATGTTTTTTCTTCCCAACTATCCAAACTGCAGCAGGGAAGTATTATAGAGGTCATTTATTCACGTCAAGATCCTTCGAAATGGGTCTTTAAAACACAAGTGAGTGAAGCCGAATTACAGCAAGCATTTGGTTCTTCTCGATAATAAAAAAGTTTTCCGATACCTGTTTCAGATACAGTCCATAGGTGTATTATAATAGTATCCCGACACCAGGAGGTTGATAACGATGGATAACCAAAGTAGATCCGAACTGGCGAATAGGGATGGCCTGTCACGGCCGAGAGGCTTAAATAGACAGGTTGTCGGAAACAATTATGAAATGGGCTATGATCAGGATAAAAGTCCACCAGATTTAGGGAGACCCTGATCACAAAAAGGCGAGGACAGGCACTTTGGGATCACACAGCACATTGGAACTGAGGTAGGACACTCTTGGGAGACCAAGGCTAGAGACCTTAAGGAAAGAAGTGATGCGGGATGGATAAAGTGGAGTTTCCGAGCAAGCGTAAAGTAATCAGGCGAGGCTGACATGAAATTCAAATGAACATGAAATGTGGTTCGTTAAAGACAGATGGAAGCAACATCGCAACAGTGTAATCGAACCCGTAAAGTAAATGAAGTATTGAAAGTATAGGGGCGAAGCCCCGGGACCGCCTTCTTCTCTGGCTTTGGCTAGGGAGGAAGACGGTCCTTTTCACATTCGAAGCTACTTTTGAGAAAGTTGCTCGACCGTTTCTCGGAAGGTATCAATAAAGGCTTCGGCAGCTTTAGACAAATAACGTCCGTTTCGGTAGGCAATGGCTAGGGTACGGCTAGGGGTAGGTTCGGCGAGTGGCAATAATGCTGGAACAAACTCGCTGCTGGCGGCCCGGGCGATAAAACGGGGGACGAGTGTCACTCCCATACCTGTCGCTACGAGCGATTGGAGCGTCTCCATATTAGTGCTTTCAAATACCACATTGGGTTCAAAGCCTGCTTGATGACACAAATCCATCGTCAGCTTGCGAAAGCCTTGCCCTTTTTTCAGCACGACAAAAGGCTCATCTTTCAGTTCTTCCATATGCACAGGCTGCGGATGGTCACCATTTTTACGCAGGGCTAGGGGGTGACCCGGTGGAACGGCAAGATCAATCCACTCTTCACCGATGGGCACATAGGAAAGTGTAGGTTCAACTAATGGAAGAGATAGCAGGCTGAGATCTGTATCCCCACTGGCAGTTTTTTTCTCCAGATTCATGGATGAATCCTCGACTAACACGATTTCAATGTCCGGATGAGCCTTCTTGAATACAGGCAGCACATGCGGCAGCAAATGAGAACCTGTGATAGGCATACTGCCAACCACAACCTTCCCTTTTCGCAGTTGAGAAATATCGTCCATTTCCTGCCGGAGTTGCTCGACTGCATCAACTATTTTTTTTGCCTTTTCTACAAAACTTGCTCCTGCATGTGTTAATTCCACCGTGCTGGTGTTGCGTTGAAATAAAAGTACCCCAAGTTCTTTTTCCAGTTTGGACAATTGTTGGCTCAACGAGGGCTGAGCAATATGCAGTTTTTCTGCTGCGCGTGAGAAGTTTTTTTCCGCTGCAATTTGCAGGGTGTACTGAAGCTGTCTGAATTCCATCGAATTTTGCGCCCCTTATCTTATAAGCTTTACCTATTACATCATAGATTGATTATACAATAATATAATGAAATTCCCAATCTTAACGATTCTCATGTGTCACAAGTTTTATATAGATGAAGCGTTTTTTCACAAATGGAGTCTTTTAATACAGATAAGCAATTCATTTAACATTCTCCTGATAAAACGTGATTAATCTTAGTTCTGGTTGTACAAAAAAGTGTCTGGGAGGAAAATGAATGCTAAAATGTTGGGGGATACATACGAAAAAATCGGTGGCCGCACTCGTAGCGACTATGATGCTAGCAGTAAGCAGTGGGACGGCGATGGCAGTCGAAAAAGACACGTCGATTAAAAACGTAATTATTTTGATTCCAGACGGTATGGCTAATGACGCCACTGCACTGGCTAGATGGTACAAAGGATCCTCCTTAACGTTAGACAGCATGGCAAGCGGCATGGTGCGTACGCATTCTGCGGATGCTCCAATTGCCGATTCTGCTCCAGCGGGTACTGCTTTTGCCACAGGACATAAATCACATACTGGGTATGTAGGTGTCCTTCCTGATGAAGCGACAATGCCTGGACAACAACCCATTGCAGCGGGTGACGCCAAAAAGCCTGTAGCTTCCATTCTTGAGGCTTCCAAGCTGGCAGGGAAATCGACCGGAATTATTGCGACTTCCGAGATTATGCATGCGACACCAGCTGATTTTACCGCACATTATCCTGATCGTAAAAATTATGATGCACTCAGCATGCAGCAAGCCTACAACGGGGTTGACGTAGTGTTAGGTGGAGGCGGCAAGTTTTTGGAGGCAGCAGGGCGTAAAGATGGCCAGGATTTGGTAGCCCAAATTAAAGACCAGGGTTATAACTTTGTCACGACACCTGAAGGGTTGAAAAATTCGACCTCCAGCAAGCTCTGGGGCAGCTTTTCTCCCGAAGCCCTTGCGTATAACCTGGATCGCGATGCATCCAAGGAACCTAGTCTGGCGGAAATGACATCGAAAGCAATTGATGTGTTGTCCAAAAACGATAAAGGCTTCTTCTTAATGGTAGAAGGCAGTAAAGTGGATTGGGCCGCCCATGCAAATGATCCAACCGGAATTATCAGTGACGTGCTTTCATTTGACGATGCAGTGAAAGTTGCTGTGGATTACGCCAAACAAAACCAAAATACAGTCGTCGTAGCAGTGACAGACCACGGAAACGGTGGATTGACGATTGGTAGCAGCGATACAACAAGCAATTATGACAAAACGCCTTTAGCTTCTTTTATAGACCCACTGAAAAAAGCGAAGCTGACGGGTGAAGGCTTGGAAGCCAAGCTGAATGCAGATCGCAGCAATATTAAAGAGGTGCTTTCCACATATTTTGGCATCACTGATTTGACAGACGAAGAAGTAAAAACCATTAAAGATGCCAAAGAAGGCAGCATGAACTATGCTGTTGGACCGATCATTAGCAAACGTGCGAATATTGGCTGGACTACAGGTGGACATACAGGAGGCGATGTCGTGTTGTACACGTACGCGCCGAATGGAGACCGTCCATCCGGAGTAATCGACAATACAGATGTGAATAAATATATGACACGTGTACTCGGACTGGATTTGGATACGGTCAGCAAGCAGCTTTTTGTTCCTGCAAAAGCCGCTTTTGAAGCTAAAGGAGCCAAGTTTACTGCGGACACGAAAGTTATTACAGTGACCAAAGGCAGTAACAAGCTGGAGCTTCCGGTATACAAAAATGTCGCTACGCTGAATGGTAAAAATACCACGCTCAACGGTGTAGTTGTATTTAACGGCGTTGATTATTTTGTACCCCAGCAGGCGATTGATTTGATTCAGTAGTAAGCAGAACCATCGACAAGGGCTGTTTCTTCCATTAGAGGAAGAGACAGCTTTTTTGTGTGTTGATATAAATGTGTATTTTTTGGGGCAAAAGTTGGAGGAGGTTTTTATAAAATGGGATTTTCTGTGAAACTAATCACGTTACAACCTCTCCGATATTGCTAGAATAATACATGTACGGTACAAGCCGCTGATGATGTGAAGTCCGGATGGACGAGGGAAGAAGGGATGAGTCACGGACGAATTATTACTGCGTCTAGCTGACGGCAAGGAATGGACGCATACGGAAATGATGGAGCTGCTGACACGTCTGGATGATGAGCCGACGCTGCGGGCTCAACTGAGACACCTGGCAGCTCGCACCAAATTGGAGCGCTATGGCAAAGGTGTTTTTTTACGGGGATTAATTGAATTCTCCAGTATATGTCGTCAGGACTGCATGTACTGTGGGCTGCGCGCTTCGAATAAACAGGCAGATCGTTACCGTTTGCAGCCAGAAGAAATTCTGGCCTGTTGTGCGGAGGGGTATGAACTCGGTTATCGGACCTTTGTGCTGCAAAGTGGGGAAGATTACTGGTTTACAGCAGCCCGGCTGACGAAATTGATTCGGGAAATTAAAAGCCGTTTTGCGGATGTGGCGGTTACACTGTCCATCGGTGAGCGGGATGATGAAACTTATGAGCAATTATACGAGGCGGGCGCGGACCGTTTTTTACTGCGGCATGAGACAGCTTCCCCCCATTTGTACGCCAAGCTGCATCCGACGATGACGATGGAAAGCAGGCGAAGCCGTCTGCTGGCTTTGCAACGAATCGGTTTTCAGATCGGGGCCGGATGTATGGTGGGGTTACCAGGACAAACGAATAGTGAATTAGCAGACGATTTGGTCTATCTACACAGCCTGTCACCAGATATGATCGGGATTGGTCCCTTTTTACCGCATAGCAACACGCCGCTTCGGGATGCCAGTCAGGGGAGCATGGAAAAGGCACTCGATATTATTTCGTTATCCCGATTGGTCGTTCCAGATGCACTTATTCCGGCGTCCACGGCAATGGGAACGATTCATCCCCAAGGCAGGGAGAAGGCGCTTCAGGCGGGAGCAAATGTGGTGATGCCCAATTTGTCGCCACTGGCGGTGAGACCTAAGTATGCGATTTATGAGAATAAAATATGTTTGGGCGATGAGTCTGCCCAATGTCGACATTGCCTGGAGCTGCGGATTCGCGGAGCGGGATTTGAAGTCGATATGGGGCGCGGCGATAGTTTGAGGGTGCAACGACAGCTTATGAGACAGGAAACTTTGTGAGGCCATAACGGAAACATTGCAGTAACCATAAATAAGGAGATGGGTATACGTGAGTGGAGTACGGGAGAAAGTGTCGGCGGATTTTATTAATGAAGCAGAGATTATGGCAGCAGTGGAGCAGGGGAAACAAGAGGCAACAGATCGACACCGTATTTTAGAAATTTTAGAAAAGGGGAGAGCCTGCCGGGGATTGAGTGCGAGTGAAGCGGCGGCTCTTTTGCATGTGGATGATCCTGAATTATTGGAAGAGATGTTCAAATCTTCGAGAGCAGTCAAAGAACAAATTTATGGCAACCGGATTGTGCTGTTCGCCCCTTTATATGTAAGCAACCACTGCGTGAATAACTGCGAATATTGTGGTTATAAACATACCAATGACAGCTTTACTCGTAGCCGTCTGACACCGGAGGAATTGGTGGAGGAGGTTAGAGTGCTTCAAGAACTGGGACACAAGCGGCTCGTGCTGGAAGCGGGGGAAGACCCAGTCCATTGTCCCATTGACTATATCGTCGATTGTCTGCGCCAGATCTATGAGGTCAAGGTAGATAACGGCAGCATTCGGCGGATCAATGTGAATATTGCATCCACAACCGAGGAGGACTATCGGAAGCTGGCAGAGGTGGGCATTGGTACGTATATTTTATTTCAGGAAACGTATCATCGGGAAAGCTATCGTAAATTCCACCTGCAGGGACCAAAGCGGGACTTTGATTGGCACACCACCGCAATGGACAGAGCCATGCGTGCGGGTATAGATGATGTGGGGATCGGTGTGTTGTACGGCTTGTATGATTTCCGCTATGAGACCGTAGCGATGCTGAAACATGCCGAACACTTGGAAGAAGCCTTTGGCTGTGGCCCTCATACGGTTTCAGTTCCACGATTACGTCCGGCTGAAAATGTAGATCTGGAGCGATATCCGTACCTGGTCAACGATGAGGATTTTATGAAAATTGTATCCGTTCTTCGACTGGCTGTCCCTTATGCTGGTATGATCCTGTCCACTCGCGAGGAGCCGGAATATAGAGACCGCGTCATTGGTCTAGGCGTGTCGCAGATTAGTGCAGGTTCAGCTACAGGCGTAGGGGCATATGCAAAACAGGAAACTGATGATAAGCCTCAATTTGAGGTGGGGGATCATCGCTCACCATCGGAAATTATTAAAAGTTTGTGCCGTGGCGGATATATGCCGAGCTACTGCACAGCTTGCTACCGTGAGGGGCGAACAGGAGATCGTTTCATGGAGCTTGCCAAATCAGGACAAATTCATAATGTGTGCCAGCCGAATTCGCTGCTTACCTTTCAAGAATATCTGCTGGATTATGGGGATGAGGAGGCACGTGAACTGGGAGCTGCCGCTCTGCGAGAAAATCTGGAGCGTATACCACGTGAATCGACACGCCGTTTGACGCTTGACAGACTGGAACGACTGGAAGCAGGCGAGCGCGATTTGTATTTTTAGCAATTTATATTATTCGTAATATCATTTCACGCTATGAAAATTCTCATGATTTATAATAGAACTTGAAAATAAAAAGCAGCCGCGTTGAAATCAGCGCGGCTGCTTTTGTGTGTCTGGAAAAAAATATTAATGATGAGATGAGGCCTTTTAGGAATAACTGCCGGCTTCTACAGCTTGCTCCCATGCCAGCATAGCAGATGGGAAGCATTCAATAGCACGGGGAAAGACCCCCTGTACATAAGCGATGAAAATACCATAGTTCACAATCGGCACTCCGGCAGCTTTGGTTTCCGACATTCGATGAAGCATCGTACGCCGATTGAGCATGCATGCACCGCAATGAATAACCAGTGCATATTCGCTCAAATCATCAGGGAAGCTGGAGCCGGATGCATGCTCGATGATGAGACGTTTGCCTATCGTTTGGCGGAGCCAGCGGGGAATTTTCACTCGACCAATATCGTCAGATTGGCATTGGTGAGTGCAGGCTTCGGCAATGAGTACACGGTCTCCATCCTTGAGGCGATCAATGGCTCTTGCACCTCGTACCAGTTCGTCCAGATCGCCTTTATGACGGGCAAACAGGATGGAAAAAGAGGTAAGAGGCACATCCTTAGGCGTGTCGGCCGCTACTTTCATAAAAACCTGTGAATCGGTAATGACCAAGCGAGGCTTGCGTCCCAATCTCTCCAGCGTCAATCGTAGTTCATGTTCTTTGGTCACTACAGCGATGGCATCACTCTCTAGTGTATCGCGGATTGTTTGCTGCTGTGGCAGGATCAATCGGCCTTTTGGTGCAGCTTTGTCGATGGGAACGACCAGCACAACAACATCGCCGGGTGACAACAGGTCACCGACGATACGGAAACGATCCTCGTTTTGAGGGAGCGTATTAGTAATAGCTTTTTTCAGTTCCGTGTCTCCCCAAAGCAAAGATGCACTGAAAGGAATCAGGGTGAGATCCAGTTCAGTTGCCAGCTTTGTAGCGGTATTATCTGATTCAGTCAGGGTATCTATCTTATTCAATACCCCAATAACAGGAATAATTTTGGTGCGGAGCTTTTCGAGTAGCTCATGCTCGAATGGTCCGACACCAACGGTGGCGTCGATAACGAGCAAGGCCAAGTCTGTACTATTAAGTATTTCGAGCGTTTTGTTGCGGCGCAGCTCCCCGATCTCACCCTCATCGTCCAGTCCGGCGGTATCCACCAGAACAATGGGACCCGCTGGGAGCAGCTCCATTGGTTTGAAAACGGGGTCCGTGGTCGTTCCTCCTACAGGAGATACCACAGCGACGGGCTGACCAGTCAGGGTGTTCAGAATGCTGGATTTGCCTGCGTTGCGGCGACCGAGCAGGACGATATGTGGTCGATTGCTACGAGGGGTATCATTCATTCCCATGGTGAGTTCCTTCTTCCTGTCCCGGAATTCCGGGCTTGGTTACTGTATAGGGATGGCATAATTGGTCAATCCGCGAACGGGTCAGTAGGCCGCGATCTTCTACAATATCCTCTGGTGCGCGACCTTGCACAATGGCTGCAGATGCAATAGAGGCAGCTTCATCATAGCCAAGCTCCGCGACCAGCGCAGAAGCCATCACGGCTGAGTTACGCAGATTTGTAGTACAGCGTTCCTCACGCACGATCAGGCCGCGCACACATCGCTCCTCGAATAGTCGAACCGCGTTGTTCAGAATATGTAGCGATTCCAGCAGCGATTCGGCAATCAGCGGCAGGAATGCGTTTAGCTCCAACTGACCGGAGGCAGCGGCCATAGTGATAGCCGCATCTTCGGCTATCACACGCATGGCTGTGAGTCCTGCCATTTCAGCTATTACCGGATTGACCTTACCAGGCATAATAGAGGATCCCGCCTGAACTGGAGGCAGCGTGTATTCGCCAATACCACCGAAAGGACCAGAGGCCAGTAGGCGAAAATCGCCAGATATTTTGTACAGATTCACGGCGGCTGATTTGAGTAGACCGGACACCTCCACAAAGACATCCATATTTTGAATCGGGTCCATCGGGTGGTCGCTGCGACTCAGTCCAAAGCCAGTCTCATCCGCCAGCTTTTCGACCATCCGATAGCTGTATGCGCGGGGCGCGTTCATACCTGTGCCAATCGCCGTGCCCCCAATAGGGATTTCCCGCAGCCGCTCTTCAGCTTTATAGAGACGCCAGCGGTCGCGCGCTATAGCCTTTGCGTAGGCACCAAAGCCCTGCCCGGCCATCATGGGCAGGGCATCCATTAGCTGAGTGCGGCCTAGCTTGAGCAAGTCGGCATATTCTGTTTCTTTGTGCTGTAAAGCATCCTGTAATGAAGACATCGTGTCACATAAAGGCCGAAGCAGCCGTATCGCTGCAATTCGTAGCGCTGTCGGATAGACATCATTCGTAGACTGGCAGCAGTTCACATCATCCAGCGGATGTAAAATCACATACTGCCCTGGTCTGCCTCCTAGCTGTACGATGGCCAAATTAGCAATGACCTCATTTACATTCATATGGGTACTGGTGCCTGCGCCGCCTTGCATGGCATCCACGGTAAACATATGTTGATGCCTCCCGGCGAGTATTTCGTTGCAGGCATTTACAATGGCAGAGGCCCGTTGGGCAGGAATTCGTTTCTGCTCACCATTTACTTGAGCGGCTACTTTTTTTACCAACACAAGAGCGTGGATCAAGTTTTGGTTCACGGGCCTGCCACTAACCGCAAAATTGTTCATCGCGCGTGCAGTGTGAATACCGTAAAAGGCATCTGCGGGAATTTCCATCTCTCCTAGCGCATCCCGCTCGGTTCGCGTATTTGTAGGCAGAGGGAAACCTTCGGTCATAGACCCGTTGCCGGAATGCGTGTCATATGCAGTAGCTGACGTGCACTTGCAGCGCGTTTTTCCTCAACACGGGCGTGAACCAGATCTGGTTCGACCAGCTTGAGGGCTTGTGTTGGACATTTACCAATGCAGGCCGGGCCACCGTCCACACCTTCGCACAAATCACATTTGCTGGCAATCATGCGTTCTTTGGGTTGCAAACGTCCTGACATATTGGTATACAATCCGTCCTGAACCACAGGCTGCCCGTTTCGATACTCGGGTACCATGGTAATCGCGCCGTAAGGGCAGGCGATCATGCAGGTTTTACAGCCAATGCAGCTTTCACTATTAATGAGAATGCAGCCATCTGCATTCGTAATGGAGCCGTTCGGACAAGCGTTGGCGCATGGGGCATCCTCACAGTGACGACACTGAACGGGTGCAGTGACTCCAAATGATTTGATAACCTTCAGACGAGGGTGAAAATGAAACTCATCATCCGGCGAGATAAAAGGGTTCTCCGCTGAATGTGCGATGACACATGCGATTTCACAGGTACGACAGCCGATACACTGATCGGGATCAGCTAAAACAAAACGGTTCATACAATTCGACTCCTCTCTAACTAACGACAAATATAATGTATATAGCATAAAAATAACTTAACGTATTAATGAATGGAGTAACCCGTATCCCCTTTGGTGGAAATAGTGCTACTGCGGCTTTGCTTGCCAGGCCCCCGTTGTTGGAAGGTCGTGTGCAGCAGATGATGCGACACATGACCCAGCGGCTCACCTAGAAATTCATCATAAAGTTTGATGATGTGAGGGTTCTCATGCGATTTTCGTACCTGGTGTGCAGCATCATGTCCATAGATGGAAGATTTACGTGCCCGATAAGCTTCAATTCGTTGCTTTTCTAACATGAGCTTGGGTTGTCCCCCTCCGCTGATACATCCAGCAGGGCAGCCCATCACCTCAATAAAATGATAATCACATTCGCCCGCCTGGACACGATCCAGTAGCTGATAGGCATGTTGTAGCCCGGCGACGACCGCTACCTTGAGCTGCAGCTTGCCTACCTGAACCTCAGCTACTCGAATGCCTTCCTCACCACGTACAAAATCGAGCTGGAGTTTCGGCAGTTTTTCATTCGTCAGCAGCTCGTAACCTGTACGGATGGCAGCTTCCATGACTCCTCCGGTGACTCCAAAAATGGAGCCTGCACCTGAATATTGTCCTAACGGTGAATCGAATTCTTCATCAGGCAGGTTCGCAAAATCAATTCCGCGCTGCTTGATCCAGTATGCAAGTTCACGCGTGGTCAGTACCTCATCCACATCACGGAAACCGTCAGATTCCATTTCGGGACGATCGCACTCAAATTGTTTACAGGTACAAGGCATGATGGCAACGCTGTATATATTCGCAGGTTCCACCTCGTCCAGTTGTGCGCCATAAGATTTGATTAGCGCTCCTAACATTTGCATCGGAGATTTGCAGCTGGATAGATGGTCTAGCAGATCGGGATATTCTATTTCTGCAAATCGGACCCATGCTGGACAGCAGGATGTGAACATGGGTAAGGGACCGCCTTCGGTCACGCGACGAATTAATTCAGTGCCTTCCTCCATGATGGTCACGTCAGCTCCAAAGTTGGTGTCGTATACCCGGTCGAAGCCAAGGCGGCGCAAAGCAGCAGCCATTTTCCCAGGCGTCAAAGTGCCGAACGGCATTCCGAATTCCTCCGCGAGTGAAACACGAATGGCTGGAGCACATTGGACGATCCGAAACTGTCCAGGTTTGGTCATCATATCGGTTACCTTATTCAAGTTGTAGCTATAATAGGCAGCGAATAGCGGCTCTCTGATGTCGGCAGGCATATCGCGTTCATGTATACGTTCCAGCCGTCTAGCGGCGCCTTCCTGTGGAGATGAACCTGCCCAGTCAGATGCGTATACGCTACATATTTGTACACATTGACCGCAAATAACACATCGGTCTGCATTTACGGTTTGCGGTTCTCCGGGCAGTCCCTCTATGGCATCTACTGGACAAACCCCAGCACAACGTCTGCATCCCGTGCAGAGCGTAGGGTCAATATGAATGACAGGGTCTGTGCAATCAGTCGTCTTCATACAAGGAGGTGAAGAGATCTTGTCTATTGTGGTTGACATGTTTTTCTACCTTTCTGCGGCTGATTTTGACCTTATAGGCGTGGGAAAAAGACTTCCCGCCGAGGCTCTGGAGGTGAGTCGGATATACCTTTGGCCAGCCGTAGGACATGATTCGGGCAGGCCTCTACACATGCAGGCTGTCCGTTCTCTGTTTCCGCGCACAGATCGCATTTGCTTGCCGCGGTGCGGGGAAGGGCGACTCGATTTGCACGGTGAGTCAGGCCGGACTGCGTTACAACGTGTCCTGCCCGGTAGACCGGAGACACCTCAATTGCCCCGAAGGGGCAGGCCAAAACACAGGAGGTACAGCCGATACATCGTTCCTCATCAATCATGACGACGCCGTCCTCCTGACGAATGGCTTGCACCGGACAGGCATGCGCGCAGGGGGCATTTTCGCAATGCCGGCATTGCACCGGCACATACATATCCCCTGTACGTACAACATACACCTTGGGTACAACAGGTACGCTGACGGTTCCGACCGAAGCTCCTATGCCGTTAGCCTGACTGTGAACGGCGAAGCACGCCAGTTCACAGGCTTTGCAACCGATGCACTGTCCGGCGTCTGCGACTACAAAAGAAGAAGCAACAGCGCTTGTTCTACTGGCTGCTCCCATTCTACTCGTCGAAGCTGACCGGTTATCTGTCAGGCGGTGCATCATATTCCCTGTGCCGCTCATCTCGTCACCTTATCAGCCAAAACAGCTTCCTGGACGTTCATCTGTCTGCGAATCCGTTGGTACGATTCATGTACATCACGTTCGGCCTGCGCTTGGTCGGCGATCCGTTCCAGACGGATGGCACAGTATTTTAATTCCGGGGTTTTGGATACCGGATCGAGAAAATCAGCGGTCAGCTCGTTGCATGCTCCAACCCACCAGTGATAGGTCATGTAGGTCGCACCTTGTTGCACACGGTCACTGATTTGTGCCCGTGCCATGATGCGTCCCCGGCGAGAGGATATGGCAACAATTTCGCCATCCAGAATATTCAGATCTGCTCCGTCTTCCGGGCTAATCTGAATAAAGCCAGGCTCATCAGACAACTGGCGCAGCGCGCGGCAATTGCCAGTCATGGTACGCACGGAATAGTGACCTACCTCACGGACTGTGGACAAGACAAGCGGGTATTTTGCATCCGGTTGTTCTTGTGGCGGACGCCATTCGCAGGCGAATAATCTGCCTTTGCCACTAGGTGTCGAAAATTGATTTCCTTTATACAAATACGGTGTACCTGGATGATCCTCGGTAGGGCAAGGCCATTGAACTCCGCCTTGCTGCTCCATCTTTTGGTAGCTGGCACCCGCGAATAATGGGCTGAGGCTGCGCATTTCATCCCAAATTTCCTCTGTGTTTGCATAAGACATAGGATAGCCCATGGCGGTAGCAACCTCGCTAATAATGGCCCAGTCTGGCTTAACATCACCCTGTGGCTCAACGGCTTTACGGATGCGCTGAAAGCCCCGATCTGCCGAAGAATATACACCGTCATGCTCGCCCCAGGCAGTAGAAGGGAGGATGACATCGGCGTGCAGCGCTGTTTTGTTCATGAAAATATCCTGAACCACGACAAATTCCAATTGGTCTAGGGCTTCACGCAACTCGGCGGCGTTCGGATCACTTTGTACAGGGTCCTCTCCGAAAATGTAATAAGCTTTCAGCTTGTTCTCCTTCAGGATGAGGTGCGGTACCTCTGTAAGTGGATAGCCTTTTTTACGCGGCAGCTCAACACCCCATGCTTTTTCAAACTTTTTGCGGACTGTGTTGTCTGTTACATCCTGATAGCCGGGATACACATTCGGCAAAGCACCCATGTCGCAGGAACCCTGTACATTGTTTTGTCCCCGTACTGGTCCGATACCCACATTCGGCTTGCCCAGATTTCCGGTCAACAATGCAAGGGAAGCGAGCCCCTTTACCACATCAACGGCCTGTGAAAATTGACATACGCCCATTCCGTACAAAATTGTAGCGGTAGGGGCCTTTGCATATTCCCTCATAGCCGCCCGGATATCGGCCGCCTTGACCCCCGTAATGCCTTCCGCATATTCGGGAGTATATTTTTTAATGCTGTCTACGTATTCGGCAAAGCCTTCTGTGTTTGCTTCCACATATCGTTTGTCGTACAGTCCTTCATGCACAAGTACATGACCAAAAGCGTTCACCAAAGCCATGTTTGAACCGCCCTTTAAGGGTAGCCACATATTCGAAATACGAGCTGTTTCGGTCATTCGCGGATCGCATACAATAATTTTGGCGCCTCTTTGCTTGGCAGCTACAATGCGTCTTGCGACGATCGGATGTGTTTCGGGTGCATTATATCCAAACACGAAAATGAGATCAGAGTGTTCAATTTCAGGAATAGAGTTGGACATAGCTCCATCACCGAGCGAGTAAGTCAAACCTGCCACAGAAGGGCCGTGGCATACACGAGCGCAATGGTCAATATTGTTCGTGCCAATGACCGCCCGCATGAACTTTTGCATGACATAATTGGCTTCATTTCCCGGACCGCGTGCGGAGCCCGTTCCCATAATGGAGTCGGGTCCGTATTTTTCCTTAATTGCTGACAGCCGTTCGGCAGTATATTGAATGGCTTCCTTCCACTCCACTTCCTCCATAACTCCATTTTTGCGAATCATGGGCTTGCGCAAGCGTGCAGTCAGAATTTGCGGGTCATTCAAAAAATCCCATCCATAGTGTCCTTTCAGACACAACGTTCCTTCATTCGTACGACCACCAGCCGGCTCTGCGCCAATTACCTGTCCTTTTTCCACCAGCAAATGAAGCTGACAACCGCTCCCACAGTAGGGACATACGGTCAATACCTTGTCTGCCATAAGTGCAGCACCTCTTTTATATGAAATAGATGAAACTCGTAACATAAAAAAAGCCAATACAAAAATGCCGCTTTACGCTGCATCCTGTACTGGCTTATCCGCGAGCGAGGAGACAAGCTCCTTCCCGCTAATCCAACCGGTGTATGTGTTGTAGTTCTAGAGTAATGATAATGTGTCCGTCTCCATGGACGGAGGGGCAGACCTCCCAAGTATAAGTGAAGGGACTGCCGAGTGTTTTTTCGGCTTCGTTCATAAACTCCTTTTCCAGATAGGGACGAAGGACGTTCCAATATTCCCTGACCTTGTCCTCGGCCCCTTCATGAACGAGAATTTCGGACAAATTAGACAATGTACCTCGAATTTCTACCGTAATCCGGAGCGGCGAATCCAGTGAAACCTTGACGTTGTCCGGTCCTTTTCCACGGTAGTGCTTGACAATACATACGGCCAACTTCCTGATGCGCTCACGGTATTCCAATTCGGTATTCAACATCTGGACACTCCGCTTCGAATCAAAATAAAGGCGTACTTGCCGCGCATGCCAGGCAGCCTGTGTAGCTGGTTTTAGAATAAGACGTAACCGTCCCGACCAAAGTGGTCTGCCCAGCACGGCGTATCACCCTTCTATGGTAGAACAGGTTGACCCGGAAAGATGTGAAATTCATTACACTGAACCAAAAATTTACATGGATTAGACCGCTCTTGAAGTAGCTATACCTCTATGGTTTGTATGATGCTTCTCATTCCGTCGTGTTGTTTGTACAGCTCCAATACAAAAGCAATTGAATGACATACTATGGGCTGAGATTAGTAAATGGCATTCTCAAAGCCCTCTATACTGAAATAGCACAGTGCGAATCTCAGAGATTTATAGTAAATTATTCATTTATATGATTTGCAATATCAATTTATTATTACATTGGACGGAAATGCTAGTCGAACACCAGAAGGCATGGATATGTTATTTAAAATGGTGGTAAAGTACGGGTTCAAGATGTAGAATCTATGCGAAATTCAGTTGGAGAAGGGCAACGTCAAGGTCGCCAAATGAAGGCTTAGAAGGAATTACTGCAACGTGTGGCTGAACATGAAGCCGCAAGTCAAGCCACGTTAGAATAAAGAGAAGAGGTCCGTGCTAAAATGCATGGACCTCTTCAAATCTGTAATTGATTTTTTATGAAACTTTACTGTTTAACCAGAACGGATAAATCGCCTTCAAAAACTTGCTCCTCTTTGTTGTTGAAAGTCGACAGCAATACAGTAACGAGTCCTGTCCCATTCCTTTTCTCTTTTACTCCAATCACTTCAACAATGGTGTACAATTCGTCGCCTGAATATACTGGTTTAATAAATTTAATATTATTCATAGCAGTTCCAGCAATAACCTCATCACCGTAACTGCCTGTTTCAACCCAAAGCTTAAAAGAAACAGCTAATGTTTGAATTCCTGAAGCGATAATTCCATTAAACCTGCCTTGTAATGCTTTCTCTTCATCTAAATGCATATATTGCGGGTCAAACTCCCTTGCAAATCTGGTAATATCCTCTTTAGTTAATTTTAAAGACTTGGTTTTAAATACTTGTCCGATATAAAATTCATGAAACCGCATTATTACACCTCTTGATTAAATTATTTGCTTATTTATAGAGTAGCATAATATCACCAATCAAGTTAAACTGCCCGTTAGCTTAATGACGTATTGTCCGTCTACAACTTTATATTCACCGAACAATATTTCCCTTTAAAACTCGTAGCGTTATAGCAGCAAATGAATTTAAGATACAAGTATGAAAAGCCTCTGATAATTCAGCGGATTTTTGTAGTCCCACTCAGCAAGTAACCCTCCGTACTTTTGTACAGTCAGATCAATGTAAGTGTCTGCTTTTTGAAGGATTATATTTCCATTAACATAAGTCTCACCGGTAACAGTGGCGGGGTTATTTGACTTCAATGCAGAGTGACTCTTTGGAACTGCTTATTTTATATACTTCGACATTCGATGCAAATAAATAAAAATTATTGACAACTGTTAAATTATGGACAACAATAGAATGCAATAATATATAAATATTGGTACTTCTGTATGGAGGGTGGTTTATCTATGAAAGTTACACCCACGATTAGAGCAGAATTGGAACAATATCTAAAACAAGAAGGTTTGAGCATGATGGAGTTTGGGCATATAGCGGGCATGAATAGGGGGATAGTAAGTAGCATAGTGTCAGGCAATAAATCTATGTCTGTTAACCAGATAGATCGCATTACCGAGGCTATGGGTTTACCAGAAGGCTACTTTTACGACCTATTTATAGAAAACTACATCATCGACACCCCCCCGAATATGAGACGAATAGAGCCATTTTTGTATCGTTGTGCGGAATTGGACAAGCTGGATGCGATCCGTCGAGTGGTAGGAACCATTATGGACAACCTACTCTATTCGCCTAAACTATTTGATATGGCAGAAGTGCTATTAGCACAGGGACGACATGATGCTGCGTTGCTGTTCTATGAGGGGGTAGCTGAAACGGAGAAGTACCAACATTCTGAACGATTGGCGATCTGTCAGTATCGAATGTTCACGATTCAGGTTGGTGACGATCAAAGCCGCAATCTCAAGGCAGCTACGTTGTTTGAGCCTTACATTGAACGTCTGGATGAAATGGACCAACTTGACGCATTGAAGGATTTGGCGAACGTGTACAGGTCTTTGCGTAAGTGGGACAAGGTTGAGGAAATGGCAAGGCAAATGAGAGGGAAAGCTAAAGTACAATATTCCATAAAGCATCAGCAGAAGAATCGAAAGAACAGGGAGCATGAAAAGGAAACCAGAAATCCGTTATTTGGATACATTGCTTACGCCGATTTGTTGTGTGCTAGTGTTTGTGAAGCCCAAGGCGATTATCAACAAGCTCTACTATATACATACGCCTATGCGAATTTAGATTGGGTCAAAGAGACTGATGAAGATACTCAACACTGGGTAAACTTGTTCAGTCAGTGGGCAGAAGGTAACACGTACGTCAATAAACTCCTGTCTGGAGATGTTAGCGTGCTGCCAGACTATGTTGAATATATAGCGGCAACATCAACCGCTAACGAAAATGAGAAACTCTCAAAGCTGTTGAACGTTATGATAGCGGCTAACCGATATGAAATAGATGTGGATGATGTCCTTTCACGTTTTGAAACGAATATTAATTCTTTTGCTCAACTCCCAACATCATCTGATATATATACCCAACAAGTAATACCAGACTATTTCGCATGGTTTGCTTACGAAATGGCTCATTATTATTTACATCGGGTGAAATACAGTGATGGCTTTAAATACTTGATGTATGCAATGGCAAAGTCACATATAATAACTAATGAAACAAATTTTATAAATTGTATTGGTCTGTTTATGCGTTTTCAAGTCCATGCGACTCCTGAAATCAAAACAGAGTTCTCCAATCTAATTGAAAAGGTGTGGTTAAGTAATGTTGAAAAAAATGGCATTGTTAATCGTTGCGAGTAGCTTTTTGTTTTTTATAACTGTACCCGCTCACAATCATGAACAGCTTATTCAGACCCTTGTACAAATAGGGGGATTCTAAAGCAAAAGAAAAGCTCTGCTGACCATGAGGTTAGCAGAGCTTTTTTCAGTGCAGGAATTACCACAGAATTCACCGAATAACTATCTTGATGTGATCAGCATAAACTATACATATACAGTGTAAAAGTCGGATATAGGACTGTTTGTAGCTGCATTAAGCCAGGTAAGAGTATATGTCGTTCAGTCGTTGGGTGAGGATTAGATAGATATTGTGGACTACGGTGGCGCAGTGGAGAAGATTACCCCGGAAGCCATCAAGATTAACGGATCTTATTTCTTTCGTAAGTAGTTTGAATTTAAAGTAGATATGAAAGGAAATACCAGATTGTAGTCGGAAGTCTCTTTCAGGTAGACCAAATCAAAAAATAGGAGGGGAAATTATGAAGAAAAGAATATTTCTTTTCTCGATTTTATCTTTAGCTATAGCAACTACGGTAGGGGTTGCTTCAGCTTCAGCAAGTACAACTAGCGAAAACACCATAATTTCTCATAGATCGGGTGGAAGCGCAACTGTAGGAGAATCCTTTAATGTCCCTAAAGGATGGGTCATGTTAAACTTCGTATGAAGAATCATTCTGATCATCCTGTAAAGGTAAGTTTAACTCACAGCGGTTCAAACAAACTATATATTGAAGGTGTAGTAATTGCTCCTCACGACACAGTGACTTGGAAATCTACTGACCAAGGTTTCAGTGACGGTTTGCGTTCTGGAGACTACATACTTCAGTGGAGAGGCAGCGATTATAAAGTTAATGGGGAAACATGGGGAGTAGCTGGTTCACAGCCAGGAGACATCTAACTTGTCCTAGATAAACGACGTTATTGGGTGGGGGGGATGATGCGTCGTTCAAGATAGCAAGGGAATTAGTCTCTTAATTGGTTTGTGGGAATTTCTTTATTATCGAGCAGTTTGAATTTAGAGTAGATGTAAAGATGGGCTCGGCTGGATTATAGATGTACGTAATACATAAAATGCGGCACCTTAATGCGACAGCTTTTTCATGTAATGAAGAATATAATAAGCGTGTATTAGTGCTTAACTTTCTTTGATACAATACAGGAGGAGTTGCTGCTATGAAAGTCATGAGAAAGTTATTGTGTGCAGTAGGTGTTCTGATTTTTTTTGTTCTTTTTTTCACAGGAACAGGCTTGCAAATGCAAGTAGTGACCTAGCTAATTCCAAAAGGTGTTGTAACTGCACAAGCTTACACAGAGCATGTCATTAATTATGTAAGAAACAATCAATTTAAAACTTGGGCAAATGATTGGGAAGACTATGCAGCTACAGAAGTAGGTTATAAGGACTTGAACTTCCTAAATGGGTATAGGCTCGATTCTATCTCTATTAGTTATACCGACTCCACATGCGAATTATTAGCAGGATGCATCCGTTACAAAATTCAAACTTATAATTATTCCACATATTAATAGACCATCGGTAGCAAGCCAATAAGCAGTAGCTGAGTATACACTGGAGTTTCCGAGTTCGTGCTATCTAGAAATGGGAGCACACATCAAAGATGCTATAGCAGTCGGCCATTCTGACGTATGTACTATTGACCAGGACGGAGCTGAAGAAACTCGCAAGAGTCTTTAAAAGATGTTCCTACAAAAAAGTGATTTGACCGCGACGAGTGACCGATGGCGATGTGCGCTGAAGGTGGCGCAGGTGCTGATATCCGATACATAACCCTTAGTGACAACAGGGGAGCAGGATCTTGGGTAAGTCATTAATTAAATAAGTATAATGATGGTACAAAGGTGAGTTTTATTGTGAAATAAGGATGAGAGACGCTACTGGTTATCAGCCGATAGAGTCTTTTTTTATACCCATTAAAAAAATAAATATGCAAATATTTAGATTATATTTATAGATAAGCAAGTTTATGTTTAGACACAATTCCTCAATTAAATTATTCTTAGTTCTATTAAACCTATTGGAGGATTATTTAATGAAGAAAGCATGTATAACAATTTTATTTTTAGTTCTTTTATCTCTTCCCTTATCCAATGTTTTTGCAGCCGAAGCAGAGTATTCAGAAAATCTAGTTCCACATATGACAACTAACATTTTGCCATCTGGAGTAGCAAGCGCAAGTAATGAATATTCATACGCATATGAGGCATTTAACAAGGAATTTGCTACTATTGCTAGTGCGTGGACATCAAGTACAACTGCTGCTTGGCTAAGATATGACTTTCCTAAACCCGAAGTTATTGAGCAATATGTTATATATCCACAGACAACGGCAACTGACCGTGCCCCTAAAAATTGGACTTTCGAAGGCTCAAATGATGGGATTACTTGGAACGTGCTAGACACTCAGTCAAATATCACTGGATGGGTAAATAGCACTCCCAAAAAATTCACTTTCTCTAATTCTAATTCATACAAGGATTATAGAATTAATATTACAGCCAATAATGGAAGTCAGTATCTAGCTCTTAGCGAATTAGAGATGATGTCTAAGCTATCGAGCTCCACTCCTAATCCAGGAACAGAGGAACCAACTCCAAACGGGGATCGTGCAATTCTGGTAGTCACCATGACAACTGGCTTAGAGAAGGAATTTGATTTGAGCATGCAAGAGGTCAATGACTTTATCTCATGGTATGAGAGCAAGCAGGCTGGTTCTGGATCGGCTTCATACGCCATTAACAAGCACGATAACAATAAAGGTCCATTCAGCAGCCGTAAAGATTATATGCTGTTTGATCGTATCCTTACGTTTGAAATAAGTGAATACACTAAATAAATCAAAAAGCTCAGCTGACCTTAATGGGTCGGCTGAGCTTTTTTTGTTAAGAAGCCCTTCCTTTAATCAAGACCTCGCATAGCCTATGGAGTAGGAGTACCTAAAACAAAGGAGGCGTTACGTGTGGGGGAAATGAAAAGAGACTACGAGGGAATCACCGGAAGAGTTTGGACATCGATAGCTGCTGTCTTGGCACTGTTCATTTTGCTGGTAATCATCTTGAAATTAATTCATTTATAAAGATTCTTAAGCTCCACCGGGGGATTTAATTTCTTAAGCATAGCCACATTAGTTCCTGAGGAACCTATAACCTATAAGGTTCGCCGTTCGGCCCGTTCCCGACCTTAAAGAAGTTAGTGAAACAACGTTTTAGACACACAAAAGGAACCTCAGCAGCTTTCCAGGCGAAGGTAAAGTAATAACCCCTTAACAACGCCTAATCCACGTTGAAGCGGCTGAAATAAGGGCAGGGTCGCCTCTTTTGGAATGGTTGGTTTGTGCTTACCATTAGCCGAAAAGGCGACTCTTTTTATCCTATTTTTGGTTAATCAACAAACCTGACTTTGCTTCAAGATCTTCTATAATTTCCATTGCAACAAAATATCCAAAAAACAATGTTAAAATATCCTCGTATCGTTTTCCTGATCCTCTTGCTCTACTTAATATTATATTTTGACTTTCTTGTATTTTTTTTATGGAATGATAGAGAAAACACGGGTGAATTGGGAGCGATCAAATCCATCATTAGAGTTGACAACTTTTTTTGAAACTCTTCGATCGGAAAGTCATTATTTTCTTTCGAATACAGCTGCATCGTTTCAGTTGGATCTTTAAATGAAGTTTGATATTGAGTATTGAAAACACCTTCATTAGCTATTTTGTCAGCAATTAATTTGCCAAAAACGATCCCCGATGCGAATGCTTGCCCAGGGATTCTTCCTATACCAAGATCACCATTAAATTGAGCTTCTCCAGTAGCAAAAACACGATTTAAGTTTATAGCCTCAGCAGTAGCATTGATTTCGATTCCTCCTGAAGAATAGTGCATCGTTGGTGTAATTTTGATTCTTTTATTTTTAACTACCTTAGGACTAAATCCATATTTTTTGAATTTTTCATTTAATACATTTTCATCAGCATGGCTCATATCTAAGTACATATCCTTTTTTTGTTTGATGCATTCTAGTTGGAATTTTAAAATCTCATCAATCATTTCGTGGTAATCATCTTGAGCAATTGCATCACAAATATACTTATCTTTTAATAATTGAACTCCATCCTCATCTATTATTTTCCCTTGACTCAAAGACACAACCCCGCCCAATAAAATTTGCCTTCCGTTATATATAGACCAAGGATGACACATTACTGTAGACATTCCCTTTAATCTTGCATCTATTTTTTTAGCTAAGATTAGCGTTTCACCAGTTGAACCCGGCGAATTATCATTGAAACAGAATTGTCCTGCATATCCTCCCGTAGCTAATACCAAATAATTAGTATATATTCTGATAAATTGATCTGACTGTGTGTCATAAAATATTGCGATAATTCCTTGATCGTACTTTTCCAAATGAATCAAAATTTTATTACACATCGGTTGTTCAATATGTTGTAACAAACAATTGATTAATTTCTTTCCCCCATGTGATTTAATCAAACATTCAGGCATGATACCAAAGGATGTTTTCTCATAAGAAATACCCAATTCTTCGAAGAAATTTATAATTATGTTGGAATTCCTATATAGCGCTTCAATTACGGATCGATCTGCTCCACATTTATTAATAGTAAGATTAATAATATGATTAATTTCATTCTCTGAGGGAACACGTGTATTTGCTGCTGAAAGAAAGGAGTCTTTGTTCGGGTGCACCCTTTTTTGTTACAATCGTGTACTTGATATTGTTCTTTGACAAATAATAAGCAGCAGTAAGCCCTGAACGAAGAATGGAATCTAAATGAAATATTTTCCTAATTGTACAAGTTTATTCCTTATATTGTCAACGTTATCTGAGGATATATAATTGACTCAGCTTTCGCAGTATGAATATTCAAACAAATCCTTAATGTAATAACTGGCAGTACCTTAGAAAAGGCGACAGAGTTCATTGTATTCATCCGTTTGTATACCCCTTTTTTTAATCTTCGAATTTTAGTCGAGTGTTTTTACTAATTAAGAGCTGATAGAGAAATCAGTGCAAAGAACCGGCTATATCTACCTTATCCATCCTTATAGCCTTAACCTATCACTTCTATAGATATCATATCTTAGACCAATCAAACATCCCGTGGTATATTGTTGACATTCAAGAGAGAGCCGTTAGCTTCTCTCCACTAGGTTCGAAAAACACAGGGGTGAATAATGATGAGTAAAAAGACCATGTTCGAGAAAATTTGGGATAACCATGTCATCTATCAGGAAGCGGGAAAGCCGAGTATTTTGTACATTGATCTTCACCTCGTACATGAGGTAACATCGCCGCAGGCGTTTGAGGGATTACGTCTTAGCGGACGTCAGGTGCGTCGTCCAGAGCTTACGTTTGCAACGATGGATCATAACGTACCGACTAAGGACCGTTACAACATTACGGACCCGATTTCCAAGCAGCAGATTGATACATTAACTCAAAATTGCCGTGATTTCGGTGTCACACTGTATGATCTGGATACGGTGGATCAAGGTGTCGTTCACGTTATGGGGCCTGAACTTGGTCTGACTCATCCGGGCAAAACGATTGTTTGTGGTGATAGCCATACCTCCACACACGGGGCGTTCGGAGCGCTCGCTTTTGGTATCGGAACCAGTGAGGTAGAGCACGTAATGGCAACACAATGTCTCCAGCAAGCCAAAGCCAAAACGATGGAAGTTCGCTTTGTAGGCCGCCGCAAACCTGGTGTGACAGCAAAAGACATGATTTTGGGTGTCATCGCCAAATACGGTACAGATTTCGCTACAGGCTATGTTATTGAGTACACAGGTGAATCTATCCGCGAATTGAGCATGGAAGAGCGCATGACTGTGTGTAACATGTCCATTGAAGGCGGAGCCAGAGCAGGAATGATTGCACCGGACGAAACCACCTTCAATTACTTGCGTGGACGTCAACATGTAGCACAAGGAGCTGCTTTTGAGCAAGCGGTTGCTGAGTGGAAAGAGCTTGTTACAGATGAAGGTGCTGAGTTTGATGTCGTGCTGGAGTTTGACGTAGATGCTTTGATTCCGCAAGTAACCTGGGGCACCAGCCCGGGCATGGGTACAGATATTTCCTCAACCGTACCGATTCCGGCAGAACTGCCAACCGAAAACGAACGTAAAGCGGCTGAAAAAGCGCTTGAATATATGGATTTGAAGCCAGGTACTCCGATCACGGATATTGCGATTGATTATGTGTTTATCGGCTCCTGCACCAACGGGCGAATTGAAGATTTGCGTGCAGCCGCTGAGGTTGCCAAAGGTTACAAGGTTTCTGAAAAAGTAACGGCCATCGTCGTACCAGGTTCGGGTCGTGTGAAAATTCAGGCTGAAGAAGAAGGACTGGACGTCATTTTTAAAGAAGCAGGATTTGAGTGGCGTGAAGCGGGATGCAGTATGTGTCTTGCGATGAATCCAGACGTACTGCAACCGGGACAGCGTTGTGCTTCCACTTCTAATCGTAACTTTGAAGGTCGTCAGGGACGCGGAGGACGTACTCATCTGGTATCTCCAGCAATGGCAGCCGCTGCGGCGATTCATGGACATTTTGTTGATGTACGGGATTGGAAATTCAAGCAGGAAGAAGTAGTCCGCTAGGATACAGAGGAGGAATTACGATGGAAGCTTTCACAACATTAAAAGGAATTGTAGCCCCTGTGGATCGGGTGAACGTGGACACAGATGCTATCATTCCTAAGCAGTTTCTGAAACGAATTGAACGTACGGGCTTTGGACAGTTTCTGTTCTACGAGTGGCGGTTTGATGAAGCGGGCAATATCAATCCTGAATTTGAACCCAACAAGCCTCGTTATGCAGGAGCGTCTGTGCTGATCTCTCGCGCTAACTTTGGCTGCGGCTCCTCACGTGAGCATGCGCCGTGGGCGATTATGGACTATGGGTTTCGTTGCGTAATTGCGCCGTCTTATGCGGATATCTTCTATAATAACTGTTTCAAAAACGGTATATTGCCGATCAAGCTGTCTGAAGAGCAAGTAGAGGAATTGTTTCAGCGCACGGCCAAGCATGATAACTACCAATTAAACATCGACCTGAATGAAAAAACAATCATTGACGACTATGGTCTGAAAATTGAATTCGATCTGGATGAACATCGCCGTCAATTCTTGCTACAAGGCTTGGACGATATTGGCCTGACACTCCAGCATGAATCTGAAATTCTGGCGTATGAACAAAAACGTGCTGCGAAACAAGGTGCATAAGGTTAATCCCCAGTTCAGTTTCGATACGTAGTCATATAGCTAGCTCATTTGTTAGACAGAAAGCCCGTACTGGCAATTCTTTTGCCTGCGGGCTTTTATTATGCTCAAAAAATAAATTGGAAAATAAGGGGTTGACGGTTCGACTCAGCATGGTATTGTAAATGTAAATTGGTTTGAAGGACTGTGTCTGTGAGACATACCAAAAAATACATATCTAAGTTAGGGGAATGAGGATGAAGAAATATGGTTGGGTGATACTAGCGGCTATCTTGATTTGGTTGTGGCCGTCCTCCCCTCATGTGAATGCGGCTGGAGCAGATTTGTTTTTAGATGGCAAAAGGGTGGAAGCGCCTGCAGATGCCAAGCCTGAAATGGTCAATGGAAAAATCATGGTACCGCTAAGGGTGGTTGGGGAGCAGCTTGGATATCAATTCAAGTGGGAACCACAATCCTATAAAATCTCAATTCAAAAAAATAGTACCGATATGTCTATGTATGTAGGCCGTACATCGGCTGATGTGAATGGAAAAATAGTTAGTCTGGATGCACCTCCTGTGCTTCGGGGGAGCTCGACCATGGTTCCATTGCGTTTTGTTGGGGAGCAAATGGGGCTAAAAGTGGATTGGAATAATAAAAGTAAATCCGTAAATCTCATTCAAAAGACTGTAACTCAACAAGCGAATAAACAGTCTCAATCCCAACCATCATCGCAAACGTCAACACAGAGTACAACAAGCACCAATAAAACGTCTTCAGCAAGCGCGACGACAATAAATCCAGTTGAAGCAGACAAGCATACTGAAGCCCCATCTTCACCAACCAAGCAGCAAAATACAGAACAGACCACAGCAAATGCGTTGCTTGTACAAAATATTACTTTTGAGAATGAAATGTTAAAGATTTCTCTGAACAAAGATGTTACCCCTAAAGTATCCAAAATGACGGGGAATGATCGTATTGTTGTAGATTTACCCCGGGCTTCACTGGCGACTGATTTTCTTCAACCGTTCCCGATTCGCACCGATGGCACGCGGGCGTTGACGAATAGTGACAGTGAGGATGTGCAGGAAATTAGATTTGCTCCCACAGATGGACAAAATGGGGGCGTACGCATTGTCATTGCTTTAAATCAAGCACGTGATTACGATCTTTCAACCAATGGCCTAGGCGATATCACCCTTCAATTGCGTGAGCATAGTGTGAATCCAGTAGCGGTAACACCAACGAATGTCGAAGGACGACGAATCGTCGTCATTGATCCCGGACATGGTGGCAAGGACCCTGGAGCAGGTAGTGTGACTGGGCGACATGAAAAGGAATTTACATTGGCGGTAGCCTTAAAGATCGAGCAGCTTCTGCAAAATGATCCTGACATTCAAATCGTATTGACTCGCAATGGAGATACGTATCCCACGCTGGATGAACGACCACAACTCGCTAATAGTCAACAGGCAAGCGTGTTTGTATCCATTCATGGTAATAGTATGCTAGCTTCTAATAACGGAAAAGCCAATGGCTCTGAAACCTATTATGCACGTCAGGAAAGTTTGAGCCTGGCCACGATCATGCACAAGCATCTTGTAGCGGCAACCGAGTTCAAGGATAACGGCATTAAGGTGGCAAACCATGTGGTGACGAGAAAATCACAAATGCCCGCTGTATTGCTGGAATGTGGCTACCTTAGTAATCTATCAAATGAAGCAGCCATGTTCACAGAAGAAACACAGGAGAAGATCGCTGAAGGTATTGTCGATGGGTTGAAGGAGTATCTCGGAACAGGCTCAGGAGCAACTGAATCACTTAACTAAGGATGTTTACAATAAAAGCTACTTTCCACCTTTTAATGAAAATTCATGGGGGTGAAAAGTAGCTTTTTTAGTTTTTTTGGCTGTGACTTTTGACGGAAAGCGAATGATCTATATTTTTAGTCAGAATTCGACAAAAATAGTTCTTTGGCACGTATATTTCTGTTATGATGGAATATATTCGCAACTTTTGGTGTGAGATAACGTCTAAAAGGTTGTCTGATATTACATAAGCGCGTATATCAGGTCGCCGCACCGGAGCATGTGGCAAAAAAATTATGAATGGAAGGGTGACGAATGAAGAAATTTGGTTTTTTATTGTTATTATTTGTCTTCATGTGGGCGGTTCCGGGTTATGGACATGCGGCTTCGAGTGGAACACAAATCTATCTCGACGATCAACAGTTAAGTGTCCCTAGTGGTGCTAAGGCACAAGTAATTGGCGGAAGTACAATGGTCCCGCTACGCGTAATTTCTGAAAATTTGGGATATGACGTGACATGGAAGCAGCAGGCGCGAACCATAACGATTGAGAAAGACAGTACCTCGATCCGAATGATAATCGGAAGTAAGAGGGCGACTGTCAACGGAAGCGACATTAGTCTGGATGCTTCGCCTCTGCTGCGTTCCAATTATGCCCTTGTACCGCTTCGTTTTATCGGCGAGCAAATGGGACTGGACGTAAAATGGGACAGCAGCTCCAAGTCCGTAAAATTATATACCCGCAGTAGCGGGTCTGGAAACGGGGAATTTACACCTCCCAAGTCTGGAAATAACAGTACAGGTACTGGAAGTGTTACTGCACCAACCAATAATGCGAACTCAGGTGTTACACAGGTGCAGGGAGTCAGTTTCAGCCAAAATCGTTTAACTATCACAACAGCCAGTGCCGTCAAGCCGAAAGCGTTTACGATGACAGGCCCTGATCGGGTAGTGGTGGATTTGCCAGCGACTGCGTTTGCTGACAATTTTGGAGACCAGCAAAAGCTGGATAGCAACTTAAATGGTTCGTTGGACATTGAGAATGAAGCGGATGTGTCCGGTATCCGGTATGCTTTGTTTCAAAAGGAACCTTCAACGGTGCGCGTTGTTATTGATTTAAAACATGCCATGAATTATACCGCATATAATGATGGATCGAATCGTGTTATCGTCGATTTGGCTTCCAAGGATTCAGTGAATACCACGCCAGACGCAACGTTACCAGATGGCTCACAGCCGGATGACACGCAGACATCACCAACTAACAGCAATGGTAAAAAGGTCGTTGTTATTGATGCTGGTCATGGAGCAAAAGATTCAGGTGCAGTTGGTGTTTCGAGAAAAAATTATGAAAAGACCTTCAACCTGGCTATGGCTCTGAAAGTAGAAAGCATATTAAAGCAGAACCCCAATCTTGAGGTTGTGCTGACACGCAGTGATGATACATTCTTGGAGCTTAAACAGCGCGTAAAAGTAGCTGAAAACCTTAATGCTAACGTGTTCGTGTCCATTCATGCTAACAGCAGCGGTAGCTCAGCTTCTAACGGTACAGAGACGTATTACCAGCGTAGTGCAAGCAAAGCGTTCGCTAACGTTATGCATAAGTACTTTGCTCCTGCGACGGGTCTGACAGACCGAGGCATTCGTTATGGCAATTTCCATGTAATTCGGGAAACGACTATGCCAGCCGTATTGCTTGAAGTAGGATATCTGAGTAATGCAAAAGAGGAAGCCACACTGTTTGATGAAGATTTTCAAAATCGGGTAGCTCAAGGGATTGCAGATGGAATCACAGAGTATCTCGGCGTAAAATAAATCTTCAACAAATCGCTTGTCAACGTCAAGCAAGGAGGGGGACATATGAACAAGAAAATCGTAATTGCAGGTCTGCTGACACTGTTTGCCATTGCAGGTGCAGGGTGTGCCTCTAAGCAAACATCGGCTCCTGCGACTCCATCTCAGGAAACACAAACTTCTAATGCACAAAATAGTACACCTGAACAGACTGCCCCTGATCCATCGGCTCAATCTGCTGAAAATAACGGGGCGAGTCAAACACCTGCATCTCCGTCAACAGAGCCTACAAAGACCAAGACGGACACGGAAAATTCAGGAGATCGACAAACACAGCAGATTACGGTGTACTATACGGATACTCAAGAGAACGGCTTGAAAGAACAGCAAAAGGAAATTACCTATCCAAGCGAGCTGGAAAAATTGCAAAAAGCGTTTGAAGCTCTGCAAAAGAGTGGGGATTCTGCTCTAATCCCGTTGTGGTCCGAGAAAATTTCTGTGCATAAGATCAAATTGGATAACGGTGCATTGACTTTTGATATTTCCCTGCCGGACGAGGCTCGATTGGGAGCTGGCGGCGAGGAATTGGCTATCGATGCCTTGAAGAAAACGATGTTCCAATTCAAGGAAGTCAAAACGCTGGATTTGCTCGTAGATGGGCAATCTCTGGAGTCCTTAATGGGACATGTAGATTTGGATCATCCCATGAGTCGCTAACCGATCAGACGGTATGAAAATTTCTTGAGGATTTACACACTTTTCACGTGCAATCTGTGACAGATAATGATAATATAGGAGTGTATTTCTCGCCTATGCAGGCAGTCATGCACAAATAGTATTCGTTTCTTTCCGGATGATTATTTAGAGTGACCGTCTTGATGCGGGCTATCCCGTATCAAGACGTTTTTTTTGGTAGGAGGTAGGATTTCCGTGAATGCAGCAACCGCACGTCATATATTGGACACCATCGGTACGATGTTTCCGGATGCCCATTGTGAGTTGAACCATGACAATGCTTTTGAATTAACGATCGCCGTGTTATTGTCTGCTCAATGCTCCGATCAAATGGTCAATAAAGTAACGGCAGACCTGTTTCAAAAATACAAGTCACCTGAGGATTATTTGGCTGTTCCTCTTGAGGAACTAGAGCAGGATATTCGCAGAATCGGCTTGTACCGAAACAAGGCCAAGCATATTCATAACCTCTGTCGTATTTTAATAGACCAGTACGGAGGAGAGATCCCATCGGAGCACGATCAACTGGTCAAGCTACCCGGTGTCGGCCGCAAGACGGCTAACGTCGTAGTATCTACTGCTTTTAATGTACCAGCTATTGCGGTAGATACGCATGTAGAGCGTATTTCCAAACGGCTCGGCTTTGCAGGGTGGGATGATTCAGTGCTTGAGGTGGAAAAAAAGCTGATGAAGAGGGTACCTAGGGATGAATGGTCTTTGACCCACCACAGGCTTATTTTTTTCGGACGCTACCATTGCAAAGCTCAAAATCCTCAATGTCAGGTATGTCCGTTGCTTGATGTGTGCAGGGAAGGCAAGAAACGTATGAAAACGTCTCTTATCAGAAAAGATAAGGAACGTAGAGCTTAAAGACCCACAGAGGTAACAAAGGGTTTAACCATTTATGTGTAGAAAAGGATGAAGAGTATGAAGTGCATTTCGGTATATACAGACAATTTTGAAGCGTTCTCTGATATTTTCGAGCAAATTGTAACAACAGAATTTGCTGAAAACGAAGAGCGCGAGCTTGAGGGAATCACGGTTAGTCATTCCGGTGATGTACCTGAACATTATCTGGAGCGTATGTCACAAAAGCCAGAAGTAGTCGTAATGAAGGACAAATCCCGTGGGATTACGATTTTACAGCATGGTCAAGTATTTGAAATTTTGCTGCCAGTGCTTGAGACTGCAGCCAATTAAGTTCAATTAGCGGACGACATGCGTTGCATGTTCCGGTGTAGGCGGCTCGGCTGGTTTAACCAGCCCGAAGGCGCATATATACACGAACCTTGCAGACCATACTGATATGGCTAGAGCCTATTCCAAAAAAGTGTGCATACATTTTGTACCCTGAATTATGGTATCGCGTTCCCCATGTTCCAAAAGGTGAATGTACGTGATGAGCAGGCTCACCCGTTGTATACATATCTTGCTTCGTCGGTGCTTTTTAAGGGCTTTGATGAAATGCATTCGGTTGCCTAATTACTTATTCCTAATGATCCGTTTTGGACAGAATAAAATGAACTTATTGTTATTAATATGTACGAAAACAGCGTTCCCTAAAGCCAGGTACTGGCGGGGAGCGCTGTTTAGTTTTTTTGATGTGATGATTCTCACAACGGCTTAGGAATGCTACAATATAGCTATTTGGTGCAGACAAGTGATAAGGAGTGGAACCGTAGCTTATGATGCAAACGATTACAGGCGATGCGGGAAAGTGGTTGGATACGATAGAACAGATACAGAATACATTGCGTAAAGCCGGGGACGAAGCGGGAGCAAAGGCGATAGGTGATCTGCTGGAAAAAGCATATGCGCAGGAGCTGACCATTGCCTTTTGTGGACATTTTTCAGCGGGTAAATCGAGCTTGATTAACAGCCTGTGTGGTAAAACCGTGCTGCCATCTGGACCTGTGCCTACGAGCGCTAATGTAGTGTCCATCCGTTATGGGCGTCCGAGAGCGCTCATTCATACAGCCAAATCAGCGGAAAATCCAGAGTCGGAAATCATGGAAGCATCCCTCTCCGAGCTTGCTGAGTATTGTAAAAATGGTGGAGCCTATGAATCGGTTCAAGTGTGGGAAGATGTTCCGATATTATCAAGCGGAGGAGTGTTGCTGGATACACCAGGCGTAGATTCCACAGACCACGGACACGCGCTGGCGACACATTCTGCTTTACATTGGGCAGATATTGTTTTTTATGTGATGGATTACAACCATGTCCAATCTGAAAATAATTTGTCCTTTGCCAAAAGTTTGTCGGATTGGGGCAAGCCGTTATATTTGATCATCAATCAAATCGATAAACACCGGGAGCGAGAGCTTTCATTTACACGTTATCGTAAAGAGGTGGAGACGAGCTTCCATGCCTGGCAGGTTCATTATACGGATATCCTTTTTACTTCCTTGAAGGAGCAGAATCATCCATGGAACCAGTGGAAACAGTTGACGCACCTGATTCCGAAATTGCTGGAGCGAAAAACAGAGCTTTTGGCATACAGTTTAGTGTCCTCTATGCACCATTTGGTAGAGCAACATGTGGAGACTGTGCAGGCAGCTGAAGAAGAGGAACTGAACACACTGCTAAAAGAAGCAGGTGGAGAAGAAGCCATTTTGCGCCTGGATATAGAGCAGAAAACCTTGCAGCAAGAAGATGAACACTGGAAGATGCTTCCGGAGCAGGAGCGTAAACGACTGCGTCAAGAGCTGGATCATCTACTGGAACACGCACATTTGACGCCAGCGGAGCTACGTGAAGCCGCAGGCGAATACTTAGAGAGCCGCAAGCCGGGCTTCAAAACAGGGCTATGGTTTGCTGGAGGAAAAACAGAGCGAGAAAAGGAACGCCGTTTGGAACGGCTGACAGGAATGCTGACTGATCAGGTAGAGGGACAATTGCTTCCTCATGTGCGGGAGCTACTGAGGTCTTGGGGTGACGGTCAGGGTTTGTGGTCCCCTGCAATGGAGCAGGAGCTGGATGACATCCGTCCTGTGACGGACCGGCAACTGGTAGAGCAGACGGTGAAGGAAAATGCGTTGTCGCCGGAGTATACGTTGAACTATTGCAAGGATCTACGCGCTGCTGTGACCACCGATTGCCGCCGTAAGGCGCTAACGCTGGTAGACCAGCTGCTGGCCCAGCTTGCAGTGCGAGCCGAAACCCGCCGCGCGGCTCTCGCGGATGCACGCACTGCGCTGTTGGCGCAGGCGGACGCGGCGAGCCGCTACAGCACCCGCGTGCAAGCCTCGGCTTCGCACGCCAGCCTGCTGCGCAGCTTGCTGCCTCAGGCTTCCGCGCCAAGCGGGTTGCCCCGTGCGGACGCGCCTGCACCTGCGTCCGATACCGACGCTGCCTCGCCAGCTGCGGCACCAACGGGCGTTGCACGGCCCGCCATTGCTGGCTCGCGGAACGCATCGGCGCAGCCTGCCGCCGGAGGCCGCCGCACGCGGCTGGATGCAGCAGCGGCCCGATTGAAGGCCGCCGCTGCCCTGGTAAGCCCGTACCCTGCCATGCAAGCGGCGGTACGGGATTTACATGCCCGTGCCGCTGCGCTGGAGGGTGGGCAGTTTACGCTGGCGCTGTTCGGAGCGTTCAGCGCTGGGAAATCTAGCTTCGCCAACGCTTTGCTGGGTGAAGCTGTGTTACCCGTATCGCCGCATCCGACGACAGCGGCGATTAACCGCATAATGGCGCCTGCAAGTGCTGAGCGCCATGCCACGGCTGACGTCCATATGAAATCAGTGGACGCGTTGCGGGAAGATCTTAAATACTCATTTCGGTTATTAGGATTGGGGGAACCAGCGGCAGCGGGCTGGCAAGAAGTCGTTCATGCTTTATCTCCGAAAGGCATCCATCCTGCGGGTAGGCCTCATTATAGTTTTTTAAAGGCTGCCGCAGCCGGATGGGAAGAAGCTGAAAGCTTGCTGGGACAACAGCTTCAGGTGGATTTAGAGCAGTATCGGGATTTTGTTGCGTCTGAGCACAAATCATGCTTTGTGGAGCATATCGACCTTTATTATGATTGCGCTCTGACCCGTCAGGGCATCGTGCTAGTGGATACGCCTGGAGCGGATTCTGTGAATGCACGGCACACAGGCGTGACCTTCAACTATATGAAGCATGCGGACGCTCTTGTATTTGTCACCTATTATAACCATGCTTTTGCGCAAGGCGACCGGCAGTTCCTGAACCAACTAGGTCGAGTTAAAGAGACCTTGGCGCTCGATCAGACGTTTTTTATTGTGAATGCATCAGATCTAGCTTCTTCTGAAGAAGAACTTCATTCTGTTACCCGGCATGTACAGGAACAACTACAGGCGAATGGAATCCGAAAACCACGTATTTATCCGCTTTCCAGTATGCTGGCGTTGGAAGCTGCCGAACAGGGAGAGGCTTCGCTGCGTTCAGCTTCACGTTTTGATGCATTTGAAGATGACTTCTCGGCATTCGCAGCCGAAGAGCTGGCAGGTTTGTCCATTGCTTCTGCTATGCAGGAACTGGGCCGGCTGCGGAACCGCATAGAGCAACATGTAGCTGATGCACGGTATAGCGTGGAAGAACGTGAGATTCGATTAGAGCGATTAACTCGCGTCCGTGGGGAATTGGAGCATACGCTCCTAGACCTGACTGACAGCAATGGCGCATCTGTGTTATCGGGCGAAACCGATGAATTGCTGTATCATGTACGTCAAAGGCTGTCCTATCGGACTGGAGAATTTATGGCAGAGGCGTTTCATCCATCTGTTCTGCGTGAAGGAGTAGGTGATCTTCGTTCGGCTTTTGCATCTTGTGGTCGTGAGCTGATGCGTTTAATCGAACTGGAGCTGTCTCAGGAATTACTGGCAACCACACTCCGGCTGGAAAAAACGGGAAAAATTTTGGTGCACAAGGCTATACAACAATGCGTAGAACACATGAACCATCATTTGCAAGGACTAGATTGCACAATTCCTGAATCCAGAAAATGGGCTGTTCCCGAGCTGAATGAAATTTCCCTGCAGGAGTCTATTCATTGGAAAGATTATTGGAATAGCTTTAAAAATCCAAAGCTATTCTTTGAAGGAACTGGTCGAGCGAATCTACAAACCAAACTGGAGCCGATATTACGCGAGCGAATCGGGGAAGCTGTGGAGCAGCAACGAGAACGAATGTCTTCTTTTTACGTTACGCTGATGCAGGAGGAGCAAATGTGGCAGAAAGCTCAGCTTCGAGAGCAAATGCTGGAGACGACTCGTGGCATGGAACATGCGCTTATGGGCGGTGAGCAGCCACAGGTTTGGGAAGAGCTTGCTGGCAAGATTGCGGCTTTGGAGTAAAGATAAATAAGTACACCATTTATTTAAGTTCAGGACACCGGGTTGTGGGACAACCCGGTGTTTTATGCATGCTCCAAAAAGAAAGCAATACTGAGTAAATAGCCATATTCAATAATAAGAAAGCGATTTAATTTGTCTAATCACCCACCAATTGATAACCTGCCTGAATACGGCTCGTTATCCTCTTTGCCGCCTTGGAACGCGAATGGTAAACTTCACTAAGCCATATAACAACGTCGTGCAACTAATGGAGGGACATTGACATGGAAGTGCTCAGGCAACTGCAAGTTTTTTTTCGCGAGAGGAGACACTATCTGTTTCTTTCTATTTTATGCCTTGCGATAGCGACGGCTCTGGGACTGGTGTATCCGAACCTGCTCCAAAGACTAATTGATAACGCTATCATCCCCGGTGACTTCGGGAAAGTACCGGCGCTGGCTCTGACTGTGCTGGGAGTAGTCATCATCAAAGGGTTCATGCAATTTTTACATGGTTTTTTTGGTGGACGGCTAGGTAACTATCTGGCGTACCGACTCCGCAATGCTTGTTACGAAAAGCTGCAATTTCTGTCCTTCAGATATTATGACACTGCCAAAACGGGTGATCTCATGTCCCGACTGACTGGTGATTTGGAGGCAATTCGTAACTTTATTGGGTTTGGTTTTGCCCAACTCCTCAATGTGCTACTGATGGTCGTATTCGGCTCTATGATGATGCTGTATATTAACTGGCAGCTCACCCTCATTACGATGATCAGCATGCCATTGCTGCTCTTCGTCACATTCAAGTTTGAATCCCGGATTCATCCCACCTTTCAGGAAATGCGGATTGCCCTTAGCGCCTTGACGACAGCGGTCCAAGAAAATATAACAGGTGTGCGAACCGTCAAATCTTTTGCCCGCGAATCCTATGAAGTTGAGAAATTTTCAGTACGTAATGAGCAGTACAAGAGTAATCAAATTCAGGCTGCTTCCTTATGGAGTCGGTTTTTCCCCGCTATGGAACTGATTGCTTCTGTCAGTGTGGTCCTTCTGTTGGGTATGGGGGGGTATCTGGTTATTCAGAAGTCAATGACCTTGGGGCAGCTCGTCGCTTTCTTTAGCTTAATTTGGTATATTATCGGCCCCATCTGGAGCATTGGCTTTCATATCAATAACTATACGCAGTCCAAAGCTTCTGGTGAAAGGGTCTTGGAACTGCTAAATCAGTCCATAGATGTAACCGATGAAGCCGGAGCACTTACACTCGATGCCGATCAGGTGGAAGGACATGTTACGTTTGAACATGTTACCTTTGCTTACGGAAATAAGCTTCCTGCTGTTGTTGACATCAATTTAGACGCACCGCCAGGATCAGTCATTGGAATTTTAGGAGGAACGGGGTCAGGGAAGTCTACCATTATTCAATTACTCATGCGTGCTTATAATGTGAATGCAGGAAGTATCAAGTTGGATGGCAAGGATATACGTCACTTAAAGATTCGCGATTTGCGTGCTCAAATTTCTTCCGTGTTTCAGGAGACGTTTTTGTTTTCGTCCTCTATACGCAACAATATTTCATATGGTTTAAGTCATGTCAGTATGGATGACATCATACGTGTTTCCAAACTGGCTCAGGCGCATGAATTCATAACTGAACTACCGCTGGGATATGACACTGTCGTCGGAGAACGTGGATTGGGACTGTCCGGAGGACAGAAACAACGGATCGCTATCGCGCGCGCACTACTCAAAAATCCGAAGATTCTGGTTCTGGATGATGCTACCAGTGCGGTCGATATGGAAACAGAGCATGAAATACAGACCGGTTTTCAAGAGGTTATGCGTGGTCGAACAACATTCATAATCGCTCATCGAATCTCTTCGCTTCGTCATGCTAATGAAATTGTGGTGCTTGAGGAAGGACGAATCGTTCAGCGTGGAACACATGAACAGCTCATTGCTACTCCAGGTCCATATCAGGATGTGTATCATATTCAATACGCCGATTACATAGCTCAGGCTCCAGACGGTGTATCCGAAGGGCAGGTGAGACCATGAATATACCCGCAGAAAAAGTCAAACCGTTAAAAAAACCAACGAATGAGCGCTTTGTCTATCAAGATGATGATGTCATTGACAAACCGTTTAACTGGTCAGAATTCAAACGTTTGTTGGCATACATGAAGCCTTATGCCCGTCAGATTTTGCCGATCCTTCTCGTCATGATGATTCTCGGCACCATTACCAAGCTGACCGTTCCTTATTTGATCAGTCTGGCCATTGATAAAGCAATTGCTCCCGCATGGCCTGCACTGCCCAGCGTAAAGTTGCTGTTGCTCATCACGGGTGCCGTGCTCTTGTTATATTTAATTCAATGGGCAGCCAGCACGTACCGCATTAAATTCACCAATATTATCGGTCAACGGGTTATTTACGATTTGCGTGAAGATTTGTTCAAGCATATTCAAAAGCTATCTTTTAACTTTTTTGATAAGAGACCGGCAGGTTCTGTATTAGTGCGCGTGACGAACGACATTAACTCGCTACAGGATCTATTTACGAACGGTGCAGTGAATGTCCTGATTGACTGCGTACAGCTTATCGGAATTATTGTCATTTTGCTGCTTATTAACTGGAAGCTCGGTTTAGCGGTAATTGTCACTGTTCCGATCATGTTTTTGATCTCGACCAAGCTGCGCGTTCGCATCCGTCGCGCTTGGCAAGAAGTGCGTATGAAGAACTCGCGTATCAACTCTCATTTGAATGAGTCTATTCAGGGCATTCGTGTGACACAAGCGTATACGCAGGAGCAGGAAAACATGGCTTATTTCGACGACATGAACAGCTCTAGCAAAAAATCGTGGGATAAGGCTTCTGCCATGAATCAGGTTTTTGGCCCACTTATTGATATTACCGGGGGATTTGGTACGCTTGTGCTGTTTTGGTTTGGAGCGCATTTAATTCAGACAGACCAACTTACGGTGGGACTACTGGTTGCGTTTGCTAACTATGTTGGGAACTTTTGGGAGCCGATTAATCGGCTGGGCCAAATGTATAATCAGTTACTGGTTGCGATGGCTTCGTCAGAACGAATTTTTGAGTTTATGGATGAACAGCCGAATATTGCAAACAAACCGGGAGCAATAGCCTTGCCGCCCATTCGGGGAGACATCCAATTTGAAAAGGTCATTTTTGAGTATGAAAAGGGACGTCAGGCGCTTAAAGGTATTAATCTTTCTGTCGAGGCGGGTCAATCTATAGCGCTTGTGGGTCATACCGGATCAGGTAAAAGTACAATTATTAATCTGCTAAGCCGTTTTTATGACATTACGTCAGGGCGGCTTACGATTGACGGTCATGATGTGCGTGATGTCACGGTGGAGAGCTTGCGAAGCCAGATTAGCATCGTACTTCAGGATACATTTATTTTTTCGGGGACGATCCGTGATAATATTCGATTTGGCCGTTTGGATGCAACGGATGAGGAAATTGAAGCGGCTGCGAAGGCGGTCAATGCTCATGAATTCATTGTTCACTTGCCAGCTGGCTATGAAACAGAGGTAGAGGAGCGGGGGGGAATGCTGTCCATGGGCCAGCGACAGCTCTTATCCTTTGCTCGTGCCTTGCTGGCTAATCCGCGAATTCTTATCCTAGATGAGGCCACAGCTAGTATTGATACAGAAACGGAGTTGAAAATTCAGGAGGCTCTTCAGGTTTTACTAGAAGGCAGAACTTCTTTTATGGTCGCTCACCGTTTGTCCACCATCCGTAATGCTGATCATATCGTTGTACTGGATCATGGGGAAATCCAAGAAAGTGGTAATCATGAACAATTGATGAAAAAACATGGAATATATCGGGGGCTGGTGGAAGCACAGTTCAGATTTTTGTAAAAAAAAGATCAAAAAATCGCGTTTTTTGTAAATTTTAATGCCGAGCACTATTGCATTCTTGGAGCTAAACCCTGAAAATAAAGATGAAAAGAGATCAGAGCAATTTCGTCAGAGGGGGAAGAGTTCAAGATGTGGGGTGCTCCTTTTTCTGCCAAGGCTAAGAAGATGCTGCTGCTGGGTAGCGGCGAATTGGGAAAAGAAGTCATTATTGAAGCTCAGCGGCTTGGCGTGGAATGTATTGCTGTAGATCGCTATGAACGGGCTCCAGCAATGCAGGTGGCCCATCGCTCTCACTGTCTGGATATGCAGGATGCTGAGGCGTTGAAGGCACTAATTCGTAAGGAAAAGCCCGACATAATTGTACCTGAAATCGAAGCTATTGCTACGGGTGCTTTGGAAGAATTAGAGCAAGAAGGATTTCACGTAGTACCAACGGCCCGTGCCGCCCGTCTTACGATGGACCGGGAAGGTATCCGCAGGCTGGCTGCCGAGAAATTACAGCTTCCGACTGCTGCCTATCGTTTTGCAGATAACTTTGAGCAGTTGCGGTCGGCGGTTCATGAGCTGGGCACGCCATGCGTGGTCAAGCCCTTGATGAGTTCGTCGGGTAAAGGGCAGTCTGTATGCCGGGCAATTGCAGATGCAGAATCCTGCTGGAATACGGCGCTGGAAGGCGCGCGTGCCAAAACAACACGTGTCATTGTTGAAGCTTTTGTCCCGTTTGAGAGCGAAATTACCTTATTGACCGTCAGATCGGTTTTGGGTACGACTTTTTGCCCACCGATTGGCCACATTCAGAAAGATGGGGATTATGTCGAATCCTGGCAGCCTCATGGCATGACGGACAAGCAGCTTTCGGAGGCGGAGGACATTGCCCGTACGATTACGGATGAACTGGGTGGTTACGGATTGTTTGGCGTAGAGCTATTTTTAACAGCTGATGGCGTCATATTCAGTGAAGTATCCCCCCGTCCGCATGATACAGGAATGGTGACCATGATTACGCAGGATTTGTCGGAATTTGCGCTTCACGTGCGGGCCATTCTCGGATTCCCGGTGCCATCCGTCACGCTGCTTACACCAGGAGCTTCAGCTACTTTGAAGGCAGAAGTGACTACGCGGGATTTTGTAATAAGCGGTCTGCATGATGCATTATTGCTACCCCGGACACAGGTGCGAGTGTTCGGGAAGCCTGAAACCAAGCCGGGACGCCGGATGGCTGTAGCGCTTAGCGCTGCAGAAGATGTGGAAACAGCACGGAAGACGGCCAAAGAAGCTGCTAATATGCTGAAAGTGGAGGTAAATCATGTCTAACAATGTGATGATTCCAGTACTGACAATTCGTTCCGTAGAGCTTGGCGATTGCGAAGCCGTAACTGGACTACTAAGAGAAGTCGGATACCCGATGACTTGTGGTGTAATGAAAGAAGTTATGGGAACAGCGCGGGAGGACAGTCAAGCGAATATGATGGTTGCAGAAATGGATGGTCGTGTTGTCGGAGTAATCGGCATGCATACGGCTCAAAGCTTGGCTTATCCTGATCCTGCCGTACAAATCACCATGCTGGTCGTGAGCGGGGAGTATCGCGGCGAGGGCATTGGCAAGCGCTTGGTGGCTTGTGGTGAGGAGTGGGGACGTGCGCAAGGATGCTATCATTTATTCATTACCGGAGCGAATAACCGCATCAAACAAGTAGAGGCCCGAGCTTTCTACAACCGAATCGGCTTTGAAAAGCAAGGCTACCGTTTCAGCAAAAAGCTTAGATAATCAGCCTATAACAAGACAATCTAATACTTAAAGCCTCACTACTTTTAACTTAGTTCCGCATGGGTCAATTCCGAGCGGGGCTATTTTTTTTCCAACTTTTATACCATTGATCCTGCTATAAAACATGATATACTGCTAGAGTAAAGATTACAAAGTTGTAACCAGACGCGTTCACACCAAGGCATTTATACAACAAGGAGATGACGAAATGAAGAATATGTTGAAAAAAACACTGGTGATGGGAAGTCTTAGCGCCATTTTATCCGCAGGATTCATCGTTCCGGCATCAGCTTCACCAGCTGACGATTTGACTGCCCAACTGCAACAATGGTTTCAAAATAACGGATATACCGTCAATATGTCTAACGGGACGACTACGATAACAAAGACCGTAATTAAGGATGTTTCTGAAAAAGACAAGGCTAAAAACAAAACAGCAAATCCTTCATCCGGCAAACAAACAACAACCAAACAGGATGGCCAAAAGGCTTCGCAGTCGGGTACCAAGCAACAGACCCAAAAACAAAACACAAACTCAGGCGCGGGTCAGTCTGCAGGTACGGATGCACAACTCAGCAAGTCCCAATTTGCAGCTGAGGTTGTAAAGCTTGTAAATAACGAGCGCAGCCAAAAAGGTCTTAAGCCCCTCGTATCGAATGCGAAGCTTACAGAAGTAGCCTTAGTCAAGGCGAAGGATATGAGTACGAACAATTACTTTTCCCATACATCTCCGACCTATGGTTCACCATTTGATATGATGAAAAAATTCGGTGTAACTTATACGTATGCGGGTGAGAATATTGCTATGGGACAACAAACACCACAAGAAGTGATGAAAGCCTGGATGAACAGCCAGGGACATCGTGAGAATATTTTGAAGGCAGAATTTACACAAATCGGTGTGGCTTACTACAATGGATATTGGGTACAAGAGTTCACACGTAACTAAGATGATAGTAAATACGTTCCCAACGTTATGTCGCTGCTACGAAAAGATAGTGACGTGACGTTAATCTAGAGACCCGCTGACACGCTCAGCGGGTCTTTTGGTGTCTCTTCATCCTCCAGTGGCATAACCATTGCTTTATACCAGAAAAGACATAAGGGACGTATTTATAGTATGATAGCAGCAAGTTGAATGGGTAGCAGACTACTTATGGAAAGCCAGGTGAACAAATGAGCTACGAAATCGTGCATGAAGGTGCCTTTGCTATGCTCAAGGTGCAGTTGAACCCCGGGGAAATGATTAAAGCAGAAATGGGAGCGATGGTCTCCATGTCTTCCAGTGTAGATATAAAGGGGACGGTAGACGGTGGACTGTTACGTGGTTTAGGCAGAATGCTGAGCGGAGAAAAATTCTTTTTTCAAGAACTGAGGGCAGCCCGGGGACCGGCTGAGGTGTTGTTAGCCCCTGCAAGTATAGGTGATGTACAAGCGGTGGAACTGGATGGCACGTATAGGCTGTTGGTCCAAAAGGACGGTTTTCTGGCTTGTACGGAAGGCATTGAGGTTAGTACCAAAATGCAAAACCTGATGAAAGGTTTATTCTCCGGTGAAGGGTTTTTTATCGTAGAAATCAGTGGTCGAGGTACGGTATTCCTGTCCTCTTATGGAGCCATTCATCCCATTTATATCGCGCCAGGAGAGGAGCGTATTATTGATAATGCTCATCTGGTGGCATGGCCGGATTATATGGATTATAAAATTGAAAAAGCATCTAAAGGCTGGTTGTCCAGCGTAACGAGTGGAGAAGCACTTGTATGCCGCTTTCGCGGTGAAGGAACGGTACTGATTCAAAGTCGAAATCCGGGCAGTTTTGGACAATGGATCAAAAGTTTTATCCCTGATAGCAAATAGTTTGATTCGTTTGATTAGAGATGAGAGGATAAACTGTTCGCACAAGAAAGTATAATATAAGGATGGTCATTTGCCATCCTTTTTTTGCATGTTCATGGGAAATTATATGTGACTCTAAGCATTTATTGCGCTTTTATTCAGAAAGGTTTATTTGCAAAATGATATGAGAAGCTTTATGTTTATTTCACTAAGCTATCAGGAGGGAACACGAGTGAATTCATCAAAATGGATTTGGCGGTCTGTCGGTTCCGTTTCCATTGCCGCCACATTGCTATTATTGTACGGATTTATTACAGCAGTACAAAGTATCACGGCTCCAGAGCCAATGGTTAGCACTCAACCTGTACATTCCGGTTCATCGCAGACACAAACTGCGCCATCCGCTACTAATCAGGCGGGAGAGTTTCGGGTAGCTGCCATTGGAGATTCGCTAGCCAAAGGCACGGGGGATGACTCCGGAAGTGGTTTTGTGCGTCGGTCGGTGAGCTTGTTAAATAATCAGGAAGGCCATAAGGCTCAGCTCATAAATAATCTGGGGATTAATGGACTGACGACTCAAGGACTATTGACCAAGCTGGATGAGCCTGGTGTTTCTTATGTGTTGAAAAAGGCTAACGTCATTATTGTCTCGATTGGCGGAAATGATTTATTTCAGGGAGCTCAGGCTGCCCAAACTGGTAAAGAGCCGCCTACACTTAGTGGTTTGAGTAAAGCTGTGCCTGATGCCGCCAAACGTCTGCAAAAAGTGCTGACAAAGGTAGGGAAAATCAATCCGAATGCTAAAATTATCTATGTCGGATTATATAATCCATTCAGTGATCTGCAGGAAATGAAAATTCCCGGTAATCTTGTAGTAACAGAATGGAATCTGGCTGCCATGGCAATTACCAACCAAAACAGCAATATGACTCTGGTTCCAACTTTCGATTTATTCCAGCAAAATTTGCCCGTCTATTTATCATCCGATCATTTTCATCCAAACGGACAGGGCTATCAAGCAATCGCTGAACGTATCGCGCAAGGGTTTGCAGTTGCAAACACGAAGGATGCCGATAAAGTGGATAATGAACAACAGTCTACAAGTAGCCAACCCGCTGAAGTGAAAAAGGGAGGAAACAAGCAATGAGCATCCAATCTGCTGACAAGACCGGGGCTGGAATAACCGAAAAATCGACATCAAGGGATGCATTGTCCAGTTTCCATTCCGCCAATCAGGTTGGCAGCGGAGGCAGAGACAGAAGCAATACCGAAACAGTTCTCTCTGTTCAGCACGTTAAGAAACGTATCAAACGCAAAATGATCATTCATGATGTCACATTCGACGTTCGTGCGGGTGAAATTTTCGGATTTCTTGGTCCTAATGGGGCTGGAAAAACGACGACTATTCGTATGCTGGTCGATTTAATTAAGCCTACGGAAGGGACGATTACCGTCTGTGGTCATAATGTAAATCGTGACCCTGAGCAGGCTTTACGGCATATTGGTTCTATTGTGGAAAATCCAGAGGTGTACAGCTACCTGACAGGGTGGGAGAATTTAGAGCATTTTGCCCGTATGCAGCCTGGTGTAGACGAGCAGCGTATCCGCGAAGTCGTTGAGCTGGTTCGGCTCGATCGCCGTATCCATGATAAAGTAAGTACGTATTCTCTCGGAATGCGCCAGCGCCTTGGTATAGCCCAAGCCTTGCTAGGTAGACCGAAATTACTCATTTTGGATGAACCGACGAACGGGTTAGACCCCAAGGGGATCAAGGAAATGAGAGCTTTTATCCGTTTGCTAGCGGCAGAAGGCATGGCTGTATTTGTTTCCAGCCATTTGCTCAGCGAAATCCAGCTGCTATGTGATCGGGTGGCAATTATAAGTCGAGGAAAGGTGCTAGCTGTAGGTGGAGTACGGGAACTGGTTGAGACGCACTCGCACATGGCCGTATGGCAACTGGAGCCTCGTGATAAGGGTCTTGCGATATTGCAAAATTCTCCGCATGTGCAAATGATTACGAATGCCGATGAATTAATTGATGACAGCATTGTTGCAGGCAGCGGAGCCGATGCAATTTTTACAGAAATGGATGAAGAGCATATTGCGGAGCTGGTGACACAAATGACGGCTTCCGGTATTTCCGTTAAAGGTGTAACCAAAATCAATCCTACACTGGAGCAGCTATTCCTGAAAATGACGGAAGGTGAGATACTTGAATAACATTTTACCGCTCGTACAAAATGAAACGCTCAAAATTATCAAGAAGAAACGATTTTATGTCATTTTACTTGTTTTACTTGTGCTTGTGCCGATTTTTACGTACGCTCAGATGAAAGTGGCAGAAAACAATCGCGAAAAATTCGGCAATGATTGGCGGCTTGAACTGCGTCAGGCAATTACCGATAATCAAAACTCGCTGGGAAGTGACCGGGTTCCCGAGGAATGGAAGACCTATCGTCGGGTCTTTGTGCAGCAGATGCAATATTATTTGGAAAATGATGTGAATCCCAATGAGCCGAGTGGCGTCACCTTTACCAGAGAGTTTATGGATAATTCCATAAATCTGTTCGTTCCGCTGTTGATTATGGCCATTGCCTCCGACTTGGTTTCTGGAGAACGGACGACAGGCACGATAAAAATGTTGCTAACTCGCCCAGTCAGGCGGTGGAAAATACTGCTGAGCAAGCTGTTGACATTGTACATGTTCGTCTCGCTCATCATTTTGGCTGTATTTATAATTAGCTATCTCATATCAGGCTTGTTTTTTGGTTTTCGCGGTTTTAATGTTCCGGTATTTACCGGATTTCAAATTGTTGGATCGACGGTGGATTTGTCTGCTGTACATGCGATTCCACAATGGCATTATCTGATGCTGCAAGCCGGATTGATCTGGTTTGTCAGTCTTGTGGTAGCTTCGTTAGCCTTTATGGTATCTGTCCTGGTACGAAGTACGGCGGCAAGTATCGTGGTCATGATGGCTGCGCTTATTTCGGGCACTATTTTGACAAACATGGCTTCATCTTGGCAGAGTGCTAAATATTTATTTATGGTTAACCTCGAATTAACCGATTATTTATCTGGAAGCCCCGCCCCGATTGAGGGAATGACCTTACCCTTTTCTTTAGCTGTACTGGGCATTTGGGGGGCTGCGGCATTGATTGTTTCATTCGCCGTCTTTACGAAACGGGATATATTGAATTAAAATGGACAAGGTAAAAGAAAACATCTGTTTGCATTTTTGGTGAAAATCATCAAGAATAAGGCAAAACACGGTTACGATTAGACAAAGGGGGAGCATGAATGGTCGACAAAATCGACTTGTCTGCGGGAGTGTCCGGCACACAAAGCGGAGCTTCAGAATATGGCGCGGACGACATTCAAGTGCTCGAAGGGCTTGTGGCAGTTCGCAAACGGCCGGGCATGTACATCGGGAGCACCAGTTCTTCGGGACTGCATCATTTGGTATGGGAAATTGTAGACAACGCGGTGGATGAACATCTCGCCAAGTTTTGCTCTCGCATTGATATTACAATGCATAAGGACGGTTCCATTACGGTATCAGACAACGGGCGCGGTATTCCTACAGGAATGCACAAAACGGGAATTCCTACGCCTCAGGTTGTATTCACCATTTTGCACGCCGGAGGCAAGTTTGGCGGTTCGGGATATAAAAAGTCCGGGGGTCTGCACGGTGTAGGTGCATCTGTAACGAACGCTCTTTCGGAATGGCTTGAAGTAGAAATTTACCGGGACGGCAAGATTCACCGTCAGCGGTTTGAATATTGGCAGGACAAGAAGGGCGTGGAGCATGTCGGGGAACCGACCACAGGCCTTGAAGTGCTGGGCAATACTAACAAGACGGGCTCGAAAATTACATTTAAACCGGATATTCGTGTTTTTCAAGCAGGCATTCATTTTAACTACGATACGTTGGCTGAGCGCCTTCAGGAAATTGCTTTTCTAAATTCGGGCCTTCGTATTCAACTTAAAGACGAACGCAGCGGAAAGTCAGATGAGTATTTTTATGAAGGTGGCGCAAGTCAGTTTGTTGCTTTTCTGAATGAGGGCAAGGATGTGCTGCATGATGTTATTCACTTTAATGCCGAGAAAGAAGACATTGAAGTAGAGATTGCCATCCAGTACAATGCGGGTTATACAGAGACGATTGCTTCGTTCGTTAACTCCATTCCGACACGTGGCGGAGGTACGCATGAAACGGGATTCAAAACCGCTTACACTCGTGTCATGAACGACTATGCGCGCAAAACGGTGATGTTGAAAGAAAAGGATAAAAACTTGGAGGGCAACGATCTACGTGAGGGCATGATGGCTGTAATCAGTGTCAAGATGGCTGAAGTTGAATTTGTCGGCCAGACAAAGGATCAGCTGGGTAGCGCTTCGGCACGGAGTACAGTGGATGCCATCGTATCTGAGCAGATGCAGCGTTTTTTGGAAGAAAATCCGCAGATAGCACAAACTTTGATCAAGAAGGCAGTTCAAGCATCCAGAGCGCGTGAAGCTGCACGTAAAGCTCGGGATGAGATGCGTTCTGGTAAAAAGCGCAGTGAAAGTTCCAATTTGAATGGTAAACTGTCGCCTGCGCAGTCCAAGGATTTTACACGTAATGAGTTGTTTATTGTGGAAGGCGATTCGGCTGGAGGATCAGCCAAGCAGGGACGGGATTCCAAAATTCAGGCCATATTGCCGCTAAAGGGCAAGCCGATGAATCCAGAAAAATCCAAACTGGCGGATATTATGAAGAATGATGAGTACCGTGCTATTACAGCAGCTATTGGTGCGGGGGTAGGAACAGAGTTTTCGCTGGAAGACAGCAATTATTCCAAAATCATCATTATGACCGATGCAGATACAGATGGTGCACACATTCAAGTGCTGTTGTTGACTTTCTTTTATCGTTACATGAAAGAGCTTATTGATGCAGGACGCATATTTATTGCTCAACCGCCATTGTATAAAATAACTCGAAAGTCGGGTAAGCTCGAAACGGTGCGTTATGCTTGGACTGACGAGCAGCTCGATAATTATTTAAAAGAATTTGGACGAAATTTTGAGCTTCAGCGCTATAAAGGACTTGGGGAAATGAACCCTGATCAGTTATGGGAAACAACGATGAATCCCGATTCACGCACCTTGTTACGCGTTCAGATAGAGGATGCAGCCAAGGCTGAACGCAGGGTGTCCACTTTGATGGGTGATAAGGTGGATCCGCGCAAGCGCTGGATCGTGGAAAACGTAGATTTCACGGAATACGTAGAGTAGTGCTATCAAAAGAGGTGTATACATGAGCTTATCGGAGCAGTTTTTGCCAGCTTTTCTGGAGGAAGTGGTCGGTGACCGCTTTGGCCGATATTCCAAATATATTATTCAGGATCGGGCGATACCCGATGTACGGGACGGATTAAAACCCGTACAACGTCGTATTCTTTATGCAATGTACGATTCGGGCAATACGCCGGATAAAGCATATCGTAAATCGGCCAAAACCGTTGGGGACGTTATGGGTAATTACCATCCCCACGGTGACTCGTCGATTTACGACGGCATGGTACGGATGGCGCAGCCTTGGAAAATGAGTCACGTGCTTGTGGATGGTCACGGTAACTGGGGCTCCCAGGATGATGATCCAGCGGCAGCTATGCGTTATACGGAGGCTCGCTTGTCTCCAATCGCAATGGAAATGCTGCGCGATATTGAAAAGCGTACGGTTTTGTTCAAGGACAATTTTGATAACTCGGCCAAAGAGCCCGTTGTGTTGCCGTCTCGTTATCCAAATTTGTTGGTGAACGGTTCCAGTGGGATCTCGGCGGGATTTGCGACAGAGATTCCTACACATAGTTTACGCGAAGTTATTGATGCCAGCATTGCAGTGATGGAAAAGCCCGAGATTGAGCTGGAAGAGATTATGACCTTTATTAAAGGCCCTGATTTCCCGACGGGCGGACTCATTATGGGTGGCGAAGGCATCAAGGACGCTTATCGCACGGGAAAAGGACGTATTTATATTCGTTCCAAAACGGAAATTCAGTCTTTGCGCGGAGGCAAGCAGCAGCTGGTCATTACCGAGATTCCGTATCAGATCGTCAAATCAAGGCTCGTAACGGCCATGGAAAATATCCGTCTGGAGAAAAAGGTGGAAGGGATTGCCGAGGTTCGTGACGAAAGCGGACGAAATGGTTTGCGCATTGTTGTGGAGCTGAAGAAGGAAGCCGATGCGGAAGGGATTTTAGCTTATTTGCTGAAAAAAACCGACCTACAGGTGGCATATAACTTCAACATGGTAGCCATTGTGAACAAAGCGCCACATCAGCTTGGACTAAAGTCCATTTTGGAAGCGTATATCGCCCATCAACGCGAAGTTGTCACTCACCGTATCCAGTATGAACTGGAAAAGGCAGAGGATCGTGCCCATGTGCTGGAAGGTTTGGTCAAGGCGCTGAACATTCTGGATGAAGTCATCGCAGCCATTAAAGCTTCCAAAAATCGCCAGGACGCGCAAAATAATTTGCAATGGATGTTTGGTTTTAGCGAACGGCAGGCAGATTCTATTTTGACCTTGCAGTTGTACCGTCTCACTAATCTGGAAATCACCACGCTTGAAAAAGAACTGGGTGACATCCAGAAAAAAATCGCGCAATATCGTTCTATTCTGGAAAGTGATCGCAAGCTGATCAGCCTGATTCGCAAGGAACTTTTGGAAATTCGCGAAAAGTACGGCATTGACCGTCGTTCTGATATTCAGGGCGAGGTAGAAGAGATTAAGGTGAACCTGGAGGTCATGGTGGGAGCAGAGGATGTGCTGCTGACACTCTCGAAAGATGGCTATGTGAAACGTACAAGTATGTTGTCATTTACTCGTTCAGGCGGGGAACGTTCAAGTTCCGGTGTTAAAGAAGGGGATTACGTTACCCAATTGCTTGATGTGAATACGCTGGATGTATTGCTCGTCTTCACCCAGCGCGGACAATATTTTTTACTGCCTGTACATCAGGTGCCAGAGTATAAGTGGAAAGAGCCGGGCACACCAATTGTCAACGTCATTCCGTTATCGAAGGAAGATCGTATCGTAAGTGTTATTCCGCTTAAAAACATCGAGGAAATCGGCAAAAGCCTGGTATTTGTAACAAAGAAGGGCCAAGTAAAGCGTACAGAATTGAAAGAATATGCTACAAAACGTTCTAGTGCCGTAGCCGCTTGCAAAGTAGCAGGGGACGATGAGGTGTTATCGGTAACGTTAAGCGAAGGTACCCGGGATATTATGCTGATTACCCGCGCGGGTATGAGTATACGCTTCAAGGAGCAAGAGGTTAATGCGATGGGCCGCGTCTCGGCTGGTGTCAAAGGTATACAGCTAGCGGAAGGCGATGAAATTATCGCGGCGTTATGGGTAGAAGAGGATGAAGGAGAAGTGTTGGTGCTGACCGAGTCTGGTTATGGTAAGCGTACGCTTCTGTTGGACTATCCTACACAGGGAAGAGGCGGCAAAGGTATCACCACCTTTGAGTTCAAGGAAGGCAAACGAGTACGTTCGAATGGAACTCGAATCGTGGCTGCCTTCTATTGCCGTGAAGCTGTTCAATTATTTGCAATCACAGCAGAAGGACAAACGATGTCCTTCCTTTCGGAAAAGGCTCCTTTGACCGACCGAAAGGATACAGGCAAGCTGCTGGCTCCAGCGGAGAAGAAGGACGAAATTGTGAATGTGCTGCTGCGTAGTGAGCTACAAGCTTCTCAGTCCATAGAATAATAGGAAAGTCAAGCGCTTATTAGCTCGAAAAAGAGAGGTCCTCTCGTGCCATTCCGGCACGAATGAGGACCTTTTTGCCGTCATGGTGTCGAACCCTGACCAGCCTTCAAAACCCAGATGAGACTTCCTTCCCCTTTTCATTTGATGCTCCAAAAACGGCAGGAAACCGGGGCTAAATGGCGAAAATTTAATGTGATGAAATACAATCCGGACGGTGGCCCATACGGTAACTTTGATGCTTTTACTGACCCTGTTATTTAAAGGAGTGAGGCAAAATGCAAACGACCGAATTTGCGAAAATCTGGTCCAGAATGGCTAAGGATTATAAGGTTCATATGGAGCAGCAACTGGCTCCATCACTAACCGAAGCTCAACTTACGGTGCTGGAGGTTTTGAACGAATACGGCCGTATGAAGCCGTCTCAACTAATTCCATATCTCGCCACCACACCAGCCGCGGTTACGATGCTGCTGGATCGGATGGAACGGAATCGACTGGTCACCCGTTTCAGAGACGTAAAAGACCGTAGAATTGTATGGATTGTCATTTCGGATCAAGGGAGAGAAGAAGTAGAGCGTGGATTACGAATACGGGATGATTTTCTGGGTTCTGCACTAAACCGAATTTCTCAGCACAATCAAAATTTGCTGGTTTATTTGTTGGGGAAAATTACAACGAAGGCGAAGACTTCAGTATCGGCAAGTGAGACTGAGGGAGTAAAGGAACCAATAGAGCTAGCAGAATAACTAGAATGGTGGCTACATGAAAGTAGCTGTACGCAGCAGATTATCATTTTAAGGCAAATAGGAGTGCGCGGATGTAAATACCTATCGTGGTATTCATACCGCGCCTTTTTTGTGTTGAAGTATAGGTGATATTTGGGTGAATGTTGACATTTACATAAGAGATGATAAAATAATAGTTATAAATAAATAACAATTCGCGTATAAATAGTTGCTTGTTTATGTATATGGATTGTGAATTGGGGATTAAAGGATGGTTTCAGTGAGTGACAGAGAGGAAGACAGACTTGAGGTGTACCGGATTATACAATCGGTAAGAGAGGTTAACAAAACGATATTTTATGCCTTCTGGAATGAGGAGCAGCATTTGGATCTGACGGCCATTCAGCATATGGCTTTGGCAATTCTGAATAAACGCCCCAACATCGGGCTATCTGAGCTGGCAGACATAGCACATGTGGGAAGCAGCTCTATGAGTGGGGTGGTTGACCGCTTGACCAAGGCGGGATATATTGCTCGCGGACGGCATGAACATGACCGTAGATCCTTAGTGCTGACGCTTACGTCGGAAGGAAAAGATATCATGCAAAAAGTAGACGCCATGTGGATGGAGCGCGTCTTGCCCATTCTGGACATCCCGAAGGAGCAGCTAGAGATGGTCCTGGATATCCATAAACAAATGATCATGAAATTAACACCGAAGGGAATGAATCAACTTGAGCAGTCCTCAAATGACACTACCAGGTAATGTACGCAGAGCACCCATTGTGGCCGCTCTGTTGATTGGCGCGATTGTAGCGATATTAAATCAGACGTTGATCAGTGTGGCTTTACCGAAAATGATGAGTGATCTGAATATAGATGCCAATATAGCTCAGTGGCTCAGCACGGGCTTTATGCTCGTGAATGGGGTATTGATCCCGGTGACCGCGTTCTTGATTGCCCGTTTTTCCACTCGTAAATTGTTTATTAGCGCGATGACTATTTTTTCAATAGGCACGCTGTTATGTGCTATAGCGCCAAGCTTCAGCACATTGCTGATCGGTCGGCTTATTCAGGCCGCGGGAGCAGGTATCATGATGCCCTTAATGATGGTTGTTATCTTGAACATCTACCCAATAGAACGTCGTGGCCGGGCGATGGGAACCCTAGGGATTGCGATGGGTTTTGCTCCAGCCATTGGGCCAACCTTATCCGGTTATATAGTACAGCATTATGACTGGCGGGTATTGTTCTGGATCATCCTGCCGATTTCAGTAATTTCGATTGTGATCGGATTTATTTTTCTGAAAAATGTAACGGAGCAATCCAAGCCAAAGCTGGACATTCCCGGCATCATTTTGTCTACGCTCGGTTTCGGTGGACTGTTATACGGCTTTAGTGATGCAGGAACATCAGGTTGGGGAAGTATTCCGGTCCTGTCTACGCTTATCGTTGGGACAATTGCGCTTATTTTGTTTATTGTTCGCCAACTGAAGGCAGATGAGCCTATGCTGGAGTTCCGTATCTTTAAATACGATGTGTACAGCTTGACGACAATCATTAATGTGATTGTGACGATGGCTTTGTACGCCGGTATGATATTGCTTCCGATTTATTTGCAAAATATTCGGGGTTTTACACCGCTCCAGTCCGGTATGCTAATGTTACCAGGAGCGATTCTAATGGGGCTCATGTCTCCTGTAACGGGGGCTATTTTTGACCGAATTGGAGCACGCTGGTTGTCTGTAATTGGCTTGCTGATTATGGTTATAACGACTTGGGAATTTACGCGGTTGACCGAAACAACCACCTATATGACACTGTTAATTAATTATACGGTGCGGATGTTCGGGATGTCGTTGCTGATGATGCCGATCCAAACAGCCGGGTTGAATCAGCTTCCGCAACGATTGAATGCACATGGTACAGCAATGAGTAACACGCTGCGTATGATTTCCGGCTCGATTGGAACGGCAATTCTGGTGACAGTGATGTCAACACAAAGCAGCAACCGTTTGACAACGATTGTTACATCTGAAGGACTAACCGTGACGGATAAAGCGGGGATGCTGGCTGCAGGCAACCAAGCTACGATTTATGGGATTAACTCGGCTTTTATCATTGCAACAGTGTTGAGTGTGGCCGCTCTGATTTTAGCGTTTTTTATCAAAAATACGAATGCACAAAACGTTCTCCCCCGTCAACAGCTGGTAAACAGCAAGAAGGGACAGTCCGTGGCTTCCTCGTCATAAGGATGGGATAACGCATTAATTTAATTTTCTGCAAAAAAGAACCCGCAATGCATGTTTGTTTACATGCGATGCGGGTTCTTTGTGCAAATGGAGTTGAAGATGTCGAAATCCAAATAGAGCAGAGCTTGCCTGCTCAATTTTCAGACGTTATCATGTTCTCATAAAGCGACATGGGCCACTCATTCCATGGAAATTGGACGGGAGGTAACGAGTGGAAGCTCATATCCTCCTTGCTGATCGGATGCGGTGCTCTAGCGAGTAAGGACCAGAGCGCCAGCTGTTGACCGGGACGGCTTAGATTACCGCCATATTTTTGGTCCCCGTAGAGAGGGCAGCCGATCGCCTGCATCTGCACACGAATCTGGTGTGAGCGTCCGGTGTGCAACTTAATCTGCACAAGACTGAGTCCATCTGCTTGTCCGATCACGCGGTACTCCAAAATGGCTTCCTTGGCACCAGCTGTGCCAGGCCGAACAGTTTGAACAGTGTTGGTACGGCTATCCTTTAGCAGGTGATGGGTTAGACGGCCTTGTGGAGCCGTAGGAATGCCATTCAGAACTGCTGTATACAGTTTGTGAAAATGGCGACTTCGCACCGATTCTGATAAGCGAGAAGCAGCTTTGGACGTCTTAGCAAAAATCATGGCTCCACCTACAGGTCGATCCAGTCTGTGAACTAAACCCAAAAAGACGTTACCAGGCTTATTGTGTCTGATTTTTAGATCTTCCTTGAGTAAAGACAACAGATCAGGATCACCGCTGGCATCCTCTTGCGTCGGAACATTGACAGGCTTTACAACCGCCAAAACATGATTGTCCTCATATAGGACAGGAATGTTCGGCTGTACATGCCCATGCCGGGTAAGTTTATCTTGAGTCATAAGAGGAATTAAGCCTCCCAGCGTCCCAGAATACCACAAGGCAAATTCAATCCCGAGCGTGTGATCGGCAATCCGATTTCGCCAGCGCTAATTTGGCCGCCGTACTTTTGTTGCATTGTCATGCTCAGCATGTTGCGTAATACAGTAGGCGAAATACCTGTAGTATAGGAGTTGATCAGCATGAACAACGGTTGATCCGAAATGATGCTCATGCAGGATTCGAGAAACGGATACAAGCTTTCTTCGAGTTTCCAGGTTTCTCCGTTAGGTCCGCGTCCGTAAGAAGGAGGGTCCATAATAATGGCATCATAACGGTTGCCCCGACGTTGTTCTCGTTGCACGAACTTGAATACGTCGTCCGTAATGAAGCGTACGGGACGGTCAGCCAGACCGGACAATTGAACGTTTTCCTTTGCCCACTGTACCATGCCTTTGGCGGCATCCACGTGAACTACACTGGCTCCGGCATACGCTGCGGCAGTAGTGGCTCCTCCCGTGTATGCAAACAGGTTCAGTACGGAAATCGGTCTGCCTGCGCCTTTGATTTTATCCATCATCCAGCTCCAGTTCGCTGCTTGCTCCGGAAAAAGACCGGTATGCTTGAAGCTGGTGGGTTTAATGTGGAATTTAAGCGGTCCATAGCTAATTGTCCAGCGCTCGGGGATAGTTTTTTTCATATCCCAGTTGCCGCCACCGGAGGAACTACGGTGGTAATGTCCATGAACATTACGCCATTCGGCTGTTTCCTGGGCCAAAGGCCATATGATTTGCGGATCGGGACGACGCAGGACAATATCACCCCAACGTTCCAGTTTTTCACCATCGCCTGTATCCATTACTTCATAGTCTTTCCATTCTTGTGCTACATACATGTACAATCCATCCTTCAGCAGTCAATTCAGGATTCAGGCAGCAAGCTGCACAGAAATCCCCATATGGAGTCTATTGTACAACAAACCTCAGCAACAATCGAATGATTACATAAATAAGTAAGTAGCCAAATGGCCCAAAATATTTTTTCTAGGATGTACTTGTAATTATAGCGCTTCCATATTAAAATGAAATCAATCCCACTTGTACGTACAACCATCCGTTTTTTGTCATAATAATGAAAAACGGATTGGATTGTACGTACATAATATTTTTTCTATCAACACAGCTGAAGTCTACTTAATTAAACACAAAATGCCTAAACTGCCGTAGCCAGCGTTTCGTGGTAGTCGGAGCCTTCGTTCGAAGCATCTGTCTAAGCGTGGAATCATGTCGGCGAAGGGCATCATACAGTATTGTCCTATGTTGTAACTAATAAATTGTTTATCCATAGATTTTATCAGCCAACAGCCGCATGTAATGCGGCTGTTTTGCGTATATTTCCCCAAGATTAAAGCTAGTTTTTGAAATTAATATTTGACAATGAGAATCATTATCAAATATTATTTGAGTAACAGGGAGTGAAAGCATCCCATATTTCAAATAAAGGTGAGGGATGAACTTGGGTAAAATCATGATTGCTTATGCCAGTTTGACCGGTAATACAGAGGAAATCGCGGAATTGATCGCCGAGGGAGTCCGTCAGGCAGGACATGAGGCGGAGTTGAAGGCTTCGTATGATTGCAGCGCGCAAGAACTGCTCGCATATGACGGGTTCCTGTTGGGTGTATATACATGGGGAGATGGTGAGCTTCCTGATGAATTTTTGGATTTTTACGAGGAACTAGACGAGCTTGATCTGTCCGGTAAAAAGACTGCTGTATTTGGCAGTGGAGATACATCTTATACGCAATTCTGTGGCGCAGTTGACTTGGTAGAGGAAAAAGTCAAAGAACGCGGCGCATCTGTCATTCAGGAGAGTCTGAAGATTGAATTTAATCCATTGGATGATGAGAAGGAGAATTGTCGAGCTTACGGAAGACAATTTGCACAGGCTGGTATTGGAGTGTCCTGAGATGAGAGAGAGGGATAGGTATGCGCAATAGCGATAGCTTAAGCGGTTTTCCTCTTCTGCACGACTATCAGCTTGAGGAGATGTGGAGAACTCCACAGCCAATCCGTCAATCACAGGGAAAACGAGGGCGTGAGGGTTGGAATTGGCGGCAACGGGTTCAATATGCAATAGGGCATGCGCTGAACGAATACTTTGGAATGGAAGTAGAGGTGCGGCGGGAAGTCCCTGTCCAGTATGTGCTGGAGAAATGGTGGCCCAAGCAGTCAAACAGTTTTGAATCGTTGTTCCATTACTGGGATGTCAAAAATAAAGTTTCCGGTGAGTTGTCAAAAATTTGTGCCTTAAATAATGATTTGTTGCTGCCGGTGATGCTGTATGAACAATTTTGTACGTCTGTGCCTGAATTAGAGGTCAATATTTCGCTTATTATTCAGGCTGCTTGGCAACTATCAGCAGAAGCGGATTCCTTGCTGATTCAAAAGTATATCGTGGACTATAACCCTAACGTTATTAGTACATTTCAACATTTGACGAATGTATTTTGTTATTATGCATTTGGAGCTCTTCCTCAGCTTATTGAGGTATACTGTCTGCTAGAAGGCAAGAAGGTCCGCTTCATTCCGGGGCCTGCTTCTTTACAGCAATCTCTGGATTACGTGCGGCTATTGCGAGATTCCAGAGAGGATGTACACGGGACGACAGAACACTGCCGTTGTGGGGGTTGCATGGGACAGCAAGGTTCTCAGGGGAACAGAACGAATAAGAACAAGAAGGAAGGGCAGGAGGCGAAAAACTGCAAAGAACGGTCAGTTGGGTCTACGCCTTTCTCTTAGTATTATTATGTAACCCTTTAAATGTAAACTATTCCTTTTCGTGAAAGAGCCTTGGAAACAAGGTTCTTTTTTGTGAAAAAAATTATGAAAAAACTGAAAATTTATGTTGCCTGAATAGATAAATATATCTATAATATTTCAATGTACAATAATTATATGAAAATATTTAAATATAAAGAAGACGGTTTGTGGACCATGGATCTACTTATCCTATGTACATAAAATAAGCCCTGTCTTTTGCATGGCATGTTGCTATGCGTTTATTTACGTTCTACATTTGGTTTAATGGCCTAATATTTCAATTTTAAAATATTAGCGTTGAATAATAAAAATTTTTTGGACAACAGGGGTGGAAGAAGTGAGTAAGAAAACTGTATTGCCAATCCTCATTGTACTGCTCGTTCTGAGCGGTGGAGCTATTGGCTACTATTATTGGTATCAAGCAACACACTTTGTTAAAAGTGACGATGCGCGCATTCAAGCCGATCAATATAAGGTAATGCCGCAAATCTCCGGAGAAATAAGCCACATTGATGTGGAAGAAGGAGATGTTGTTCAGCGTAATGAACCGATTGCCGAGCAGGATGTATCGGGGTTAGATGCGAGCATGATCAGCAAGTCCGTACTGCGCGCGCCGATCAACGGAACCGTCATTAAGATTTATTCGAAAGAGCATGAAATCGGATCGCCGGGTAGTGCTGTTGCAACTATGGTGGATATGAACAGCTTGTACGTATCTACGAATATTGAAGAAACTGATATTAACCGTATTAAACCAGGACAGCTTGTGGATATTACGCTTGATGCAGCAGGTGATCAGGTGATTCAGGGTAAAGTTCGTAAAGTGGGCGAAGCCTCCAACGCCGTGTTCTCACTCGTTCCTGCAGTGAACACAAGTGGTAACTTTAACAAGGTGACTCAGCGTGTGCCTGTAGAGATTGCTGTGAACAAGCCGAAGGATCTGAAGCTTATTCCTGGAACGAACGTGGAAGTAAAAATTCATACACCTTAAAAAGGAGGGGTCCATGTGGCTGCCAATGATATTGCTGCTGCTCCTTCGACAGATTCTTCCAAAGAACGCTGGCTTGCCTTTTTCGCTATCGTTTTAGGCGCCTTTGTCGCCATTCTGAACAACAGTCTGATCAATGTCGCCATTCCTAGATTGACGACAGATTTAGGATCTACGACGACACGTATTCAGTGGGTTATTACAGGTTACACGCTTGCATCTGGTGTAATCGTACCGATTACCGGATATATGGAGCAGCGCCTCGGATACAAAAAGTTTTTGATTCTTGCGCTCAGCGTATTTTCGCTGGGAACGGGAATATGTATTTTTGCATGGAGTGATTCTTCCCTGATCGCAGCACGGGTGCTGGCTGGTCTGGGCGGTGGTGTTATTATGCCGCTGAGTATGACGATTATTTACAAAATTATGCCGCGTGAACAAATCGGTATGTCCCTTGGTATATGGGGGATCGCCGCAATGGCAGCGCCGGCTGTAGGGCCTACGCTCAGCGGATATTTAATTGAGTGGTTTAACTGGCGGTTCTTGTTTATTGTCAGTGTGCCAGTTGCTTTATTTGCAATTTTAATGGTTATTCTTCTAATCAAAGAACCACCTAAAGTAGAGCCGAAGCCGTTTGATCTACCGGGCTTTTTGCTGGCGGCAACTTGTGCCGGAACACTTTTGTACGCACTGACAAACGGACAGCGTGATGGCTGGACTTCTTTTGGAATTGTATCCTTGCTGTTTGTTGCTTTCTGGGCACTTGTTTTTCTGATCTATGTAGAAAGCGGCAAGGATAATGCGGTAATTGAAATCTCATTATTCAAGAATTCAAAATATACGATTAGTGTTATTGCTTCCAGTCTGGTCATGATGGGGATGTACGGAGGAACGTTCCTAACACCGTTGTTTTTGCAAAATATCCAGCGTGTGTCACCGATTGATACCGGTATTATCCTCATTCCACAGGCCATTGCCATGGCGGCTATGATGCCTATTGCCGGGAAGCTATTCGATAAGTTCGGCATTGTTCCTTTGGGACTTGTGGGCCTGACGCTAACCAGCTTTATGACCTATCATCTTCACCAGCTTACGCCAGATACTTCGCATGCCTGGTTGGAAACCGTAATGGCATTACGGGGTCTGGGAATTGGTATTTGTATGATGCCATTGTCCACGGTCGGCATGAATGCCGTTCATCCAAGCAAGGTAGCCAATGCGTCTACAGCGTCCAATCTGGTACGTACCGTTGCCGCATCTATGGCGATTGCGGTGTTAACCGCCATTATGCAAAGCCGTTCGGCTGCTCATGCCCAGCAAATTTCGGAGTCCATTACACCAGACTCGGCTCATGCGCTTCAAGCGACGCTCGGCAGCTCATGGGTGTCATCCGTAAGTAGTTTAATCACACTAGATGCAACATCAAGAGGGATTGGGGATACGTTCCTCATTTCATCCATACCGCTGTTTTGCACGATTCCACTAATCTTTTTGTTTATTCAGAGGAAGAAAGCAAAGACACAGCCGGAAGCATAACCAAAGAACTATAAAATACGACTGGATGGCTTACATTATTTCCACGGACAGAAAGAAAGGGAATTATCATGAAAATATTGAGAGTAGAAAGTACATTAGCGGCTTTAGTGCTCGGCGGCGCAGTGCTGGCAGGCTGCTCCAGTAATAGCGGGGCGGCTCAGGATATGGTCGTTCCGGTTAAAATCAGCCAAGCACAGCAGGGAATTATCGGACAGGGAAATATTTATACAGGAACGGTAACACCTTCGGAGACGGTGAACATCGTGCCTAAAGTGGGCGGTAAAGTGGTTGAACTGCCTGTGGATATTGGCTCCGAGGTTAAAAAGGGTCAAGTACTGTTCAAGCTTGATGATAAGGACATGCGGAATAATGTTGCGAAAGCCCGCGCCGCAGCAGCTGCGGCAGCAGCTGGAGTAAGCACCGCTCAAGCATCCCACGAATCTACGATGGTTCAAGCAAACTCGGGCTTAGTGCAGTCCAAGAGCGGCGTGATTCAATCCCAAAGCGCAATCAATCAGGCACAGGGGGCTATTAATCAAGCCACTACAGCCGTAGAGCAAGCAACACATGGTGTCTCCTCAGCAGCCAATACGGTGAAACAAACGCAGCAAGCTTTGGCAGATGCACAGAAAAATGTGACACGTACACAAAGTCTATTTGATGCAGGTGCGAGCACCCAAGCACAATTAGAACAAGCCAAAACAGCAGTCGTGAATGCGGAAGCGGCTTACAATAATGCACAAAATGCGCAGGCTAATGCGCAAGATCAGTTGGTTGCTGCGCAGAAGGCCCTAACTACAGCTCGCAACAGCTATGATTCAGCAAAAAATAGCTACAGTAATGCCAATAGCGGTTACAGTAATGCGCAAAATCAGCTCAAAGTATCTCAAAATACTGCGGTTATCGAGTCCAGCCAACAATCTCTTAAGCAGGCTCAGCTGAATGTGAACATTGCTCAGGATGCATTGGATGACACCGTTGTTACATCACCGATCAATGGTATTGTGGGTACGAAAAATGCAGAAGTGGGCGAAATGGTATCCACTCAGTCCCCTGCGCTGGTCATTGCGAATCTGAGTACGGTCAATACATTAATCTATGTTCCAGCGGAACAGATCAACAATGTAAAAGTAGGTGACAAGGTACAGGTTCGTGTTGCAGCTTCCAACATTGTAACAACAGGTACAGTTAAAAATGTAAGCCCGTTGGATGCAAGTGGAAAAGGCTATCCTGTAAAAATCTCAGTTGCGAATCCAGACACGAAACTGAAATCCGGCATGTTGGCTGATATCAGCTTTGTCGCTGCCAATGCGCAAGAAGGCATTGTGGTTCCTACTGCGGCAGTGCAAAAGGATCAAGGTAAAGAATATGTATATGTTGTAAACGGAGACCATGCGAAACGTAAGGAAGTGAAGACTGTTCAGACGGCAGGTTCACAAACACTCGTTACCAGTGGCTTGAGCAATGAGGAGAATGTGATCGTGAATAATCTGGCATTGCTGTCCGATAACTCACCGATTACAATTAGCCAATAATTTGGTTCTAGAATTACTACTATATAATAGTAGAAGTTTATTACAGACATATGCGCAAGACAGTCCGCTTAGCGGTCTGTCTTGTTTTGATTTCATTGAGCACATTTTACATAGGATTGATGTCGATATAGGACTATTTTTGACGAACATTGGTAGAATAGGATAGACTAAATTGGAAATAGATAGTTTTCAAGATTTATTACATTCTCAGATAAGTGATCGGAGGAATTGTAAGATGGAAGTAAAATTGGTAGTGGATTTTGAAGCTTATGAGAATGGCCAAACGATGGCTAAATTGCTTGAGGAACTGGCAGCCAAGCCGGAGAGCGCGGAAGTTACGGATCTGATCATTGGAGATTGGGGCGGAGCCTATGAGAGCTCACCAGATGATTTCATCCCAGTGTTAGTGAAGCTTAAAGATCATTTCCCTAAGTTACGCAAGCTGTTTATTGGTGATATGGAATATGATGAGTGTGAGGTTTCATGGATTAACCAGACGAATCTATCCCCGTTATTAGAAGCGTTTCCAGCGTTGGAGTCCTTTCATATCAAAGGAAGCCAGGACCTGAGTCTGGAACCACTTCGTCATAACCACCTTCAGGAATTGGTTATTATTTGTGGCGGCCTGCCTGTGAGCGTTCTTCAGCAAATACACAATGCAGAACTGCCTGAACTGCGCAAGCTGGAACTGTATTTGGGTGTCGATAACTATGGTTTTGACGGTAACCTGAAAGATGTTTTGCCGTTTTTGAATAGCAATCCTTTTCCCAAACTTACATACTTGGGACTGAAAGATAGTGAAATACAGGATGAAATTGCAATTGCAGCAGCTAATGCTCCTGTGATTGGACAACTGGAAGTGCTGGATCTCTCACAAGGTACGTTGTCTGATAAAGGTGCCGAAGCGCTGCTGGCTAGTGAAAGTATAAAAGGGCTGAAGCATCTGGATTTGAGCTATCATTATATGTCTAGTGAAATGATGCAGCGTTGGAAAAGCTCGGGTCTATCTGTGAACGTGGCAGATCAACAAGAAGCGGATAAGGAAGATGATTGGCGTTATCCATCACTGACTGAGTAATTTGTACAAATGGACTTCTAAAACGGACTGTTTTCAAAATTAAAATGATCTAAAGTGAGGCGGCTCTATGGTTAGGATGTCAGACTGTAATGTCAGCGAGCCGTTTATTTTGTTCGGTAATCCGGGGAATCGTCGAACTACCGGGCTGCAGGAGGCGCGAAGCAGATTAATGCTTCCACCCGCTCTGGAGGTTTCTTATAAGAATGTGCTGGAAGCTATTCGGCAGAAACAAGGTCTGAGCGAGCTGATGGCTCGAATAGCTGCGCGAGCTACGCATGATAGCGTGAATGGCAGTTCCTTTGTGCAAGAGAGCATTGATCAGTTACTGGCGGGGCAGATGGACAGTGGTCCACTGCTTCGGCTGGATGCACCGGGCGAAAGCTTTGAGGTAGAGCGTGAGTTGATTGCTCTGGGCGCCTTGGATGGTGAGGGAGACGATTCTCTGTTGCCATGGCCCGAATGGACACAAGGCACAGGTATATCGGCGGCAGAAGGGCGACGTCTGCAGGAGCAGCACGGTCGTATTTGGCACCCGGCACAATGGTTCCGGGGTTATTGCCGTCTGCTGGCCTGGCTGCGGGATGAAGTGGCTATGCTCTGGCCCTCGTCGCACTGGATGAACGATCCGGCGGAAGTGGCCGTGATGTTCGATAAACGGCGTTGTAGCGCCGATTTAGGCAAGGCAGACATAAGGGTCCCGCCAGTACTTGCATCTTCAGGTGGTGCATTTCGTGATGTTGTCGATCTGCACACGGCAATGAAGGAGAGCGGGTTTCACCGCGTATTTGTGAAAATATTTTGTGGGTCTGGTGCTTCTGGTGTCATGGCCTATCAGGTACATCCCCATACACACGCGGAACTGGCGGTGACCACGATTGGAACGGAAATCATACACGGACAGCGCGTGTATTATAATGCCGGACGATTGCGTCGTTATACGGATAAGCAGGACATTCATGCTATCCTTAACTGGCTATGCCTGGAAGGGGTACATGTGGAACGCTGGATTCCCAAAGCGACTCTGAACGGGCGGGTTTATGATGTGCGCCAACTCGTGTGCGGATCAGAAGCTTGCCATGCGGTTTTACGTTTGAGCCACAGCCCCATTACGAATTTGCATTTGCGTAATGAGCGGCTCTCGCTGAAGGAAGCCGGATTACCACAGAATACGGTGGAATCGGTCCAGCTTACGGCGAAAGCCGCTATGAGTGTTTTTCCAGCCTCCATGGTTGCTGGACTGGATGTGCTGGTTCCGGCTCATGGCGGTCATCCCTATGTGTTGGATGTTAATCCGTTCGGTGATTTGCTGTACCGGGTTGAGCATCAGGGTTGGAATCCGTATGAATGGGAAATGCAGCACCTCGCTAATAGGAGCGTGAGTACAGAAAGGAAAGACAGATATGACTGATATGAACCAAATTGTCGGCTCTCATGATATTGTCATGATTACGCTTGATACTCTGCGTTATGATGTAGCAAAGCTGGAGGAAGAGAACTGTCCGAATTTGTGCGGCTCCGGATCGTGGGAAAAGCGCCATACACCGGGTAGCTTTACCTATGCTGCACATCATGCTTTTTTTGGCGGATTTTTGCCGACTCCAGCGAATACGGATAAGACTTCACATATCCGTCTGTTTCACACAAAGGATACGGGACTACGTACGCATCCACATACCTGGCTGTTCGATGCCCCGGATATTGTGTCCGGGCTAGAGGGTGAAGGTTATCGGACCATCTGTATCGGCGGCGTTATTTTTTTCACGAAGAAAAATAAGCTTGCTAAGGTGCTGCCAGGGTATTTCCAAGAAAGCTACTGGCGTATGAACTTTGGCGTTACCAACCCCCGTTCGACGGAGCATCAGGTGAATCATGCTCTGAAACTGTTGGGGAATACATACCCGTCGCAGCGCTTGTTTTTGTTTCTGAATGTATCAGCGATCCATGGGCCTAATCATTATTTTGTGCAAGGCTCTGCTAAAGATTCAGTGGAGTCTCAACGGGCAGCCTTGCGGTATGTGGATGGTGAGCTTGGACGTTTGTTTGATGCTTTACGACGTCGAGGCAAGACGTTTTGCATGGTTTTTTCCGATCATGGTACAGCTTATGGGGAAGACGGCTATGAAGGACATCGTCTGGCGCATGAGGTAGTCTGGAATGTGCCTTACCGCGAATTTATATTATAGAGCAAATAGAAATATAGATTGCACTGGTAAAATATCAACAAATCAATCCAGCCCGAGGAAGGAGCAGAAATGAAAGCCATGAATCTGAATCACTCACATCCAACGGGTGCGGCAGCCCCGGAGATAGACACAAACTTAGCACCGTCTAGGTTTCAGTGGCCTGAAACTCCTGCTGAATGGGCACGCACGATCCGTGAAGCTCCCTACCGCTCCTATCTGTACTCTTACCCGCATAAAACGGCCTATCGTTCGTTTGATACACCGCTCTCTTTGCAGGAGCTGTGGGAGAAGGAGGAGTTAGAAAGCTATTTTTTGTATATGCATATTCCATTTTGCGCGGCTCGCTGTGGATTTTGTAACCTCTTCACTTTGCCGGACAAGCGTCTGGATGTACATAAGGAGTATGTGGATGCGCTAGAAAGACAAGCCAAGCAATGGGCACCCATTATGGGCCGTCGGCCTTTTTCGCGTTTTGCGATCGGCGGCGGTACACCGACCTTACTGGAGGCTCCTTTGGTGGAGCGTTTGTTTGACATTGCGGAAAATATAATGGGACTGGACCCTAAACGAGCTTCTATTTCGGTGGAAACCTCTCCCGATACTGTGACTGAGGACAGGTTGGAGGTGCTCAAGCGCCGCGGGACAGATCGTGTCAGCATGGGAATTCAGAGCTTTGTGGAATCAGAAAGTGCCGCCATTTACCGACCTCAGAAGCCCAAACTTGTTAGAGAAGCACTTGAGCGGCTGGTGGAATACAACTTTCCTTTGCTGAACGTGGATCTGATCTATGGCCTGCCTGGTCAAACGGTGGAAACCTGGCTGTATTCTTTAGAGGAAGCACTGTCTTACTCGCCAGGAGAGATTTTTCTTTATCCGCTATATATTCGAGAAAATACGATTTTAAAGCCAGGCTATACCGGGCTGGATCATGATATTCGTCTTAGCTTGTATGAAGTGGCGCGCGAACGGCTCAAACAGGCAGGATATGTACAATATTCCATGCGCCGTTTTGCAAAAAATGATGGTTTATCCAGCAAAGAGCTTTTGCCCTACAGTTGTCAGGAGGAAGGTATGGCTGGTCTGGGGTGTGGTGCGCGATCCTATACACGTAATGTTCACTATGCCAGCCGGTACGGTGTTAGTGCAGCAGCTACGCGTAGTATTATCGAAGATTATGTTGCTGCGGAACGTCATGATCTGGCTGACTACGGCTTTATTTTAAATGTGGATGAGAGTAAGCGACGCTTTATCTTAAAGGCGCTTCTTCATCGGGAAGGTTTGGAGCTATCAGCCTATGCAGAGCGCTTCGATGTATCCCTGTCGGACGATTTTACGGGAATGTCATTGCTGCTGGAATCCGGTATGGCTGTCGTCGAGGAGGGTAGGCTGCGACTTACAGAGGAAGGGATGGCCTATTCCGATGCGATTGGGGACTGGATGATCTCCACATCAGTACGTGAGCGCATGGAAGGATATGTAGGCGCATGAGAGCGACCTTATATTATCGTGGTTCGTTGACCTCGTGCAACTATGCCTGCCCATACTGTCCGTTCAGTAAAAACGTTGATAGTCGGGAAACGTTGAACAAGGATCGGGCCCAGTTGGAACGTTTTGCCGATTGGGTACGAGAACAGGGCGCTCTGGGGCATCGTCTCTCTATTTTTTTTAATCCGTATGGAGAAGCCTTGATTCATTCCTGGTATCGCAAGACCATGATTGAGTTTTCCCACATGGCGCATGTGGAAAAAGTGGCGGTACAGACGAATCTATCGACTAAGCTGGATTGGACGCAAGAACTGAACCCGGAGACTGCTGCGCTGTGGGCTACATATCACCCTGGAGAGACGAAAGAGCAATTTTTTATATCGCAGGCTATGAAGCTATATGAACTTGGCATTTCCTATAGTGTCGGTACCGTCGGGTTAAGACAGGCATTTCCGGCTATTCGTTCCTTGCGATCGCAACTTCCAAGGGATGTTTATTTGTGGATCAACGCCTACAAGGATCGTCCACATTATTATACAGATGCTGAGGTTACTGATTTAACTGCGATAGACCCCTATTTTCAATGGAATTTAAAGGATTATAGCAGTAAGGGGCGGGCATGTCGCGCTGGTGAAGATGTATTTTATGTCCAGGGTGACGGAAGAGTAAAACACTGCTATCAGGATCGAAGGGTGCTAGGACACTTATACAGGGATGGTCTTGAGGGTCTGAGTGGCAAACGTCCGTGCCGTATGAAAGAATGCGGCTGCTATATCGGCTATATTCATATGGAGGAGCAGCCGTTTCGGGAAATGTACGGTAGTGGCTTACTCGAAAGGGTGCCGCAGGTACAGCTATCTCCGGCTCCATCATTTAGCAGACAGGCTATTCATAGAGCAAATGAATCCATATAACAAGGTACGTCCGCGTCTAAATGTAATGCTATAGCAACCCTAATGATCTATTAGAAAAACGAGCAAAAAAACCGACCCTTGCCATCAAGCAAAGGTCGGTTCTTCTTATGCGAAATAATCAAGTTTGGACAATTGCAGTAATTTCTTCATCCAGATCCAATCTGATTTGTTCGCGATAGGCACGAATATTGTATTCGGAATACAGGTATCTCAGAATTGCTTCAATCATATTGGCTTCCACCAGATATTGACTACGGCCCTGTACATGGACTTCTGCTGAATAACCTGTATCCTCTTCCCAGCTTAATTCTACTGTTACATCAGTGGGCTGGACACCTTTGCGTTCAGCCATATGCAAGCAAATAGCGTTGACAATCTCATCCATACTCAAAATCATAGCTTAGTAACGTCCTCCGCGGGAATCATCTGGTCTGCGACGATTTTTAATAGCACGGTAGATACCTACTCCGGCCATGATCAGGACGTAAATGGCGAGAACGTTAACGGCCAGACCAAGCAAGCTACCCAATGCGCCCATGTTGCCGAACAATCCGCCGAAGAGCATACCTGCCAAACCGCCCAGCATCATACCTTTCAGGAATCCGCCGCCACCGCCAAGGAATCCACCAGTTCTGTTTGTATTCCCAGCAGTTGCTCCTGACTTGGTTCCGCTATCTGACTTATTGACGCCACTGCTGTCATTTGCCTTGCTTGGTGTAGATTGGTATGATTTAGGCCCGGATTTAAACCCGCCGCCTCGCCTTGCATCAGCTGTAGATGGTGCGATCATAGCAATGAGTAGGGTAAAAGCCATCATCAGCATCATCATATTTTTCAAAGTGAATGTTTTTTTCATGTAAATATATCCCCCTTAGTAAATTTTTTTATAGGTCAAACAACCGCTTACCAGTAATACGAATGGCATGGAAAAGGGTTTCAAAGAATTTTAATTTTTAAAAATTAAATAATAACGTCCTATAAATTCTATGCATGGATTGGTAAAAGCATTCAGCTTTGCGGCTTAAGTAAAAACGGATTAGTATCCGTACTGACATCACCGGCAAGCAGCATGCGCAAAACCATTTGGCACCATTCCAGACCTGCTTTAGCATTCAAAAGTCCTTTTTGTACTAAAATATAGTCACCAAAGTTCTTACTGCCAAAATGTAAATTCTCTGCGGGAATGTCGTTCAGAATATCCTCAAGATGCTGGATTTTCTGAATAAAATGACGTTTGCGTTCCTCCAGCATACGATTGGCACTACTTTTGTCCGTCAACCAAAGACAGAACAGTCGAAGACTTAATTCATCCCGTGTAACCGGAGCAGCTAACGCTTCCTGGGACCATTGCTGAAGCATATGGATTCCCTTGTCGGTAATAGTATACATTTTCTTATCAGGCTTGTCGGACTGCTGAATCCATCGGGAGGCTAGCAGTTCTTTGCTCTCCATACGGGCCAGTAGTGGATAGATCTGACTGTGCTTGGCCTGCCAAAAAGGCTGGATACGCAACATCAGATCATAGCCGGAGGATTCCTCTCTTGCGAGAAGCCCCAACAGACCATACGATAGTAAATTCATAGATCTTATCTCCTTCATCCATCATAGTAACGGTTGTAACAGCACTGCGGCAGGTATTCTGCAGCTTCATGAAAAGTGTACACTGAAACTGTATGGTTTGACAACTTTCAGACAGGTCGTTCACAGGTTAGCCAAAATTGGCTCCTGTCATTCTCCACGTATATGCGCTTTTTTTCATAAGAAAGGGTAGTTTAAGCTCGCACTTACGAGCTTAAACTACCCTGGTAACCTTCTGCCAAAGCGTATCCTATTTACTGTTCATTCCCGTCAACGACAAGTGTTAACGCTCCTGTATCTGGATGAATAACCATGCCGTGAACGGGGGCATTAGGGGGGAGAAGCGGGTGATTTTTAATAAGCTTCACGGTAGTTCTTACCCCTTCTTCAATGTTGTCAAATCCTTTTAACCATTTATTTAGCTTAATGCCTGAATTTTCTAATGTGTTCAGCACTTCCTGAGAAATTCCGCGATCGAGCATTTCATTGACCATGTGGTCTGCATTTAATGCAGCCATGCCGCATTCATAATGGCCTACGACGACGACTTCGTCTGCTCCCAGCTCATACAGGGCGACTAGCACACTGCGCATTACGCTTCCAAAGGGCTGTGAAATAATCGCACCCGCATTTTTGATGATTTTCACATCACCGTTACGCAGGTTCATAGCTTTTGGGAGTAATTCCGTTAGCCGTGTATCCATACAGGTGATAATGACCATTTTTTTATTGGGGAACTTGCCCGTTCTATAGGCCTCGTATTCTTTGTTTTCTACGAAAACACGATTGTACTCTAAAATTTCTTTGATGTGATCCACGATTGTTCCCTCCAGATTCTAATAAAGTTTGATATGTACAGTCCAACGTTTGTTTTAGGTCTTAGGAGCTGGTCGTACATGTTGTGTGTTGATTATACTTTTTAATATAAGTATCATCAAGTATAGGTATTGTAAATTTTTAACCATTTTAAGTTAAAGAGGTGACCTTAATTATGGCGCAACAGACGTTGGATCAATTGAATGCTTTAAAGGAACTTGCACACAAAATCAGTAGTTATGGCGAAGCAGTAGGTCTGCTGCACTGGGATTTACGGACGGGCGCTCCGCGCAAGGGCGTTGATATTCGGTCGGAGACGTTGGGTATGCTGTCCACTGAAATGTTCAAGCTGATGATCTCGGATGAAATGGGACAATTGCTGCAATTTTTTGCCGCAAAAGACAAGCTGGAGCAACTGGAGGACAATGATCGCAGATTGGTGGAGGAATGCCGTAAAAATTATGACCTGAATCGTTCGGTTCCGGCAGACCGATACCGGGAGTATAGCATTCTTGCAGCGCAGGCAGAGAGCAAGTGGGAGGACGCAAAGGAACATAGCGATTTTGCCGGATTTGAACCCTACTTGTCTAAAATCGTAGATATGAAGCGTGAATTTATCGGCTACTGGGGCGTTAAGGATACAGAGTATGACACGCTTTTGGATCAATATGAGCCGGGGATGACGGTTGAAAAGCTGGATGCTGTGTTTGATCGTCTCAAAAAGCGCCTTGTGCCACTATTGTCTAAAATTCAGGCTTCATCGAACCAGCCGGATAAGAGCTTTTTAGATGGTGTGTTTGATGTGAAGCAGCAGGAGAAGTTCAGCCTGTTCATTTTAGGACAGATGGGGTATGACTTTGACGCAGGTCGTTTGGATGAGAGTGTACATCCTTTCGCAACAGGATTAAATCCAGGTGATGTGCGTATAACAACTCATTATCTGCAAGATGATGTAACCAGTGCTATTTTCAGTTCGTTGCATGAAGGAGGTCATGCGCTGTACGAACAAAATATTGCTCCTGAGTTGGCAGGATCACTACTGTCCGGAGGAACTTCTATGGGGATTCATGAATCCCAGTCCCGCTTGTGGGAAAATAAAATCGGACGCAGTCGTGCTTTCTGGGATCGGTATTACAATGATTTGCAAAAGCATTTTCCTGATCGTTTGGCGAAGGTTACGGCAGAGCAATTCTACCCGGCAGTCAACCGTGTGGAAAATTCACTGATTCGTATTGAAGCGGATGAGCTAACATATAATTTACATATCATTATCCGTTATGAAATTGAAAAAATGCTGTTTAATGAAAAGCTGGATGTGAAGCGTCTCCCCGAGGTGTGGAATGCGAAATATAAGGAATACTTGGGGCTTGTTCCACCGAATGACGGACTGGGCGTACTTCAAGACGTTCACTGGTCCGGTGGTGATTTTGGTTATTTTGCCTCCTACTCGCTTGGCAATATGTATGCAGCGCAAATTTTGGCAACATTACGCAAAGAGCTGCCAAATCTGGATGAATTAATTGCTGCTGGAGAGCTTGAGCCGATCAAGCAATGGCTGACCGAACGGATTTATCGTTACGGCAAGAGCCGGACGCCGTCCGAGTTAATTGTAGCCATTTCGGGCGAGGAGCTGAACCCGGATTATCTCGCCGACTATCTGGAAGAGAAGTATACCTCCATATACAAGCTGTGATTTAGAAACTCTAAAGTAATCATATATGCATCTACCCCGCGTTCCTTGGGCGAACGCGGGGTTTTTGTATGAGATTAACGATTATATCGACAGCCGCATAACAATATATGAAGTCAACCGATGTAAAAAGGTGGGGGAGGGAACAAGGATGAAATACGGCGCTCGTTTCAAAGCTGTGGTGGCTGCGGCACTACTCGGATTACTGTTGCTCAGTGGATGCGCCCCCAAAGGAGGGGAGCAGACGATTGAGATCAGACTGGGCGAGGTAGCCCGTACGGTCTTTTATGCGCCGCAGTATGTAGCCTTGAGCCAGGGAATGTTTGCTCAGGAGGGACTAGATGTCCAATTGGCAACGATTCCCGGGGGTGACAAGGCGATGACGGCGTTGTTGTCCAATCAGGCGGATATCGCGCTGATCGGCGCGGAAACATCTATTTATGTGTATCAGCAAGGAGCAGAGGACCCTATCATTAATTTTGCCCAACTGACACAGAAGGATGGAACCTTTTTGTTTGCCCGTCAAACGCAGGATAGCTTTGAATGGGAAAAGCTGAAAGGACAAATTTTTTTGGGGCAACGCAAGGGTGGAATGCCGCAAATGTCACTTGAATTTACGCTTCGCAAACATGGCATTGATCCTGATAAGGATCTGAAGCTGATTCAAAATATTGATTTTGCTAATGTTGCCTCTGCTTTCGGCTCTGGTACAGGGGATTATGTGCAGCTGTTTGAGCCACAGGCATCTATTTTTGAAAAGGAAGGTCGTGGGCGGGTTGTTGCCTCTATCGGTGTGGAGAGCGGCGAGTTGCCGTATACGGTATATATGGCTAAGCAAAGCTACCTGAACACAAATAGCGAGGCTGCACAAAAATTTACAAATGCTGTATATCGGGCACAACAGTGGATTGCTACGCATTCACCTGAACAGATTGCCGAAGCAATCACGCCCTTTTTTAAAGATACAGATTTAGCTGTTTTGACGAGTAGTATCAAGCGTTACAAGGAACAGAGTACCTATGCTTTGAACCCGGTGATTGAGGAAAGGGAATGGAAGAACTTACAGGATGTCATGACCTCGGCAGGCGAGCTTAAAAGTCCGGTTGCACTAGATAAGCTAGTGAACTCAAGCTTTGCACAACAAGCGATTTCGTCAAACTCTACCGGGAATACAGAGCCGCCTGTGAAAAAGAGCCCAACTGAAGCTACGGATGCAGGTATTGACGCTGGAGGTTCGTCATGATGGAAGAACGGAGTGGCCTAACTTCGGACGCGATCATCCCGATGGTGAGACTGGAGCAAGTGACGCATGTCTATGTAACGGATCGTGAAGCTTCGCTGGCGGTTGAGAATATTGATTTTTCCGTAGAGACAGGGGAGTTTGTCAGCTTGGTTGGTCCAAGCGGCTGCGGCAAAACGACGATCCTGTCCATGATCGCGGGGCTATTGCGTCCAGCGGCAGGCCAAGTTATGTTGCAAGGTCAGCCGGTAAGTGGTCCGAGTCCAGAGGTCGGTTACATGTTGCAGCAGGATTATCTGTTCCCGTGGCGGACGATAATGGATAACGCATTGTTGGGTCTGGAACTAGGCAACAGAGTAGATGAAGCTGCGCGTGAGCGGACACGGCTGTTACTGGAAGGCATGGGTCTGGGAGGGAAGGAGCATCTGCATCCATCCCAGTTGTCTGGGGGAATGCGCCAGCGCGTGGCGCTGGTACGGACGCTGGCGACCAATCCGGGACTGCTGCTGCTGGATGAGCCGTTCTCCGCGCTGGATTATCAAACCAAGCTACAGCTGGAAGATCTGATTGCGGAAACCTTGCGCGAGCGGAGGAAGACGGCTATTTTAGTCACACATGATTTGGCCGAGGCTATTGCGGTCAGTGACCGGATTATAGTGATGGGTCGAAATCCGGGTCATATCCGACGTACCTTCGAGATTCCGGATTGCATCCGAGAAGCTCAGCCTTTTTATGCACGCGAGCAGCCGGGTTTTAATGAGCTTTTTCATGAAATATGGGGTGAACTGGAGGCTTCGGGAGCAAAGGAGTGAGTTAACGTATGAAGGACGAAGCGGATCAGCTTGATCAACGTTGGATTCAAGGACTACATCAGGCGTATTTACGCAGCAGGCGTTCGCAACGTTGGTTAGTGACAGGTGTACAGACAGCTATTTTACTGCTTATGTTTGTGTTATGGGAAATTGCAGGCCGTTTGAAGTGGATTGATGTACTACTGTTCAGCTATCCGAGCAAAATTTTCATCCAGATCGGTAAGGATGCGGTCAGTGGTGAATTATGGGGACATGTAGGTGTCACCGTGGGAGAGACGATGGCGGGGTTTTTACTCGGTACACTGTTAGGTACGTTGCTGGCTGTACTTATTTGGTGGTCACCATTTTTGTCGAGGGTGCTTGATCCCTATATGGTCGTGTTCAACAGTATGCCTAAGGTGGCGCTAGGTCCAATTTTTATCGTCATGTTTGGGGCGGGATTTACTGCTATCCTAATGACAACCCTCTCCATTACGGTCATCATTACGACACTAGTCGTATACAACAGCTTTCAGGAAGTCGATTCGAATCTGATCAAAGTGGTTCGCACGTTTGGCGGATCACGCCGTGATACGTTTCAAAAGGTGATTTTACCTGCATCCTTTCCTGCAATCGTCTCTACGCTGAAAGTGAATGTCGGTATGGCATGGGTTGGCGTGATTGTTGGTGAATTTCTGGTGGCTAAAAACGGCTTAGGCTATTTGATTATCTATGGTTTTCAGGTATTCAATTTCACGCTGGTTATGTCCAGTTTGTTGATCATTGCTGTCGTAGCTACACTGATGTATCAGGCGGTCGTGTATGTGGAGCATCGCCTGCTTTCGGGTCGTCCTCATCGGTAATAATAAAATTTCTGAACATTTGTGTAAAACGTGAAAATAAAGTACCATGAAAAATGAAAATACTTAAAATTTATGAAAATGAGCATTATGCATAAATTTCGAATTATGCAAAATGCTGAAACAGATTTCATCTAGAGAGGACAGAATTTTTTCATGGGCTTTCGTACGATTAAAACGGCTATTGCCGCATTAATGGCCGTACTTATTGCGGAGGGTTTTGGCATTCATGGAGCCACCTCAGCAGGGCTTTTAGCGATTTTGGGGGTGGATGTCACACGCAAGAGAAGTCTCCGTACCATTTCGGCGAGATTTTTTGCATCCGTCGTGGGGCTTCTTTTTGCTTGTGTTTTGTTTGTGGTATTCGGATTCCATGATTGGGTACTGGCATTATATATTTTAACGGCGTTTCCAGTCATTGTACGGGTGGGCTTTAAAGAAGGGATCGTCACTGGTTCGGTCGTGGTTTTTCGCGTATTTAGCGGCGGCGTGATTGATATGGAGGTACTGCTGACCCAGCTAGCTCTGCTAGTGATTGGACTGGGTTCCGCGATGATTGTCAATTTAGCCTATATGCCGGGTTCTGATAATACAATGCAACAAATTCGGCAGGAGGTGGATCGGACATTTTCTGTTATATTCAGAAATATGGCCAATACGCTGCGTAGTCCAGCATACATATGGGATGGCAAGGAAGTTATTGAAGCGAACAGCGTGATAGCCAAAGGGGTTACTGAGGCGGGGCGTTCCTTGGAAAATCAGATGCTTCGTCCCCAAGAGGGCTGGAATGTGTATTTTTATATGCGAAAAGAACAGCTGGATTCGATCCAAAACATGATGCAGTTGATCGCACAAATGTATCAGCATATGCCGCAGGCTAAGCTTCTGGCCGAGCTGTTCGACCAGCTTAGCAATGACGTTTTGGCTGGACATTATACGGGACAGACCGAGAAGCTGCTAGAGCAGGTTCGTGAAGAATTTAAAGCAATGGAGCTTCCCGCAACTCGGGAGGAATTTGAGATTCGCTCGGCATTATTGCAGCTTACACATGAGCTTCATCAGTATTTGAAAATTGCGAAAAAGGACAAGGCCCCTACTCCAGTGAAAAATTAGAGTAAAGGCCTTGAGCGGCTACTATCCATGACGGACAGTAGCCTTTTCTTGTTCAGTAATGGTAGAAGCCGAATGATTCAAAGTCCGTTTGTGCCGAATTCGGTCTGTGATCCATAAGACAGCGGTGATCAGGCAAGGGTACAGCATAGCCCATCCGACAAAGGGGAAAACGATCGCCGTAGAGATGAACGATATCCAACTAATGGAAACGCCCCAGCGACTACCACGCAGAAGCTTAATTCCTGCTGCACAACCTCCTAGATAAGTCAGAATAAAGGTTGCGTTCGGGAACTGGATCAGGTTAGTGAGTGAAACAGCGCCACTACCGTACAACACCATAATGATCACGAAGCAGACGCTAAGAAAAGCAATGCCTCCGATAGGGGTATGGAAACGTTGCGATAACATGCCCATCCAGCGAAAGGCCTGTCCTTGCCGGGATAAAGCATAAGCGACACGTGAAGCGGCACCAACATAAGCAATAATAGTAGCGGTACAAATAAAGATACCCGTCAAGCCTGCAATTATCGCGCCCCATGGCCCGATAGCTCGACTAATCACCCATACGAGCGAAGCATCCGAATCCCCTGCAAGGTAACTTTGTGTGCCCACAGTAGCCAGCGCAGTTAAGAAATAAAGTAAACCGACAATGACGGCTGCAATGGTCACACCTCTAACGGCCGCCCGCTGGGGATTGGTGAATTCCTCTGACATATGGGACACGGCCTCCCAACCGATAAAGCACCAAAACAAAATCGCGGCCGCTTGACCGACAGAGAGCCAGCCATGTGGAACAAACGGGGTGAAGTGGACTGTTTTCATCTGAGGAAGTGCTGCGGCAATGGCGAATATAAGGACGGCAACGATAGCAATGACGACTGCGATCTGAATACGTCCCGCGACCTTCATGCCGATCCAGTTGATGATCAGGCCCACCGCCAGCATAGCAGCGGCTAACATCATGCGGCTTTCCTCTCCCCAGCCCATGGCTGCGGTCATATAGCCGGCTCCGGTGAGTGCGGCAACAGGTGCCCCAATTGGAACCGACATGAGAAAAAACCACCCGATATAAGCACCGGCACGTGGTGAAAAGGCCAACGTGACAAAATGCGATACCCCTCCCGCATTCGGAAATTTGGCGGATAGAAGACCCATGGAAAGTGCCATTGGCAAGATGAGCAGGGTCATAAAACCCCATGCCAGCAGCGATGCCGGCCCCGCCATTTGGGCTGCAAGACCAGGCACAATCAATATCCCCGAACCCAGTACAGCTCCGATATAGAGAGCAATGGCCTGTGGAAGACCAATGGTGGATTGAAGTTTACTTTCATTTGTCATGCAGAAAAGCCTTCTTTCTCTTGTTATTTTCTCCAGCTTATCAGATAATCAATCTATCGGAAAAACGGAATATAACGATTGCTTGCATCGAAAAAACCGATTGAAGGAGTGGAATATGGAATCGCGGCATTTGTTTACCTTTTTAAATGTAGTTGAGGCAGGCAGTTTTACGCGAGCAGCGCGTATACTGGATTATGCACAGTCGAGTATCACTGCTCAAATTCAAGCGCTAGAGACGGAGTTGGGTACGCCGCTTTTTGATCGCATTGGCAAAAAAATCATGCTGACGGATGCCGGACGACGTCTGCTGCCCTATGCGCAGGAAATTTCCAAGATGCATGCTATGGCTAAGGATGCGCTTCGTTCAGAAACGGAATTGGCAGGCACGCTGAAAATAGGAGCACCAGAGTCTCTGGCCGCTTTTCGTCTACCAAGTCTGATCCGTGAGTACAGAGAACGGTATCCGAAGGTTAAAATTGTCCTTAAACCCGGCGAATGCTGGGAATTACGCGATTTGATCCGTTCCGGTGAGCTGGATTTGGCTTTTTTGCTTCAGCCTGAGACGGAGGATAGAGAACTGAATGTCACCACGCTTATTCATGAGCCGATGGCCTTGGTTGCTCCACTTAAGCATTCGCTGGTTACCTATACCCGGGTAGAGCCTGCCGACTTGAAGGATGAAACCATTTTGCATACGGAGGCAGGATGTACGTACCGTATCCTTTTTGAGCAGTATTTGAATAAACACGGAATTTTTTCAGACCCTAGCCTGGAATTTTGGAGTATTGAAGCCATCAAGCAGTGTGTCATGGCTGGATTGGGTATTGCGCTGCTTCCGCTGGTAACGGTACAAAATGAGCTGAGAGAAGGTAAAATGGCGCGTTTAGCCTGGGATGACAGTGAACAGCAGGTGGCTACACAGGTCGCTTATCACACGAAAAAGTGGAAATCCCCGGCTCTTAGCGAATTTTTACAGATCGTTGAGCAGCATGTAACACATTGGCGTGCATGAGTTCAAGCCATCGCGGCATATGCTTATACAAATAATATTTTTTCCTTTTCGCCTATTCACTCAACATTCGCCCACAACCTGCATACATATGTATGGAATGATTGATTGTATGGAGGAGGTTCAAGAATGGCATTAAGTCATAAAAATCGTAGAGAGATTATTACCAAAGCGATCTGTGGTAAAGGTCGCAGATTCTCTACCGTAACCCATACCGTAACTCCGCCGAATAATCCAACGAGCATTTTAGGGGCATGGATTATTAACCACCAGTATGAAGCTGTGGCGGCGGGGGACGGCATTGAGGTCGTCGGGACGTATGATATCAATATTTGGTACTCATACGATAAAAACTCGCAGACCGATGTGGCCAAGGAAACGGTGTCGTACGTAGAAAATGTGCCGCTCTCGTATCTTGATCCGAAGCACCGGGCGTCTACAGTGGAAGTATCCGCCGAAGCTACACAGGAGCCGAGTTGCGTCGAGGCCAGTGTGTCTTCTGGAGGTGGCAGCGTAATGATCCGGGTCGAGCGGGAATTTGCGGTGGAGCTGGTGGCGGAAACGAAGATTGTTGTAGAAGTATTCCCGAATGGTAGCAGCGATGATTTTGAAAAAGACTTTGATTTTGGAGCGGAAGAGGGGGACTATGAGGAGCTCGACCCCGACCTCATTGACGACGAGCTCTGACAGAAGTAACCAAAAAGAGGGCCGCTTTACTCTTTGCGCCGGCTGATTCTGCGCAGGGGGCAAAGGCCCTCCTTTTTTGTTGTGGGTTGAAATTGGGTTGAAATCCGTACGTAGTCCGTAGGGGGGAATATGATGCAGCAGCCGGGACAGGCGCTCATACGCTTCAGACAGATGCCAAATGATGAAAAAAAGCGTAGACTGGAGCGTTCAGGCATAGCGGTGCAGTGGATGGGTAGCAGTATAGCAGATTTTGCGATAGGCTACGCGGTGCAAATCCATCAACTGCGAGTGTTGGAAATTCGTAGACGTGCCATCGAAGGCCCTTCCAAAGTCCGCGCATACGATCTGTCTGAACTGGATCAACATTCACCGCTCTATGTCCGGATGGAGCGGCTGGCTGTACGTGCGTTGTACACACTGGGTTTGGACAGTGGTGAGGTGGTACTGACGCCGTTGGGGGAGCGCAGCTGTCAGGTGCGCGAAGTCTCGGCACAGCCATGGCTGAACGATAGACGTTTGGCCACGCTATATGAAATTGCTGCGCGCGAAGGGGATATTGAGGGGGAGAATCTTTCAGCGCAACGGGGGAGAGATCGACTACTCATCGGAATGGACCCTGAATTTGTGCTGGTTCGTATGCCAGAGGGACGGGTCGTTCCGGCCTCAAGATATTTGGGTCGTCTCGGCATAGCCGGCTGCGATGCTGTTACTCGTCGAGGACGAACACTGTATCCAGTCGCTGAGCTTCGTCCTGCGCCGAGTGGAGATCCGGCCCGTCTGCTGAAGCATCTGCGTCAAGCTTTTGCAACAGCAGCCCGGCGCATTGCCGACCGCACACTCATCTGGCAGGCAGGGGGGATGCCGCAACCAGGTTTTCCGCTGGGCGGACATCTGCATTTTAGCGGGGTTTCGCTAAACGGTGCCTTGCTCCGGGCACTGGATAACTATATGGCACTGCCTTTGGCGCTATTAGAAGACAAGCGTGCGGCCCGGCGCAGACCGTATTATGGCAATTTGGGTGATTTTCGCCGTCAGTCGTATGGAGGCTTTGAATATCGTACACTGCCCAGTTTTCTTATCTCGCCACAGCTGGCGAAAGGTGTGATTGGAATGGCGTTTCTCATTGCTTCTCAATATCCGCGTTTGCAACGTAGACCGCTGGGTGAGGAGGAGGCTCACAGAGCTTTTTATGAAGGAAATCAATCTGTGCTTAAGGGGTATATGGAACCTCTTATTTTGGATATGGTTTCACTGGAAATATACTCGCAATATGAGGCTTATATAGCGCCATTGCTGGACAGCCTCCGCAAGGGGAAGCATTGGGATGAATCACGGGATTTGCGCCCGTATTGGAAGCTTACGTAAAATCAAGTGTCGACACCCGGAATGGTTTCATGTTATCGACTGTCATTTTTGATATAATGAGAGATAATTATAAGTTTAATCGGAACAAAGTGTGGGGGTTAGTAAACGGTATGTCCAAATATACACCGATGATTGAGCAGTATTTATCCATAAAAGAGCAGGCTAAAGATGCATTTTTGTTTTTCCGTCTGGGAGATTTTTACGAGATGTTTTTCGATGATGCAATTCTTGCATCCAAGGAGCTGGAAATTACACTTACGGGTCGTGAGGGTGGCGCCACGGAAAAAATTCCGATGTGCGGCGTGCCTTATCATTCAGCTGAAAATTACATACAGCGCCTCATTGAGAAGGGTTATAAGGTGGCCATCTGTGAGCAAATGGAGGAAGCCTCAGCTACGAAGGGGATGGTGCGGCGGGATATTGTCCGCGTTGTGACCCCGGGAACGGTAATGGAAGGCAAGGTGCTGGGTGACAAATCCAACAACTACATGGTATGTGTCACAGAGACGGACGGGATGCTGGCGCTTGCGGCGTGCGACTTGTCAACAGGTGAATTGTATGTGACCTCTGTGCCTGATTCGAAAGAATGGCTACTAGATGAAATTAACATTTATGAGCCTTCCGAAATGTTGGGAGATGGTCATCTGCTGGATTTTGTGACATCCCGTATGTCCCCCGTTGGACGGCGTGTTGTGTATACGGCCTGGGACAAATCCAAGGATGATTTGGTTCGGGATCAATTTGGGGAAGCCACGTGGGCAAGGCTTACGGAGGAACGCAGACGGTGCGTATCGCGCCTGATTTCCTATTTGAATGAAACGCAAAAAAGATCGTTAGGCCAATTGACCCAAATCTCGGTATATGAGCCAAACCATTTTATGATTCTGGATCCATTTACCCGCAGGAATCTGGAACTGGTGGAGACGGTACGGGAACGCTCCAAGAAAGGCTCGCTGCTGTGGCTGTTGGATCGCACAGAGACTTCCATGGGAGCGCGTCTGTTGCGTCGTTGGATTGACAAGCCACTGTTGAGTAGCAGTCTTATTGAGGAACGCTTGGAGGCGGTGGACAAGCTATACCACCAGTTTATTTTCCGAGAAGATGTACGTGCTCAGCTTAAAGAGATTTACGATCTGGAGCGTCTAGTTGGGCGGATCGCCTTTGGTAGTGCTAATGCACGTGATCTGATCGCTCTCAAGCTGTCGCTGGCCCAAATTCCTTCTTTACGCGAGCTGTGCGCTGAATCTCCTTCGAAGACGCTGAGACGGATTGCACAAACGCTGGATAGCTGTACAGACCTGTGTGCGTTGATTGAGGAAGCGGTGGCAGATGAACCGCCAATTTCCGTAAGGGATGGAGGCCTTATTAAGGAAGGCTACCATCAGCGTCTGGACGAACTGCGCGAGGCGAGTGTGAACGGTAAACGTTGGATCGCTGAGCTAGAGGCCAAGGAACGTGCAGCAACCGGCATTCGGTCACTTAAAATTGGATACAACAAAGTATTTGGTTATTATATCGAGGTGACCAAATCCAATTTGTCTTCATTACCAGAAGGTCGATATGAACGCAAACAGACGTTGGCAAATGCGGAACGGTATATTACACCGGAGTTGAAGGAAAAGGAATCTCTAATTCTGGAAGCCGAGGATAAAATGGTTGATCTGGAGTACACGCTTTTCTCCGAGCTTCGCAGTAAACTGAACGCTGAAATTCCCCGTTTGCAAAAGCTGGCAGAGCAAGTGGCTGAAATTGACGTGTATCAGTCGCTGGCATCGGTTAGTGCGGAACGGGGATTCGTGAAACCTGAGCTGACTACAGGATATGATTTCGTAGTGGAGCAGGGGCGCCATCCCGTGGTGGAAGCTGTAATGAAAGATGGCGGTTTTATTGCCAACAGCACGGTGTTGGAGGAAGCGGATGCGCATATTCTACTTATCACCGGGCCGAATATGGCTGGGAAAAGTACGTATATGCGTCAGGTCGCGCTTATTGCAATTATGGCTCAAATTGGCTGCTTTGTCCCTGCTGCACGTGCCAAGGTGCCGATGCTGGATCGCATTTTCACACGGATCGGCGCGGCGGATGATCTCATCGGCGGGCAGAGTACGTTTATGGTCGAAATGGCAGATATCCAAGTAATGACGGACAAGGCAACTCCGCGAAGCTTGATCATTATTGATGAACTGGGACGAGGTACGTCCACCAGTGAAGGGATGGCAATTGCACAGGCAGTCATCGAATTTGTCCATGACACGATCGGCTGTAAGGCGCTGGTATCCACGCATTTCCATGAGCTGGCGCATTTGGAGCAAGGACTGTCTTCGCTGCGAAATTACTCTATGGCCGTGCAGGAAAGCGGCGACAAGGTGAATTTCCTGCGTAAGCTCATACCAGGAGCGGCTAGCAGTAGCTATGGGATTTATTGTGCTCGGCTTGCAGGCTTGCCCAATAACATTATTGAGCGAGCGAATGGACTGCTGAATGGTTTTGAACAGGCAGCGGCTCAAGTAACGGCAGGTACCGAGATAGTAGTAGGAGGGAAGGAAGGGACTGATCTTCGTACAGTTTCAGGGACGGAAGATATTTCTTCTTTGACCGAATATAATTCAGGCCAGACATTGCGAGAAAGCAGAGAAAATGCATCATCAGCTCAGTCTTTATCACAGCAGGCCACCTTGGTAAAAGAAGATACTCTTCAGACTGTGGAAGCTTCCAGCACGTTGGAGCAAGGAGCAACTGAAGTGGTACAGCTGTCCATTTTCGGAGAGCAGGAGCTTGCCTCCTCCAAGCCACATGCAGAGACCGTTGAGGCTAATCCGATTGTGCGCCAAATTTTGCGTAAGGTGAAAAACGCTGATGTCATGAATATGACTCCCTTACAGGCAATGCAGCTATTAAATGATCTTAAAAACAAGGCCAATGGCCTGTAGTTAAAATAGGTGACATTATTCTTATTTTTCATCACACTTTGAAGTCAGGAGGAGGTTAAAAGGATGTCTAAAATTCGGGTACTGGATGAACATATTGCGAACCAGATTGCTGCCGGTGAGGTCGTGGAACGTCCAGCCTCCGTCGTGAAGGAGCTGGTGGAAAATGCGATTGATGCAGGCGGTACGCGGGTGGACGTATGGGTAGAAGAGGGCGGTCTGCAAAGTATTCGGGTGACGGATAATGGAAGTGGCATTGAGCCTGAAGACGTGGAAACGGCATTCTATCGGCACGCGACAAGCAAAATTGGACATGGTCGCGACCTGTTTCAGATCACAAGTCTCGGCTTCCGGGGAGAGGCCTTGCCAAGTATAGCGGCTGTATCGAAAGTAGAGCTGCTTACAGCAGCCGGAGATGACGGGCGTGCCCGTAAATTGGTGATTGAGGGCGGTAAGCTGGTGCTTCACGAGGATGCCGCTAGTAGACAAGGGACGGATTTTACCGTACGGGAGCTGTTTTATAATACACCTGCACGGCTGAAATATATGAAAACAATCCAGACCGAGCTGGGACACATTTCGGATGTATTGTACCGAATGGCGCTTTCGCACCCGGAAGTTGCCTTCACATTGCGGCATAATGGCAATACATTGTTGCAAACGCTGGGTAATGGTGATTTGCTGCAGGTGATTGCCGCTATTTACGGAACTTCTGCGGCGAAATCCATGCTGCTGCTGGAAGGAGAGAGCCTCGATTACCAAATTAGCGGCTATGTCAGCCGTCCAGAGTGGACGAGATCAAATCGAAATGCGATCTCGACGGTAGTGAATGGACGTTTTGTGCGAAGCTACGGGCTTAATCAGGCGTTGCTCAAGGCGTATCATACCTTGTTGCCGATCAATCGTTTTCCGCTGGCTGTGATCCAACTGGAAATGCATCCTTCTTTGGTGGATGTTAACGTTCATCCCGCCAAGCTGGAGGTAAGGTTCAGCAAAGAAGCTGAACTGTTTCAGCTGGTTGAAGATTCGGTAAAAGCTGTTTTAGGGCAGCAAGTGCTGATTCCGAAGGCAGTCAAGCGCGAGATCGGTGGCAAGGACAGTGGCTCGTTTGTGCAGGAGCAGTTTCACTTCTCGAAGGGAAATGGTGCGGAAGGGGATGCTCCTTCCGGCAAAGACCGGGGGGGAGCACTGCCACTTTCCGTGACCTCGTCGGAGAACCAGGTACCGGGCCAATCCAATTACTTGAACAGAAACGAAGAGAATAACAGAGGTAGCCAGGAGCGTGAGCAACGTCCGAGCAGGGATAGCCTCTCAGCCATTGGACGGGCAAACAAACTTTCAGGTAAAAGTATTACTGATGATGAACTGGATGCAGATTTTGTGGAAGAAAACAACGGGAGTGAAGTTAGAGGGGACGTTCCGCTCCTTGATGAGGCGCCTGTACAGTCGTCCGAAGGAGGTAATGCCGCAATAGGCACATCTTCTTTATACAGCGGGGGGATACAGGAAACGGCTGCTTCTGCTGCTTACCCATCTTCTGTGCCACCGATTGCAGAACAAGCTACGGATTCCCGTCATTTCGCGGATCAGAAGCCTCGCCAGCAACGTCTAAATGCAGAGCAATTGGCAGCGGTGTCGGGAGAAGTTCCAGAGTTGCCCACTTTTCCTGAACTGAATTTAATCGGTCAGCACCACGGGACATATCTGATTGCACAGAACGACCAGGGCTTGTATTTAATTGATCAACATGCCGCACATGAACGAGTCAATTATGAATTTTATTATGAAAAATTCGGTAATCCCGAGTCAGTATCGCAGGAGTTGCTACTGCCAATTACACTGGATTTTACGCCTTCCGAGACAGAAAAGTTGAAAACAAGGCTGCACTGGTTTGAGCAGGCGGGGGTGTATTTGGAGCATTTTGGCGGTCAAACCTTCCGTGTCAGCTCTTACCCGTACTGGCTTCCCCAAGGGGAAGAAGCGGATGTCATTGAGGAAATGGCCGGATGGGTGCTGGAGGAAAGAGCCATTGATCTTGCTAAGCTGCGGGAAGCAGCCTCAATCATGTGCTCCTGCCGGGCTTCGATTAAGGCAAACCAGAAGCTGACTGACCAACAGGCTATCGTACTGCTAGAGCGTTTGGCAGCGTGCAAACAACCATATACTTGCCCTCATGGACGACCTATTGTGGTTTCCTTTTCCACATATGATTTAGAGAAGCTGTTTAAAAGAGTAATGTAAGGGAGTATATATATGTTGCAGGATCGGGAAAAACGTGAAGAAGAAGAGCAGTCGGTCCTACGGGAGAAGCAAGTCGAATTACTGGTCACGACAGGGGATTCCCCCTCGGCTGAGGTTGTGGAGCGAGCGAAGCTGCTCGCAGCCGAGTTAGGGGTGCTGTATGCCCCTCGTCGTGGCATATCGGTAGCTAAGCTAATCGCAGCTCACAGAGTCCGTCAAGCGTTGGTTCTGGTGCAGGGCGGAGTGAGGCTGATTAGTCCAGAACAATCACCGATGGTTTTTCACCCGAGTATGGGCTTCATTCGCGCCAAACGGGTATTAAAGGGTGAACCTGACCCAATGTTGACGGCTGCCCGGCTCGTCCCGGGTGATACTGTGCTGGATTGCACCGCAGGACTTGGTACGGATTCTCTTCTATTTTCAATTGGAACGGGAAGCTCTGGACAAGTCACGGCTGTGGAGAGTTCTTTTCCCGTCTATGCTTTAATCAAGGATGGAATGAGGCATTACCGTTCCGGCAACGCTGAAGTAGATCAGGCCTTTTCCAACATTGACGTTCGTTTTGGTCATCATTTGGACTATTTGCGTAGTTTGCCTGATCGCAGTATAGATATTATTTATTTTGACCCTATGTTCCGTGATCCATTGCTCGATTCCAGCGCAATCGGTCCATTGAGAGGGTTGGCTAATCCAGACGCGTTGAATGAGGAAAGTATTGTTCATGCCAAACGGATTGCACGAAAAACAATTGTATTAAAAGAAAAACGGGGTAGCGGGGAATTTGCCCGCCTCGGCTTCCGTGTAGAGCAGCGGGGCACAACGAAAACAGTGTACGGAGTGATTGATATTGACAGTGGCAGCTAAGCCTAAACTACTTGTTCTTGTTGGCCCGACTGCGGTTGGCAAGACGAAACTAAGCATCGAGATGGCACGACAATTTGACGCGGAAATTATTTCCGGGGATTCCATGCAGGTATACCGTCATATGGACGTTGGAACTGCCAAAATTTCCGAACAGGAAATGGAAGGAATCAAGCACCATTTAATTGATATTCATGAGCCTGAATACCCATATTCAGTAGCCCGATTTCAGGAAGACTGTCGTCGTCTCATACCTGATATTCAATCTAGAGGAAAGCTACCGTTTATCGTAGGCGGAACAGGTTTATATGTAGAATCAGTCTGCTATGAATACCAGTTTTCCGAGGTGGGGGCTGACGAAGCTTTTCGTCAGGAACAGCTTGACTATGCTGAACAGTTTGGAGCTGATGCGCTTCATGCGCGTCTACAGGCGGTTGATCCTGAAAGTGCACTTCGTCTGCATCCTAATGATCGTCGTCGTGTCGTTCGTGCACTGGAAATTTACCATGTTAGCGGAACGACACTTAGCTCTCAACTTGCCAGTCAAAAAAAGGAATCTCCCTACCAACTCTGCATCGTAGGTTTGACAATGGATAGGCAAATGCTATATAAACGTATTGAAGACCGAATTGACGGGATGCTCGATCAAGGGCTTGTTGCTGAGGTAACCTCCTTAATGGAACGGGGAGTGCGAAGCGATGCCATCTCCATGCAAGGTCTAGGCTATAAAGAGATATCCTCCTACCTGCGGGGAGAGGTGTCTTTGGAAGAGGCGGTGACTTGGCTAAAACGGGATACGCGTCATTTTGCGAAGCGACAGCTCTCGTGGTTTCGCCATATGAAGGATATCCAGTGGGTAGATGTCACTGATTTCGGAAATTTTTCTGCTCATGCAGCCCGAATACACGAAATTATAGCAGGAAAGTTCCGGACAGACCTTGAATATACTTCAAAACAATCCAAATGATTATTGGGGGTACGGCTAAAATGAACAAGTCCATTAATATCCAAGATACGTTTCTGAATCAATTGCGCAAGGATTCTATACCTGTAACGGTATACCTCATCAATGGATTTCAGGTGCGAGGGACGATTAAAGCATTTGACAATTTTACGATTGTTATCGACTCGGATGGAAAGCAACAGCTGATTTACAAGCATGCCATCTCCACCTTTACACCGCAACGCAATGTATCGCTTGTACAGCAACAGGATAACGCTAGCGATAACTGATTACGGCTTGACGGTCGCCCGGGTTCATGAAACTTTTCAGGCGTCCGTCTCGTCTAACTGTATAGGAATGTGACCGGGAGCAACCTGATCAGGGTTGTTCTTTTCATTCCGTTTACTTTCATGCTGCCGACAGCAAGCTTTAGGCTTATGTTAGGTATCATATGATTATTCGCGAAAGGGAGTAAGGGGAATGCCAAACGATTCATTGTCCAGATCCGGCAATCGCAATAGAAACACATCTAAAGAGAAGCCGAAGGGCAAGAAAAAGAAAATAACAGGTAAGCGAGTAGGGTGGACGCTATTTATTACAGCGGCCTTAGCCATATTCTGTGCACTTAGTGGATATTTATTTGTCATGGTCAATGGCGAAAAAATTTACAAAGCCAACAAAGACAAAATTACAGTGAACGAGACATCGAAGGTTTATGACCGCAACGGTGTGCTCATGGGTGAGTTGTCTGTGCAAAAAAGCGATCCTGTTAAAAGTGAAGAAATACCAGACCTGCTCAAAAAAGCATTTATCGCAACCGAGGATAAGCGTTTTATGGAGCATCAAGGGGTTGATATTTGGTCTATCGGCCGGGCAGCCGTTAAGGATATCGTGGCCCGTTCGGCAGTGGAGGGCGGCAGTACGCTGACTCAGCAGCTGGCCAAAAACTTGTTTTTGACACGTGACAAAACCTTTTTCCGTAAAGCGACAGAGGTATCCATCGCAATGGCGCTGGAGCGGAATTTGACTAAAGATGAAATTATTACACTCTACCTGAACCGGATTTGGTTTGGACGCTCGTATTCTGGAATTAAGGCAGCGTCGGAAGGCTATTTTGGAGTGACAAATTTAAATGACTTAAAGTTGTGGCAGGTCGCTACACTGGCAGCTATTCCGAAAGGGCCATCCAAGTATAATCCAATAAGTAATCCGGAGAACTCGAAGGCACGGCGTGCAGTGGTACTCCAGCTGATGTTTGAGCAGGGAATGATTGGAAAGCAAGAGATGGAAGAGGCCAAGGCTGTAAATTACAATTATAAACAACCGGAAAAAGTTCAAAAGTATCAAAATTTTATGGAATACGTCATGGATGAGGCAGAGGATGCACTGCCAGGAGTTAGCGGCAATGATTTGATTATTGGTGGTTATAAGATTCATACGACAATGGATGCCCAGGCTCAAAATGCGCTGGATCAGGCGATGGCAGATGATGACATGTTCGAAAAAAGTCCTGACGATCAGCCTGTTCAAGCCTCGATGGTCATTATTAACAACCAGACAGGTGGAATTGCCGCGATGGCACCCGGACGGGATTACAAAAAGGGAACCTTCAATCGTGCGACACAGAGCCGCAGACAGCCAGGATCGGCCTTTAAGCCGATTGTAGCCTATGCGCCAGCTCTTGAATCCGGTAAGTTTACGATGGATACCCCTTTGAGTAACGAACGCCAGAGTTTTAACGGATACAGTCCGAAAAACTTGCATGGTTACTCGTCGACCATCAGCATGCTCGACGCCATTACGAAGTCTGAAAATATTCCGCCTGTATGGTTGCTGAACCAAATCGGTGTGGAAAAAGGGGTTCAATTTGCCGAGAGCGTAGGCATTCCGATGGACAAAAATGATCACTCACTTGCTATCGCATTGGGTGGATTAAGCAAAGGAACGAATACCCTTGAAATGGCGCAGGCCTACAGCGCTTTTGCCAATAAAGGACAATTCCAAAAGGCTTATTCCATTAAACAAATTAATAATAGTGATGATCAGGTAGTTTATACTCATGAAGAGGAATCTAAATCTGTAATGAGTGAAAAAACAGCTTTTGAAATGACTCAAATGATGCAAAATGTAGTCAATAGCGGCACAGGTCGCAAAGCACGTATTGACTGGCCTGTAGCTGGTAAAACGGGTACGACCCAAAGTGGAATTAGCGGTAACAGTGGTAACCGGGACATCTGGTTTGTCGGTTATACGCCAGAATATACCGGAGCAGTATGGATGGGTTATGATAAGCCGGACAGCAAACATATGCTGAGAAACTACAGTGGGCAGTCGGCAGCCTTTTTCGGAAGGGTCATGGGTGAAGCTCTCAAGGGGCATCCGGTTACGCAATTCAGCGAGCCGAAGGGATATGAACCACCAGTTGAGCAGAAGCCAGAAGAGCCGGTTCAGGCTACCGCTCCAAGCGGGCTGAGCGGGTCTTATAGTCAGGACACCCAAATTGTATCGTTGTCCTGGACTGCGGCGACGGGGGATAATGTACAATACCGTGTGTATCGCAAAGGGACTTCTGATGCAGGCTTTGCAACAATCATGGAGGCCATGAAGGGCACGAGTGGTGAAGATACGTCTCCTATAGCTGGAAACACGTATGAATATTATGTAGTGGCTTATGGAGCGGATGGTAAAGAATCCGAGGCTTCTAATACGATCCGTGTGGAAATTCCGTCGGAGACTACTCCGGTTGATCCACAGCCAGGGACTGATCCAAACGAGAATGGAACCTTACCGGATAATGGTGGGGCTACAGACGGACAAAACGGTACAGATCAGGGAAATACACCTCCTGGCGGTATCAACAACAATAATGGCTCAGGTCAGGTTCCGGCATCTCCTGGAGATACTGGTGGGAATGGTGCTGGAGGCACAGGCAACAATAATAGCAATTCCGGCAATGGAAACGATACAAATCAGGAAAATGGTCAGACTACTACACCGGATGCAGGTATTTCTGATGAAGATACTATGGTGAATCCAGAAAATACGGATGCATCTACGACTGAAGTCACAACGGATGGAACTCAAGAAGGCAATTCCAACGGTCATTCGAACTCCAATCGTGGACGTCACAATCGGGATTAGCAAGTATTGCTTTATGTAAGTTGAATTTGCTTCAAATCAAAGGTATTTTCGGACCGTTTCACGGTCTGAGAATACCTTTTTTTGCTTTGGTAAAGGGGTTCTTTTTGAGTGTACAGTTTAAATATGGTAAGCTGGTTTTACCAATGTTGGAGAGGAACATCATTTATGAAGCGCAAATTCGGAGACCGGGCCAACTGGCGCAGAATCACCAATCGCAAGTTTGCTTGCCGGTATGTAGAAAGTGACGCGTTTACAGGATATGTGACCCTGTATACAATTTTGAGTCTCAAGGAGCCGTTATGGAAAAGTTACGGTGGTCATACGTTTTGCATAGCCGATAAAGGATATTCCTGGCTGCAATATTATCCAAAAGGTGAGCACTATGTGGTGACTGCTATGTTTGACAATCGGGAGCAAATCGTTGAATGGTATATTGATACCTGCCGAAATCAGGGTGTGACCGATCAAGGAGTCCCTTGGTTTGACGATTTGTATTTGGATGTTGTGGTGCTTAAAAACGGTGAAATCTTTCTAGTGGATGAGGATGAATTGGAGGAGGCGTTACAACGGGGGCATATCTCAACGCAAGAGGCAGAATTGGCTAATCGTACGGCGGCTGATGTGTTACATCAGATAGATGCCCACGTGTTCCCCTATTTTAAAATGTCGCTGAAACACCGGGCAGAATGGTTTCACAACGGTGATTTCAAGAGAGAACGGTGAAAGTTTTGCAGTGGATTAAAAATACTGGGCCCAAAAGTTCTGAGTTGAAAAGCAGGCAGAGTCGCCTTAAGAAAATATTTATGGTATCCAAGCGTCTTGTACTTTGTTTGATGATTTTCATTTTGGTCGGATTGGTATGGGCAGGTATCCGAGTATGGAACATGAATACGGCCGCCTCTACCACTCCGCTCCAGCAAGTGCAAATTGGTATCGTACTAGGTGCTTCTATGTGGGGAGCTGAGCCCAGCCCCGGATTGAAGGAAAGGCTGGAAGAAGCCTTGCACTTATACCGCAACGGGACGGTACAGCGTCTAATTGTAAGTGGGGGACTGGATAAACCAGATTTTCCGTATACAGAGGCTGAGGGCATGCAACGCTATTTGGTAGATAGAGGGGTTCCTTTACAGCATATTGTGTTGGAAAACCATGCGACCAGTACTTACGAAAATCTGCTCTATAGCCAGCGCATCATGAAGGAATATGGATGGACCTCCACCGTGATCATTACACATAGCTATCATGGCCCTCGGGCGATGGAGATTGCTCAATTCTTGAAGTTTGATCATCCTCAGATGGCTCTGACGGAATCTAAAGTGCTGAATATGCCAATTCACCAATCAAGAGAAGTATTGGCATACGCTAAATGGACGCTACAACGGTGGTGGATCAGCGCTCAAACTTGGGTTGCCTGAATTAAACAAAAGGCTTTGTGCACGTTCCCGTTGCTTTTATGCTAATAAGGACATGCCAGACCGAATACATTAATAGGGTAAGCTGTGCCTGAAGAAATGTTGAGGTGATGGATGCATGAACGGACGGGGAATCGCCGCGGGCAAGCGGTCGGAGGAGAGACCTTCCAGACAAATTAATGTCGTGCTGCGTAGCCCGGAGCCGATAGCTTCGGTGACTGTGGACGAGACGGAAGCAGTGGCTTCAACCAAGTCACAGGCGCTACCGCAGTATCTCAGTCTTTATCAGGAAATTCAGAAAGAACTCGATCATCTCGTCGGCTTGGATAACATCAAAGACCTGGTATTTGAGGTATATGCCTTTTTGCAAATCGCCCATATGCGCACGGATGCGGGACTGTTGAGCAATGCACACGTATATCACATGATTTTCAAAGGAAATCCAGGTACGGGGAAAACGACAGTAGCCCGAATTATCGCTAAAATGCTGCAAAAAATGGGGGTACTGAGCAAGGGGCATCTGATTGAGGTGGAGAGGGCTGATCTGGTCGGTGAGTATATTGGCCACACGGCACAAAAAACGCGAGATCTGGTAAAGAAATCTCTTGGCGGCGTGTTGTTCATTGATGAGGCTTACAGTTTGGCACGCGGAGGGGAAAAGGATTTTGGAAAAGAAGCGATTGATACCTTGGTAAAATCCATGGAAGACCAAAAAAATCAATTTATTTTGATTCTCGCTGGATACTCGGGGGAAATGGACTTTTTTTTACGAACGAATCCTGGTCTTCCTTCTCGCTTTCCAATCCAGTTGGATTTTCCTGATTATACTGTGGATCAGCTCATCCAAATTTCCGAGATGATGGCCAAGGAGCGGGATTATATTCTCATGCCTCAGTCCATACTCAAAATGAAGGAGCATTTGCTAAACGAGCGTAATGACAGTCTTCATGCATTTAGTAATGCACGATATGTTCGTAACGTGATTGAAAAAGCGATTCGGCACCAAGCTGTCAGGTTGCTCAATCAGTACAGGAGCGGGCAACCCGGCAAGCAGGAATTGATGACGCTGCGTCCAGAGGATTTGAAAATGGACAAAAGATAGGCGATAATAGGAATCTGAATCACATCGAATTGTATGACATCGAACGGGGGCCGGCCTGGACATCAGGTCGGTCTCTGTTCGAGAGTTGAGATGAAAATAAAGGAGCAAACAATATGGCGAACTCCACTCATGATACACAAACCGAAATGCAGGACAAGGCGGTACTGGTCAGTCTAATTACGGATGAAGTCAAACGATCTGGCATCAATACGGAATACTCGTTGGATGAGCTGGTGAAACTGGCTGAGACAGCGGGAGTTGAAGTACTGAGCGTCCTGACACAGAATAAGGAAGCCAAGGATTCAAAATGGTTTATTGGCAAAGGAAAAGTAGAGGAATTGCGTGCAGTTGCTGAAGAATTGGGAGCGAATACAGCTATTTTTGATCAGGAGCTCTCGGGGGCCCAAGTACGCAATCTGGAAGAAAGTCTGGATCTCAAAATTATTGACCGGACACAATTGATTCTGGACATTTTTGCACAACGTGCAAAAACACGGGAAGGTATTATTCAGGTTGAACTGGCGCAGTTGTCATATTTACTCCCACGTTTGTCTGGACATGGCAAAAATCTCTCGCGTCTCGGTGGTGGAATCGGAACACGTGGTCCTGGTGAAAGCAAGCTGGAGACAGACCGCCGTCATATTCGTGATCGAATCAGTGATCTGAAACGCCAACTGGAGGAAGTGACCCGCCACCGGTATTTGCATAGGGAGCGCAGACAAAAGAGCGGCATTGTTCAGGTTGCACTTGTTGGCTATACCAATGCGGGCAAATCGACGCTGTTGAAGCAACTGACAGCAGCCGATGTATATATTGAGAATCAACTGTTTGCGACGCTGGATCCTACCTCCAGAACAATGGAGCTACCGAGTGGAAAAGAAGTTATTCTTACGGATACGGTCGGTTTTATCCAAAATCTCCCTCATGATTTGGTTGCTTCCTTCCGTGCTACTTTGGAGGAGGCAAATGAGGCTCATCTCATTTTGCATGTCGTAGACGCGTCTTCGGATATGCGAGACGAACAGATGAAAGTTGTAGAGACGATCTTACAACAGCTAGGGGCTGCGGACAAGCCTCAGATCGTATTATTTAACAAAAAAGATGCCTGTACCCCTGAGCAACTCCAAATGCTTCCTTCTGGGGAGGGCTATTTGAAAATTAGCGCTTTTGATGAAGGGGATTTGCTGCGTATTCGTGAACTGATTCAAGAGCATCTGAGCGGTGATACGCTGAGATTTCGCATTCCTGCGGAACGTGGAGACTTAACCTCGGTGCTTTATCGAATCGGAGATGTACTGCTGACAGAGTATGATGGAAATGATGTCATTTATGAGGTTGAAATTCAAAGAGGCGAGTACGAAAAGTATGGTCATGCGCTCAGCGAGTTCACAGAAGGTTAACATCTAATGATGTTTTTGGGCCAATAAAATGATAATGCTCATCGTTCAAAGCGAACAATAATATAACATGAATAGCCTAAGGCTGCGTAAGAGAGAGGGTCAAGAAGGTAAATGGTAGTTTTTAGTCCAGAAATTCAGCAAATTCAGGAAACGGCAGAACATAAAATACAAGAACGTATACAGCACATAGATCATATTGTAGATTCAAATCAGTGGAAGGTTATTCAGGCATTCCAGCGGAAGCAAGTGAGCGATTTTCATTTTGCGGGTTCTACGGGATATGCTTACAATGACCGGGGGCGTGAGGTGCTGGAGGAAGTCTATGCGGATGTGTTCGGTGCGGAGGCAGCGTTGGTGCGTCCGCATTTTGCCTCGGGCACTCATACAATTGCCACTGCTTTATTTGGTGTGCTGCGTCCAGGGGATGAACTGTTGTACATTACTGGGAGACCTTATGATACCCTCCACAAAGTGATTGGTAAGCCCGGCGACGGAACAGGATCATTGCAGGATTTTGGTGTTACTTATGGAGAAACCGCACTGACAGCGGAAGGTAAAGTGGACTGGGAAGCGGTGGAGGCTGCGATCCATGCCAATACCAAAGTGATCGGTATTCAGCGTTCACGCGGTTATGATTGGAGAGCTTCGTTTAGTGTAGCAGATATTGAAGAAATGACAGCACGTGTGAAGGAAATAAAACCTGACGTCATTGTCTTTGTTGACAATTGCTACGGTGAATTTACCGAGAAGCTGGAACCTACTCAGGTAGGTGTCGATTTGATGGCAGGTTCGTTGATTAAAAATCCCGGTGGTGGCATTGCAGAAACGGGTGGATATATCTGCGGCAAACAAAAGTATGTAGAGCTAGCATCCTACCGATTAACTGCACCTGGAATCGGTGGAGAAGTAGGTGCCATGCTAGGTACTACACGAGGCATATTTCAGGGACTATTCCTTGCTCCAACACTGGTTGGGCAAGCGGTTAAAGGGAGCGTATTCGCAGCTGCGGTCTTTGAGGAGATGGGATTTGAGACCAAACCTGCCTGGCATGAAGAGCGTACGGATTTGATTCAGGCTATTTCTTTTAGCGGACCAGAGCATCTAATTGCTTTTGTACAGGGCATTCAGCGTGCGGCTGCCGTGGATAGCCATGTGGTGCCAGAGCCGTGGGATATGCCGGGTTATGAGCATCCAGTTATCATGGCAGCAGGTACGTTCATACAAGGGGGAAGTTTGGAACTATCCGCAGATGCTCCAATTCGTGAGCCTTATATTGGTTACATGCAAGGGGGCTTAACCTACTCTCATGTTAAATTTGGAGTGCTTATGGCTCTGCAAACGATGAAAGAACGTAAATTATTGTGAGTATTTCTAACATGTCATTGACACTTTGCATCAGCTAAATGTACAATAAGGTGAATAATAGATCACTGGAAGGTTGATGACAAATGGGCGACGAAATTCGCAGAAATATGGCCTTATTTCCAATAGGTATTGTCATGAAGCTAACGGACTTGTCAGCACGTCAGATTCGTTATTATGAACAGCATAACTTGATAGTTCCTGCCCGTACATCGGGAAACCAACGTCTTTTTTCTTTTAATGACGTAGAGCGTCTGCTTGAAATTAAGGCGTTGATCGAGAAGGGTGTTAACATTGCGGGAATTAAACAAGTCATGAATCCGGTTACCAAGGAATCGGAGGAAGCTACGGTTATTACTGCAGATACGGAAGTCAAACGCCGTGAAATGTCCGATACTCAGCTTCACCGCTTGCTGAAACAACAACTTGTTGCAGGCAAAAGACCAGGACAGGTATCCCTAATCCAAGGCGAATTATCACGGTTCTTCAATAAGAGATAATGCTTTGACTTACCTCTTGGCATAAGGTCGCTTTACTTTAAAATCCGGTCTCATCATTTAAGTAATTTATAGAACAACCGATTCGTATATAGTCGTTATAGAAAGGGAGAGGTTAGAGTGAGTTATAGCAGAGAAGATATCCTTCGGATTGCGAAAGAAGAAAATGTTCGTTTTATTCGTTTGCAATTTACAGATTTGCTGGGCACTATTAAGAACGTTGAAATTCCGGTTAGTCAACTGGAAAAAGCATTGGATAATAAAATGATGTTTGACGGATCTTCCATAGAAGGTTATGTGCGTATTGAAGAATCTGATATGTATTTATATCCGGATTTGGACACTTGGGTTGTATTCCCTTGGGTAACCTCGGATCGTGTAGCTCGTTTGATCTGTGATATTTACAAGCCGGACGGAGTTCCTTTTGCAGGTGACCCGCGGGGCATCTTGAAACGTGTACTTAAGGAAGCAGAAGAGTTGGGATATACTTCGATGAATGTCGGACCAGAGCCTGAATTCTTCTTATTCAAAACGGATGAAAAAGGCGAGCCGACTACAGAACTGAATGACCAAGGCGGGTATTTTGACCTGGCTCCGATGGATCTGGGTGAAAACTGCCGTCGTGAAATTGTACTTAAGCTTGAAGAGATGGGCTTCGAAATTGAAGCATCTCATCATGAAGTTGCACCTGGTCAGCATGAGATTGACTTTAAATATGCAGATGCAATTAAAGCTGCCGACCAGATTCAAACGTTCAAGCTCGTTGTTAAGACGATTGCTCGTCAGCATGGTTTGCATGCTACCTTTATGCCAAAACCTTTGTTTGGTGTAAATGGCTCCGGTATGCACTGCAATCAATCGTTGTTTAAGGACAATGAAAACGTATTTTATGATGAAACGGACGAACTCGGATTAAGCCAGACGGCCCGCCACTATATGGCTGGTATTCTTAAACATGCACGTGCAATGGCAGCGATCACGAATCCAACGGTGAATTCTTACAAACGCCTCGTACCAGGTTATGAAGCGCCTTGTTATGTGGCTTGGTCTGCAAGCAATCGCAGTCCAATGATTCGGATTCCCGCGTCTCGTGGTCTGAGCACTCGCGTCGAAGTTCGTAACCCTGACCCAGCGGCGAATCCTTATCTGGCCTTGGCAGTGATGCTGAGAGCTGGTTTGGATGGTATCAAACGTCAGTTGGCTCTGCCAGCTCCGATTGATCGTAACATTTACGTAATGTCTGAGGAAGAGCGGATTGAAGAAGGCATTCCAAGTCTGCCAGCAGACTTGAAAGAAGCTTTGTCTGAGCTTATTCGGAGCGAAGTTATCTCTGACGCACTGGGCGACCATGCTCTAGCCTACTTCTATGAGCTTAAGGAAATTGAATGGGATATGTATCGCACACAGGTTCATCAGTGGGAACGTGATCAATATCTGACGCTGTATTAAAAGACATAAAGCCTTGGCATTGCTGGTTTTTCTAGCATGTCAGGGTTTTTCTTTTTAGTTCAAAGGTAAGTGGCTTTTCTACTTTGACCGCGATTTTGACCGCGACTAATTGATTTGGGGATAGTTCATATAAGCTGCATAATTATCTATGCTACGTACCTCAATAAATTCAGTAATATGAGCATAAATGTCGGCAGTGACTTCTATAGATGCATGACCTAATCTTTCTTGGACCTCTTTCATACTAGCTCCCGATTCCAGCATCAGAACAGCGTGAGTATGTCTTAGTCCATGGATTGTGATGTTCTTATCTATGCCTGCGTTTTTGCATATCCTTTTAAAAGCCCGTTGCAAAGTTGATTTCGCAAATGGTAGTCCGTCGCCCCGATTAAAAACTAATCCAAAATCATTCCTGTCTACTTGATCAAGTTGCAATTCGTCTTCTTTTTGTTTTACTATGTGGCTTTTCAGCTCTCTTGATAAATTTTCCGTTATAAGGATTTTTCTGTTTGAAGCGTTTGTTTTTGGTGGAGAAAAAATATTTTCATATTTCATTTCATCATATACTAATGTTTTGTTTACTATAATCCTTTTTTCATCAATGTTTACATCATCTCTTTGCAAAGCGAGAGCTTCCCCCTTCCTTAGACCAGTTTCAATCAGAGTTTTGAAAAAAATGTAGTATTTCCAATTGTCTACAAAGGCAGCATTTAAAAAATCAAACACTTCTTTTTTCGTAAGGTATTTCAAAGTATCAGGTGATTTAAGTTTATTGATATTTGGATCAGGTATAGTAATTTTGGAACAAGGATTTTTTTTAATTACTTCTAATTCCACAGCTTTATACATAGCACTCAACATGGTTGTATGAATAATCTCAACAGTTCTTTTACTACGTTTTGAAATCATTTCATTAATGAAATTTTGATATTGAGCATTGGTTAATTTAGTGACTTTTTCGAATCCTAAGTTTGGAACTAGATGGTTTTTTATATTATTTTTATGTTGTTTATAAGTGTTATTTCTTACAGTCTTTCTCTTATATATTTCTACCCAGTCTTCAAGAAATGTACTAATTAAAATGTTTTTACTCTCATTTATCAATGTTCCATCTTGTAAATGAACCTCTAATTCATCAGCGGCCAACTTAGCTTCGGATTTAGAAGCAAATCCTCTTCGTGTTGTATTTGTCCTCTTCCCTGTTTTGGGATCGACTCCGGTATCAATTTTAAACATCCAGAGTGTTCCTTTTGTCTTTGTTTTGTATTTTTTAAACGATGCCATACTAAAACTCTCCTCTTAATAGATTGAGAAAATAACCATATATCCTCCTTTCTAGAATGTATGTTCGGTTTTATTTGTATAGGAAATAGCTTTTCAGCTATAAACCTAAAAAGTAGAAGTGATTTTTTTGTTTAACGTTAGAAATCATTTTTGAGGTCTTTTTTCTCTTGGTCAATTAATGCTTCAGCATATCCTAAGATTCGTTGTTTCAACTCATTTGTTATTAACTTTCCGTTAAACTTTATTTCAGGTTGATTAAGGAATTTTTCTAAATCTTTAGTATCGTTTAATGAAATTTTCTTGGCAGCATCTTCAATTGAGTTTGAAGATTTCGATAAATTATGTCGTTTAGATATCTTTGTTAACTCATTTAAAATCGATTCTTTTTGTTCGAAATTTAATTTTTCTAAAATAACATCTTTCAGAATAGCGAAGTTGCACACTAAATTAAAAGTATCTTGAGTGAGTTCTATAAGAGTGTCAGGATCGTTTTCATATTCAACTAAACCTTTCTTATATAATTCGTAAAAAGCGCTAGTTTCATCATTAATCTCAATCGAACTAAAAATTGTATACAATTCTTTATGAAGGAATGATAAAAAATTACCGTTTTCATCTACAAGTAAACGTGCTACCTGTTTAATTTTTTCGTCAAGGTAAAGATTCGAATCATGATCATCAATCTTGATTAATACATCATCATCATTCACGTCGATGTGTCCAGCAATTATCATTAATTCATTAAAGGATATATCTAAAGCTGAAGAAATTTTCTTTAACGTATCAGGTTTTGGTACATTTCGTTTACCCGTCTCAATTCTTGACAATTGGGCGATACTTATCCCCGATATTTTTGAAACATCCGTTAATGTTAGCCCCTTGCTATCACGTACATGCTTAATCCAAATGCCAAGTTCGTTTGACACTACAACTCCACCTTTTTTCTTATTGGTAACATAATAACATCATTTTACCTAGAGGTAAATATTTAGTTAGGATTATTAAGGAAACAGATGAAATTAAGCGTATTAGCTAATTTTATACTGGAAAACGGCGATAAATAAATTTTACCAAAAGGAAAAGAAGTAGTATTATTTGCCTGTAGGGAAAGAGAGGAGCTTTTCAATGACCAATACTTTAGGTGTGTATTTAAAAAACCGCAGAAAAAAGAAAGGTCTAAACCTAATTGAGTTGTCAGAATTATCTGGAATTAGTATTGCTCAAATTTCAAGAATTGAAACTGGAAAGAGAGGAACGCCTAAACCAGATACAATAAAAAAATTTTCATACGCTTTGGACTTAAGTTATGAAGATTTAATGATAAGAGCTGGACATTTAGAAAAACAATAATGAGAAGGAATGATTAAATGGAAACAACAATGAATGTTCATATTCCTGAGATCGACAAGTATGTACAGGAACTTGTTAAGAAGGCTTATGAGTTAGGAGTGGAAGAAGGAAGAAAAAAATACAGCTTCCCCACATTGCTCACCAAAAATAACCTTAAAGAAATTCTACAAGTTGAGCTTTCGGCAGTGAATAAAATCGTAGATATTCCAACATTTCCGAAGTTCAAGCAAATAAGAGCAAGATATCCAAGAGATCATGTTTTCACTTGGATCAACGATAATTCTTCCACTCTTAAAGATAACTCATTAAAGAAAGGAGAAAAAACTTGCAAATAGATATAAACATGATCAAAGTCAGTAATCGAATCCGTAAGGATTTTGGCGGGATAGAAGAACTGGCTCGAGATATTAAACAGAATGGACTCATTAACCCTATTGTAGTAACACCGGATTATCAGTTGATTGCTGGAGAGCGGCGGTTGAGAGCGCACCAGTTCCTTGGACGCTCAGAAGTGACGGTAAGAGTTATGGAAATCAAGGATTTTGAGCATCAACTTCAGCTTGAGATTTCCGAGAATGAACATCGTAAGGAGTTCACTTTTTCCGAGCGAGTAGAATGGGCGCGGCGACTTGAAGAGGTAGAACGTTTGAAGGCCAAAGAGCGCATGTCTGGAGGTACGGGAAATTTTCCTGACCAACCTACCGGACAAGTTCGGGATATTGTAGCGAATCAGGCAGGCTTTGGCTCTGGCAGGCAGTACGACAAAGCTAAGTTTATTGCGGAAAATGCTACTCCTGAAATCATTCAGCAGCTTGATGAAGGCTTGATTAGCACTCACAAGGCATTTGTAGAAACCAAAGCTCGGCTCGAAGCTGCTGTGCGTGAGGCAGAGGAAAGAGCAGAGCAGGCAGAACGGGACAAGCTTGAGTTACAAAGACAGTACAAAGATGCCATTCCTGCGGATCAACTTGAGGATGCCGTTTCCGCGGCTGTAGAGCGTCATGAGGAAGAAACAGGCATTTTCATTCGTCAAAAGGAAAAAGAAGCGGAAGCGCAGCTCAAGCAACGCGATGAATATTGGAAAAACAAGCTTAATGATGATTTGGAAAAAGAACGTTTAAAAGTTGAACAATTGAAGAGTGGTTACCAGAGAGCTAAAGAAGAACTGGAGGCTATCAAACTTCAACAGCCTGACGATTTTAACGATCAGCAGGCCGCAGCACAAATGAAGAAGCTCCGATTCGAGGCAGATAGCAACACAATCCAGGTAAGCATCCATGTGAAGCAGTTTCTACAAAAAGTCGGAATTACTTCATTCATGCTGGGTGCAATAGGTAGTGCTAGTAGCTCTGAAAAGAAGCGGTTGTCCGAAAGCTTGGACATGCTGGAAGCCTTTGTTGAACAGATTCGACCAGCCGTGAACGGCAGGAAGGCGGTAGAGAAATGACATTAATTAATCCTAATCAGCAGCCTGATTTTTTGTCTGTTGTCGAAAAGCAGATGCAGCTTACGGAGGCTCAAGGTATGGCAATTCGTGGCCTTGTGGACGGTATCAAGCAAATGCATTTGGATGTCACTGAAAAAGTGGAAGAAGTTAAGATGATGGTTCAAGAGGTTCGGGATAGCGTGACGCTTACAGATGCTGAATGCTATCAGTTACAGGATGCAGTAAGAATCAGGTCCATTACTCTCACAAAAGATCGTTACAAGGAGACAGATGGAAAATTTAACGAAACGGTCGGGAAATATCGCCGCATGATTTGGAGTAAGTTGAAAGTTTTGTTCTCAGTTGCAAAGTACAGTCACATCCGGCGCATAGATTTTGATGATTCCATTTACTTCGTTAAAGAGTTTCGTCCAGAAGACTACATTTAAAGGGGAGTTGGCTATGACGCTTGAACAATTGGCTGAGTTGTGGTCTAAGAATTCTTTGCAGCACGCCATTATCGTTCGTAATATCCAGCGTGAGGCGAAGGCAAAATGAGTTACCAAACTCAAACCACTTATTCAATTCCAATCGTGGATGATGAAGGCATCAAGTTTACATTGGATCAACCAGCAGATTCACTTATATTCGCTGTACTACTCATGCATCGGAAGTTGAATTGTCAACATGCAGTAGATACTGAGATGCTGAAGTTAACCGAACAAGATAAGAAAAGGCTTGCTCTTCAAAAGGAAAAGGAACTTAATGAACAAAAACTTCAAGGCATTTATAAAACTCAATATGCAATTACAGATAGTCTATGGCCTAATCATGTGTGCATCAAAAAAATGAAGCCTTTGAAAGAACAAGAAAAACGATTAAAAGATAAGATATCCGAACTTGAAGCGGAGATATGGAGCTGAGAGAGTTGGACGAGCATAAACAATCTAGGGTGCTTAGAGCGCAATTACGTGAGTTATATGAGGATAGCATTGACGCTGTGAAATTTGGATTACCTAATGACGAAATTCATGCCCAAATAGATTTACTAACTGCTCAATTAAGTAAGCTGGAGAAATTTAAAAATGAAGAATATGAAGGCCTTGAAGCTCCTAAACCATCGGGATACAAAATATCCGGTAAAGGGATAGGTATCTGCGAGCATTGTGGGAAAGAAGTCTTTGCAGGCCAAAAGTTTCCTAATCCAAAAGAAGAAGGACTTTTCTGTAATTACTATTGCCGTAAGTTATACCGCAAAAGAAAAGACAGAGAAGCCCTGACAAACAATCGTGCTACCAACACGATCATTTAAGAATCAATTCAACGGAAGTATATCACAAGATTTTGAAAATGAAAACAGGAGGCCTGTCTTATGAGAGGAGACAAGGATTTTAGCATCTGGAATACAAGCATAGCTGTAAGAGGCGATAAAGAAATATCTCATCCTACCTTTTTACGGATGTTAGACATGATGAGAAATAGAGGTTTTGTCGTTGGATCAGATCCACAAATAGACCGTGACTATCCTATTCTTTCGAAGGATCGTTTTGCTGGCAACAAGGGAGAACTTCTGTTTGTTGGTGAAAAATATAATTGTGGTGCAAAACTTGAATTCTATCAAGAAATTAATGTAGAGAACCCAAACGGCGGTAGATATGACTTTAACAAATTTGAAAAGATGCCTTATCTACTCCAAAAGCGGTTTCTAGTTGAAGTCAGATATATGGAACAATTTTTACTGGAGGAAGGATTTACTTGTGACTCTGAACCAGTACTAAAAACGTCATACGATAAGGTGTTTCATGAGCTTAATTCACCAAGCAGACACTGGAGTTCAGAAAATCTTCCTGATTATAACGCTCTCGATAAAGATGGGATACGGATTAATAACGGCGAAGTGAAATATTTCAGAGGCAGAAAAGGAACGTTGATGCGCGGGACCGTCTACCACAATATCAATAATATGTGGTGGGTCATAGTTAATAAAGACTACTATACCAACCTGGCAAGTTTCGAATTGTTTGACCTTGCTACAAAACCCGAAAACAGTCTTAGAAAACTGACGAAGAGATCAGGTCATCACAACCCAAAATCCAGATTCATTCCTAGTGAGGCTAATTTAAAGGAGTGGAATACAGCAGCTAAAAAAGCTGGGAAAGACGGAAGGATTAAGTTAGCGAATAGCGTGCTGGATTACTTATATGAAATCAACTGGACCTGTCGTAAATTCCAGTTCTTTAAAAAAGATAATGGCCGACTTAGTCTGATGGAAACCGAAGGGAACCCATATTTCTTAGGCCACAGACTGGGTGAGAAAAAGTATGATCCACCTCGAATTATGTCTCTCTACACTCGTTCACTGGCTATGTCGAGTACAGAATCGTCCTGGGTTAAAGGTTTACGGGATTACGTCACAGGCGGTAAGCCAACTATTTCAAAATGGTTCTGCCAGGATGGAAATGGCGAAGGTGGACAAGCACACCTTTGGCCTGAGGTTAGAGAACGATTACTCCATATAGGAGCGCATGTATAAAAAAGGAGTGGCTGCATTGTCTCTACAAAAACAATATACGCTCGGAGAGCTTTATAGTCTTGCGGATCAATGCAGCCATGATTACCCTGCTACACTGGCACGTAAGATTGAATTACTGACCGAAGTCCAGATTCTCCTGGGGCGTAAGGCAGCTGAGGCCGTAAGGGATTATAAGAAGAAATATGCTGAGAGGAAACGCGTTTATGCTGAAGCATATATTGCAGCAAAGAACCTAAGGGAGCAGCGTGCGGAATTGGCGGTAATTGAACTTCGCATTCAAGAAGCAGATGCAGAAGCTGATAAAGTCCGCTGGAATAATGCTGTAGAAAGTAATGACCAGGTAATAAACTCTTTAAAATACAGCTTAAAGGTTCTGCTAGCGGAGTTTGGAAACAACGCCAGCGGGACTAGATAGTATTCAGAAAGTTCCGGGGTGAGGTGAGTGGTAAGTCCCCAATTAAAAGATGGTTTCATAGGAATAGCCAACAGCATTTGGGATGAGATCATAAGCCGAAAGTTTACTGAGAGGCAGCAAAAGATATTAAAACTCATTTTGCGGCTTTCCTACGGATGCCAGAAGAAAAGTGCAACAATCCCTCTACTAACTAATTTTGAGCTGTGTGGTGTACGTATACAGGACGCTAAGAAGGAAATTACCTATCTGAAGCAGTGCAAGGTAATAGAGTGGGATGGTAAGCAAATTTATTCTCTCAATAAAAATTATGATGAATGGCGTGTAAGCCTCGTTAAAGAATGGAGCGAGGAAAAATTCAAAGAACTGATTTCATTAAATCTTGCCAGAAATAAAGTTACGAAAAGTGTAAGTGAACAGGCGGGTGATGGAGTGGAAAGTTACGAAAAGTGTAAGTCAGGAGTTACGAAAAGTGTAAGTGACGACTTACGAAAAGTGGAAGTCAAAGAGGATGAAAACCCTTGTGGCAGTAAGGACGAAGGCACTCCTAAAGACAGGTTTAAAGACAATATTAAAGACAGTAGTTGTTGTTTAACTGAACAATCTGACATTTCACAATCCGAACAGGAAAACCAAGATACCGTTCTTGCCGAAGCAGATGCCGACTCTGATCGGGTAGTTTCCTCAACGGAATACCGAAATCAAATTGCCAAAAAGTATCTTCAGCGCAGAGGCAAGGGCCTTGAAATAACGATGAATGATGAATCTGTCGTGAATGATTTCGCAACTGCCAGGATACCGCTCCGAACAGTGCTGGATGGGATTGATCAGTCTTTCGATAATTTTAAAGCGAAAAATAAATGGGATGAGATACGGAGCCTTAGTTATTGCGCAACTATTGTGTATTCCTTACATGCAAATAGGGAAGCTGCTGGAAAAAATCAAGGGGGTGAAAGTACTTTGCCTGATAAAGCTGAACCACAAGATGTGACACCAAGTGAGTACACAGAAGCAGACATTGCGGATATGCTTGCAAAACTGAGGGCTAAACAGGGAGGTTAATGCCATATGGAGAGCTTCGGTAAAGAACTAAAGGCATTAGTACCCGCTGGTTTTGCCATAAGACAGTCTGCGGTGCTGGAACGTCTAGCAAACCATCCTGAGGTTCAGCGATTAAAAAGTGAATTTCCTGACCGAACCAAGGATCTGACCGAACCAAAACGATATAGAGATTTGTCACAGCATATATCCTATTGCGATAAATGCAGCGAGTGTCCAGGGTTGCTTGCTTGCCAAAACGAACAGAAGGGGCATACAAGTGTTGCAGAACCTAGCCCGACCAAAGGTGATGAACTGGTCTTCCGACTTCAAAAATGCCCATTGCTGGTCACTCACGAAAGAGAGCAAGGAATAGGTGAGAGGATCAGGAGCCATTACATCCCGGCTCACATCCTGAATGCCACCTTCGAAGACATTGAACCTGACCCGCAGCGGATATCTGCAATTGCAGCGGCAATAAGCTTCTGTGATGAATTTGTTCCCGGAGAAACGACAACAGGACTATACTTTTACGGTCAAATGGGTGTAGGCAAAAGCAGGATCGTTGGAGCCATTGCCCAAGAGTTGGCTAAGCGTGACGTAAGCGTACTGATGGTCTATGTTCCTGATTTTCTACTGGAGATCAAGGATGCGATTGGATCAAAGACAGAGAGCGTTGAAAGCAAGCTTGATGCTTTGAGGACAGTTCCTGTGTTGATATTGGACGATATTGGAGCAGAGTCATTAACGACTTGGACAAGGGATGAAGTTTTAGGACCTATACTTCAGCGACGTATGGAACGCCTAACGACGATCTACACATCTAATTTAACAATGAGTGAGTTGAAACAGCACTTGGCGAATGTGAAAGATAGCAAGCCGAGCGAACAGAAACAGAATGACAAAAAAGCGGCCCGGATAATTGAGCGAATAGAACCATTTGTAAAAATACTGCCAGTAGGCGGACGGAATAGACGCAGGGGGTAAGCATATGTGCAGAACATGTGGGGGCAGTAAGGTAGCATACAGTTTCATTGGCTCCATGATGACATTAGGTCCATGTCCAGAATGCAATCCAAACGCCAAGAAGGAAGCGGTAAAGGAGGAGGTCAGAGATTATGAATATAGTAGTGGACAGTGCTTTACTGGTTGAAGCTCTGGAAGATGCCAGCAAAGCTATTTCAGCTAAAAGTATCATGCCAATACTCGGTTGCTTCTTAATCGAAGCTAACAACAAGGGGCTAACAGTAACAGGAACTGATGATAGGGCCACGATACAATCGTATATTTTCGAGGAACATGTTCAAATTGAACGGAATGGCAGAGTAGTTCTGCCTAAACTGTGCTTGGAAATGCTCAAGAAAATTAACGGGGATGTCCGAATTGAATCTAATGCTGGTTTCAATGTGATTATCACATCACAGAATAAAGAAATCGAAATGGCTGGGTTAGATCCAGAAGAATTCCCTTTGCCTCCCACGATTGCTGAAAATGAACATATTGAGATATCAGGAAAAGATTTAAAGGGTTTATTCAAAAAGGTTGTTTTTGCAGCAAATATTGACGCGAAAGACTTGCCGATCATAACAGGCGCCAATGTTTATCTCAAAGACGGAAAAGTAGGAATGCAAGCTACTAATCGGCATCGGCTATCAAAAACCGAAAAAGATATTGCGTCAGGCGAATTCGGAAATGCTGTAATCGAAGCAAGAGGTCTTGTGGAGCTTCAAAAGATCATAACGGATAAGGATAATGTAGAATTCGGATTCTCGAAGTCTGATGATGGTCAAGTGGTATATGCGTTTGCTCGGACGGAGAGGTTTACATTTTATTCACGCGTTCTAGAGGGTGTCTATCCAGACACGCAGCTAATGAGCGCTGTACCGGAAGGTACTACAAAAGTCGAGGTAAATAAACGGGAACTTTTGGATTCCATTGAACTCATCTATACTCTGGCAAAAGAAGAAAAGAGTAATATGATTAGGCTGGACATTGCTGAGAAAGAAGTAAGCATTCGAGGTAAAGGGAAACAAACGGGTAAGGCAAGTGAAAGTATTGTTCCTATCAATTTTACTGGTCAGGATTTTACAATCGCTTTAAATGCTAAATATGCAATGGATGCTCTGAAAGCTTTGGATGGAGAACGAGTAACACTGATCTTTTCCGGGAAAATGCAGCCTATTTTCTTTCTAAGCGGCGAGGATAAGCAAAGCATTCATGTTGTGTTACCGTATAGGACGGTAGATGCATGAGTAAGTACAATGCCAAAAAAGTCATTGTAACAGCCGATGGAACTCTATTTGAGGAATGGTTGGTAAAGAAATATAACCTTGATGTAACTGGTATTCGCTTCGACAGCAAAGTGGAAGGAGAGTACTATCAGGAATTGCTCTTGCTGAAGCAGCTGGGGGAAATAAAGGATTTTGTCTGTCAGCCCAAATACGTCTTACAGGAAAGCCCGAAGGTGACCTACATTGCAGATTTCCTTGTTACTGATCTTGACGGAAGCCAGCGAGTAATTGACATAAAGGGAGTTGAAACGGCTGCCTTTAGAGTGAAGTTGAAGCTTTTCCTACTAAAATACCCGACTTTACCAATTGAAATACTGGTAAAGCGGCGTGGCGAATTTATCCCAACACAGCAGGCCAAGAAAGAACGGGCAGATCGAAAGCGAACAATCAATAAATTAGTAAAACGAGCCGAAGGAGAGATTAAAAATGTCAGAACTGGCCGGAATAAAAGTCAGATTCACCGTAATCAAAAATGAGGATGCTGAGAATTACCTTGATGATCGGGATAAAAGTGAGTTGTCCCGCATTCTTTGGAAAATCCAAGAGTTGCGACATCTGAATGGAAAGCCAGCTTTAAATACCTATCTGGTAGTTAACACCGACGAAACATATGCGGCTGATATAGTCCGCATCATGCAGGCTAATAACCATTGGGGACCAGTGATTGACCCTAATCAGGCGGAGTTGAAGTATGACGGAGATATGCTTATTCTACCGGAGACGGAGGAGGCGATTAAATGAAGCACTCTCAAAATGAAATTGAACGTCCAGAAGTAACACAACGGATCATAGAATTGCTGGACAAGCAAAACGAGAAAGGTCTAAAGAAGTATGGAACCACCATAGACCAGGTATCCGATCAATCATATGACTGGAAACTCATGGCCTTGGAAGAGGCAGCTGATTTGATTCAATACCTTCAGAAAGAAGTCATTCGACTCGAAAGGTTGCTAAACCCGATCTAAGAGGAAAACAAAAGGAGCATAGAGGTCCTTAATCCTCTTGCTCCTCAGTAATAAACAAATCTTCAATGGTAACATCTAGCGCTTTAGCGATAGCAAATAAATGCCAGGCTTCATGGCGACTATTTTTATCAAATCTACTAATTGAACCTTGTGGAATTCCAGTCATTTCAGACAATTCCATTTGAATGATACCTTTCTTTTTTAACAAAGGCGTCAAATTCGGTTTCACTTTAAGCAATGCAATTCACCTCTCAGTCGAATTATACGATACCGAATATTTATTAGCAATATGCATTGACTCTATATTCGATATCGTATATTATTAGGTCAAGAACTACAATTCGATATACGATATGGAATAAAATATTCAAGTCCACAGCATTGCGGAGATTCTCAGGTGAGATTGATACAAGCCAAATGATCAACTCAGGAAACTTTTCCTACGCTCTACATTGTATCCGAACGAGCAACATTGTACTGGAACCAAAAAACGTAATGGAGGCATGGTGTATGACAGAACAAGAAATGGATGAGTTCACTACAGCATTGGTGGAACGTTACGTAGATATACAGAAGTTCGCTTCAGTTAACAGTCAATTATTGAACATATGGGATGAGGTAATTGATACCTTACCGCCTAAAATAAAGGGTGATTTTCAAGAGAAATATAATCGCCGCATAAGGGAGGGGAGCTTGTGAAAAAGCTCGATTTAAACAAGCTCGAAGATGAGCCTGTTGAGGTCCAGCAGGCTGTAGCTTTCTACGCATCACATACGATAAATAAAGTGCGTGTAACAACGGAAGAAAGGTATAAACATTATTCCGTTTTAGAGGAAGTGGGGTTGCTAAAACCTCTAAAATCCGTAGTGGAGCCGTAGTGGTTTAGGCTCAAAATATAAGCATAAGCAAAGGAAAAACGAATTTGAATTATCGGAAAGGTGGCGAGGGGAATGTCCCATCAAACATTTTGGAAACCGGAGAAAAAGCCAAGGCAAAAGAAGGCTTACAGCAGCCTTGGACAACGGAAAAAGGATAAAAAACCTGTTCCTGAATGGAAGAAAGATATCCTCTCTCACCACCAGTCACGGCCTAATACCAAGGAGCGTGGAGAATTCCCGAAAGATGTAATTGCGGAACTGATTGCTGATTCAAACGGAATCTGTGAATGTTGCAAAGCCGCCGAAGCCACGACTACTCATCACGTTTATCCGCGTGGGCGAAAAGGGCGAGGAGTCAAGACAAACGGACTGCGGCTCTGCTGGCCTTGCCATGATCGGATACAAATAAATGAAGAACTCCTTCAATTTTGGATATCGGCATTCCGTGATAAATACGGCGATTACTTTTGGTTCGATGAACAGGATTGGGAAGAGCACAACCGTAAACTGGCGGCGCGGCAGCGTGTGGAATTCGATAAAAATGAACGCTTGAACAGCATAAAGCCAGTCATTGAACTGATTACTTCAGCGGCAGGACGAACTTTGAAAGCTAGGGAAGTGCGTTTGTTGGAAGCAATGGATGATAAAGAAATGCTTGTTTTTACAAATATGATATCTGATGCCTTGAACAATTTTAGTAAGCCGGCTCCATCTTATGGTTATGGAGAGCGTTTTGAGGATTAAATCTATAGCCCCCAAGGGCAGAGAGGACGTAACACATGGATAAAGCAATTTTAACCCAAGCGCAGGTAGAGTCGATTGAAAGCAAAATTAAAAACCATTCATGGGAACGAGTTATAAGGGATTTCGTAACTGCGACAAAAGAAAACGGGGCGTTGGATGGCATCACATTAGTTATGTTAAACCGCGCTTTATACATCGGCTACGAAGTGCAACTAACGATGGAAGAACAGATGCTTGCACATTTCAAAGAACCAAAAGGTTATTTAGCGGAATATGACACGGAGGACGTAATTTATCGAAAAGGTATGGCGAAAGCTCTTGAAATAGCAGGCATTAAAGTACCCGGTATTAACGCTTAAGCCCCATAGGGGACAAGAAGGAGGGGCAACACAATGAAAATACAAATCGAATCTCTAAAGGCCAAGCACATTAACTTTTCAGAACCCGTGCAAGTGAAGTCTATTAACTTCGAGGCAGAAACGTTCACTTGGATGCTATATAGCAGTGAGCAGACTGACACTTTTGATTATGTTGAACATTGGGAAGCCGAGGATGTCTAAACCAATGCTGAACCAAATAATCAATGCGGATTGCTTCGATATTTTTCCTGGCATACCTGAAGGTAGTGTAGACATGATCCTGTGTGACCTGCCGTTCGGCACTACGAAAAGCCCATGGGATGCAGTTCTGCCGTTTGCCCCTCTATGGCGGCATTACGAACGGATCATAAAGGATAATGGAGCGATTGTCCTGTTTGCCAAGGCGCCATTTGATAAGACGTTGGCAGCCAGCAATCTCAAGCTATTCAGATATGAGTGGATTTGGGAGAAAAATAAGGCGACCGGACATTTGAACTCAGGAGTCATGCCGCTGCAGGCTCATGAAAATATCTTAGTGTTTTATAAGCGGCCTCCTACTTACAATCCACAATTAACATCGGGACATAAGCCCATGAACAAGGCGACAAATAACCATAAATCAACTGTGTATGGCTCTGGAACACCTTGGTCAAATGAAGCAGGTAAGACGGACAGGCTGCCCCGTAGCGTGCTGTATTTTCCGGTAGTGAACAATGACGACCCGGAGCGAATACACCCGAATCAGAAGCCCGTGGAGATGTGTGAATACCTTATACGCACCTACACGAATGAAGGTGAAACGGTGCTGGACAATTGCGGAGGTAGTTGCGTCACAGCTGCAGCAGCTATTCGTACCAACCGTAAATACATTGTCATTGAACGGGACAAGGCTTTTGCTGAAGCTGGCATGAAGCGTATAGAGAATATGCAATTAACGCTATTTTAGGAGGGGCAACCCTCCATAAGGGGGAGAGACACATGAACCGGATAGATGCAGTTATAGCAATTGCCGATCTATTGGACCAAAAGTGTTCCGGCTGCACGACACGGGATGAATTTAACAAAAAGTATGGCAACGTAACATCCAAGCTGGACAAGCACTGTAAAACCAACTGTCCTGTGGGAAAGCAGCTCCAAGACTACGGAAGGCATCTCGGCAGAAAGGGCGATGAACATGGAACGGATTATCTACGTCGCCGGAGTCAACCGGAAACACCTTGCAGAGCAGGCCAGCACTGTTCCGTATTGGCTCCTGAGCGCGACCTTGCTGCGGAAATACCCGTCTTGGCTTGAGCCATACATGCGTAATCGTGATATGGGACCCTGGGACGTTCACGGAGGATTGTATTAGCTACCAAGGCTATCGTGCTTATATCGACCGTAATGTTAAATCCCGACACCAATACATGCAGTATGACGAGATTGGCAACCCGGAAGCTACAGCATGGTATTTACAGGATATGAGGCGGCGCGGATACAGTCCGGTTCCCATCTTGCAACCTGGCGGAGATACGGAGTTACTGCAAACGGAACAACTGGTATTCATCGGCGGGACCGTGCGAATGTCTGAGGAAGAACGCATTCGTTACCTTGATGGCTTGCTGTGCGGCCCTGTCAGAGCTCGCGTGCATCTGTTAGGAATGATGCTGCCCAAATGGTTTGCCCCATACAACGCTGCTATGCAGGGAGATAATACGAGTTGGATACCACGGAGCGAATGGAATCGGCGTAAGACAGTAGCCGAATGGATGCAGGAATACGGCAAGCAATGGATACCAGCCGAGCCAAGGCGATCAGTGCAATTAACACTATTTTAGGGGCATCCCCTATACCAAAGGAGAGATAAGAAATGGATATGAACTTAATCATTAATAACCAATTG
>NZ_POVS01000014.1:0-347813 GCF_002894905.1 Paenibacillus sp. F4
TAAGCTGCTCCAGCCTTCAAAATACCTATGACATTAGCAACAGTTGCAATGCTCCGGCTTGCCGATACGCTGACATAATCACCACGGCATACCCCCTGCTCTTGCAAATAGCGGGCAATTTGATTCGAACGTTTCTGCAGTTCTCCATACGTAAGGCATTCATCCTTATGCATTAACGCCACTGCTTCTGGAGTACGTGCTGCCCGCTCCTCAAACAAACCGTGCAAGGTGCTAGACGGTATAGTCTTGTTCGTATTATTGTATAACCGGTTAGCTTCCTCATTTTCTACTTTAATTTCCAGATTTGAAGAATGCATAGCATCTAACAAAAGAGAATCAATGATTTGCGTAAACTGTCTGAACATGCCTTCAATCATTTCTAGTGAAAACAATTCCTCTACATAATCCCAAAATAGCCATAATTCATCTGCTACTAATGTAGCCTGAAAATCAATATAGACCTGTGAGGTTTGCGTTATTCCCGTTTTCAAGTTTCCTAATTGTTCAAGACCAGGTGTGCGCTCTGTGTTATTTTCAGAAAGCACAGAGGTAAAAACGTACGGAATTACAGCCTTTCCATGTCTAATCCCATGATGTCTCACAATATCTCTAATAAACTCAACACCCTCATAGTGGCGGTGCTCCAACGCATCAATTAAGACAAACTGAACGGCCCTGGCCTTTTCCCAGAATGACATACCCGGTTTAAATGAAATACCAAGCAGAAGGTTTGATGTAAAGTCACCTACTATATGCTCTACCTGCTCATGAAAAGGGTAACGATTGAAGACCGTAAGATTAATGGACAAGTTCTCTTGATTGCCCCATATGGAAAGAAGATATGAATAAATAGTCGCAAGCAAAGCGGATGGAGTCACTCCATTTTGTAAAGCCAGCTGTTTTAAAGAAATCCACTGTTGCTGATTGTATATCTTCTCTTTTCTTTGGAATTTTGGTGTTTTTATTTGTTCTGGATCACATTGTAAAGGAAGAACAGGCGCTAATGGAAAATCTTCTACTTTATTAAGCCAGTATTTGCGATCCAGCTCATGTATTTCAGATTGCTTCAAATCTAAATAAGCAAGAATATAATCGCGGAAGCTGAAGTCCAATTTGGGCAATTCGGCATTTGGATTGTGATAGAAATACATCAGATCACGACCGATAATATCCATACTTGCTGCATCAGCAATGAGCAAATCTCTGCCCATACACAATAGATACTTATCATTCTCAAGCAGGAAAGCCTTAAATTCGAACATCGGCCACTGTTCAGGAACAAACACATGGTGTGACATCCGGCTTCGCTCCAGATGAATTCGTTCCTCTTGTTCTCTTCTTTTCAGGAATCGAAGGTCTTCTATAACCATTTGATACTCAGGCACATCTTTAAGAATAACCTGCTCGCCGCTTGGCATGATAATCGCCCTTAGCATCGGGTGTCTCTGAATGACTTTATTCAAGCATTCATTAAAACGCACCATGTCAACGTCAGTCTCCACCTCGGTATATACATGAGTGGAAACGCCGCCCATTTCAAGTTCATCATTTCGACCTAGAAAATATGCCATCTGAATATCAGTTAATGCAAAAGGAGCGTTTAATTGTTCTAAATCAGGAAGCACTATCGGGTATATTTTTTCACTAACCTCTCTTGTTCCACATGTTGCGCAATGATTGATAATTTCCAAGAGATGATTTTTAAAATTTAGGGCAACTTCGGCCAGGGTATCTTCATCATACTCATACTCATTGTATATAAAAGAAACTTTCAGCTCGTCTTCCATGACTGCTGCCGTTATATCAATGGAGTAACTTCGCTCTGATTGTGGATCAAGCATTTGGCCCTGAGGCATATCAGAAAGCGTAAAAACTTCCTGATCTATACTTTGGGAAAATTCCCCTAAATAGTTAAAGCAAACTTCTGGATTGAGTTTCCACTTCATTGATTTTTTGTGTTCCAGAGCAGTAATATATTTTAACAGACCATATCCGATCCCTTTTTTTGGGATTTGGCGTAATGTTTGTTTTACATGTTGAACAATATCCTGAACAGAACAAGATGGCGGAAGATCAATTACTACAGGATACATCGTTGTAAACCAACCGATCGTCCGGGAGACATTAATATCAGAAACTATGTCTTCTCTCCCATGCCCCTCTAAACCGATAAGAATCTGAGTATGATGTGTCCAATCTCGGAATGCACTCCCTAATGCAGCTAACAATAAGTCATTAATTTCCGTATTGTAAGCCTGATTGGAATGACGAAGCAGATTGTCTGTGTCCTGCTTGGATAGTTGAATATTTATCGATCTCGTATCCTTGATAAAGTTGGTTGGACATGTGTGATCCTTAGGTAGAGGCTCAAAATACCGCTGATCTATATTCATCCAGTATGGAATCTCATCAAGTAATATCGGACTATTCGCATACTCCTCCAGTGTGCTAGCCCAGCTCTTATAGGAAGTAGTCTTATACGGTAATGAAGGCTTTTCTCCAGAACTAAGCTGTTTATAAACCTGTGTGATATCTTCTAGCAATATCCTCCAAGAAACACCATCTATTACCAAATGATGCACAACCATAAGGAGGTAATCTCCTTCTATGGTTTGAAATACCCCTGCTTTCAGTAGAGGACCTGTAGTTAAATCCATACTCTTTTGAATCTCTTCTGAAAAATTTGCGATACGCTCCCTTACATCTAGTTCACTTGATAGATCCATAACCTGCAACCAAGCCGACTTTTTCATGCCCTGATTTGTTTGTACAATAGAGTCTTGCTCGCTTGAATACACTATACGCAGAGCGTCATGATGATAAATAATATAATTCATCGTTTCTTGAAGAGTCTCAGGTTCAAAACCTTCTTTTCTATACAACATAAAAGACTGATTCCAATGATGACGTTGTATCCCCTGATGTTCAAAAAACCACTTTTGAATTGGGGTAAGCGGAACGATCCCCTCAACAACACTCTGATCTACAACTTTTGTTTGTATAGCTAACACCTGATTTAATTGTGCAATCGTCGGATTCGCGAAAATATCTTTGATCCCGATATGCACATGATGACGTTGTAAACGTGACGACACTTGAATGGCTTTGATAGAATCTCCCCCGAGTGCAAAAAAATGGTCATGGATGCCCACTTTTTCTACCCCCAGCACTTCTTCCCATATCTCTGAAGTCACGGTTTCAATATGATTTCTTGGCGGTGTGTAGCTAGCAGATACCTTTACTTTGATGTCCGGTATTGGTAAATTCCTACGATCAATCTTTCCGCTTTGCGATAGAGGAAATCTATCTAACTTTATAAAACAAGACGGCACCATATAATCTGGTACGTGTTGGATAAGATATTTTTTTATGGAATCTTCATCAATAGATCGGGACTCCATAATATATGCGCATAAATGTCCATTATTTTCGGCATCCATATATACTGTGACTAATGCCTGCTGTATACCTGGATATTGATGTAGAACGTTTTCTATTTCTCCAATCTCAATTCGATATCCACGTATCTTAATTTGAAAGTCTTTTCTCCCCATGTACTCAATATTCCCATCACTCATCCATCTTGCTAAATCGCCTGTTTTGTACATTTTTTGACCCGCTCTAAATGGATCTCTTACAAATTTCTCTTCAGTTGCTTCTGGAAGATTCACATATCCTGCTGCTACACCTGTACCCGAAATACATAATTCTCCTGCTACACCAATTGGCTGTAATTGACCATCCTGGTCTATTATATGCATTTGAATATTATCGATCGGCTTGCCGATTGGTATGGAATCCCTCTCAAAATCAGAAGGGCAATCAAAATAAGAATCATGTATAGTGCCTTCAGTCGGTCCATATAGATTAGAGAAAACAATGTTTTTATCTCTTCTCCATCCATCGTTAAACCGTTGAACATGCCAGCATGTCAGTGCTTCACCACTAGTAAATACTTTTTGTATAGACAATAAACGCTGAATATGTCCCTCTCCATATTCTAAATAGTCTAAAAATGCATGTAACATAGATGGAACAAAGTGGATTACAGTTACTTTTTGTTGTTCAACTGTGCGGATTATGCTCTCAGGATCTTTTTCAGCTCCAGGCTCCAATAAACATAGGGTAGCAGCGCCCTGAAAATACCACCAGCACAATTCAAGCACAGACACATCAAAAGTATAAGCTGTTTTTTGCATGATAATGTCTGCTTCTGTGATCGAATACTTTCGTTGCATCCATAACATATTGTTGACAACGGACCGATGCTGAACTATAACCCCTTTTGGTTTGCCAGTAGAACCTGATGTGTACATAATGTAAGCCATATCCTCAGGTTTATTAACACAATTTAGATTGGTGTCATCCTCGTTATCAGACAAACTTACATCCATAAGCAAGATTTCTGTTTCAAAACCTGAGAGGCATTCCTTCCAATTTGTCTTTGTTAAGACAAGGTTAGTTACGCTGTCTTGTAGCATATAGCGAACCCGCTCCTTGGGATAAGCGGGATCGATAGGTATATAAGCCCCACCAGCCTTATGAGTCGCCAGTATAGCTATGATCATTTCAAATGATCTTTCAACCATTATTCCAACGGTCCGGTTACTACCTATCCCCTTGCGTCGTAGTATTCTGGCTAGCTGATTGGCACGTTTGTTAACCTCTTCATAACTCATATTTTGTTCACCCAAGATGAGGGCAGTTTTATTAGGATAAGCTATAACTCTATCTTCAAAGTATTCGTGTAAATATTTTTGACCAGAAAAAGCTTGGTCTGTGTTGTTGAATTCTGTTAATATACGTTCTTTTTCATCTGGCGTGAGAATTGAAATGTTTCTAACAAGTATGTGTGGATTTTCAGTGATGGAAGTAGTGACCGCACGAATATGTCCGGCAACCTTTCGCATATCTTCATGCGAATAGCAAAATGCATTATACTTTAAACATACAGATATTTCTTCGGAGGGGATGATAATGATATTGAAATCATAGTTTGTTTGGTCCTTTAATTCAAAATCATAAATTTTCAACTCACGGACATGCTGTCCGTCTAATAAATTGAATTCCAAAGGCACATTTTCAAAAACTACAATATGATTGATTAAATTCTCTTTCAATGGCGTAGCCGCTTGTATCTTCATCAGGGGATAATGACTATGCTCTTGGGAATCAATCATTTGCTTATGGATGAGTATCAACAGATCTTCAAAATGGATATCTTGTTCAAATTTTATTCTTACTGGATTGGTATTGATCAATATTCCGATCATTTGGTCGATTCCGGAAACCGCTGCATGCCTTCCTGAAACGACTGTTCCAAAAACCACATCATTGGTATCATTATATCTTTTTAGCACAATACTCCAGATTGCTTGAATAACAGCATTCATCGTTACACGATAGGCGAGTGCCAATTCCTTAAGTTTTTTAGTCATTTCCCGATCGAAGGTAAACTTAATTTGTTCCTGCAAGTAGCCTTCCCTTTTCTGTTTGGGTTGCCATGGTAGAGCAGTGGACTGTTCAATCCCCTCTAAATATTGGTTCCAGTATAAACTTGCAGAATTTTGATCCTGATGTTTAAGCCATTCGATATAATTTTGAAAAGAGTGAATTTCCCTTAGATCAGGAGATCTTTGCGCAGATAAGGCACTATATATTTCAAAAAGCTCTTGTACAATCGCGCTCAAGCTCCAACCATCTACAATAATATGATGAAAGCTTAGAAGTAATCGAAAATGTTGTAGATTCGTCTGGAATACAGCAAGCCGAACAAGCATTTCAGCAGTTACATCGAAGCCTCTCATTTTTTCTTCATCGGCATAATGAGAGATATATTCCATTTGGCAATCATGATTTTTTTCAGTTAAATCCTGAAAAACAATTTTATGTTCCAAATGGTCTACGACTATTTGAATGGGTCGCTTCGCTTTATCGACATTAAAAAGCGTACGAAAAACTTCATGTCGCTGTACAAGCAATTGCATACTCTTATTCATAATATCTAGTGAGAGAGGCCCTTCCACACTGAAAAAAAGCTGAACTATAAAATTCCCCTGATTTTCTTCACGCAATGTATGGTATAGAATTCCTTCTTGCATCGGTGTTAGCGAATAAATCTTTTGTAAAAGTTGTTTAGACGACATGACTAGTTCCCCCTGTTAATTGATCTTGGAATTCAACTCTGTTTGAAGTTCGTGCAGATCACTTGCGGAAATCCCTAATTCGTCATAGCCATTTTGGATCACAGTAGTATTCACAGACTGGGCCTGCTTGGATTGTCCCTTTATAATAAAGGTGCTTAAATCCGCTACGCTTGGATACTGGAATATATCTTTGGTAGTCACTGTAATATCTTTCACTCGAAGTTGCGCCGAAATTTGAATTGCTTTTATTGAATCTCCTCCCAATGTATAAAAGTCCTCGACTACACTTATGTTTTCAATCCCCAACACCGTTTCCCATACATGGGCTATCGTCTCTTCAATGCTGTTCCTTGGATGTATCGCTTGATTCTGAAAAAGCTGGCTTGTATCAGGTATTGGTAGTTTTTTATGATCCACTTTGCCATTTGCATTTAGAGGCAACTTATTTACCTTTACAAAATAGGCAGGAATCATGTAGTTTGGCAACCTTTCGGAAACCCATTGCCTGATTTTTTCGGTATTCATTTCTTGATCTGCAGCAAAATACGCACATAAGCGCTTATCCCCTTGTTTATCTGTCTGCTCCATGATGAATACTTCTTTAATGGCCTGATTTTCAAGGATACACTTTTCAATTTCACCTAATTCAACTCGGAATCCCCTAATCTTTACCTGATGGTCATTACGTCCTAGAAATTCAATTTCTCCGTTTTCAAGTCGTCGCCCTAAGTCACCTGACTTATATAATCGTTTATCATGCAGATAGAAAAATTTCTCTTGAGTTAATTGGTGATTGTTGAGATAACCTCGTGCGAGACCTTCTCCAGCAATACACAGTTCCCCAATTGCCCCAATTGGCTGCTGCTGATTATCCGAATTAAGAACAAGCACCTCCGTATTCTTAATGGGTCGGCCGATCGGGATCGTAAACATCTCCTCATTAACTTCTTGAACTTCATGATACATCGCATAAACGGTACTCTCTGTGGGGCCATACATATGAATAATTTTCCCTTTACCCATCAACTGAAAAGCTTTATTTACATGTACTATGGATACTCGCTCGCCACCAAAAAGTACCTTTCTTACATTGGCCAAGCAATGAATTTCAAGGTCTACGAGTGTATTAAAAAGAGCCGTTGTCACAAAAAAAACGGAGACATTCTCTTTTAAAATCAACTGAGCTAACTCAGATACATTAAGCATTGTCTCTTTGTCTATTAAAACAAGTCTTGCTCCATTCAAAAGACTCCCAAATATATCAAAAATAGAACCATCAAAAGCAAAGTTGGACAATTGGAGAATGGTATCTTGTGGTGTAATTTGTACATAATCTGAACCCTTCACAACTCTCATTACATTGATATGTTCAATCATGATTCCTTTAGGTATACCGGTCGAGCCAGAAGTATACATTACATAAGCCAAATGGTTAGCCTCTGATAGGCGTAGTGGATTACTCTTATCACGATCATTTGTTTGTTCCAGCACGTCCTCAAGAACCAAAATCCGATGTCTTTCGGAACCTTCCAGTTGTGCTATTAGCTTTGTAATTAAAGAAACCTTTGATCGCGAAACTACAATGATTGATAAGTTCGCATCCTGCACAATAACCTTTAACCTCTCACTTGTATTTTCCGGATCAAGAGGAGTATAGCCTGCATTAGATTTCAAAATGCCTAGTATCCCAATAATCATCTCTGGTGAACGCTCAGTAAGCAGTCCAATTAGTTGATCAGGTTGAACACCTATATCTTGCAAAACATAGGCAAGCTTGTTGGCTTGCCTATTTAACTCACCATAGGATATATGAGTTTCTCCATAGGTAAGGGCCGTTGCAAATGGCGCAACTTCAACTTGTCTTTCAAATAAATCTGCAAGTGTTTCTGTACCGCTATGCTCCATACTCTTTGAGCTTCTCAGTGCAATAAGTTCGATTTCCTCATCAGCACTCAAAATACAGATATTTTTCAAGCAAGCAGAAGGTTCACTGTAGATTTTCATTGCGACATTATATATATGATTTGCCATTCTTCTCACAGTATCTTCAGAATAGATATTGGAATTATAGATAAATGTTATGTTTGTTTCATCTCCCGGAAGCACTGTAATACTTAAGTCATAATTAGTATGTTCTATAACATTAACGTCCTTGATGTGTACATTTACTTCTGTTAATTGATGTTTCCATGAGGAATTTAAAGGCGTATTATCAAACACATAAATATGATCAAACAGGCTTTGTCCAATCGACTGATTTTGAATCTGTGAAAGGGACAAATGCTCGTAGGGCTTAGAATTCAAATTCAGATGATGAATTTGCTGTATTAGTGAAGTAAAGGTTAAGTCTCCTGCTGATTGTATACGTAAGGGAACTGTATTAATAAACAACCCTATCATTCGCTCAACTGCTGGGATCTCTGGTGGTCTTCCTGCAACAACTGAGCCAAATACAACATCGTTACTATTATTATATTTTTGCAGCACAACCCCCCACAGACTCTGATAGACCGCGTTTAATGTGACTTGGTTGTTTCGGGCCAATTCTTTTAAAAAATTGGACAGCCGACGCTCTAATTGAATAGAATGTTTACCCAAGCTATAATCTTGAATTAATTTGTTTCCATTAGTATGTGTCTGACCTGGCATGATTGAGCACTCTTCAAAACCGCTTAAATAATCTTTCCAGTATTCAAGCGCACTATCTTGGTCTTGTTTTGCCAACCATTCTATATACTGACTATAAGGCTGCTCCATACAAATGGTTTGGCTTTGTCCTTTAACTAAACCAGTATAGATTTCGAATAATTCGCAAAGGATTAAATCAGAGCACCAGCCATCCATTAAAATATGGTGAAAAGTGAGTATACAAGTACTTTCACTAGAGCTTGTCTGGAGCACGGACAGCCTAATGAGCGGATCTACCGTTAGATTGAATCCTTGCTGACGATCCTTTTGTAAATAATGCTGAATCCACTGTTTTTTATCCAGATTTGATATATCAGCTCTGCTTTTATAAACAAATTGAAGAGGTCTTTCCGTCAGCACTACCTGAAGTGGCTGCTTGACCTTTTCCAATAAGAAAGTAGTTCTTAATACATTGTGCCGTTGGATAAGTGTCGAAAAACTTTGCTTCATAAGTTCAGCATTAAGATGACCTTCCATGGTTAGGATTAGCTGTACTATATAAGTGTTGGGATCTGTATCTGAGAGAGAATGATATAATATGCCTTCTTGCATAGGGGACAGCGCATATATATCCTGAATTTGTCCTTTCGAAAACGGGTTCACTCTACTCACCTGCCTAATCTAGTGTTTAGAATTCAAGGAACTGAGAAGTACATCATAAATCATATCTAAATCCTCTTCCTTTAAATTTTTTAATGTAAAATCACTTGGAGTGCGCAACTGCTCCTTCTTGTCTATGCAATGCTGAATAATCCTGATAAGCTGCTTTTCATATCCTTCCGCCAAATGCTGGATTTCTTGTCCACTAATTCGTGCACTATCATAGCCGATAGAAAGATGCAATTGATCTCCCGTGATATATCCTGTTATTTCAAGTGCATAACACAGTTCATTATTAGGGCTGATATTCCCTAATCCCTCGGGTCCAAAGGAAGCTGCACTACTGTAAGAAGAGAGTTGGAAATATGGAGAACTTGAGATTGGGTCAAGTTGACCTAAATAATTGAAATTAATTTCTGGTTCAATAGAAAATACCAAAGGCGCCCTCAAACTTTCCGTACTAAGATATTTGAGTACCTCATAGTCCAAACCTTTATTCGGAATAGTTCTAAGATTCTCTTTGGTTTTTATAATCCAATCAGACAAATTGTCAGGCTCATACATACATAGAAGTACGGGGCACTGAGATGTGAACCAGCCGACTGTACGTGTAATATTCATATCAGGTAAAATATCTGTACGGCCATGGGATTCCATATTGATTACAACTTGTTTGACTTCAAGCCAGTCATACAGAGCTATCCCTAAAGCAGTTATCAAAACATCATTTATATCGGTGTTATATGCATGATGAACTTGACCAAGAACCCATTTTGTGTTTTCTTTTGACAGAGCAAATTTTAAATTACGTTTGTTCCTTTGTGTTGACACCTGCACTTGGTCATTCTTCCACAGTAATAATTCCTGATTAACTTTTGCATTAAAATTCAGCCAATAAGGGATGTGTTTTACTATTTCCTTACTATATGAATAATTCTTCAATGCTTCAGCCCATTTTTGGTATGAATCTGTTTTTCCTTGCAGTATAACCTTTCTGCCTTTAATAATTTGCTCATAGGACTTTGAGAAATCTTCGATTAATATACGTAAGGAAATTCCGTCCATCACTAAATGATGTATCGACAACAGCAAATGATCTCCCGACTTGGATCTGAACAGTCCTAAATGTACTAATGGACCCTTCTCCAAACTTTTACTCCCTTGAATCTCTGAAATTTGGTCAATAATAAATTTTTCTTCATCCTCATGCGGCACGTCGAATACATTGAAGCCGAATACCTCGGGACTCACGTCCATGTTCACCTGCTTTAAAATACTTCCCTCCATCTGGTAAGTCATTCTAAGCGCGTCGTGGTGCTCAACCAATGTTTTCAAAACTCTGAGCAATGCTTCTGTTTCATACCGTTCCGGATTATAAAACAGAACAGATTGATTCCAATGATGCTTATCAGTTAACTTTTTTGTAAAAAACCAATGCTGAATAGGGGTAAGGGGGACATTCCCCAAAATTTTGCCTTGGTCACTCTTACGGTGAATCTGTTGAATGGACTGGCCAAATTGTGCAATAGTAGGTTGTTTTAAAAGATGATGACTACCGAGCTTTAGATTATGGGAGTTCAACTTTGCAGATAATTGAATGGCTTTAATTGAATCACCACCCAAATCATAAAAGTTATCATATATTCCCACCTGCCCTACGCCAAGAACCTCGCTCATTAGTAGGCATAAAAGTTCTTCTAAATTAGTGCGAGGCTGATGATGATTAGATTGCTCCGATAAATCCCTGGTTGGCATAGGAAGGGCTTTTCGATCCACTTTTCCATTAATGGTCATAGGAAGTTCAGATAAATAAACAAAATAGGTTGGCATCATATAAATCGGTAATTCTTGCCTGATAAACTGACGCAACTCCGTTGTGCTAATCGTATTTTGAGCTACATAATACGCGCACAACTGCAGCTGATCCTGCTCATCCCGAATAGCCTGCACCACTACTTCTGTGATTTCTTTATATTTAAGAAGAATCGCTTCAATTTCTTCCAATTCGATCCGATGTCCACGTATTTTTACTTGCTGATCCATCCTCCCACGATATTCCAAATTCCCGTCAGGAAGCATCCGAACTAAATCACCAGTTCTATATATTGTTATTTCCGGAATTCTTGGATGTTGGATGAATTTTTGTTTTGTAAGCTCTGGACGATTCAAATAGCCTCTTGCCAGCCCACAGCCGCTTATGAAAAGTTCCCCGATTTCTCCAGCATCAACAGGGTTCAGTTGCTCATCAAAAATAAAAAAATGCGTATTCGGCAATGACAAGCCTATAGGAACTGAATTACCTTCAAAATATGCTGAAGGAGCCACCCATAAAGAAGCACATATGCTCGCTTCTGTGGGCCCGTATGCATTCACATAAGTTGTACACGGACTCCATTGATTCACCAAATTACTGGATGATGACGATCCGGCTGTTATCAGCAACCTTAAATCCGAAATATGTGAAGCTTCCAGGTACACTGCATAACTTGGAGGCAGTGTTAAGACGGTAATCATATTTTCTGAAACATAGGATTCAAAATCGATGGGATCATGTATTATTTTCTGAGGAATAATATATAAGGTCGCCCCATTAAAAAGTGCCATGAAAAGTTCCCATACAGAGGCATCAAATGAAAAGCTGGCGAACTGACCGATTCGATCTTTTGAAGTAATATGGAAATTATTTGCCCAAATTGACTGCAAATTTTCAATTCCCTTATGTTCTAATAAGGTTCCTTTAGGCTGCCCTGTTGAACCTGAGGTATAGATTAAATAGGCGAGATCGCTTGAGCAAACATTCCGCTCCAAATTATCAGTCGAGCGATTACAATACAGCTGTTCAGTCATTATTAATTTACTTAATCCTGGATGATTAGGAGTTTTCAAATGCTGTTGTGTAAGCAGCAACTTTACGTTACTGTCACTTAGCATGAATCTAATTCTCTCCTCAGGGTAACCTGGATCAACTGCCAAATAAGCTCCTCCAGATTTAAGGACCGCTAATACTGCAATGATCATATCGACGGAGCGTTCCATCATAATTCCAACAATACAACCAGTACAAACATTATGCTCAACCAGTACTTCAGCTAATTGATTGGATTTTTCATTTAATTCGCGATAGGTTAGGTATTTTTCACAACTGACAACAGCGGGATGATCTGAATTAGCTACTACTTGCTTTTCAAATAGACTGTGGATAGTCATATTGTTATTCCTCCCTGCCGAGTTTCCATCGTTCTATTCACTTGAGTCCAACTTCAATGGAGTGCAGCATAACCTGACTGGAATTTAGTTTGAAATATTTTTTAATTTTCCGGAAATTCATATCACCAATAGAACACAACCCCACCTGTTCCAGTTCAGCTACTTGAGTAAACAGTTGCACCATAATTCCACAGTCGATAGCGGCATACAAATAGCCCATTCCTCCATATTTCGGCATCGTTACCTCACTGTTATAAACCATAAACACAGAAAAAGCTGATGTGCTAAATATTTCTTGATTTTGGGCATAATGAGCTTCTTGTGTGATAACACAAGCGCTGCTTACCATTTGTAGCATATTACGTACAGGATTATAGTAATATAAGCCTGCCTTTACCTTTTCTACACGGGCGTCCTTAACATAAATGAATATATCGATTGGATATAATCCACCATCGGTTGCGTAAAAATAGCGAATCTCCCCATTCGTTATCGTCTGCTTAAAAACAGAGATTAGTTTTGAAAATGTTTTAAATGGAAGTTTAAGATTTATATCAAAATTACGAAAAGATCTGCGATTTACAATCTCTTCTGTGAAAGAAACATCCTCTAGAGGAAGTTCGTACTCCATAACATTCGAAAATGAGCGTTCAAGCTGTTTTTGTTTGAAGTAATTGTAACGTTCCGGATCAATGAAAGTGTCATCGTGGTGAGGATTGTGTACAAGATAATTATGCGGATAAAGGAGCTCTTGAGGGGATAAAATAGAATTTACTAATATACGTTCATTAATTAAGTGTTTAATAAAATCAACAAATAGTCCCTGATCTAAATGAGAATAATGCTCGATAAGAGATTCCAGCTTTATGCCTTTTTGCGTTATGTAGTACAATTCAGGAAATAATTCAAGTGCTATACCAGAGAATATGGATTGCTCAATTTCAACAGCATCCTCTGTTTTGCACCAACGAACGGATGGAGACCAGAAATACTCCGCTTCATCATGGATTAATTTGGATAATTTCACAGGTACTTGCTTATGCATAATAGTTCCTCCTCTAAATATGATCATTTAAGATATCTGACCACTGACTTATTATGCTGGTTGTTTTTTATGAAAGAATACCCGTTCCATTTCACTATGCCTGCCGAAACACCGACAACTGTACAATTAGCAGGTACATTTTTTAACACAACTGCGCCTGCTCCTATTTTGGAGTAATCGCCAATTGTAATAGGGCCCAATACTTTGGCTCCCGCCCCTATAACAACCCTGTTTCCAATAGTAGGGTGCCGTTTCCCCACATCTTTCCCAGTGCCCCCTAAAGTAACATTCTGATATATCGTCACATTGCTCCCAATTACAGTAGTTTCACCTATTACAACTCCAATACCATGATCTATAAAAATCCCATCTCCCATCTTCGCACCCGGATGTATATCTATTCCCGTAAAAAATCGTCCCCAATTAGATAACATTCGTGCAAATAAATACAAATGAGCCTCAAAAAGGAAATGAGATAATCGATAGAATATCAAAGCATGAAGACCTGGATAACATAATAGTATTTCTAGCCAACTATTTGCCGCTGGGTCCATTTCTCTAATAAACCGGATATCCTTGATCAACTTGCTTAACATTTCGGATCACTCCCCTTGCAGAAGTATCTTTCCGATGTAAATGTAAGCATCATTATAGACTGTTCATATATTCCCACCTCTCTAATAGCATAGAAAACATTAATAACTATACATTTTTTAAAAAATATAAAATACTTAATATTTAGTATGTTACACAAGAAATATTCTACCTCCATATTTTCGTAAAGTAAATATTGAATTAATGTTTTTTAGGTTAAATTTATAATTACAAACTATATAAAATCTATCAACTTAATGGTAAAAAGCTTTCCCTTAAACAAAGGGATTATGAGGTGCTTATCTAAGGATACCTTTCTCCATTTAATACTATTGATCAGTAACCAACCGAATGGTATTTAAAAGACAACAAAGCTCACGTACTCCGATGTTGAGGTCAGCCATCGTGTCTCTAGGGATAAAACCTATTAATTTCTTAGTACGGCTTCTTTTGAAGAAGCACAGTGAGAAACGCATGTAGGCAATAAACCTTTACATCATTGGATTGTAATGATATAATCCGACTATAATCCTTTACTAAATATTTAGTATAAAACATTTAGCAATAAAGTTATGGAGGAGATATCATCTTGAGTACAACACGTGTGATGGTTCTTGGGCTCTTGCTGCAATATGGAGCAATGTCAGGATACGAAATACAACAGAAAATGCAATCAGCACAAACGGATAAATGGGCTTATGTGCAACCAGCTTCCATATATCATGCCTTAAAAAAAATGGATTCAGAAGGAATTGTACAGTTAGAAACGTTAGAACAGACAGGGAACCGGTCCAAAGCTATATATGCTATCACGGAGGCTGGAAAAAGTGAGTTTAGTCGGCTTTTAATCGAATCATTTAAGGAATCTTCTGTTGTATTTCCAACAGCACTGTACACAGCTTTAACTTTTATGAATGAGGCTGGGCTCCATGAAATTGAGGAAGCTTTAAGTTTCCAGCAGCAAGCCATCGAAAAAATCTATAAAGAAATGAAATTAGGGCAAGAACAAAAAGCTGAACTTATGGATATCCCTGTAAACGTTATGTTAATTTTCAGAAATATTTATGATCAATGTGAGCTTCAATTAAAATTTGTTAAACAAATTAAAGAGGAAATAAGAAGAAATTTATGAGGAGGATGTAATAATGAAACTGAGTAAAGGAGTACAAAATAAGCAAAAAGCTGCACTAATTGTTGTCGGATTAGCTGTATTCATTGATATGTTAATCTATGGATTAGTCGTTCCCATTTTGCCGAGGTATGCAAATTCTCTGGGCGCAACTCAAACTGAAATCGGATTTTTATTCAGCAGTTATGCAATCGCATTATTTATAGCTACACCTGTTTTTGGCCTATTAACGGATCGGATTGGGAGAAAGACACCTCTATTATGGGGGTTAATTGGACTCATAGCCTCCACTTTTATGTTTGCCATAGCCCACACTTTCTGGCTACTTATAGTGGCACGCGCTCTTCAGGGAATCGCAGCCGCAATGACCTGGACAGCAGGACTCGCTCTCTTGGCTGATCTATACCCTTCTGAAGAACGTGGTAAAGCTATGGGCTTGGCATTATCCGGTCAAGCCGCCGGAACCCTTCTCGGACCGACAATTGGCGGTTGGTTGTATCAATGGGGAAGTTACCAGCTTCCTTTTTACTTTGCCATCTCCTTGGCCGTCATCGATGCTGTACTTCGACTAATTCTCCTGCATGATATTCCGGAAGCGAAAAATGAAAAGTATATTTCCCCTTTCTCGTTCATGAAAAATAAAGATTTGCTTTTGGTTATTGGAGTGGTGATTATCGGCGCATCCATCCCAAGCGTACTTGAGCCAACATTACCGTTACACCTACAGCACAAATTTAGCGCTAACCCAGGAATTATTGGATTATTATTTGCTATTCCCACGCTTGCTTATGGCCTGGCAACACCTTTTATAGGACAGTTTTCTAGTAAAATCGGCTATAAAAATGGAATTCTCCTCGGTCTACTTATGGTATCCATCGCACTTCCTCTAACTGCACTTCCAGCAATATTATCGCTTCAAGCTGTTATTTTAGCTATTTTAGGGGTTAGCATGGGTATGGTCCTTGCTCCCTGCTTACCTCAACTTGCTGATATCTCTCAACGAAGTGGAATTCATTCTTATGGAATTACTTTTGCACTCTATAACACGGCATACTCGATTGGCCTAATGATCGGCCCTATTTTGAGCAGTACTCTCACGGATCTAATGAATATTAAGTTCTCTTATTTAATCATAGGCATTATTGTATTTATATACATGTTCGTACTCGCTTCAGCCTTAAGGAAAACCAAAAATTCATCAAGCAATGTAAAGCTAAGTAAATAAGTGAACAAAAATTCATATCCACATAAATAATAAAACATTTTATTGCATATTTTCCATTATACAGAATTTCAACCCCTGAAAAAAGGTATTCCTCAAGCTTATCGCTCAGGAATACCTTTTTTTGATCCATCTATGGCTTGGCAGGCTCTACCTTCATTTGCGCCTCAAGCGCGAGATTCAGCTTGAGCACGTTCACACGCGGCTCGCCGAATACCCCGGCGCTGCGGCCTTCTGTCTGCTCCTGCACCAGTGCTCTCAGTTGATCCTGCGGGATACCCGTCAAGCCGCTAATGCGCGGAATTTGCACCTGTGCCGCCTGTGGCGAGATGTGCGGGTCCAGACCGGAGCCGGAGTTCGTAATCAGGTCCACCGGAACCTGACTGACAGGTACATCCGGGTTATGCTTCTGCCAATCCGCAATAGAATCCTTGACTCGCTGTATCAAGGCCGGATTCGACGGTGCGTAGTTACTAGAGCCTGAACCAGCCCCATTGTAATCAACGCTCGATACCCGACCTTGGAAAAACGCCGAATCGGCAAAGGACTGCCCAATCAATTCGGAGCCGACCACCCGCCCCTCTGCGTCACGGATCATACTACCGTTTGCTTGCTGCGGAAACAGAACCTGCGCTACTCCTGTACTGACTAGCGGATATGCCAAACCGCACAAAAGAATCATCAGCACCGAAGTTCGCAAAGCCACTCCAATAACTGTACTTCCTCGCATCTCTTGTCTCTCCGGTTGTCCTTCCGACACTGTCCCGGTCCCTGTACGTTTGTTATGACCTTGCCCGCCAGATTCGGCTTTTTCGTGCGCAGCAAATCTGCGTCCAGACATCATCCGATAAAAACCATTCATGTCGTTCACCCTTTCTGCGCTAAATCCACAAATGCACCAGCAAATCAATGGCCTTAATGCCGACAAACGGTACGACCATACCGCCCAGACCGTAAATCAGCAAATTCCGTCCCAGCAGGCGATCCGAGCTCATCGGCTTATACTTCACGCCCTTCATGGCCAGCGGAATCAGAAGCGGAATAATAACCGCGTTAAAGATCAGCGCCGACAAAATAGCGGACAGCGGAGAGCCAAGCCCCATGACGTTCAAAGCGCCCATTTGTGGAATGGCCAGCATGAACATCGCCGGGATGATGGCAAAATATTTGGCAACATCATTCGCAATACTGAACGTTGTCAATGCTCCGCGCGTCATAAGCAGCTGCTTGCCGATCGCGACCACCTCAATAATTTTGGACGGATCGGAATCCAAGTCCACCATATTAGCCGCTTCTTTGGCCGCGACTGTGCCGCTATTCATGGCAAGACCGACATCCGCTTGCGCCAGCGCAGGTGCATCATTGGTGCCGTCTCCGGTCATGGCAACCAGCTTACCCTGTTCCTGCTCACGGCGGATAACCGCGATTTTGTCCTCCGGCTTGCTCTCAGCTACAAAGTCGTCCACTCCCGCTTCCCGTGCAATTGTAGCAGCGGTCAACGGGTTATCCCCGGTACACATGATCGTACGGATACCCATTTCCCGGAGCTGATCAAACCGTTCCTTCATGCCTGGCTTCACTGTATCTTTCAAATAAATAATGCCGTATATCTGATCATCCAGCGCGACTGCCAGCGGTGTACCTCCTTCAGAGGCTACCTGATTCGCTTTTTCCTCCAGATCGGCTGGAACACTGCCGTTTTGCGATACGATCCATTGCCGAACAGAATCCACCGCGCCCTTGCGCACCTTTCGTCCATCGGCCAGATCCAGACCACTCATCCGGGTCTCCGCCTTGAATTCGATAAAGGTTCCACCTGCCGCTAAGGATTCATCCAACGTGTGCTCCTGTTTGCGCATCAACTCGAGAACCGAGCGCCCCTCTGGCGTCTCGTCCTTCATAGAGCTAATCGCTGCCCACTTCACTAGCTCTGCCTTCTCCACGCCCTCTACAGGCACGAATTCACTCGCCATCCGGTTCCCGAAGGTGATTGTACCTGTTTTATCCAGAATCATCGTGTTGATATCCCCAGAAGCTTCTACCGCCTTGCCTGACATGGCTAGCACATTAAACTGGGTGACCCGGTCCATACCGGCAATCCCGATGGCTGACAACAGTCCGCCAATCGTGGTTGGAATCAGACAGACTAGCAACGAAATCAGCACAGGAACAGGCAAATCAATATTAAAATGACGGGCAATCGGCGCTAGCGTAACCACCACAATTAGAAAAATAATCGTCAAGCTAATCAGCAAAGTGTTCAGCGCAATCTCATTCGGCGTTTTTTGCCGCTGTGCGCCTTCCACGAGCGAAATCATTTTATCAATAAATGTCTCGCCCGGCTCTGTCGTAATCCGCACCTTAATCCGGTCACTGACCACTCGCGTCCCGCCAGTTACCGAGCAAAAGTCACCACCCGATTCCTTGATGACCGGAGCCGATTCTCCCGTAATTGCAGATTCATCCACCGAAGCCAGACCTTCAATGACCTCACCATCGCTTGGAATCATTTCGCCCTGGGAGACAATAACCACGTCCCCCTTACGCAATTCGGTTGAGCTAACCACCTGAATGTCATTTCCGATGAGCTTGTTAGCTTGCGTATCCTGCTTGGATTTTTTTAAAGAGGCAGCTTGTGCCTTACCCCGCCCCTCCGCGAGCGCTTCGGCAAAATTAGCAAAAAGCAACGTAAACAACAGAATAACAAACACGGCCAGGTTAAAGCCCATTTCCTTGCCAGTTCCAAAATAACCGGGAAACAGTAACATTAGCAGCACGACCAATGTACCGATCTCCACGACAAACATGACAGGATTTTTCATCATAATCATCGGATTTAATTTTATAAAGCTATCCTTGATCGCATGCTTCAAGATGCTTCTGTCCAGCATGTGTTTGCGCTGTTCCTTCATGATCAAACACCCCGTTCATCCATTCTCATTTTCTTCTTCACATGGTCAAAAATTCAGCAACAGGTCCCAATACGATGACGGGTAAAAAGGTCAACGCACCAATCAGCAGCACGACCCCGATCAGAATGGCTCCAAATAACTTGTTGTCCGTGCGCAGTGTCCCCGTCGTCACCGGAGTCGGTGCTTTGGCATTCAACGAAGCCGCCACAGCCAACAATGCAATCATAGATACATATCGTCCGAAGAACATAACCATCCCCGTTGTCATGTTCCAGAATACGTTGTTATCCGAAAGACCTTCAAATCCCGAACCGTTATTTGCGGCAGATGACGCATATTCATAGAGCACCTGAGTCAACCCGTGATAGCCAGGGTTAGTGACCGCATCGTATCCCCAATGACTCATAAACGCAAGCGCAGTTGGGGCGAGAATGAGAAACGGATGTACCAAAATGGCAATCGCGATCAGCTTCATTTCCTTGCCTTCAATTTTCCTTCCCATAAATTCCGGAGTTCTCCCGACCATCAGTCCGCATATAAACACACCCAGAATCGCATACATCAGCATATTCATCAGCCCGACACCCTTGCCGCCAAAAATGACGTTTAGCATCATTTCTCCCAAAGCAGCCATGCCACCCAGCGGGGTTAGTGTATCATGCATATTATTGACCGAACCTGTCGTTGCTGCTGTTGTGACCGCAGTGAATAAAGCCGATTGTCCAATGCCGAAACGAACCTCTTTCCCTTCCATGCTTCCTTGAGAAGCATCCACACCCAGTGTCTGGATTAACGGATTACCTGTCTTTTCAGACACGTACGTAATGGATAGAAAAATAAGAAACAATACCATCATGGAGCCAAAAATAATCCAGCCCTGCTTACGATTACGGGCAAACAATCCAAAGGTATACGGCAACGAAGCCGGCATTACCCACATTGCCAAAATTTCCAGCACGTTCGTCCAAGGACTTGGATTTTCAAAAGGATGCGCAGAGTTAGCTCCCGCATAACCGCCTCCATTCGTCCCCAAATGCTTGATGGACTCCAGAGAAGCAATGGGTCCCATAGAAATCTGCTGCTGTGTTCCGCTCAGCGTCGTAAGATCCGCCGTAGGCTGTAGCGTCTGTGGTACCTTCAATCCAACCAGCACCAGCGTAAGCACAAAGGCCAGCGGCAGGAAAATCCTTATAATGGCTTTAATAAAATCTTGAAAGAAATTGCCCATCCCTTCACCGCGCCGCGTCAATCCCCTCATAAAAGCCGCAGCAACCGCAAAACCGGAAGCAGCCGAAGTGAACATCATCATCGTGACGAACGCCATCTGTGTCAGATACGTAAGCCCGCTTTCTCCGCTATAATGTTGGAGATTCGTATTCGTCATAAAGCTGATTACCGTATTAAAAGCTAGTGATGCTTCCATATTACTGTTTCCCGCAGGATTACCGGGAAGCATTCCCTGTAAACGCAACAGCAAGTAGCTGATCGCCACAAGCACCACATTCGTTGCAATGAAACTCATAACATACGTAGTCCAACGCATGCTCTCCAGCTTCTTCAATCCTACTACCTTATAAATCAGCTTTTCTGTTCCGCCAAAAATCCGATCCGTCCGATTGGGTTCATTCGAGAATACATGATACATATAGGTGCCCACTGGCTTTACCAAGAGCAGCAATATGACGATCACAATTCCAATTTGAAGCAGCTCCATCCTTTATTCCTCCTTCAAAATGCTCCTGCGTTTGGAACAACAGACCTGCTTCAGAGCACCAAACGTGTGCACACGTTTGCGAAAACCCGTTACCTATGATGCTTAATATTCAGATCTGTTGTTCCCGCCCGCTCTATCCCCTATAGCTGACTAGAACTTTTCAGGGTTCAGGAGTGCGTAGATTAAATACATAAACACAATAGCCGTAAGCCCAAGTATAACGATCATCCTCTTCGTCCTCCTTTAGAGGTCTGCGCATCACACCAGCGTACAAACAGCAGTATCACTCCATAACTCACAGCCATGACGAGCAGCATGTATATATCCATCATGTTTATACCCTCCGTATCGGTCCTCAGATCGCCATTCTTATTTGATCATAAAATCATAAAACAACTATGTTATAAGCGCTTATCCGTTCAGCAGAAAACCCACCTCTCCGTTCAATGTGTAGATCACATGGTCCGCTCCCAATCCCCGATAAATTCCTTGTGGATTACAGCCGTGCGTAATAACATAGATCGATTCCGATGTTAGTGGCCGACATATTTGCAGGAAACGGCAAGTCAGATTCAAGCTGTTCTCGAACAAATACACACTACCAATTTCTTTTTTTGGAAAATTCCATTTTCCCGCTTGCATGGTATTGATGCGGACAATGTGCTCCACACCCATTTTTTTGAGCTGTCGTTCCTCCTGGGCGCTATTCGTCAGAACTGCAAACGCCAATTTTTTGAAAATAAGCAATTTCACAAAACTTCTGCCCGCTTCATTCGGTGCAGTGACAATAATTAACCGACCTTCCATCAGTAGCTCCTCTCCCGGTATAAAAAGACAACAAAAAGAAGCCGAAGGAAAAAGGCTTTCCTCCGGCTTCTTACATATCCATGATAAAATAAACCATGGCTGCACACGGCGGTTTGTTGCCTCTCCCTGTACGCTTACGAGGTTAGCTGTCGGATTCGGACGTGAGAGTCGCCCTATTTCTGGCACTTGACCGGAAAATTCACCCCATGAGACACACGGCTTTCGAAGCCGTACAGTCTCGATTGGTTCCCCCGCTTTTGCAACTGCAAAATTCAGCGCTATAGACATTTCGTTGTTGCTTCATTCAAGTTAATTTGAAATTACGTCTTGAATCATACACCCGCGCATGGAAGACTGTAAAGCTCAACTGCGGGGTTATAAATCGGCCTTTAGAGCCTAGGATATTAATAATAGCGCTTACAATGCAACTATGCTTCTCACAGCTCCTTCAATCTCTGTTTTTCATCCCTTTTCGAAAATGACAAGCATGTCAATATTGGCGTAGGGTAGAGCGTTTTTGGCCTTTTTTTGTAAAAAGAGAAGAAAATACGCTATATGTACCAGCTAAACACCGATTGAACCCGCTTTTATAAGAAGAAACACCTTAATTCGCTCCATTTGCGGTGCGATTTACTGTTTTGAACAAAATACGATTTTACAGCGGCTAAAGGCTTGATACAGCTTTTCCAAACTTGCAACCTCGCTTTTAATTGCTTACAATTTAATTGCTGAATATTGAATAAGGAGAGATACTATGACCGTTTATGAATATGATGCGCAAACCCTGCAAGGGAAACAAATTCCGTTATCCACATATGAAGGGAACGTTCTGCTTATCGTGAACACTGCCAGCAAATGTGGGTTAACCCCCCAATACAAAGCGCTACAAGAGCTATATGACCAGTACCATGAACAGGGGCTCGAAATTTTGGGATTTCCCAGCAACCAGTTTGCCAAACAAGAGCCAGGTTCTAGCGAGGAGATTTCCGAATTTTGCCAGATCAATTATGGTGTTACCTTTCCGATGTTCGCCAAAACAGATGTCAATGGAGATCAAGCGCACCCCTTATTTCGCTACCTTACCCAAACAGCTCCGGGGGTATTAGGATCCAAAGCGATCAAATGGAATTTTACTAAATTCTTAATTACACGAGAAGGTAACGTATTTAAGCGCTATGCACCGCAAACCACTCCAGATAAGCTGGCGGGAGATATAGAGAAGCTTTTGCAGCAAAACTGACATTCTTCTTAATCACAGTTATTAAACAACCTGTTGTCTACCGTTGCTTCTGTGGCTAAAGGATAACGAAAAATGCTTAACAAAAAAAGCATCCCTTCACGTAAACCGTGTCAGGATGCTTTTTTAACTGGGTCTTGCATATAATGCGGTCGAGAGGACTCGAACCTCCACGGGCGTACGCCCACTACCCCCTCAAGATAGCGTGTCTGCCATTCCACCACGACCGCAAATCATAATGTATTGAGGCAACAGATTTATTATACTCTCTCATCAACTATTTGTAAACAAAAATAGAATAATTATTTTCTATGTTATTTTAACTGACATATATGGACAATAAAAATATTTAATTTGACACAAATGATACTTAAGTGTAAATATATATTACATATATATCAAATATTTTTCATTAAACCAAGTGAATAGTAAAATAATATAACATAATGATTCACTTCGAGGAGGCGAACCGCCCTGCATAAAGGCAACCGCTTGCTGAACTATGCATTATTATTGGACCCTTCCCTACCTGTTGGTGGCTTCACCCGTTTTAACGGACTGAAGAAACTATTCCGCAACGGACATTTGAACAGTCTACAAGACCTGGAGCATTACATGCTGGATGATTTGTATCCTCAATTTACAACCGTTGACGGCATGGCCATCAAAAGTCTGTATGTCGCCATCCAGCAGAATGACGGTTGGCGAATCGCTCTCATTGATAAGATGCTGCATACCCAACGTCCCTCCTGGCAGCATGTGAAGGAGTTGCGTCTATCCGGTCAGCGTCTGCTCAAGCTCGCCAAGGCTCTTTATCCTTGGCTTGAATTTGACCAGTTGGAATCCATACTCATTCAATACAATGCGATTGGCACACTCGCTACCGTTCACACCTGGATTAACTTCCTCCTCGGAAACGATGTAGAACAGACCGTGCACGGCTATCTTAGCGCAGCGGTGTCCTTCTGTGTGGAAGATGCCTTCAAACTACTCAATCCTCCTTATGAGGAAAAGAACCCTCTTATGGAGCGTATGACCAGCGAGCTGCTCTCCGCCTGGAAGAAGCTTAACCAACCTGAGCCAACTGCATCTCAGCGTCGCTTTCTTCACAGACATTGGTCCAGCTCCTACATCACTCTACCTCTTTATATGAGCCATAATAGCCAATTGGATGAACCTAGACTGTTTTCCTCCTCAGGTCTATTCAAACGCCTTCCAGCATCCCCCTGATGCGTCGTTTCGCCAATGTGGCCACAACACCAAAAACACTCTGTCCCTTTCCTCAGGTGGCAGAGTGTTTTTTATCCACATATAATCGCAATTCACACCATTAGCAGACTCTAGACGGATTATCAGAACCACCTAGCACTTAATTAAGTAATTAATTCAACAAAATGACGCATTTAAGATTGTAAAAACACGTATAAAAGTGTATCATAGTGTCAGATGGTTAATTCTAACATGTTTACTGATGATTATTATAACACACCAATTATTCTGCAAGAATCCGTAAGGGGCGATTTCTCTTGAACAACAAAATGCCTGTCACCTCCTTCGGGTGGGCCATCAAACAACGGCTTGTCGAACTTCGACTGGATCAGAAAACATTTTGTGAGACACACAATATTCCACCTTCACGCTTGTCCAATCTGATTCACGGCACCCGCAAAGCACAAAGGTACAGAAAACAAGTTGCTGCAATTCTGAACATCGACGATAACGATTATAAGGAGGCACCGCCACTCTAAACCCAACAAGCATTCCAGTTACATATAGGTCATTCCATACCACCAAGAAACCAAATAAACCCGTAAAGCGAACCTCTCCAGTTCGTTTACGGGTTTTCAACCCAGACGATCTTTAGCTAAAAAATTATTCCGGCTTTGTTTTATCCTTCTCACTTTTTTGCTTACGGTATTTCGCAAATTCAACATATTCTAAAATAAAATTCTGTTCTTCCGTCTCAAGATCTTCTGCCTGGCAATTGAGTGGCCCCATCACTCCAAAAAAATAAGCAGCCTTCTGCTCCTGAAGTACGCCTTCTCCTGGCTTAATCCCTTTCATTAACCAATCAAGCGATACATTAAAAAAGTCTGAAATCTGAATCAAATGGGCGGTACCCGGCGTTGTTTTACCTCTTCTCCAATCACCAAGATTCCCTGAACTGATTTTAAGTTTTTCACAAAATGCCTTCTTGGTCATTCCACGATCCTTAATCAAAGCTTCAATCCGCTGATAAATAGTTTGATCTCCCAAAATGTTTCCCCTCCGACACAGTAACTTTTTCTGAAATAATTTTCATTTTTCAGCCTTACTCATTAGTAATCCCCATCAAATCCTAAGCAACCATTACCCCATAGTAGAATTGCGCTGGTTTTTCTCTTTACGAAAGCGGGTAAATTCAATATACTCAAGTATAAAATTTCTTTCCGCCTCACTAAGCGGTTCCCCCTGGCAATTCAGTTGCCCTGAAGCGTCAAAAAAATAAGGGTCTTGCGACTCCTTTAGCACCTCACCCTGTACATCTCGACCCAGCATAATCCAATCCAGACTGGCATCAAAAAAAGAAGCGATTTCAATGAGTTTATTCGTGCCTGGCGTCGTTTTTCCTCTTTTCCAATCCCCGAAGTTCCCTGTACTAATGCCTAACTGCTGGCAGAACGCCTTTTTCGTCATTCCCCGTTCCTTGATGAGTTCCTCGATGCGATGGTAAATAGATTGCATAGAAGTTCCTTCCTCCCTAGCAGGCTCTCAAATAACGATATCATGTTCTCTGTTCCCATTTCAAAGATCACGTATGCTAAAATTACCGAATTATGTATGTTGGTTCCCATTATACCACAACACGCAACAAAAACCGCCTGTTTTCCGAAGAAAGGGCGGTTTTTAAGCCGGTTCACTTACGCCAATCACGTAGCAGAGTTGTCGATTTTAAGTAAGATATGCTTCAATTCATTCAAAGTTTCACTCAGATGCAATAAATCTTCTTCTGGCAGATACACCAGTCTTTCTTGAATTTTATTGGAGAAGGTATGAAATACCTGTTCACAAAAAGCATCGCCTTCCTGTGTAATCGCCACATTCACGACTCTGCGATCCGAATCACACGACTGGCGGTCAGCCAACCCATGCTCCACCAGTTTGTCCAGAAGAGGAGTCATGTTCGGACGTGAGACATTGAGCTGTTTGGATAAATCAGATACCGTAGACAAGCGCACCTCACGCAGAAGCAGTAATACCTGAAAGTTATTAGGCGACAAGTGTAATGGGAAATCGAGCGGACCGTAGGTGAAAAATTTCTTCTTCACAATCGGAAACAAGCCCAAAATATTTTCTGATATATTTCCTAACAGTTGAGTGTCCATATTTTTCACCGTCACTTCATAAGTTTATACTTATCATTCTATAACATTATGGCATTATATTATACTATGGAATCATTATTTCATCATAATCATTACTTTATTACATCACTACACAAATAAAAAAAGCCTCTACCGCGAGAGACTTTTCCGTTTATTCCATTGATGCGGTCGAGAGGACTCGAACCTCCACGAGCGTACGCTCACTACCCCCTCAAGATAGCGTGTCTGCCATTCCACCACGACCGCATAACAAAATATAAATGGTGAGCCATGAAGGACTCGAACCTTCGACACCCTGATTAAAAGTCAGGTGCTCTACCAACTGAGCTAATGGCTCATGCTGTTCATCCAAGCTGTCCGCCATTAGACCAGACCTCAGGAATTTCCCTTAAGCATGCAACATGTAGTCTATAAAGACAACAATGACCCGTAGGGGATTCGAACCCCTGTTACCTCCGTGAAAGGGAGGTGTCTTAACCCCTTGACCAACGGGCCTTATTATTATGCGCCAACTTGGCGACAAGAAAGAGTATATCAAATAGAATAACGAATGGCAATACTTATTTCTAAAATTTTAAAAAAAGCAGTTTTTATAAGTACAAAATGCGTATTTACTTACAATACCTTATCTCAAATCACTAAAATCCTGAAAACAGCGATAAATGATTGCAATATCACTTACATTTACTTATAATCACTTACAAGATACCGAAATAATTATATATCAGAGGAGCTTTTTATGTATCAGGAAGAACGAATGTTAAAAATCGTTGATTACTTACAGCTTCATAAGCGTATTTCGGTGGATGATATTTGTGAATTTTTCAATGTTTCACGAGATACGGCGCGTCGAGACCTCGTAAAACTTGAAGAACATCAAAAAATTATTCGCACCCGCGGCGGCGCTCTTCTCCCTACACTGCATCACGATCCAATTGGAAATTATAACGAAAGACTACTTACTGTATCCGAGGAGAAACAAGTGATCGGACAGCTGGCTGCCAGCATGGTACGAGATAAGGATCGTATTATATTGGATTCCTCTACCACCGTACAGGCGTGTGCAGAAAGACTGAATGTGCAGGAATGTTCGGTCATCACCAATTCAATCAATCAGGCTGACGTGCTATCTGGAAAAGACGGTGTCTCCATTCATCTGCTGGGAGGCCGCCTGCAAAAAGAACACCGATATGTATATGGCTCCTCCGTGATCGCCACTTTGTCTCACTATTTTGTAGACAAAGCCTTTATCGGGATTGGTGGTATATCTGCCCACGGACTAAGCCTGATTCATGAAGAAGACGGTATGCTGAAGCATCAGATGATGAAGCAGGCAGATCAGGTGATCATCCTTGCGGACCATTCGAAATTCGGAATCAATTTTCCATATCGTTTTGCCGATCTGTCTGAAGTTAATATCGTGATCACCGACAGATTGCCAGAACCAGCGATGCTGGAAATTTTGCAACATTATGATGTTGAAGTTGTTGTACCCTCATAAAATATGAAACTGCTTAGCTAGAACTCAAGATTTATCACAGAGATATCGAAAGACAGGAGTTGGAGAGAAATGAAACTGTTTGCGATTGATATGGATGGAACACTGCTGAACGAGGAAGGAAAAATAAGCAAAGTGAACGCGGAGGCTATACGCCAAGCACAGCAGCAAGGCGTTCAGGTGACAATCGCCACTGGTAGAGCCGCTTATGACGCCTGGACGAAGCTAGAGGAAGCAGAGCTTATAACTCCAGTCATTGGAGCAAACGGTGCAACCGTACATGATGTGCATCGTCGTCAGTTAACCTCTACTCCTATGGGCCGCAGTGAAACGTTTGAAGTGCTGAGCTGGCTGCATGACAACGACTTTTACTATGAGGTCATGACAGACCGCGCTATTTATTCTCCACAAAACGGACATCAGCTACTTGCTGTTGAAATGGACCGCTTGCTGAGTGCCAACCCGGATATTTCGCTGGATACTTTATTACATGCAGCTGAAAAACAATATGAACAGACTGGACATACCCGGATCGCTTCATATGAGGACATTCCACTGGATGTAGAGATTTATAACGTGCTCTGTTTCTCCTTTGATCAAGCCAAATTGGAGCGGGGCCGTGAGCGTTACCGAGGTTTTCAGGGCCTGAACATGGTCATCTCTTCAGACCGTAACTTTGAAGTCGAGCATAGGGATGCGTCTAAAGGTAATGCATTGCGTTATCTGGCGAATCATCTGAGCATTCCCATGCAGGAAGCCGTAGCGATTGGGGACAGCTACAACGATATCTCCATGCTAACGATGGCAGGAACAGGCATTGCCATGGGCAATGCAAAAGACGATATCAAGGCCGTCTGCTCCCAAGTGACTCTGACTAATGCGGAAGATGGCGTCGCTCATGCTCTGTTGAACATACTCAAGACAGTCGAGGCTGACACCGTGAAATAGACGTCATTGGCTGCGTACAAGACAGGCTAGCGCCGCTTCATGCTGTACGCAGCACGTCCCCTCTCCATTTAAACGATTTCAGTCCACCGTTATTCTCAAAGCAGATATAGACGAAAAGGACGCTCGCAAGCATCATTACAATGCATACGAGCGTCCTTTTTCTACTTAAAATACCAACGGAGAGAGAGGGATTCGAACCCTCGCACCGCTTTCGCAGCCTAACCCCTTAGCAGAGGGTCCCCTTATAGCCACTTGGGTACCTCTCCATGACTCCCCGAACAGGACTCGAACCTGTGACAACTCGATTAACAGTCGAGTGCTCTACCAACTGAGCTATCAGGGAACATTACTGTAAATTATCTTACAGTATGGTTAATTTACCATGATTCAGGGGGTGCCGTCAAGTGCCAACAGGCGTAGCTTACCTCCACATTTCCCACAGCGATACCGCTGAGGATTCATCTTGCGCTTGCGCATATACTCCTGTTTACAGGAAACGCATACTAGCTTGTAACGATAAGGCTGAGGCTCACGTTCTTTTCTTCCCGGCAGAGTCTGACAATGCCTGCTTCCTCCTACACGGGCCAGCCATGCTTTGAAGTCAGCATCTCGATGCTGATAGCCCATCCCGCGCAAATGCAAATGATAATGGCACAGCTCATGCTTAATAATTTTCTCCACCTCAGAACGTCCGTAAGCTGCGAGTTGATGTGGATTAATTTCAATATGATGACTTTTCATAAAATACCTACCACCTGTGGAAGACAGGCGCGCATTAAAGGTGGCTTGATGTCGAAACGGCACGCCGAAGCTCTCCAGCGAAATGCGCTCTACCCATTCTTGAAGCTCTTCATTACTCATAGAACGGTTCATTGAATGGTTCATTGAATCGCTCAGGGACTTGGACTCCATTCTAACGGTCTCCCCTCCATTGCTCCTTACTGACAAGCATATTATAAAATAACGACCGAAGTCTAACCCCCAATTCATAAGCACACTTTAGGTACCCACCCCATATGCTAAACATACAGATGTAACGCAGAGGAGGAGATCGGCTTGCCTCAATGGCTCAGCAACCAGCTCATGCGGGCCTTTTACAAAAAGGACCGGCGCCAAATTAAACTGTTGAACGATTGTTGGTTTTTTTATCATAAAGCACCTGGCGTGGAGTTCGATGCCAACAACGGGTAAAAGCTAAAGGCATCCAAAAATGAAAGCCGGAAGCTCCGATGCAGTTCGGAGATTCCGGCTTTTGTTATACCTTCACAAGAAGGTTGTACAGCTTTATTTAAAGTATTATGCCTGCGATTGCGCCTCTGCAGGAGGTTTCATCGTCAGACCAACCCTGCCTTTTTTCAAATCAACATTCAACACCCACACCGTTACGTTATCACCGACAGATACGACATCCATCGGATGCTTTACGAAGCCACTGCGCAGCTGTGAAATATGAACCAACCCGTCACTTTTAATACCGATATCGACAAACGCGCCGAAATCAATGACATTGCGGACGGTTCCCTGAAGCTCCATACCCGGTGCCAGATCCTCGATCTTCAGCACATCCTTGCGGAATACAGGCAACGGCAGCTCGTCACGCGGGTCACGGCCCGGACGCTGGAGGCTGTCCAGAATATCCTTCAGTGTCGGCACGCCGACTTCCAGCTTCGCAGCCAATTCGTCAATGTTGGACACGCTCAGTGCTTCCATTGCAGTCTTAGTACCCAGATCGTGAGCGCTAATGTTCAATTCCGCCAACAGGCGGTCTACGACAGCATAAGATTCAGGGTGAATCGGTGTGCGGTCCAGCGGATTTTCTCCACCCGGTATACGGATAAAGCCTACAGATTGCTCGTAGGTTTTTGCACCAAGACGCGGCACCTTCTGCAACTGACGACGGTTGCTGAATTTACCGTTTTCCTCACGGTACTTAACAATGTTTTTGGCAATCGTCGCATTGATCCCTGCTACATAGGATAACAGCGCAGAGGAAGCCGTGTTCACATCCACACCGACATGGTTAACGGCTGATTCGACAACGTCCTTTAAGCTTTCATCCAGATGTTTCTGCGACACATCATGCTGGTATTGGCCTACACCAATAGCCTTCGGCTCAATTTTGACCAGCTCAGCCAGTGGGTCCTGCACACGACGTGCGATGGAAGCCGCACTGCGCTCGGCCACGTCCAAATCGGGAAATTCCTCCTGTGCCAGCTTGGAGGCAGAGTATACGCTCGCGCCCGCCTCATTGACGATCAGATACGCTAGACTGCTGTCACCAATGTCCGCGATGACTTCTGCTACGAATTGCTCTGTCTCGCGCGAAGCGGTTCCGTTACCAATGACAATCAATTCGATACCGTATTGGGCAATCAGCTGCTTGAACTTTTCAGCAGCCTCGCGCTTCTTGTTGTTCGGCGGTGTCGGATACGTCACTGCTACTTCCAGCAGCTTGCCGGTGTCATCGACAACCGCCAGCTTACAGCCTGTCCGATAGGCCGGATCGACACCGAGCACACGTCGGCCCTTGATCGGAGCCTGTAGCAACAGACTGCGCAAGTTGCCTGCAAAAATGGAGATGGCCTGCTGCTCGCCCTTCTCCGTCATTTCAGCGCGCACTTCACGCTCGATAGACGGCGCGATAAGTCTTTTATACGCATCCTCAATGACACTGCGCAGCAGCTCCTCCACGACAGACGATCCTTTAATCACTTGGCCTGCCACGTAATTGTAAATGGAATCTGGCACTACCTCCAGACCAACCTTAAGAATGCCTTCCCGCTCCCCGCGATTAATCGCCAGAATACGGTGAGGTGGCATTTTCTTAGCGAGCTCACGATAGCTGTAGTAATTCTCATACACGGATTCTTGCTCCGCGTCCTTTGCTTCGGAGGTCAACATACCATGGTCCAGCGTATATCGGCGTACCCATTGGCGAATAGCCGCATCATCCGCTATATTTTCAGCTAAAATGTCCAAGGCTCCTTGGATGGCCGCCTCAGCGCTGTCCACTCCCAGTTCCGCATTTACATAGGACTCGGCTTCTTTCAGAGCATCGCCCTGCTTCGGCTGGCTCCAGATCCAGATAGACAGCGGCTCCAGTCCCCGTTCCTTTGCTACACTAGCGCGGGTTTTGCGCTTTTGCCGATACGGACGGTACAGATCCTCCACTTCCTGAAGTTTAACCGCAGAGGTGATAGCAGCCTGCAGGTCTTCCGTCAGCTTGCCCTGCTCATCAATAATGCGGATGACCTCTACCTTACGATCCTCCAAATTACGCAAATACACCACACGATCTTCAATTTCACGTAGCTGATTTTCATCCAGCTCTCCTGTCATTTCCTTACGATAACGCGCGATAAAAGGAATTGTATTCCCTTCATCCAACAAACTGATCGTTGTCCGGATTTGCTTGAGTGCCAGCGACAGCTCTCTCGCCACTTGTTTGACAATCCGCTCTTGGCGTTCTGCTTCGTTCGGCTCCTGCCGGATTTCCGTCTTCGTTTCCTCGTTAGACAAACCTATCCCTTCTTCCTCACAGCTCTTGTCATACACCATGTCTTTCATTATCACAAAAAATGATTCAAAGCGCCAGCAGGTGACGTTAAAGCAAGCCCTACCTGCATTTTTCATCGGACACGCAAAAGGACAGCGCCCAAGCGCTGCCCTTTTCCCGTTTCACTCGTCGTTCCATCACGCTAAAAATCAATCAAACCGAGACTGATTTGTAGCGAATCGCTCACTTTGCGCATGGTTTCTTCATCTAAATGGGTGATTTTGTCGGTAAGCCTTTGCTTGTCGATCGTCCGAATTTGCTCCAGAAGAACAACAGAATCACGATCAAAGCCATGCGTCGCCGCGTCGATTTCCACGTGTGTAGGCAGCTTTGCCTTCTGAATCTGGGCAGTGATGGCTGCTACGATCACAGTAGGACTAAACCGGTTGCCGATATCATTTTGAATGATCAGCACAGGTCTGACGCCACCTTGCTCGGAACCGACTACGGGTGAAAGGTCTGCAAAAAAAACGTCGCCGCGCTTTACGATCAATATGGATTACACCCCGCTAACTGTACGGCCCAAGGTGCTGTTTGCATCTTCCTCCGCGTGAAAGGCTTCGGATGCCATGGTTAAGTTAATTTTAGCCATTTCCATGTATCCACGCTGCATAGCTTCACGAATGTAACGTTTTTTACGTTCGCCTACATACAGCTTCATGGCCTGCCTGATAAATTCACTGCGGTTGGAATTTTCCATAGCTACGATCCCGTCCACTTCCTGCAAGAGATGATCTGGCAAACTGATCATTATTCTTTTGGTGTTCTGCAAATTAGCCAACTTCTCTTCCACCCCCAAAACCTTGTCGCCATTGTACCATTATAACGTTATTCCCGGTAATTTATTCAAACGGAATACAAGAGAATGTATATGATATTCGTATATCATCTATGCTGCATTCCATTATAAACTACGCAGTTCGTTTTCGTACAGGCGTTTGATCCCCGAAATACAAGTGTCAGCGGAGCCTGATGCGTCTTTTGACAGTTATAGCGCTCTTTTCTTTCCTTTGTACATATTTCGGGACGTTCTGCGAAAACTCCTGCTTTTATTCGGTAATTTGCGTTATGAAATTAATTCCAGCGGGTTGGAAGAAGCGAGTTCACTCGAACAACAGGAACATGATCTCGTGTGTATACACGCGGTACCCTGTCTGCGATCATGCAGATTACCTCATAGTGGATCGTACCAAGCTTGGATGCCAGCTCATCCGCCGCGATAGTTTCGCCGGACTGCTGGCCGATGAGAACAACCTCTTCGCCGGTTTGGATTTCTTCCGCATCTTCTGCGAAAGATTGTAAGGATACCATACACTGGTCCATGCAAATCGTACCGAGTACCGGGACGCGGCGACCGCGTATCAACACTTCGATCTTCCCACTCAGCATGCGGGAGTATCCATCCGCATAGCCGATTGGCAGTGTACCGATCCGTTCTTCACTGGAGGTCACGTACCGGGTGCCATAGCTAACTCCCCAGCCGGGAGGAAGCGTCTTGGTATAAACCACTGCCGTCTTTAATGACAACACAGGCAACAGTTCAATGGCTTGCCGGTTAACCTCATCAGACGGGTACAGACCGTATATACTGATACCAATCCGCACCATATTGGGGGAAAGAGAAGGGGTATCAATGGTGGCGGCGCTGTTGCCCGTATGTATAATGGGAATGGTGATACCTTGTTCCCTTAGCGCTTCCGCCACGCCCCGAAACCGATCATATTGTAGCAGTGTATAGCTTTTGTCTTCTTCATCCGCGCGGGCAAAATGGGTGTACATGCCTTCCAGCAGCACTTGCTCTAATTCGTTAGCCTGCCGGACAAAAGCCATAGCCTCTTCTCCAGGCAACAAACCCAGTCTTCCCATGCCGCTGTCTATTTTGATGTGCACCTTCAGCTTGCGTTCGTTTCCTTGGCGGTCCAGTCTGCGGATACCCTCCAGCACTTCCTCACTGAACACTGTCAATGAGATATCATGCTCCCAAGCCGTTTGTACAGCTTCCGGTGAGGTATAACCGAGTACTAGAATTGGTAGCTGAACCCCCGCATGACGAAGCTCCAACGCTTCATCCAGAAAAGCGACGCTCAAATAATCCGCACCAAGGCGTTCCAATTCCTTTGAAATTTCCACGGCACCGTGTCCGTAGGCATTTGCCTTAACACAGACCAGCATCAGCTTATCCGCTGGCAATGCCTTGCGAAAAGCTTCATAGTTGGCGCCAAGGAGATCCAGGTTGATTTCGGCCCGGGTCGATCTGTATTGTGCTTGCAAAATCCAGTCACCTTCTTCAATTGTTAGCCTGTAACATAACCTTTACCATTCGGAGTGTGGCACATACCTTACTTCCAAAGGTTAATGGTAATGTTCAGAAACGTGGCTGTCAATGGCAGGGGGCGTTTGCCAGCATCCTCTACAATGAACACGACTTACAAGCGATGCACATCCTAGACCGCGAATGAACAAAAGACGGATACGGGCGGCAGCAGAGTAATTTACACTCTAGACCGTCTGCATCCGTCTATAAAGTTTTATTTACCCGATTGATCCTGTATAGAAGCGGCAATTTGTATCATTTCGCTTACAGGCAGGTCAGCACTGGTGATTCTGAACTCGATTCCGTCATTCATCCAGGTCATCGTCTGCTGTTCGCTTCCGGTCAGAACGGCGAAGCTCCCTCCAATATCAACCAGTTCACCTGCGGCCAGTGCGACCGCCCGATCTTTTGGACGTGCCTCCACAATGGTATAATTATACGTTCCACTATACCGCAGCATCACGGCATGTGTCCCATTATCCTCCAGCTCCGGCGTATCCTTGATCTGTACTCCGGCTGGCGTGTAGGACGGCTCGATCAAGCCGAACTCACCCATCACTGCTTCTGCTGCATCTGTTCCCGCTGATGTTCCGTTTGCGGCATCCGATGTGCCTGGTGTTTGTTGCTGTGCCTCTGCGTTGGCTGCTCCATCCGGTTTGGACGTATCGTTTGTGGCAGTACCATCCACCTTTGCTTCCCCTGACGGCTGCTGGACTGCATCTCCTGCTGTTCCCTGCTCTTGTCCGGGTTCGCCAGACGTCACGCCAGTCGTCCCATCCATCGCACCGGAAGGATCAAGCTGACCGCTGGGCTCCACTGCTCCAGAAGATGGCGCCCCTTCGCTACCCGTACTCGTCTTACCTGAAGCCATATTCCGCTCCATATCAAAAGAGTCCTTGTCAAACTTCGTATCAAAAGCAAATTGATCGAATTTCAGATCAACAACTACCTTGGCATTCGCATCAGACACTTGTACCTGAGTGGGTGCATAGTCATTTTTGGATAGCCATATCTTTTGTCTCACCAGCGCATGGCTGTTGTAATTCGCTGCCACATCAAACACATAGGATTTATCGTCGGTAGCCAACTGACGGGAGGCATCGCCGATAATGCTGCGAACCAACGTTTCATATAAATATACTTGACCCTGATTGTTTGGCCAGTCGCTTTTGAAACGGAAGCTTTTGTTCAGACTGGGTGTCAGTACAAATACACCCTCATCATTACGAAGCACAATTTGCGTAACATCCTTTTTCTCGTTCGTCATGGCAATTCGGTAATAGGACGGCTTGCGGTAGGAAATATCCACCTTGTATTCCTGCGGCGTGTCGCCGGTATGCAGCGTCATCAAAGCTGTACCGTGGTAGCTGTTCAGGTCGCTCACCACGTCACTCAAATCTTTAACCACATCGTCCGCGCTCTTCTTGCCGCACCCGGCCAGCAGCAGCGTTACACACATGACCATGGCGAGCATCCATGAAATCCGGCGCATGTCATCAACCCCTTCAGCACATGTTTTAAATGAATTAGTACATGTCTATGAAGGACTTGTTCGATTTATGCAGACTGGCATGACAAGCTTGAACGTATCCTAATGATTTCGTCTTTTTCTCTCCTTCTAGCGCAATATCATGATCTGCATTTTTAATGCTGTCGTACCCCACGTAGCACAAAAATATAGCACCAATGAGCCACATGATCACCTGTACAACAGATAATGACAAAACAGAGGCCAGACCAAAATATAAACCAATGATTAATAACAAATCGACGGTCATCCCCCCAAGACCCACAATCCATCCATGCATGAATCCATTCTTTAGCCCTTGCTTCGTCATTTCAATGGTAATCGTACCTACAGGTAGTGCTATAGAGAAACCTAGTAAAACATATGTAATAAACAATGCCATTTCAAACCCCCTTTCAAATGTATAAAAATGATATTCTATACCATAAAAAATGACAAATCAATAAAATTTGAAACCTGAAATGAGCTAAGAACTCATGAGACTTATTTTGTACAAAATCGGATTCATTGACCAAGTTTGTCCATTGAGTATTGAGGAGCCAGCGCTTATCATTGCTTTTGTGATAATAATTCTCATTTGAAAAATTCTGAATCATTCTATTATACGGAGGTTGCTATGACCAACAAGAACTCGACAATCAACAGAAAATCTACTCGACAATACACTGCTCTGATCTGCCTATTCTGTCTTATGGGGGCGTTGCTGCTGGGATGCGGTGCATCTGACAATCAGACTGCAAGCAGCAACACAACAGCATCTGCAAAAACATCGGAAGCTGCCACAACTCGTGACTACACAGACTATAAGGGACATACAGTGAACATTCCTACGACTCCCCAACGCATTGCTTATTTTGGAGAAAACTACGGGGATTTATTGGTTTTAGGCGTACAAGCTGTAGGTACATCGACTTCTATAATTGAAGGCAAGGTTTATGAGAAGCAGGTTCAGAACGTGGCCGATCTGGGGTTCCCGATTAATTTGGAAAAAGCCTTGGAACTACAGCCTGACCTGATCATTACCGCCGATACGGATGAAAAGCAATACGCAGCGTTAACAAAAATTGCACCTACAATTATGTTCGATACCTTTGCCCCGTTAAACGAACGTTTGCTGCATCTCGGAGACATTGTGAACAAGAAAAAGGCTGCTGAAGATTGGCTTGCCCAATATAAAATAAAGGAAGCGGAGATGTGGACCAAACTTCACGCAGAGGGTGTTAAGGCGGGGGAAACAGCTTCAGTCTTTACCTACTATCCAGGTGACCGTTTATTCGCAATGGGACGGACAGGACTGTCACAAATACTGTATGAAAAGAATGGTTTCAAGCCTACCTCTCCTATTCAGAAAGCATTGGATGAAGACAAAGGATTTGTTCAAATATCTCAGGAAGTGATCGGACAATACGCTGGAGATCGGATTTTCATACTAAGAACACCAAGTTCAGAAGCCCAACAATCCACCGAACAGTTAATGAAAAGCAAGCTGTGGCTCCAGCTCCCTGCTGTCAAACAGGGGCGTGTGTATACTCAGGATATTGGCAAAACTGAAAGTGATGCTTCCACTCGAGAATGGCTGCTGGAGGAATTGCCCAAGCTCATCAAATAAAATTGGAGAAGCTTATCGACACTTGTTGATAGCTTCTTTTTTGTTGAACCTAAAGGAGGTATACTTATATATACATGATAACCATTCTCAATAAAAGGAGCAATACCGTGAACCAGTCTCCGTCGTCCGTATATCCTCCCCCGTTCAGCTCACTGCTTTTTCATTTTAAAGAAATTGCGTTGGTTGGTCAGCCTACCGATGACTTATTATCACGTCCCAATTCATATCACTGTCTGCTTATATTCATCGGTGGGACAGGTATGGTGGACATTGACCCAGAGCAGTATCTATCCCCTACAGGTCATGGGTATTGGCTAGTTCCAGGTGAATCCTATCAAATCGCTCCCCTGAATGGAACTGTACCCGAATACTACAAAATCACGTTTGAGGTCATCGCTTTGCCGTCAGAACCACAAGCGGACATGGCCTTGGCTGAACACGCATCGCGTATGCCATCCATATATCATGGACCTGTCCTGCCGAGACCGCGCGAATGCATCGTCTCCTCTTCTTCCTCCAAACTTATTCAGTTGACTGAAGAGCTATTTCATAGTACCCAACAAGCGGTACAGCCGAATAACCAGATATCTGTATTACGGCAGCAAATCATGTTTCAAGAGTTGCTCTTGCTGTGGCAGGAAGACCACACCCATATTGATCAAAATAATACCTCTAATCCGGCATTGCCAGCATCGGTAGAAGGCACTCTCTCATATATGGAAAACAACTATGAAAAGCCCATTACCGTCAAGCAGCTTGCCGAGCAGGCGAACGTTTCCATATGGCAATACTCACAAATGTTTCGTAAAATGACAGGCAAAAAGCCGCTGCATTACCTCACTGAGCTGCGCTTGAACCATGCCAAGCGGCTGCTGCTGGAATGCAAACGGCCTTTACGTGAAATTGCCCGTCAGGTTGGTTTCTCTGACGAATATTATTTTAATCGACGGTTTAGGCAAATGACCGGGATTCCCCCTGGCAAGTACGCACTTTCTGTCTCCGGATCTGTGCGCGTCAAGGATTGGACGGGCCACCATATTCACATTCCACGCCGAGCAAGCCGTATCATCTATCATGGAGAAACGATGGGCGATCTATTGGCATTAGGGGCCAAAGCCATCGGTGGAAGTCTGCGACTCAGTGAATACAGCGTCTATAAACATCGTCTTGTGAATGTCGCCGATGTGGGCCTTCCCCTGGATATTCGCTTGACCAGCGCTCTTGATCCTGATCTAATTATCATCGCCAATTCGGATGAACAGGAATATGAGCGCATTGCCAGTATCGCTCCCACCGTCACCTTCAACTCCTTCGCCACGCTGGAGGAACGGATGCGTACACTTGGCGCCTGGCTCGGTAAGGAGCGTGAGGCCGAACGCTGGTTGTCTACCTTCACAGCCCGCAATCTGGCAATGTGGCAGCAGCTCGGTACGCAAATCACAGCTGGAGAAACGGCCTCCGTCTTCATTTTCGATCATGGTGATCGGCTCTTTGTCATGGGTATGTCCGGATTCTCGTCGGCCCTCTACCACCCACAGGGCTTTCAGCCCGTTGAGCCGATCCAAAAGGTGCTCGACGCGGAACAAGGCTTCGCGGAAATAGATCCGAACGAATTGCCTGATTACGCCGGGGACCGCATTTTTATGCTTGTCCCAACAGCCCCAGAATCCAAACATACGCTGGAACGCATGATCAGCAGCCCTCTCTGGCGCAGCCTTCCTGCTGTACGTCAAGGTCGGGTATATTTCGTAGAAGCTGACCGCTGGAACTGGAGCGATGCCATGACCCGGCAAAAACTGCTTACTGCACTGCCCAAACTGCTTGGAACTCCATCCTGAGAAGCTGCCATTTTTCTAAAGATACTACATTAGACCATGAATGCTCCCATCTGCTTCCAGCGACATATGCTCAGCTGCTGGGGATTTGGGCAATCCTGGCATCGTCATAGTATTACCTGTTTCCACGACCACAAAGCCTGCCCCTGCGGACAAAGAAACGCTGGACACGTGAATGGTAAATCCCTCCGGTGCACCTAGCAGAGAAGGTTGATCTGAGAAAGAATACGGCGTTTTGGCCATGCATACAGGCAGTTGTCCAAAACCAAGCTGCTCCATACCGGCCAACGCCCGTTTGGCCGCAGGAGTGTAAGCTACCTCTGCCGCACCATAAAGCTCCTTCGCAATGACACTAATTTTCGCTTGCAAATCAAGTGTATGCTCATACAATGGTGCAAAATGGGCTTTGTTCTCCTGAAGCAGGTTGAGCAGGCTTTGGGCCAGCTTCTCTCCACCTTGGCTTCCCTGTGCCCACACCTGTGACAGTTCTACGGGTACACCCAGCTTGCGGCATTCCGAGAAAATCAGTTCCAACTCGGCTTCGCTATCTGTTACAAAATGGTTGACCGCTACCAGTACTGGCACGCCAAACTTTTGCAAATTCCGTACATGCCGATTCATGTTGACTAATCCAAGTTGCAATTGCTCCAGATTTTCTGCGTCCAGCTCATTTTTAGCTACACCGCCGTTATATTTCAGCGCTTTGGCGGTTACGACCAACAGAGCCGCATCTGGCTGCAAACCGGATTGACGGCACTTGATGTCAAAAAACTTTTCCGCGCCCAGCTCGGCCCCGAATCCAGCCTCCGTGACGACCACCTCTCCCAGCTTCAGGGCCAGCTTCGTACCGATCAAACTACTGCATCCATGCGCAATATTCGCAAAAGGTCCGCCATGCACAATAACTGGAGTTCCCTCCAACGTTTGCACCAGATTGGGTTTCAATGCTTCCCGAAGCAGCACAGCCATACCTTCCACCGCATGTAGTTCCTCAGCTGTTACCGTTTCGCCATCTTCGTTATAACCAATCACCATCCGACCCAATCGCACTTTAAGATCGTCCATATCTTCACTTAAACATAATACTGCCATCACTTCTGAAGCCGAGGTAATCAGAAAGCCACTTTCTCTCACTGCTCCATTACCTGACCCCAATCCGGTCACAATATTTCGCAAACTCCGGTCGTTCATATCAACAGCGCGTTTCCACACGATCCGCTCCGGTTTCAACCGCAAAGCATTTCCATGAAATAAATGGTTATCGATCATCGCTGCCAGTAAGTTATGCGCTGCCGAAATCGCGTGAATATCACCTGTAAAATGCAGGTTAATGTCTTCTGCCGGAACAATCTGGGCTTGTCCTCCCCCGGTTGCTCCTCCTTTCATGCCGAAGCAAGGGCCGAGGGACGGCTCACGCAACGCAGCAACGGTTTTATGCCCCAGCGCATTCAGCGCCTGTGACAGCCCGATGGTTGTCAGCGTTTTTCCTTCTCCCGCCGGCGTGGGATTCATCGCTGTAACCAGCACCAGCTTTCCATTCGGGCGATCCTTTAACTGCTCCCACAGGGACGGATTCAGCTTCGCTTTATATTTTCCATACGTCTCCAGATGTTCTTCTTCAATTCCTGCTTCCTTGGCTATATCAATAATCCTCTTCATCTTTCGTTATGTACCCCCCGTTTTATAAGTCTGACCGATGGTGTCAAACCCTGTATCGTTTTATTTTACCAAAGTGTGCCGCTTATTGCGCTATGATTCATTTCATCGCAAGCGTTGCTATCATGTGAGTTATAAAAAAAGAGCATTCCCCGGCCGCATGGACTTCGGTGAATGCTCTTTTGACACGTCTCGTTTTAACAAGCAGCTCTCAAATTAACCTGCAAAGTTAGCAGCGTAATTTTCAGCAATAAATCCCTTAGAAATCAGGATAGCTTGGGATTTCTTAGTAGCAGGACCATAGCCTTGGGTCAGCAGGTCATTAATATGTAAGCGGTTATATATGAAGCAAAATACAAAGTTGGACGCCCCACTCGTAAGGATCGATACCAGAAAAATAATAACAGCCCACTTCCAATCCCCTCTAAACAACGCAGGGAAAAAACCGAAAAAGAGCGTAGTCCATGAAAAACCTACTTTGCGTTCCTTGATCATTCCCGTTTTATTTCTCAATTTAATCTTCATTTACCCCTTACCTCTCTTTATATAGTCTTTTAGAACTATATTAGATTATATAGGACAGAGGGAATAAATGGAACTCATTTCGTAAAATCATAAATTTCTCAAATACTTTCTAGTTTATAATGCTTTTCTAGCATTTCTTTAAAAACATCAACAGGGTACTTGTATTCAACTGTTTTGAAAACAATCCGGTTATTCCACTGGTTTTTTTCCAGCTCGCACCCATGCTCCATATCCAGTTCCTTCATGATAAAAATAATCTCATCCAGGGTTCCCATCACACTATGTCTATTTGTCGTCGTCACCAGCATCTGCTCGCCTTCCTGTATGTATGCCTTTACGATACGCTCATCAATTCCTTCGCTGATCATCAATTCCTTCAAGGCTTGCACAAAAAGAGTCGGCAGGTTGTTGTACTGCGATTTTTTAATCCCAAAAAGCGTGATGCTTAAGCGGGATATATCATGCATAAACACTATATTTTTTCTTCGATTCAGTAAAAACAAGCTGGCATGCCAACTATTCAAAGGCGGATAAATATCAACTTGAAGTGGTTCAGTCTCCCATTCCTTCAGCAGTTTTTGTGTTCCTCGTATGACAAACATCTTTGCTCTCCTTTATGACGGTCCTGTGCCGTAGCTCGTGATTAGACATACCTGATTTCTTGTATAAAGCATGTCACGTATATCATAACATCGTATTCCAAACACCGGATTATAAACTCTTTCAGTATAATAGAGAGGCTAGCAGCTGCCAGTAATTTGATCACATCTTCTGTTAGGAGTGGAGATGAAATTACTACAGTGCCTTCAGGTTAAGAGCATTTTGAATACTTCTCTGTTGTGGTTAAAGGGATCGGAAGCATGGGCTATTTGAAAAATTAAACTAATTTCAATACATTCCATGTTGTGGTTAAAGTTTAGAGCAAGCTCATTGATTTTATCCTGAATCTATTTCAATACATCCCATGTTGTGGTTAAAGCATCGGAATGCATGGCGGTAGACGTTCGCGACTCGCATTTCAATACATCCCATGTTGTGGTTAAAGTTCAATACATCACATGTTGTGGTTAAAGGCTAGTAGAATCAAGCTTTTCAGTTTTAATAATGTGCTTATTTTACTACAGCCACTAGGGTTTCGCAATTTTTTCCCAACCGTAGACCCCTCCCCTCTGATTGTAGAGAAAAACGTCTAAAACCCTGGCACCTCTAAGAAATTCCACGTCTCACCCTTTTAAGAGGTTGGGAAAAAATCACTTACAACGCTTAATGAAATACCTTAATTTAATAGGAACATCATTGGATGTACACCGTGGAATTCATTCTTGAAATAAAGCCAATGCATCGGGAAAAACACCCTTTTAACTTTCTATGAATATTCCCCACTCAACTTCAATGGATAATTTTTATGGAAATCCCCTCCACTGCTCTATATAATTCAGGTACAGTTCGTCACGCGAGCTTAATCTAAAAATTAGGGGTGTTCCACACCTATGTCACAGCATATTTTACTTATTGAAGACGATCTATTCATTGCCGAAATGCTACTTAAAGCACTCACCAAGGAAGGTTACACTTTAACCACCGCCTATGACGGGGAAGAGGGACTTCTTGCCTTTGAACGTCATACCTATGATCTGGTACTGGTGGATTTGATGATGCCGAAGGTGGACGGTATGGAGGTGATCCGCCGAATCCGTACCCACAGCGCCGTACCTATTCTGATTATGTCAGCCAAGGACAGCGACGTGGATAAAGCGCTTGGACTGGGCTTTGGGGCAGACGATTATGTTGCCAAACCTTTTTCAATGCTCGAAATGACGGCTCGTATTCAGTCCGCGATCCGCAGATCTACTACATATGCCCGTCAGCAACAACAGGAGGAACAGCCGCAAGCACAAGTTTTGACCTACGGCAGTCTGCGCATTGATTTTGATCATTTTACAGTCATACGCAATGAAAATGAAATTCAGCTAACAGCCAAAGAGTCCGATATTTTGAAGCTATTTGTAGCCAATCCGAACCGGGTATTTACAAAAGCACAATTATACGGATTTATTTGGAAAGACGATTATATGGGCGACGAGAACGTGATTAACGTCCACATTCGCCGCCTGCGTGAGAAAATCGAAGAAGATCCCTCTCATCCTCTCCACATTAAAACGCTATGGGGCATTGGCTACAAATGGGAGAATGGCTGATATGAACATCGAAAACATTTCTGAGTGGATTGTCGGCCTCATCATGTCAGTCGTTATAGTATGGCTTTGGCGGGAGCGTATGGCCTATAAGCGCAAAATAAAAGATATACGAGCGCTACTAGAGCGGATTGTGACGGTGAATCATGCGGAAAAGCTGCTATATGTCACAGGTGACGTTGAACTGCAACGACTCATGACGGAAATTAATCGACTGCTGGACTTGAATCTCAGAGTGTCTGCAGATTACAACCGTAGCCAAATTGCTATGCGCAAAATGATTTCGAACATTTCACACGATCTCAAGACCCCGCTTACGGTTGTGCTTGGATATGCCGAGATGCTGGATGGCGATCCGACTATTTTGCCGGAAGAACGTATAAAGCTGCTATCCAAAATTCATCAAAAGACAAGCGAAGCGATTGAGTTGATCGCAAGCTTTTTTAATTTGGCGAAACTGGAAGCTAATGATACGGATATTCCGTTGACCCGACTGGAGATAGGAGAACTGTGCAGACGCAGTATTTTGGAGTATTATGACCTGCTGACTGCACAGGGATTTACTGTGCATATTGAGATCCCCGAGTACCCCATTCATGCCTTGGGGAACGAAGGAGCCATTGGGCGGGTGCTGAATAATCTGATCTCGAATGCCGTTCGCTACGGGGCAGATGGACGGACGCTAGGCCTGACACTGTCAGAACAGCAGGATACAGTGCGTATAGAGGTATGGGATCGTGGGAAAGGCATACAGGAATCTGAGCAAGATAAAGTTTTTGAACGCATGTACACACTGGAGGACTCCCGCAATAAGGCGGTACAAGGCAGCGGACTGGGCCTTACGATTGCCAAACGTCTGGTTGAAACGATGAACGGAGAAGTTCAATTGACCAGTAGACCTTATGAGCGGACAGTCTTCTCTTTTACATTGAAGAAAATCAACTATTAATCGTACTCAACATGCTCAACTTAATAAATTTGTAAGAATCACGAAAGAAAAATGAACATTTCGCCCTGTATCCTTGAATTATCAGCAGTATACGAAGGGAGAACACCCATGACTTACGTAATACGTACACATCAGTTGACCAAGGCCCTGAAGGGCAACGAAATTGTAGCGGGAGTCAGTATGAATGTGCGCAAGGGAGAAACCTATGGCTTTCTCGGCCCTAACGGGGCAGGCAAGACGACGATGATGAAAATGATTACGAATTTACTCAAGCCGACATCGGGTGAAATTGAATTATTCGGTGAGAAATTAACGCCAAAATCGTATCATCTGCTCGGACGGATGGGTTCGATTATTGAATACCCGATTTTTTATGACAGGCTAACGGCGCAGCAAAATCTCGAACTTCATTGTGAATACATGGGCTACTATAATAAGCAGGCTGTCCGGGATGCCCTGGAATTAGTGAACTTGCAGAATGCGGGTGACAAGTCGGTAAAAGACTTTTCACTGGGAATGAAACAGCGTCTCGGGATTGCCCGCGCTATTGCGACTAAGCCAGAGCTACTCATTTTGGATGAACCGATTAATGGTCTGGACCCCGTGGGAATCAAGGAAATCCGCCAATTATTCCATATGCTATGCAAGGAATATGGGATGACCCTGCTCGTGTCCAGTCATATTTTAGCGGAAATAGAGCAGATTGCGGATACGGTAGGCGTGATTAATCACGGAAGGCTGATTGAGGAAGTGTCGATGGAACAGGTGCGAGAAACCAATACGGAATATATCGAATTTACGACCAACGATTGTAAAAAAGCGACCTACGTCCTCTCCCATCATCTGAATCTGAATAATATAAGGGTACTAAATGAACAGAGTATACGTATTTACGATTCAAATGTACCGCAGAAACAAATTACGAAGACGCTCATTTTAAATGATATAGAAGTGGATTCCATTCATCAGAAAAGCAGCACCCTGGAAGACTACTTTTTACGGCTGTTAAACGGAGGTGATCTCCATGCTTAAATTGATGCAGTTGGAGCTGAAAAAATTTCATCTGGCGGGTTATATCCGTTCAGCACTGATCGCCAATGCATGCATTCTTGGGCTGCTCTGTATTATCGCGCTGGACAGTCAAAGTGAAGGAATACCTGAATTTACACAGTACACTCAACTTTTGGATATAATAGACATTTTTGTAAGAGCCACATTTATTGTGTTTTCCTCCGTTTTGCTATGCCGCTTTATCGTCGGAGAATTTAAATCCAAATCGATTACGATCTTGTTCATGTATCCGATTCACCGTCAAAAGTTGATGATCGCCAAGCTCTTGGTTGTGCTGCTGTTTACGTTCTTGTCTATTATTATATCTGAAATAATCATTACGGCCGCTATTCATCTGCTCAACCAGTTTGTCTTGATTGTACCGGATAACCTTACTCTTTCGATACTGGGTCAACAATCAGCACGGACGTTAATCAATGCCGTTGCTGCCAGCTTTATGGGATTGGTTCCGCTGTATATGGGGATGCGAAGATACTCTGTACCCACCACTATTGTGACCTCAATCCTGATTGTAGCATTGCTTTTCTCCAATAATAACGGCGCTACACTTAGCTCCATAGCCCCCGTGCAAATTGGCTTCTCTATACTGGGAATGCTTGTGGCTTATGCGGCGATTCGACGTATTGAGTATAAGGATATTACCTCGTAATATGTAATTTCGTAGAGCGCTTTCAAAAAACAGATGAAAATCATTGTTAGATATACACACATTTTTCACTGGACTTCATTCTAAAACAGGTATATCCTATAGGAGAAATTAAAAACGGAATAAGGATCTTCGGGGTAGGGTGAGATTCCCAACCGGCGGTATGGCTCATGGAGCTAAGCCCGCGACTCTGTATCTGGCAACAGGATACGGACTGATTTGGTGAGATGCCAAAGCCGACGGTAAAGTCCGGATGGAAGAAGATCGAAATATCAACATGCCGCGAAGTGGATGAATACTGCGTTATTAGTTTTGCAGCAACTTCATTTAACTTGCATAAAGCGGCAAGTTTATTTGATCAACCCCCGTCTTGCATGGCCTTTCGCCATGGACGGGGGTTTTTGTGCCACCGGTCCTGTATTCGCAAGGAGCTAATTGAGTATGAGTCAATCTTCTACTGTACTAACATCCAAAGGTTTTGATCGTAGCTCCCACATGAAAAGCGGTTTTTGGCTGGTCGCAATTGGAGCGGCCTTGTGGGGCGCAGACCCGCTGTTTCGTATTATTTTGCTAAAGTCATTTACTTCAACACAAATTGTACTTATGGAGCATGTGCTGCTCTTCCTCGCTCTGACACCGATGCTGTGGAAGCATCGTGAGGAACTCAAAGCGGTACGGCTTCGTCAAGTTTTCGCTATTTTATTCGTCTCGTGGGGCGGCTCGGCTCTGGCCAGCGTGATTTTCACTATGGCACTCAGCAATGGTGATTTGAATGCTGTACTCTTACTCCAGAAGCTTCAACCCTTGGTCGCTATTGTTCTAGCCCGTATTATTTTGAAGGAAATGTTGCCGCGTCATTTTGGATTATTAATTGTCGTCGCTCTGTTCGGGACGTATCTTCTGACCTTCGGTTGGTCGCTCCCCTTCGGACATGTTCGTGATTTTGTTCAGGTTGGTAGTCTGCTTGCACTCGGTGCAGCAGTTCTGTGGGGCGGTTCGACAGTCATGGGAAGTTACTTGCTTCGTTCAATGAAATATGAAACAGTAACCTCCCTCCGCTTCATGGTGGCGCTCCCTCTGCTGATTGTCCTCACCTCTGTAGAGCATGCGCCATGGAATATGCCTGCCGGTACATGGGCGGGCGCAGCTGTGATTATCAATCTGCTATTGCAGGCATTGCTTCCGGGTCTTCTCAGCTTGCTGCTGTATTACAAAGGCTTAAGTACGACCAAAGCGTCTTATGCCACGATGGCAGAACTGAGCTTTCCCATGGTTGGTGTCGTGATTAACTGGATCGCATTTCAGCAAATCGTTACTGTAGCGCAATTAACTGGTTTTATGCTCATCTGGATTACGCTCTTTATGATTTCACGTCAGCAAAAAAATTAACAGGTTCAATGTCCCTTTCATGACTCACCCAAGCCAAATCGTGAAGATGCCTTTGCATCTCCGATTTGGCTTTTTATGTATTAGTATTAATATTTCAAATAGTTCTTTAGACCTATTTTTCGACAAAAGTGTCTAAAACATGAAACTATTCCTCGTTTCCCATAGATTACATCTTTAAAATTTATCGGTTTCTGTCGAATAAAACAATGTAGTGATCATCAGACACAGAGGAGCAAGAATATGACTAAAGAAAAACAAACAGTTCCATGGTGGAGCAGGTTTCTCAAACAGTTTTATTTAATGAGGACAAAATTAATTGTAGCTTTTATGGCAGTCCTATTGATTCCCAGCATACTTATTGGATACTTTTCTTATCAGGGTGCTACGACGCAACTCAGTCAGCAAATGGGCGGTGCCGTGTACACGAATCTGTATCTGATCCGAAGCAATGTCAATCAGTATGTATCGCCTATTATGAAAGACGTTGACGTGCTATCCACTGAAATCCAATCTGATTCCATTGATTCCAACGAAGAGGCTCTTCAGAAAAAATTGGATGTCATCGTCAAAGCTCATCCCGAATTAGATGCTGCGCTCCTCGGCAATGAGGAAGGACAATACATTCGTACGCCGAAAAAAAAGGAAACCGATTATGATCCAAGGGAAAGAAAATGGTACAAAAACGCGATGCAGGAGAAGGGTAAAGTAGCCGTCAGTGTTCCAGCTGTCAGCGTCACGACAGGGAATTTAGTGGTTAATTTATCAAAAACGCTGGAGGACGGTCAAGGAGCTATTGCATTAGCTTTGAACCTAGACAAGATGAGCCAAAACCTGCAGTCTGTAAAGATTGGGGAACGCGGAGGACTCATTATTGTTGATTCTGATTATAAAATTGTGGCTGGAGCTGGAACTGCCTTTAAAAATACAGGCAAAAAACCAACAGACATCATAGAGGGACTTCCCGAAGTAGCGAAAACCGCTGAAAATGATACTCCCTCCATATCACAAATTCAATTTATGAATAGGGACGTGTTGGCCTTTACACTCAAGGACCCTCTCACCGGATGGAACATTGTCGCACTGTCGGATCTGGAGGATTACAGTGATGCAGCCCAACCGATTCTGAAGCAAAGCCTGATTGTAATTATTATTTCCATACTGGCCGCTGCCATTATCATCGTGCTCATGATTCGCTCGTTCCTGATTCCACTGCGCAAGCTGCAAGCAGGAACACGTATCGTCCGTGACGGAAATCTGACCGAACGTGTTAATCTGTCCAGTAAGGACGAGTTCGGCGAGCTGGCACAGAATTTTGACCAGATGACACATGCCTTGCATACGATGGTCTCCGAGGTCAATCAAACGTCCTCCCGACTCGCTTCCTCTTCCCTGATGATCAAGGAAAGCACAGAGCAAACGACGGAGTCCGTACAACACGTAGCGGAAACGGTTATGGAATCCGCAGAAAATGCAGCCACCAGCGCCGAGGCATCCGAGCAAACCGCTAATGCCGTTGAAGAAATGGCCAAGGGTGTCAGCACCATTGCCGAATCAGCAAGCTCCATCGTGGATTCAGCAGGACAAACCGAGCATGATGTAGCTCAAGGCAGTCAAATGATCAGCCATGTGCGGACACAAATGGACCGTATTCTGGAAGCTGTAAGCCAAACGGCTAGCCTGATGGATGAGCTATCCCAGCTCTCAGACGATGCGAAGCAGATGAATACAGCTATTGCCGCCATTGCCAAGCAAACCAATTTGTTGTCTCTGAACGCGTCTATTGAAGCTTCCAGAGCTGGCGAAGCCGGGCGTGGATTTGCCGTAGTCGCTATAGAGGTACGCAAGCTGTCTGAGCAATCCAAGGAAAGCGCAGATTCCATCAGTCAGATCATTACTCAGATGCTCGATTTGATTCAACGCTCCACCGCTACCATGAACGGTAATGTTCGTAACCAGGTAGGTGAAGGATTACGTATTAGCCAAGATGCAGAAGGTGCATTTACGAATATTGAACGCTCTACATCTCATATTGTGGAACAAATTCAAAGTGTGTCCGCTGCGGCTGAACAAATCTCAGCCAGTACAGAGGAAGTTTCGGCTACTGTCACCCATTTGGCAAGTCTGTCTCGCAATTCGGCGGACAGTTCGCAGACAACCTCTGCTGCCGCTCAGGAGCAAATGGCGGCCATGGAGGAAATCGCATCTTCGTCTCAGGAGTTGTCCAACATGGCGCAGGATTTGCAACAGCTGGTTAAGCGATTTAAGATTTAAGTTACACATCGTATCGTTGCAATTTCATGCAAGTAAGAATGAGCAGCAGTACATCTAATGACTAACAAAAGCCTTCGTCCGTATACTAATTACGGGCGAAGGCTTTTTCCATGTGAGTACTTGGGGTGATCTCTCTTGTTTACTTATAGGGTCATCTGACCGGTTAACTGACGGCGTCTATCTCCTTCGGGGTCGTGCTCCATTTTAATATCCTGATGGAAAATAACTGTAGTCCGCTCTTCCCTGTCGTACATCGGCCAAGCCTCCTCGGACAGCACAGGCTTCCCATCACGTGCAAAAGCAACCCATGCCTGCTGCATAGCTTGAGCGAGCTTCTGCATCGACGGTTGAATCTCTAATCCAAGCTTACCTAGCAGCTCCAGATTATCGAAAACAAACGCAATTTCTGCACCGTGAACCGCTTGTCCAAAGGTAGGATGCCCCGGCAATGTCCAATCAAAACGATACATCCATACAGGCGCATGCGCCGACTGCGCAACAGCAAGAGCCAATGCAGGACGCCAAAAAAATAGATCAGTCAACATTTGTGCCTGTCCCTCAATCGTAACCGGAAATGGTTCTATCAGGTCGCCGATGTCTGACATGCCCGTCATCATTTCCAATGCCTGACTCGCTGTTGACTTGTTCATTAGATGGGATTCTTTTCGGATGAAATAGGCCCCCTCATGCAAGTTCGTTCCAATCAAAACGGATACCTGCTTTGCTGAACCTTGCACGATTGCAGATAGGGGTACATCTGGCAAGGTCACACCGTCCACAACGGGTTGATAGATCATCGCCATCCCTGGTCCGATGACTTCATGCGTCTTCGCCATAGCTAGCATCAGCGCATCTGTCGGCAGCGTAAACAACCGTTCTGGATGCTGAGTGTCCACACCCAACTGCTGCAGATACACAGCCGTCACTTGTTCGGCCTGTGAAGTTGGCAATACCTGCGACGCACCGCTCTGTAAAATTGCACGCTGGAACAGTCCCTCAGCTGCTGGCATTGCCAATAAAGCGGCAATACTCATCGCGCCTGCTGATTCACCGAACACCGTTACTTCGTCCGGGTTACCGCCAAAGGCAGAGATGTGATCCCTAACCCATTTCAGCGCAGCGATCTGATCCAGCAGTCCCGCATTAGAGGTCAGGCCATCTCCCTTTGGAGTCAGATGCAAAAATCCTAACGGCCCCAATCGATAATTGATCGTAACAACCACAACATCGCCATTCTTCGCCATACGTTCCCCGTCATATAAAGGTATAATCCCGGACCCCGTGACAAAGGCACCACCATGAATCCACACCATCACCGGGCGTCCCTTCTCAGGGGCCTTCGAAGCAGGTGTCCAAACGTTCAAATATAAGCAATCTTCGGACTGCTCAGGCGGTTCCACCAGATTTCCAGTCATACTTTCAGCGGATGGCATAGGTTGCGGGCAGATTGGCCCAAAACTCGACGCAGCCCGCACACCCTCCCAAGGCTTCAAAGGCTGGGGCGCGTGAAAACGTAGTTTTCCAACAGGAGGCTGTGCATATGGGATACCTTTCCACACATGATATCCATTCCCCGTTTCCCCACGTAATTGACCTAAACGAGTATGTACCGTAATACTCTCCATCATGAAGCCTCCTTTATTTCGTATGTTCAACACAACGGTATAATATCAATCTTTACATATCTCTATTATACCCTTTGCACACGGCCAAACCAAAAAATACCGGAAGCACTTTTGCGCTCCGGCATTTTTAAAAACAAGATAGGGAAATAGCGATTAATCCCGAACTTCTTCTTTGGGAATCAGCTTGTAAATTTCTTCGCTTTCCATAGAGTCAATTAATCGGTCTAGCCACTTGTAATAAGCGACGGCCTGCTTCATTTTCAAACGATCTTGCTGAAGAATCGCCTTAAATTCCTCGTACTCTTCACCCTGATTCATCAATCTATCCAGCTCATCAATGGCTTTGCGCAGCACCAGTAAATTTGTTTCTACCGCTTTTCTCCATTTAATAGCGAAGAAGTCAGTGAATGTTTGATGCCAGTCATATTCGACTTCATACAAGTCCTTGCGTGAGCCCTTGCTCCATACCTTATTTACCATTTTCAGATCCAATAATGTTCGAACTCCTGTACTCATGCTCGTTTTGCTCATTTCCATTTCACGGCCCATCTCGTCCAGCGTCATCGGTTTATCCGCAAAGAAAAGCAAACCGTATAAATGCCCCGCAGACAAAGTGATCCCATACAGGTCCATGTTTTTACCTATAGCTTCTATAACACGTTTGCGAATTTTTTGCAGCGAAGCCTGCTGCTCATCACCTAACTGGTACAAGCTCATGCTTGCAACCTCCTAATTTTAGAGCATTTTGCACAACCTAGTATGAACGATTTACCCGTAAAAGATTAGCTTTGACGCAATGTATGAAATCTTTCAATAATAAATGAAATGTTTCAAAAACAAAGCTTCTGTCTATATTACAACAGCATGGATCGTTCAAAATCATAATTCGCAAAATTGCTAATGATAGTAGATTTTTAAAATTATGGATATACATAAATCTTTTTCTTATGGTTATATTTCATTGTCTATTTTAAAAAAAGCACTATCGGTTGTAAAGTTCCGAATGTTTGAGCATTCTATAGAACGAAGGAGCATATCAAAGGAAACTTTGTACAGTTTTTTCTGTACGTACTTTATGAACAGTTTTTTTGTTTGAAATGTAAGCAATGCTTCTGTTACAATTAATTTTGTCATTAACCGTTCAGGATGTTCAGAATTATGATTTTTATACTCAATCCTTAATGCAACAAGGGGTTAATACCAAGCAAAGTATAGAAAGAAGAGGTGTATGTATGACGATTTTGGAAGTCAAAAATGTCAGCAAACTCTTTGGTCCTCACGCAGAGCAAGGTGTTCCGCTCCTGGAGCAAGGCTGGGGCAAGGAAAAGTTGGCCAAAGAAAAACAGATTACTGTTGGTGTCAATAAGGCCAACATGGAAATTAAGCAAGGTGAAATTTTCGTAATTATGGGGCTATCGGGCAGTGGCAAGTCCACTTTGGTGCGAATGCTAAATCGCTTGATTGAGCCTACCTCCGGTGAAATTCTGGTCCACGGCAAAGATCTCCGTAAGATGAACAAAGAACAACTTCGCGAAGTTCGTCGTAAAACCATCAGCATGGTTTTTCAAAAATTCGCCCTGTTCCCACATCGGACTGTATTAGAAAATGTAGAATATGGTCTTGAAATTCAAAAGGTAGAAAAAGCACAGCGTCAGGAAAAGGCGCAACAAGCGCTGGAACTGGTTGGTCTTAAAAACTGGGGCGATAAAATGCCCGATGAATTGAGTGGCGGTATGCAGCAGCGTGTCGGCCTGGCACGGGCGCTGGCTAATGACCCTGAAGTGCTCCTGATGGATGAAGCGTTCAGTGCATTGGACCCTCTCATTCGCCGTGACATGCAGGATGAGCTGTTGGAACTTCAAGATAAAATGAAGAAAACAATTGTATTTATCACCCATGATCTGGATGAAGCGTTGCGGATTGGTGACCGGATTGCATTGATGCGAGACGGTGCGGTCGTACAAATCGGTACACCGGAAGAAATTATGATCCAACCGGCTAACTCTTATGTAGCCCGCTTCGTCGAGGATGTGGATCTGTCCAAGGTATTGACGGCTGCTCATGTCATGCTTCGTCCAGAAACCATCACCATGGATCGTGGTCCACGTGTGGCTCTGGAATTGATGCGGGAGCGTGGGATTTCCAATTTGTTCGTCATTGACCGTACTAAAAAGCTACTGGGTGTTATTAACGCCGAGGATGCTGTTCATGCACTGCGCAATAATTTGAAGATTGAAGATATTTTGATTACTGACGGACCGCAGGTTGCTGCCGAGACTGTCATTAATGATTTGTTTGAAATTACAAGCTCGTCCAAGGTGCCGTTGGCTGTGGTCGATGACAAGCAAAAGCTGCTGGGCGTTATCGTCCGTGGAGCATTGCTCGGCGCACTTGGTGGAGATGTTACCACTACGAAGGAGGTGAATGCCCATGATACCGAAACTGCCAATCGCTGAGTGGATTCAATCTATTGTCGACTGGATGGGTATTCATCTGGCTGGATTGTTTAATGTTATTTCTTCTATTATAGAAGCTGTAGTAGGCTTTTTCTCAGGTCTGTTCATGCTTCCGCACCCTCTGGTGTTCATCGTGATCATCGGGATTATCGCCTTTATGATCGGGCGAGTTCAGCTTACGCTGTTTACTGTCATCGGCTTCCTGCTGATTGATAATCTCGGCTATTGGAGTGAAACAATGAATACGCTCGGACTGGTCATCACGTCTGCGCTCGTATCCATTGTTATCGGGATTCCCATCGGGATCTGGTGTGCATACAGTAAATCCGCATCCCGCATTATCACGCCTTTACTTGATTTTATGCAGACGATGCCTGCGTTCGTGTACTTGCTCCCAGCGGTTACCTTTTTCAGCCTGGGTGTTGTACCTGGTGTTATCGCATCTGTTATCTTTGCTATCCCCCCAACGATTCGCATGACTAACTTGGGAATTATGCAAGTATCAGGTGAGCTGATCGAAGCCTCAGATGCTTTCGGTTCAACCTCTGCGCAAAAGCTGTTCAAAGTTCAGCTTCCACTGGCATTGCCTACCTTAATGGCTGGTATTAACCAGACGATTATGCTGTCACTGTCCATGGTTGTTATTGCTTCCATGATCGGTGCAGAAGGCATCGGTGCTGTTGTGTACCGTGCTGTGACACAGCTGCAAATCGGTAAAGGTTTTGAAGCCGGCTTAGCTGTTGTCGTTCTGGCTATTGTGCTTGACCGTTTTACGCAAAACCTATTTAAACCTACGCAAAAAGGCAAAAGCCGCGTATCCAGCAAACAAAAAGTATGGATTACTTCTGCAGTTACAGCTGTCATTTTGATCGCTGGTGCATCCCAATATTTTGTTGGTACGGATCATTCCGCATCTGGCAAAGGTAACGCTGCTGCCAACCCGGTTGGCGAAGAAGTCGGTTACAAAATTATCGGTATTGATGCCGGGGCAGGCATTATGAAATCGACTGCCAAAGCAATTCAAGACTACAATTTGTCTGATTGGAAGCTGGTTGAAGGTTCCGGTGCAGCTATGACGGCCACACTGGACAAAGCCATTAAAGCGAAAAAACCGATCATTATTACAGGTTGGACTCCACACTGGATGTTCAACAAGTATGATCTCAAATATTTGGAAGACCCTAAGAAGTCTTATGGTGAAGCCGAGGGGATTCATACGATTGCCCGTAAAGGCTTGCAGCAGGATGCTCCTATCGCTTATGAGTTTCTAAAACGTTTCAAATGGACACCGGAAGATATGGGTGAAATGATGGTTGCCATTCAAGCCGGAACCAGTCCTGAACAAGCTGCCCAGGATTGGGCGGAGAAACATGCCGACAAGGTTCAGAAATGGACTAAAGGACTGCAACCTGTCAATGGCGACACGTTCAAGCTGAGTTATGTGGCTTGGGATTCCGAAATTGCCAGTACGAATTTGCTAAGTTATATTTTGGAGAACAAACTGGGTTACAAAGTAACCGCACTTCAAGTGGAAGCAGGTCCTATGTGGACGGGTGTCGCTAGTGGTGATGTAGATGCTTCACCGGCTGCATGGCTGCCGTTAACACATGCGGATTACTGGGCTAAATACAAGGATAAGCTCGACGATCTTGGGGCTAATATGAGCGGTGTTAAAACCGGATTGGTCGTTCCAGCTTACATGGATGTTAAATCGATTACTGATTTGCAGGATAACGGAGCCGAAGCGGCTCCGGCTTCCGCCACAACTGAGGACTTTGGCAAAGAGGTCGGTTACCGCATTGTCGGTACCGACCCTGGCGCCGGACTAATGAAGCTGACCGCTAAAGCTATGAATGACTATGGCTTATCCGACTGGAAGCTGCTTGAAAGCTCTGGAGCTGCTATGACCGCTACACTGGATAAAGCTATCAAAGCCAAGCAGCCTATCGTCGTTACAGGTTGGACTCCTCACTGGATGTTTAACAAATATGATTTGAAATACTTGAAAGATCCTAAAAAAGCGTACGGTGATAAGGAAGAAATTCATACAATCGCCCGCAAAGGTTTGAAGCAGGATGCTCCTGTGGCTTATGAATTTCTAAGCCGCTTTAAGTGGACTGCTGAGGATATGGGTGAAGTAATGATCGCGATTCAGGACGGTACTGCCCCACAGCAGGCTGCCAAGAACTGGGCTGATAAACACCCTGACAAGGTTCAGGAATGGATCAAGGGCCTACAGCCCGTCAACGGCGATCCTTTGAAGCTGAGCTACGCTGCTTGGGATTCTGAAATTGCCAGTACGAATGTATTGAAATATGTACTGGAACAAAAATTGGGCTATAAAGTAACAGCCCTGCAAGTGGAAATCGGCCCGATGTGGACTGGCGTGGCCGGCGGAAGTGTAGATGCTACTGCTGCCGCTTGGCTTCCATTGACGCATGCTGATTATTGGGCTCAATACAAGGATAAGGTGGATGACATCGGAACCAGCATGACTGGCGTTATGTCCGGGCTTGTCGTTCCATCCTATGTGCCGATTGATTCTATCGAGGATCTTAAGGCGCCGCAATAATATTCCGCTTTTAAACCATACGAATAAGTAAAAGGCAGATCAGGGTTTACTCCTGATCTGCCTTTTTATGAATTCCATATTTAAAGTTGCTCTCAGCCTTTTAGCGTGAATCCTTCTTGAGCAGGCACATCGGCATGCTGCCTTGCCGTCTGATGCTGTTTAAAGAATAACGGATAGATCGCGAAGGACACCAGCAGACTCACACAACCAATGACGCCTAGAGCAATCATATCTTTGAAGATGTAGGTGATATCCAGTCCTTTGAGCGTGATGTTCCGTACAGCATCCAGGTAATACGTCAGTGGCAATATTTCAGCAAGCCCCCGCAAGAAGCCGGGCATTGCTTCCAATGGCCACGTATAGCCTGACAGCATAAAGGAAGGAACAGCAATCAGCATCAGCGTTTGGGTCGCATCCACTCTGGTCTTGGAAAAGAGACTGAATAAGAAGCCTAATCCGCACAATGCAAAGTTAAAGACCAGCGATACCAAAATTAACGGCAGTACCTGTCCCCTAAACGGAATATCGAAGCATAAAGCGCTGATACTGAATACAGTCAGCACATTGAAAGCTCCCGCCGCATAATACGGTGCCAGCTTGGCAATAGCCAAACGCCAAGGGGTATTTTTCCATGCACCAAATCTCCCCCAAGTCCCTGCTTCCTTATCACGCGTGCAGGACAACGCGATACCAAGCAGCAAACACTGCTGGAGAGCCGCAGAGATAACCCCTAGTGGCATGAAAAGCTTATAATCATATACCGGGTTAAATAGCACTCTGGATCGGAACGGGATGGTAGTCAGCGTCGACGCGGCCTGATCGGCGTTCATTCCCTTTTGCTTCATGGAATTGACCGATACTCCAGCGCTCACGCTGCTAATGACCTGATTCGCAATCCGACTGGCACTATTGGAATACATCATATTACTGCCGTCAATCAGCGTGAGCACGGGTGGATTCTCCCCATGCTTAAGCCGAGTCGTAAAGTTGTCGGGAATGACGATTCCGACCTTAGCTTCCCCGGTCTCTACCTGACGGACAGCATCTTCCTGATTGGTCGCTTGCCGTGTAACGGCAAATGAGTCGGTCGAATCGAACGCCTGAATGATCTGGCGACTGAGCTGTGAATTATCTCCATCGTACACTGTGACAGGCATCTCGGTAATTCGCTGATGTGAATATAGAAAGCCGAATAGTATCGTATACACAATCGGCGTAATCAGCAGAATAGCCATAAAACGGCGGTCCCGGAAGATGCTCAGCCATTCCTCGCGAAACACATCGCGGATACGAAGTCTTTCCTGTGAATCCTGCATATTACTGCGCCCCTTTGCCTGTAAACAGGACCGTGGAGCCTGTTGGAACCGAAGCAGCAAGGTCCGGCAATGCTACTTTAACACCGAAGGAACGGACATCCTTGTCACCGGAGCTTTGGCTTGGTTTTTGAATGGCAAAGTCGGCAGCCGATTCTAACAGAATGACTTTACCCTTCAGCTCCTTACCGCCAGACAGCAATTTAATTTGGACGGTATCCCCTGCTTGAAGACCGTTCAGAGACGTTTCAGGTACATAGAATTTAGCCCAACGTTGTGTCGAAGTTTCAATGGTATAGACCGGGAATCCTGCGCTAGCCATTTCACCTAAGCTAAGCGACTTGGATTTTACGATTCCATCTTCAGACGCATATAGCGTAGTGTAGCTCAAATAGGTCTGAGCCTCTTGAAGCGCGGCTTCCGCTTGGGCTACCTGTGCATTGGCACCTGCAACCGCAGATTGAGCCTGCTCAACTGTGGATTGCGCCGCCTTCACAGCGGATTGCGCTTGTTCTACCGAAGCCTGAGCGGCTTTGACATCTTCCTGCTGCAAAGCAACTTTACCTGCTCCTGCCTGTGCTTCCTTCACCGCGGCCAATGCCTGACGGTACTGTGCTTCAGCCGCCGTAATTTCTTCCTTGCGGCTTCCCTCACGTACCATATTCAGTTGTTGAGAAGCAGAGTTGTACTTGGCTTCTGCCTGTTGATGGTCCAGCGTCGCTTGATCCAGTGACGCTTGTGTTGCTGCCCCGGCCTCTTGAAGCTTTTTGGTGCGCTCCAAATTTTTAACGGTCAGATCCAGTGTTTCTTTGGCTGCTTTCACAGCTACTTGCGCTTGCTCCAGCTCTTGTGGTCTTGCGCCGCTCTTGAGGGCGTCCAGCTTTGCTTTGGCTGCGCCCGCAGCCGCTTGTGCCTGTTCAATCTGGCTGGATGAAGCCTGTGCAGTCACGCCGACCGCTGTCGACCCCTGGCTCTTTTTGGCCTGAGCTGCGCTCACGGTAGCCTGTGCCTGGCCTACTCCTGCTTGAGCCTGCAACACACCGGCTTTTGCTTTGGATACATTACTCTTGGCTGCCAGCAATGCCGCCTGTGCCTGCTTCACTTTATCTTCCAGCTCACGACTTTCCAGATGGGCTAACACTTGCCCCTTTTTCACCTGATCGCCCTCTTTAACGAGCATCTGGTCAATCCGTCCTGCCATTTTAAAGCTGGCATTGAGCGTATCCGACTCCACATAAGCCGTAGGAATGGAAGAAGACTGATCCGCAGACAAGCTGCTTCCATCTCGTTGAAAAGCGGTCAAAGCATAAATTCCTACCGCGATTAAAACAATAAGTACGGCGAAAATCGTATATTTTTTAGCTTTCATGTTCTCATCACTCCACCTGTCTATTAATGTTGCATCCCCAGCGCGTTACATACAAATACTTCAATACTTTCGCGAACCTCCTGCAGATTCATAGTTTCGCCCCAAACCATCGACCGCATCGGAGTGAAAATGTAAATACCGAATAAGCAATTGGCCGTCGTTTTGGCATCCAGCTTACTTGAAATTTTCCCATGAAACTTACCGGAATCGATCTCTGCCTCCATAAAATCAAAATAGTCAGCCAGTACCTGCCTAATATTAAAATGCTGTTCCTGTGAGACCCATCCCTTACTGACCAGGAGACGGCAAAAGTCCGGCTCTCTCCCAATGAACTCAATATGTACTTGGATCAGCTTGCGAACCCTAAGTTCTACCTGATCCATAGGAACCTGAGCCATAGCTTCATGGATATCCTGGACAAAACGCTCCATCCCCATTTTCAGAATGTAGATGTACAATTCTTGCTTGTTTTTAAAATTGTAATACAGGGTTCCCTTGGCTATGCCGCATACCTTGGCGATTTCCTCCATATTTGTTTCATTAAAGCCTCGTTCGGAAAAAGCTTTGAGTGCGCCATTAAAAATAATTTCCTTCGTCTGCTGTTTCATGCTTCCTCCTTTTTTTGAACTGACCGTCCAGTACAAAAATTATGTATTTATTATAAGCCCATTTTTAGTTATCCAGCAATAGGAAATGTGCAAAAATGACCATTTTAGACAGATCGTCTAAACGCTTATTCTAAAAGGGGAAATGAAAATGCAAAAACGGACCGAATAAGTGAGGGGGTCACTCATTCGATCCGTTATTTCATAAAATCGGCTGATAAGGGGGCGCATACTACGGTTTATCAGTCGATTTTAAGGGAAGGCCGACTATTTTTTCACCGTTTGATTGTATTGCGCAATTTTGCCTGTAATTTCTTGTGCAGCTTGATCCAATGCCTGTTTTGGCTGTTGCTGGCCACTCAGAACGGCCTCGATTGCACCTTCGACGATTTGGCGCGCTTCTGGGAATACGCCCATCACTGCGCCCTGTGTAGCGGTGGATTGTGCCGATGCGTGTAATTGGTCAACTGCTGTCTGGAATTGCGGATATTTTACCATATTGTCTTTGAGTACCTTCTCGTCATAGGCTGCTTTCGTGATCGGGAAGTACCCGGTATTCACACTCCATTGTGCCTGTACAGCTGGGGAAGCGACGAATTTAATGAACTCCCATGCTGCCTTCTGCTGAGCTTCGGGCTTGTTGTTCATGATGTACAAGCTTGCGCCGCCTACAACCACGCCGCCTTCTTTAGCTTCATTGGCTCTTGGCAGGAATCCTGTGCCTACTTCAAATTTATCGCCAACCTGCTCCACAATATTACGCAGCGAAGCGGTGGAATCTAGCGTCATCGCAATTTGTCCTGCGGAAAAAGCCTTTGCCGTATCGTCCGAGTTACGTCCCAGATTGGATACAACCTTTTCATCGATCATTTTCTTCCACCACGTCAGCGTTTTTACACCGGCATCCGAATTCAGCATGGATTCCGTTGCCGCTTGGTCACGACCATTGCCATTATTCACATAATCCGCGTTCTGATTGGCAAACAGTTGCTCCATAAACCAGCCGTAGATGGCAATGGAAGCACCGGATTTACCATCCTTGCTCAAGGCTTTTGCAGCCTTTTCGAACTCATCATACGTTTTCGGAGGGTTAGCTGGATCAAGTCCTGCGGCTTTGAATGCATCCTTGTTATAGTACAAGATCGGGTTTGACGTATTGAACGGCATGGCGTTTAATTTACCATCAATCGTGTAGTATCGTGTAATATTCGGCTCTAGCTGCGACAGATCGAACTTGTCTGCATCAATAAATTGTTGTACAGGTGTGATCATTTTGGAGTCAATCATGAATTTACTACCGATTTCGTATACTTGAATGATGTCCGGGCCGCTGTTGGAACCAAGCGACGCTTTCAGCTTGTTCAAGCTATCATCATATTTGCCTTGATATACTGGCTCTACCTGAATGTCCTTATGACTGGCGTTAAAGTCAGCAGCGATCTGCTTGATTGCTTTTTCACCGTTACCGGACATCGAATGCCACCAAGTCAGCTTCACTGGAGAAGTCGCTGCTGCCCCATCACTACCATTACTCGGCTTCTCTGCAGCAGTATTATTGCTACAACCTGCTGCAACCACCATGGCAGTCAAAATAAGCAGGGTCAATGTACTTTTTAGACGAAAAAATCTCATAGTCTCTCTTCTCTCCCTTTGATTAAATGATTCTTGAATTGGCATTCTCTTGCGATATTCTTGTGTGTTGAAGCTCTGTATATGGGCTGCTTGCGCAGGTGTTGCTTTTCATTCAAAATACGTGATCAGCCTTTAAGCGCTCCCGCTGCCATTCCACGAACCAACTGTTTTAGTCCAAAGATCAGCAGGAGCAGAGACGGTAAAATGACAAGGGCCGTACCCGCAAATACCAAATTCCATGAAGTCGATTCCTGAAATTCGAGCATGGATATTCCGATCTGTACCGTACGCATATTCTCACTATTGGTGATCAATAAAGGCCAGAGGTACGAATTGTACATATTCAGGAACGAATACACAGCCAGTGTTCCAAGCGCAGGGCGCGATAATGGAAGCACATGGAACAGAAAGTAACGGATATGTCCGCACCCATCCATTCGAGCCGCCTCAAACAGTTCCTTGGGAAGCTGGAGAAAAAATTGCCTTAACAGGAATGTTCCGAATGCCGTCGCCAGAAAAGGAACCGTTAACCCTTGATATGTATCAAGCCAGTTCCAGCTTCGTACCGTCAGGTAGTTTGGAATAATGGTCACTTCCCAAGGGATCATCATCGTCGCTACAAACATGCTGAAGATGAAGTTTTTTCCCTTGAATTCCATTTTGGCAAAGGCGTAGGCCGCCAAGCTCGCTGTAATCAACTGCCCAATCATCGTCAGACCCGAAATGAGAAATGTATTTCCAATAAAGGCTGCAATCGGAACAATTTCAAACACTTCAGTGAAATTCGCCATATGAAAAGAATGTGGAAGAAAGCTTGGTGGATAAGCGCTTGCTTCCTCCGGCGACATGACTGCCATAAAAAACGTATATATAACCGGATACAAAATGAGAGCAGCTGCAATCGTAAGCAGTACATACAGCAATGTTGAATTCAGGTGTCGTTTCATTGGTAATGCACCTTTCTTTCCACCCATTTGAACTGAATCATCGTGAGCAGCAGAATGACGGCAAACAAGACAATGGCCTGCGCGCTCCCCGTTCCAAACCGGAAATTAACGAAAGCTTCCTGATAGATGGAATACACGAATACATTCGTACTGTTCACCGGACCGCCTTTGGTCAAAATGTTAATTTGAGCAAAAGACTGGAAGGCTCCAATGATGGAAACTACTGTTACAAAAAAGATCGTCGGTGATAACAGTGGCAGGGAGATACGCCAGAACGTGACGAGCGGGCCAGCTCCGTCCATTTTGGCACTTTCATACATGTCATCTGGAATCCCTTGAAGTCCGCTCGATAAGATAATGTAATTGAAGCCAAGATTCATCCAGATGGTCATCATGGCTACTGAGAACAGTGCCCAATCCGGGCTGGTCAGCCACGGAACCGGATTGATATGTAGCAGGGAAAACACATAGTTGAACATCCCCAGTGTCGGATGAAAAAGAAATTTCCAAATGACCGCAGATGAACCGACCGACAACACCATCGGCAGCGAAAAGGCAAACTGGAAGATACGCATTCCCCGCAATTTACTGTGTGTAAGTGCAGCCAGTACCAGCGCCAATAAAATACCTACTGGTACTGTTAGCAGTGCAAACAGGAGTGTGACCTTAATCCCTTGTAGAAACAGTCCCGAGCTGAAAAGTGTAGTAAAATTATCTAACCCCACATAAGCTGCAACGTTTCCTGCGGGATCTGTAGAATGCAAGCTGAGATAAACGGATTTGACCATCGGATAAAACATAAATACAGCAAACAAAATAAGCGATGGAGCCAAAAAGGTATACGCCAGCGCGTTTTCGCGCAGTCTTTGAATTTTTAGCGAACCCGTGCGTATGCGGGCTTTAGACGAAGTCTGTTGCTGACTCCTCGTCCCCAGTCCCATAGATTTGTTAAGCTCACCCAAAACGGAGCGCCCCTTTCTTTTCAAACCAACCTCAGTAAGTGTATCGTTTTGATGTAAAGGGAACATCAAGTGGGCTGGAGTAAAATGTTAATGTTTTTTCTTTTTGTAAAAGCAACCCTCTATAGGTATGAGCACAAGGGCGGTTCTAACCCTGTTGAGCTAGCGCTCGATCCATATATATCTCTCTAATTAAAAGACAAAAAACCTCCAAATTTGTAAGGAGCCTTCTTGGCACATTACGAAGTTGGAGGTTTTAGTTATTTGTTTTTCATAATCATTAGTTCTCACAAGAGATACCTGCTTCTTGCTCTAGTACAGCTATAAACCTTTCTATACAATCTCCACTCGGCAGGTGGGTGAACACCTCGTTCACACCCTGATTGATCAGCGTGATGTTCCCCCTAGAATCCGACAAATCCTTATCCAGCTTAGCCAGTGAAATATGGTGATAATTGATGAACTTGACCCAAGGAGTACCCATAGTGCAGGAATAAAAGATGATTCGTTGGGATGTCACTGCCAGCATTCCATGATGCGATATCTTCTGGGAGCTCTGTTGCAAATCATACGTACACCCCATACATGATCGGATGTGTTCGCCCGCTTCTAACGTCAGACTAATAGCTCGCAACTCTTTTTCATTTGTTTGCATCCCGTCTCATCTCCTGTTCGAAGTTCAGGAACGAGTCGCAGCTCCTTGACCTCAGATCAGCTTTTGCGGCTTGTCCCGTCGACCTCTTCATTTTTCGTCAGATTAAGACTCTCACGAACTGGACAATGACCTACCTCAACTGCACATTGAAACCAAGGATGGATATGTACAACTTAACATGGGTACAGGATGTTATCAACAAGCAAGCTACCACTCTTTTTCAGCATAACTCCGCAATCTGCGCATTGTTGTGTCAGCTTGTATCTCACAATACTATACTAATATTACTACGCAGGTCGTATCACACCTCTCCCCTGTCCTTACAGGGATGATATAACAAAGGGACATTGTATGGGAAGTTCAACCGACCATAAGAAAATGAAAAGAAGGACATGAAGTCTGCAATCATACCTTCCATAATCCATCCTTCCATCATAGTTCCGTAACAAAGCTCTGTCTGGAGGATCAGTGCCAAGTCCGCATCGTATAAGTTACGGGTACAGAACCCCATCTTTTTCCTCCTCCAGATGCTTCCTATACTGAACTTGCTCGTCAAATCATAAAAAAAGACTTCCCCGAGTTTATTCACTTGGAGGAAGCCTTTTTCTGTTTCTCGCTTATAAATAGAATAAAAAAATACAACAAACTATTTAATTAATATGTTTGTAATTGTGAGGTTGCTTGACTGTTGTGAACATATAAAAATAATTTGTATGTAGAGCTAAAGTAACCATTAATTTTAACCCAAGTAAATGTCAAGGTTGCACGAGCAGGTCTTGAGTCAGTCTGTTTAGGTTGATCAACAACCAAATTATCTCCACTTGAGTATCCCCCGATGATATCAACATAAGGATCATAAGCGTCTGATATATAGCTATTTCCACCTTGAACTAATGTATAATCAGCAAAAAATCTTGCTTTAACGAAAGAGGTTTCTTCTCTTACTGTTGCATTTGTAAATGTTCTATAACCAGTTCCTCCTGAGGCATATCCTCCTGAAACATCATTTGGAGTAATAACATGTTCTTCCTTTATTTTCGCGTTTGTAAGATCTATTGTTGACTGAATTACGGAGCCATCGGGAAATGTAGTTTTTTGTATTTTCAAACCATCTGATGATTCTATTTCACTTGTAATACCAGTACCTTTTTTCTCGGGATTGTCAGAATCAGGAAGTTCCCCTGCCTTAATCTTTTCTATTAAGCTTTGTTGCACTTTTTCAGAAAGCCCCAAATCATTTAAATGATTAGATATCTTATCTAAATCCTGATTTGAAAATGTAACAGAAGGAACCTCACTTGCAAAACTAGGGGGTGCCACTGAAAGTAAAAGAGAGGCGGACAATATTGCAGACGCTACAACTTTTTTCATGTCCTTCCTCCTATAATATGGTATGATACTATTGAAGATTAACATATTATAGATTTATATGTCAAATATTATTAAAATTTGGAGGATTATTTATGTTTGACAAATTATTTCTTCATGAAATGTCTATTTTTTTTTCTTAGGAAGCGAAATACTGCTCTTCATTTTTGCGCTTATTTTTATCATTAACACTTTTAAAAAAAACAAAGCAATGCATCAATTGGATAAGATTCTGGCAGAAACAACCCAGCTAATAAAATCGAAGTAAGGAGAGGATTCCAATAGGAACCTGGACTATATCTGTAACCATAATCTACTGGTTCTGCTTTATTCATATTTTTATATGTTCATGTGCGTTGATCTACTTCTTTAAAGTAAGAAAAACAAATAAATTATTCCAGAGAAAAATAGAATTGCTTACTAAGCAATTAGAAATACTCAAGGAGCAGCTAGAAAAAAAATACTAATTTGCAAGAGGGATTATTAGTATTAGGCACTATTCGCTAACTTGAAATTCTAACCGAGTTATGTTAAGGAATATATAGTCTATTTCAAAAAATCGCCAACCAAGACCTCTCACAAGTTCAATGAACTCATGTGAGGCCTTGGTCTCTTTAGAAGTGATCAATTCCATTATTACATCTTGCACCCTCTTGGATTTAGCCTCATCAAATGATCGCATTTAATCTTAAGACCTGTTCTAAAGCTTATACCCCTCCCTTTAAGAAAAATTTTATCGTTACATTCATTCGCCGAAATTATGATTTTTAGCGTGTTTTCTTAGTGTAATCTTTCGTGAGTTTCAAATTTCAAATACCGCATCGCCCTCCACGCAAATGGTCGTATCAACAGCTTCTTTACAATTAACAAAATCGCCATGCTTCTCTTCCTGAGGTTTAATATCCCAAAAATGAATTTCAGAAACGAGGAATGGTATACGCTTCTTCTTGGCAAGCTAATGTGAGAATACGTTAGAACGGAGAAGAAGCCTTATGAAATATAACCGTTTGCTGTGCGCTGGAATTGCTGTTTCTTTACTGTGTATCAGCTCTTGTCCCACTCCATCTACCAATGCACAAGCCCCATCATACGCCTCCCCTACTCCTACAAAGGGAAGGGCCTATTACGAAGAACGGGGCGACATTGTATGGGAAGTTCCTACCCATCGTAAGCTTATCGCTCTCACATTTGATGACGGACCGGACGAAAGCAATACGCCTGCCATTTTGGATTTGCTTAAAGAATACAATGCTAAAGCAACCTTTTTTGTCGTCGGCAGCCGTGTAGAAAATCTTCCTGATATTGTGAAACGAGAACGAGCAGAAGGGCATGAAGTGGGCAATCATACCTTTTATCATTCATCTTTTCAGTATATTTCCCGTAACAAAGCTCTGTCAGAATTGGATCAAGCCCAAGCGAGCATCGTTCAAGCAACTGGTGCGGGAACCCATCTTTTTAGACCCCCCGGCGGCTCCTACACCGATTCGTTAGTCAAGCTCTCCAAGGAGAAGGGGCTGAAAATTATTTTATGGTCCTGGCATCAGGATACCCTAGATTGGCGAAAACCAGGTGTACACCGTATCGCTAATAGGGTGCTTCGTAACGCCCGTAATGGCGACATTGTCCTGATGCACGATTATGTACATCAAAGTACACAAACCGTCGAAGCCCTGAAAATCATTTTACCGGAGCTCAAGAAGAGAGGGTTTACCTTCGTTACGGTATCCGAATTACTCTCTAATCGTGAAAAACCGGATGGGCTCATTGAAGTGAATAAGTAAAAGAGAGCAATAAAACTCCGTCAATTATTTGTTGACGGAGTTTTATACATGAGGATTTTGCGAAAACCCAATAAGAAAGTGATAATTCTCCGAGCGATAACGTGTTGTTAACGAATGACTCAGAGAATGTACGGTATGGCTGGCTTCCCAAAAGCATAATCTATTTTTCAATAATTTTTCATTGAACTTTAAAAAAGCCTATTACATCATATTGCTATTTTCATTTGCTAGCTATACCTTTCAGTCCAACGTTTTGGAGGCTAGCCATTGCATCATCGTTATTTTCTTTCCGTTAATCACCTTCGATACTTCGTTGTTATAGACGTAAATCCAAGACCAGTGGCCATTGTATTCATACGGTGTTTGGTCGCTCTTTTTGTACAAACCAGAGGTATCTACTACGTTATCAAATAACGACATATGAACATCCTTTGCTCCAGCATTCACTAAACGGTTGTAGGTCGGAATCGTATAATCGTTGGGCGGAACCACAGTGTCAGTTTTGGCAGCCACAAACCAGATCGGCAGCTCCTTCATTTCGTTAATCTGTTCATCCGTTATAAGGCTATCCTTCAAGGCTTCACATGCGACCACAGCGGCGGCAAAATAGTCTTTATAATCACGGATCATCAGCATAGTCATATAACCACCGTTGGAGTCTCCTCCAATGTAAATTCGATTTGTATCAATGTCTTTGTTCTTGGCCACGTAATCCTTAATTAAGGACATCAATGCTTGCTCGTATTTGGAGGTGCCGTCTCCGAAGCCTGTAAAACCATCCATCCAGTAGGTTGGAGTCTGAGGTGCCAGCACATAAGCCCCTTCAAAATAGGATTGAATATCTTTAGATGCAAAATTTGCTGCATTATTTCCGGAAATCGGAATCGTCGGATCTGTACCTCCCTCACCCATACCATGCAGCCAGATCACCAAGGGGTTTTTCACTTTGTCTTTTGACGGTGCATAGTCCGCATAGGCTAAAGTAATCCCGTCAAAAATAGCTTTGCCGGTTGTAAATTGATCAACTAGCTTCCGTATCTGTCCTGCGGAAGTATCAATCTTCAAGCCGGAAATCGTTCCTGATGTGGTTTTAATAGCTTTTTGCTGCGTGATTGTGTATTTGTTATCATTCCATGCGTTAAACCCGGAACCTGCCGCATCATAATGAATAGCTGAGCTTAGTGTTAAGGCCGGGCCGACTTCCATTTCTAATACGACATAGCTTCCAGTTTTATTTACAGGGTTGCCACTTTTGTCCGATACATAGGCCTTGGTGACTTTCCGGTTGCCACTCTCAATAAAGGGATTTACCAATCGGCTGTCGCTTCTTCCCACATGCACCTTAAATGTATCCTTTGTTATCGCATCTTTAGGTACTGGCTTACCCAGGTTAACAATGATCTTCGTAATGGCTGCTCCCCAATCCTTAACCTCCGCAACCGTCTGGTACGAGGTGGGCTGTATCTTTACATCCTTGGCCCATGCACCGGAATTGAAAGCAAGGGTCGTACCGATAGTTAAAGTGAATAACATAGTTGTTTTAGCAGCCTTTTGAAACCGTTTAAACATGATGTCTTACCTCCCAGGTCCATTAATAAAACGCTTACATTATTTATTCTAATGATTTTTTTATTTGTATCCTGTCTTTTATTAGCTTAATTAAGGTCAATTACTGACTCCTTGCTCCAGAATACCCCTTGTTCTCTTTTCGATATTGATGCGGTGTCGCCTGATAAACCTTTTTAAATACCCTGGCAAAAGACTTCTCGTTCGGAAATCCATGTTCCAGCGCAATTTGTATGATGGAATGATCCGTATTCATAAGAACTCGAAAAGATCTCTCCAGACGGATGGCATTGATATATTGAAATAGGGTCATCCCTACATGCTTCACAAAAAAACGGGACAAATATTCGGGAGACAACCCAAAAACCTGAGCTATCGAATCCAAGGATAAACTTTGATCGTAATTCTTTTTGATATAATTGGTTATCAACGTCAGCCGCTCCAAATATTTATCGGAGTTAAAGCCACGGATAGATTCATTATCAATTTTAAAATGCATTAATAACAGATACACCAGTTTATAAGATAGCGATGTTAAATGGATATGTGCTAAAGAGTCATTATGCTGGTTGAGATAAGTCGCAAATAAGGTGTTTAATAAGTCACGCAGCTCCGCAAAATGCTGTAATTTCTGCTCGTTGGTTTCGAAAATGGAAATACAGTCAAATAAAATAGGATTACTGCCGTTAACATTTTCTCGAATAAATCCAGAAGGAATCAGGACGGTTATAGCCTCTCTTCCTTGTCCCTTAGCCACAGAGAAGGAATGAATAGCATTCGAATTAATGAGCACAATATCTCCTTCTTTGGAGCTATAACTGGCGCCATCAATATAGATATTATCGATTTTTCCTGAAAGCACATAGGATATTTCGATGCTATCGTGCCAATGCCTAGGTATGTACGCTGGTTCATTGGAGGAATGAACTATAATTTTTAACGGAAAATGATTGTCTGCCTGGACCAGCTCATATTTGTATTCCAAGTTTGTCGCTCCTCTCAGATGTGAACTCATAATAGAAGAAAATGGCTTCAGCAAAGTGCCGAAACCACTTGTATTTAACCTTCCTTTCTCTATAAACAAAAAAACCTAAGTATAACAAAATACATAAGATCCTTAGATCTTAACATTTTGTCCCTTAGGTTTTGCCTGCGTAACAGTAACAATCCTAGTGCTATTCATTTAATTAGCTAAGTATATAGCGGGTTGAAAATCATGTCAACGCTTTCATTCAAGGCGTAATAAACGAAAAGGTCTTATAGATCATGCGTAAATCTATATATAACACTGCAATTTGGATCATTAAAAAAGGCTGATTATGAGAGTGTCCATAATCAGCCTTTTGTTATATGTTATGTGGTCAAACAGGGCTTCTAATCATAGAAGCCCTTGATGCATAAGGGTTTTTCAAACCTATTACATCATGCCGCCCATCTTTGATTTACTCTCGCCGATAAACGTTTCCGAACTTAACTCTTATTTTATAACATGTTTTGTTCCCTATTCAGAAAATTTCATTTGCCTATATTCATACATATTCGCCGAGATTGTGATTTTTTATGTGATTTTTTGTGATTCAAATAACGAAATATTCACCACATATCGGTCTCATCAACAATTTACTTCTATTGTATATTGAGGCATAGGAAGTAGCAATGATATTTCTGGAATTTTAATACTCTAAAGTACCCTTCTCCGTCTCCTGCGTGCAATTTTCTAATTGCGATCCCCAGCCCTCCAGAGGACAATATCCCGTAGTGTAGAATTATCCACTCCCATAAAGTTAGGTATCCGCTCTAAAGCAAGCAACCTAACTTTTATGTCCTCTGTGCGCTTCCCCGTCTTTATCTCCAGCTCCTTAATAGCTCGCATCTTACGGCGGCCTGCTGAAAGCTTATAGACTGAACGGCGACGTTAAGCTAATGGGCAGGTTAGTTTAAAAACCTTCTTATATACTCTTTTTAAGGGTGGATCTTTTTCTGATGGGTTCGTTTCTCAGAAATACAAGTTTCTTTGACGTTCTTGTTTACAAGGTTTTCTCGATTACAATGGATAATTTGTAGTTAGCGTAGTTGTTTAACTCTAATAAAAATTGGTTTAACGCTTCATTACTTGGAAACCTACATTCAAGCAGATAGCATCCATCACCGCTTATTTTGTAATTATTTAGGATGTGATCCTCTTTAGAATGAATGAATGAAAGAAATGGTTGATGGTGTGTATCTTTAATATAGATATTTAGAAATGCATACGTAAAACATCCTAATTTTGCGTGATTAACTTTAATGCTGTATCCCTCTATAACTCCAGTATCCTCAAGTTTTTCTACCCGGGCTGCTGCTGCAGGTCCAGTTAGGTGCACTCTTTCCCCTAATTCTTTCATGGTAATTCGACTATTTTGACTCAGCTCTTCAATAATTCGTTTATCTGTTTGATCCAAATCAAACGCATCTCCTTTAAAAAATAAAGTAAAAAGACCAATACACTTTATTTAATCTGTGTATTTGAAGGTTACATCTAGTATAAACTTATCATTGTCAACAAACAAAATTAAAAAAACAGAAGGAGAATTATATATAAATATGCACATTCAACAAGTTCGAAATGCAACAATCATTGTTCACTATGCAGGTAAAAAGTTCCTAGTCGATCCAGTACTTGCGGACAAAGGTCTGTATGATCCTTTCCCGGCGGGGATCAGAGAGGATTTGAGAAATCCTATAATTGATTTGCCAATGTCCGTTTACGACATCATTAAGGATGTCGATGCTGTTATTCTAACTCATTTGCATCTAGATCACTACGATGATATAGCAAAAACAGTGCTTCCAAAAGGCACTAAAGTTTTTGTACAAAACGAAGAAGATGCTAAACAAGTTGAAAGTGACGGTTTTCAACAAGTAGAAGTACTTGCTGAAGATACGCTTTTTGAAGGTATTCAGTTAATTAAAACAAAAGGCGAGCACGGCAGAGGGAAAGATTTATTAAAAATGATGGGTCAGGTATGTGGTGTTGTCTTCAAACATGCCAACGAGAAGACGTTATACCTAGCCGGAGATACAGTATGGTATGAAGGTGTCGAAAAAGAAATCATTTCCCACACTCCTGAGATTATCGTGTTGAACGCTGGAAATAATAGTTGGCATGATTTGGGCTCACTTATAATGGGCAAAGAAGATGTTTACGAGGTGCATAAGGCGGCTCCTAACGCCAAAATTATCTCAGTCCATATGGAAGCAGTTAATCATTGGACATTATCTAGAAAAGAACTAAAAAGCTTTGGAGAAGAAAAGGGATTCACCTCTAATTTATTAGTTCCCGAAGACGGCGAATCGTACACTTTTTAATGTGCACTGCGAAAGGTAGGAATATGAGTCGCATTGGAGATTGTGTTGTTCAAATAATATGAGACCTTCATATGGGTCTCATTTTATTATGAATTTTTATAACAAAATTATTTATTCCTTTAATGCAGAATATTAGCTCACTTGCATATCAAGTATTTACCAAAATCTACAGACAGGAGAATATGCTGTGAACCAAACGAATCCTAAACTGTGGACGAAAAACTTTATTATTCTTTCGTCTGTCAATTTCATTATGACATTAATTTTCTTTTTATTAAACGCGACAATCACACTTTATGCAATTAATGAATTTGATGCATCAACCGGCCAAGCTGGTATCGTCGCAGGTATTTTTATTATCGGTTCATTATTAGGGCGTTTGTTTACAGGACGTCTTATACATTCCAAAAAAATCTTGATGACCAGCTTGTTTTTATTAATTTTAACAACATTACTTTATTTCGTTCATCTTAATGTTAACTTTCTCATATTAAATCGGCTTTTAAACGGTATCACAGTGGGTATTATATCTACAATTGTGAGTACGGTTGTTATATTTAGCCTTCCTGCATCACGAAAAGGTGAAGGGATAAGTTATTTTGCAATTAGTACGGCCTTGGCCACAGGAATCGGTCCATTTATTGGTTTAGTTTTGAGTCAAAACTCAAACTTTGAAATGATTTTTTCTTTAAGTCTATGGCTTGGAATTTTTAGCTTAGTAATCGCATTTTTTCTGAAGTTTCCCGCAACGTACAAGACTGAGAAGAACAATAAAAAGGGAATAAAAATTTCTGACTTTGTTGAGCCAAAAGTAATGCCGATAGCAATTATTATTTTTTTCATGACTTTTTGTTTTTCCGGCATAGTTTCATATTTAAATATTTATGCTTTGGAGTTAGGGTTAATAGACACAGCAAGTTTCTTCTTTATGGTATATACTGTTTTTGTCTTAATATCACGACCTTTTACAGGACGAATAATGGACAAAAAAGGAGCTAACATTATCATATATCCGGCTCTTATTATATATGGAGTAGGGATGCTTCTTTTAAGCTCAGTTAACAGTAGCTTTACATTGTTATTGGTAGGAGCATTAGTTGCTCTGGGATTTGGTAATATTTCTTCCATAACTCAAGCCATAGCCATCAATTTAGCTGAACCTCACCGAGTTGGCTTAGCAACTGCGACGTTCTTTATATTCTATGATCTAGGGAACGGATTTGGCCCATCTATTATCGGTTTGATAATTCCAGCTACAGGATATAGTGGTTTGTATGTAATACTCGGATTAATTGTATTAGCTACACTTTTTCTATATTACATGTTGTATGGAAAGAAAGAAGGTAAAATTCAAAATCAAGTGGTAAACTAAAGAGCACTTAAAGAGAGGATCCTGAGAATTTGAACTGTGACCTGTAAGAGATAGACATCTATATATTTTTTTCATATCAAAGCGATTGGCATAAGTACGAAATCTTCTTAAAAAATAGAGCGAGGAGAAATTTATGACTGTAGTATTAAAAAGAGTTAATAACGAGAATATTGATGAGATAAAAAAAATCTATGATGATTCGTTTCCTAAAGAAGAGATGGTCCCATATAATAAATTGGTAGAGATAAGCAATGATACCGACCATTTGTTTTATGGAATATATGATGATTACACGCTGGTAGGAATGAATTATCTAATCGTAAAAAACGATATGCTTTACATATTGTATTTGGCAATTAGTAAAGCATATCAAAATAAAGGGTACGGGAAAGCAGTTGTTAATGAGATAATAAATAAATACTCTAACTATCGGATTTGCCTGAATATTGAAGAAGTTAACCCTAAATTTCTTAATAATAATCAAAGAATTAAAAGGAAAAGTTTTTATCAACTCTTAGGTTTTGAGTCTCAGGATTACTTGTTTTCAAATTATGAAGGCGTAACTTTCGAAACGATGTCAATAAATGGGGATGTATCCTATAAAGAAATTCATGCGTTATTCGATTATTTTAAAAAGCTAAGATAGACTGAGAATAACACGGACGGGTAGCAAGAAAAATTATCAAAAGAACGGTATCTAACTGTAAATATGTTGATGGCGTGTGCATATTGGGGTAAAGCTAATATGCACACTTTACTATATTTTCTTGATGTCATGATGAAGAAAAAAGTCAGATCATTAAACTAACGGGAAACGTTAGTTCAATGAAACAGCGTCTAGGGCTTTATTTTCCCGTCTAGCCTACCGTTGTTTCTTTTATTGTAGTTATCAAAACTTTATTTTCATCGAACATTTAAAAAGTGGATTAAAAGCACCTTGAATGTCCGTCTGTAAACAATTTCTTTAATTAAAAAGCTCTGCCGACCAATTAAGGTTAGCAGAGCTTTTGCTTTAAAATCCTCCAATGGTAACGTTAGGCTGAATACTGTGGTGGTGGTTAAAGGCTTGGTCCGGCATAGTAACAATAAACAAAAAGCTAGCCGCGATGACTAAAAGTACCATTTTTTTGAACATTGTTTTCCCACACCCTTTCAATAAAATTGAAATACTCAGCTTTAGTTTCAGGAACTGCATGGGCTTGAAAACGAACAAACAACCCCATACAGTTTATAAAGTAAGTTTCATTATTTATTATATGTGACTTTACCATTGCATTCATCAAATATTTAAAGCCATCAATGTACTTCCCTCGGTGTAAATAATAAAAACCTAACTCGTAACCAAACCACGCGATATAATCCGGTATCACTTGTCGGGTATACATATCATCTGATGATGGTTGCTGTGAAAAAGTCGCAATTATCGTTTCAAACCGTTTGAGTATATCGTCTACATCTATGCTAAATTGGTTCGCTGCGATTATAACATTCAACAGTTTTGAGAGCTTTTCATTCTCGTTAGCGGCTGATGTTACAGCAATATATTCAACATATTCGTTCAGTAGATTTATTTCTCCTGACAACAATTTATATACGTAAGCATTACCTTCTGCCCACTGACTGAACAAGTTTACCCAGTGTTTTGTATCGTCGTCATCCTCTTTAACCCAGTCTAAATCCGCATAGGCGTATGTATATTGTAGAGCTTGCTGATAATCGCCACGGGCTTCACAAACACTTGCACACAACAGGTCAGCATAAGCAATGTATCCAAATAACGGTCCTCTTGTTTTCTTTTCTGGCGTTCCATCTTTGCGTTTCTCATTATGGACGAACGAATATTGGATTTCCGCTTTACCTCTCATCTGTCTTGCCATTTCGCCAATCTTGTCCCATTTACGTAAAGACCTGTATACGTTCGCCAAATCCTTCAGTGCGTCAAGCTGGTCAATTTCGTCCAAACGTTCAACATAAGGCTCAAAGAGAATAGCTGCCTTGAGATTTCGGCTTTGATCGTCTCCAATTTGAATCGTAAATATACGATATTGGCAGACTGCCAAGCGTTCAGAATGTTGATATTTCTCCGCTTCAGCTACCCCCTCATAGAGCAGCAATGCAGCTGAATGTCTTCCCTGCGACAACAATTCTTCTGCAATTTCAAATAGCTTCGGTGAATAGAGTAGATTGTCCATGATGGCTCCAACCACTCGACGGATCGCATCCAACTTGTCCAACTCTGCACAGCGAAACAAAAATGGCTCGATTCGCCTCATATTCGGGGGATGATCGATGATGTAATTTTCTATGAACAAGTCGTAAAAGTGACCTTCCGGTAAACCCATAGCCTCAGTGATTAGGTCAAGCTGGTTAACAGACATAGACTTATTCCCTGTCACAATAGCACTTACTATTCCCCTATTCATGCCTGCAAGTTGCCCAAATTGCGCTATGCTCAAACCCTCTTGTTGTAGGAATCTGTCTAATTCTGCTCGAATCGTAGGTGTATGCTCCATGCCATAGCCACCTTTCACACAGAAATTCCAAAAAAATATATATTATTGCAATCTATTGTTGTCCATAATTTAACAGTTGTCAATAACTTTTATTTTTTTGCAGTCATTGTCGATTCCTGTAAAATAAGCAGTTCCGAAGAATCATTTTACAAAATATTAATATGTTTATACAGACATTTCCTTTTTATGTGGTATAATGGCTAAGTATTCCATATATTATAGAAAAGGAAGTGCTTTCGAGTGTTAAGGTTGAAAAAAACAGCAGTTATCCTTACAGGTGTTTTAGCTCTTACGGCAGTAGCTCCGCTGGCTGCTTCAGCCGCACCAGTTACCGGGTTTGAAGTATCGAAGGATCATGGAGGTATAGTTATCCAAGAAACTGGTCAAGAGGTACATGAGGTTCTTGGTGGGACAAGTCCGACGATGGACTTAACTGTTGATAAAGGTTATGGACATGTAAAGATTAAAGTTCGGAATCAAGGAACATCAACTATCTCTTGGAGCTTGCAGGGTAACGGGAAAGAATATGTCTATAAAACTGTTGGCAAAGGAGGCTCATTAACGTGGAATAGTCTTAATTCATTCCCTAATGGGATGCCTTCAGGGAAATACGTAATTCAATTCAGAGCCGACGGAAACAAAGTTGATGGCGAGGCTTGGGCTACTACTGGTCAGTACCCATCAGACATTAACTAACCGTTATTACAAGCAGGGGAGCGTCTTGGAGTTAAATCCAAGGCGCTTTATGTATTTAATGTTGCCATACTCAGTGTCTAACAAAATCCCCCGACAATACGTTATCAGGTGTACATTCAACCGGCAGAATGATATTTTCATATGGTTTAAAAATCGGGGCTTTGAAAACAGATCCTACATCAAATGCTTTTGTGTCTAAGCCCCAGAAAACAGTCCAAGAGCTTGAACAGAATAACGAACTACCGAAATATTTAGAAAGGGATGAACTCGTCCATTTCTTGCAGGTCGCTCAAGAACACGGATTGGACAATGACTTTGAAACCTTTAATACATTGGCTTATACAGGTATGAGAGTCGGCGAGCTATGCGCGCTAAAGGAGCTAGACGTCAACTTTGGGGATGACAAGATCAGAATAACAAAAACACTATACAATCCAAATAATAATTATGCTCTTTACAAACTCAACACACCTAAAACTGTATCATCGGTTCGCGAAATAGATGTGGATCACGAAATTATTGTAGGATTTCAAAATCTCCTGACCATTCAACAAATAGAGAAATCAAAAAGACCAAAAACTTATCACGACCAAGGTTTCATATTCGCGATAATCGGTAAATTCGCTGGGTATCCTCAGGTTATAAAAATGGTTGAACTTCGGATGAAGCGACTACTAAAACTAGCTGGGCTTAATCCTGATCTCACCCCGCACTCACTTCGCCACACTCATACATCACTATTAGCCGAAGCTGAGGCTACTCTCGAACAAATCATGCAGCGGCTTGGACATGCAAACGACGAGATAACACGCAGAATATACCTGCATATAACTAAGCCAAAAAGAAAAGAGGCTGCTCAAAAGTTCAGCGAACTAATGAGAGCCTCAAAAAAATCTGATCAGAGTTAACAATTTGTTAACAAATCAATATAACAATCACCTAAACCCTTGTTACAGCAAGGGTTTTGAGGCCCTTATTACATCATGCCGCCCATTCCACCCATGCCGCCCATGTCAGGCATTGCAGCCTTTTCTGGTTCTGGCTTGTCAGCGATAACAGCTTCGGTAGTCAGGAACATTGCTGCTACGGAAGCAGCGTTTTGCAATGCATAACGAGTTACTTTCGCAGGGTCCACGATACCAGCTTCGATCATGTTTACCCAGTCGCCAGTAGCTGCGTTAAAGCCTACGCCAACTTCTTCGCGTTTCAGACGCTCAACGATTACAGAGCCTTCTTCACCTGCGTTAGCAGCAATGGTGCGGATTGGAGCTTCCAGAGCGCGCAACACGATGTTCACGCCTGTTTGCTCGTCGCCTTGCAGTTCAACAGCTGCAACTGCTTTGTATACGTTCAGGAGCGCTACACCACCACCGGATACGATACCTTCTTCAACCGCAGCACGGGTTGCGTTCAGGGCATCTTCGATGCGCAGTTTGCGTTCTTTCAATTCTGTTTCAGTTGCCGCACCGACTTTGATGACTGCTACGCCGCCGGACAATTTAGCCAGACGCTCTTGCAGTTTCTCTTTGTCGAACTCGGAAGTGGTTTCTTCCAGTTGCGTACGGATTTGGCTAACACGAGCGTCGATGTCGGCTTTGTTTCCAGCACCGTCAACCACAATCGTATTTTCTTTTGTGATACGCACTTGACGTGCTGTACCCAGTTGGTCTACGGAAGCTGTTTTCAGGTCCAGACCCAGTTCTTCTGTAATCACTTGACCGCCTGTCAGGGCAGCGATATCTTGCAGCATTGCTTTACGACGGTCACCAAAGCCTGGAGCTTTAACAGCTACAGCGTTGAATGTACCACGCAGTTTGTTAACAACGAGCATAGCCAGTGCTTCGCCTTCGATGTCTTCAGCGATCAGAACGAGTGGCTTGCCTTGTTGTACGATTTTTTCAAGCAATGGCAGGATTTCTTGTGTGTTTGTGATTTTTTTGTCTGTGATCAGGATATACGGATTGTCCAGTACAGCTTCCATTTTGTCCGTATCTGTAATCATGTACGGGGAAATGTAGCCACGGTCAAATTGCATACCTTCAACCACTTCCAGCTCTGTTGCAAAACCGCGGGATTCTTCAACAGTGATTACACCGTCTTTGCCCACTTTTTCCATAGCTTCAGCGATCAGTTCGCCTACTTCGTCATCAGCAGCGGAAATACCGGCTACTTGAGCAATGGATTGTTTGCTTTCGATTGGTTTGGAGATGGCTTGCAGTTCAGCAACAGCCGCTTTAACCGCTTTGTCGATCCCTTTACGGATACCGATTGGGCTTGCGCCAGCAGTTACGTTTTTCAGGCCTTCTGTGATGAGGGCTTGAGCCAAAACAGTAGCAGTAGTCGTACCATCACCAGCTACATCGTTCGTTTTGGTTGCTACTTCTTTAACCAGTTGAGCGCCCATGTTTTCGAACGCATCTTCCAGCTCGATTTCTTTTGCAATCGTTACACCGTCATTGGTGATGAGCGGGCTACCGAATTTTTTCTCCAGTACAACGTTACGGCCTTTCGGTCCGAGTGTTACTTTAACAGCATTAGCCAATGCGTCAACCCCGCGCAACATAGAGCGACGAGCGTCTTCACTGAATTTAATATCTTTAGCCATTTGTGATAAACCTCCCTATGGATTATGAATGATTTGTTTCAATTCCTATATTCAGGTCTTGTCCGGGTTCCGGTTAACCGATGATCGCGTGGATATCGCTTTCTTTCATAATCAAATATTCTTTACCTTCATATTTGATTTCCGTTCCAGCGTATTTAGAGAAAATGACACGGTCGCCTTCTTTTACTTCCAGAGGAATACGGGCACCGTCTTTCAATGCGCCTGCGCCAACCGCGATAATTTTGCCTTCTTGCGGCTTTTCCTTGGCAGAGTCAGGAAGTACGATCCCGAAGGAAGTCGTTGTCTCTTGCTCAATTGCTTCCACCAATACGCGTTCACCCAAAGGTTTGATCATGAAAAAATAGCCTCCTTATTAAGTGTTTTATCCTGTAATTTGGTTGTTATGTTGTATGTATTAGCACTCGACAGTCGTCAGTGCTAACAACCAACTTTATGATACTCAACTTGGGATTGAATTTCAAGTCCCTAATGTATTTTTTATGGGAATTTTTATGGACAGCCCTTCCCGATTATATCCATCTATCTGAAAAATAACCGTTAACTCAAGGCTAATGGTTATTTTTAAGGCGCTAAGCTGCTGCTGTTATGCTCTATAAATAGTCATGATATACAAATGCCATTCATCATCTGCAAGTGACATGTAGCGCGGACCCGAATAAATTGTTACTGAGCCATTCAGGTCCTGCCTTATTATTCTGAAGCTACACGCAATTGGGCCTCACGTTCCTCCTGTGCACGCAGCTGCCTGCGGTACACGACCGAAGACAAATACACGCTCACTTCATATAGCACCAGCAACGGAATCGCCACCAAAAAATCGGAAATAAAGTCCGGCGGGGTAATGACAACCGCAACGAACACAAGCAGAAAATAAGAAATCTTCCGCCATTTGCGAAGCCGCATCGGTGTTAAAACATGTATCCCCGTCAGAAACATGATAAGCAGGGGGAGCTCAAACAGCAGCGCTACAGGTAGTACAATATTAAACATAAAGGTGAAATATTGTGCGATCCCGTACGTTTCCTGTAATCCCATACTTTTGGTGACGGACGATGTAAACTGAATCGCCATTGGGAAAATAATGAAATAGGCAAAAGCTGTCCCAATGATGAACAAAAGCAGCACATAAGGCACATACCGCAAAGTCGCACTCCGTTCTTGCGGTCTTAAGCCCGGGCTGACAAACTTCCACAGTTGGTAGCAGGCAAACGGTAGCGCCACCGCAATCCCGATGATCATGGCGATCTTCATGTAGATACCAATCCCGTCCCAAAAGGAAAACGCGTTTAACTGAAAAGCTTGCGCCGAACCGGAGCGAATAAGCCAGTCATAGACAGAACCCGCCGCGAACAGACCACCAGCCAGTGCCAATACAAATACAATTAGCACATAGATAATTCTGCGGCGAAGCTCTCCCAGATGTTCCATTAGCGGCATTTCATGCTCTGATGGGGTCAAGTCCACTCCTCCTTTCTGAACGGAACGCAGCAGCGCCTCCTAAAAAATAAAGCCCTTCACTGAAGAAGAGGCTTTTGTTTATTGTACAAGATCAAGAATCGATCACTAAATCTATGACAAGCGTTTATCCTCAGGCTGAGGTTGAACTTCTGAAGACGTCGTTTGTGATGCTTTGACCACACTATCTTTGCTGTCTTTACGCTCAGTCCGTTCATCTTCTGATAAAATATCGCGTGCCCCGTTTTTAAACTCACGGAATGTACGCCCTACAGCTCGACCCAGCTCAGGCAGCTTGTTCGGACCAAATAACAGCAGCGCCAGAATGATCAACAAAATATAACCCGGTGCTCCAATATTGGGCATGTGTAGTAATCCTCCTTATGTTGACGGACAAAATAAGAATCTTTGTCCGTATACGGCCTTATAAATTCTTATAGGTATCATACCACACACGATGTGCTGCCTTCTACCGGAACTGGCCTGTCACCATAAGCAGCGCTTCTGGAAGTTGGTCCATTATCGCTGCCAAATTTTCATGCACACCTTTGGGCGTTCCTGGTAAATTGACGATCAGTGTACGTCCGCGTATTCCTACGATTCCACGGAATAGCATAGCCGCTGGATTTTTCTGCATCACGATCATTCTCATGGCTTCCGCCATGCCTGGCACTTCCCGTTCCACAACCCGCCTAGTCGCCTCCGGTGTCACATCACGGATCGCCAGCTCGGTTCCACCCGTAGTTAGTACCAGGTCTGCATGAAAATAATCGGTCATTTCGATTAAAGCTGCAATAATTTCATCCGGTTCATCGGGAACGATCCGGTATTCCACAATCTCTCCGCCCAGTTCTTCTTCGATGAGTTCCCGGATGACCTGTGCGCTTGTATCCTCACGCTCTCCCCTTGCCCCTTTATCACTGGCTGTTAGGATCGCCGTTTTCCACACCATAAGATCACCCTTCTCCTATCATGAAAGAATACTTTCTCTTCTGAAAATCAGAAACAGCCACGCTGCATCCTCCATCACATCACAGTACCCTCTCGGCGACAATGTTGTCTATGTCAAGGTTCCCGGTGGTCCACCCTTTGAAAATCCCCATGCTTGCCACCTGTTTTGGATTGCAGCATGGTAGGGCCGATGATCATATCTTTTTGCAGCGCCTTGCACATATCATACACGGTTAACGCTGCGGCTGAAGCCGCTGTCAAAGCTTCCATTTCTACACCTGTCTTACCTTCGGTCTTCACTTCAACTTCAATATGAAGCACATCATGTCCATTATCGGAAAAAGTAATGTTCACGCCTGTCAGGGCCAGTGGATGACACATCGGTATCCAGTCTGACGTTTTTTTCGCGCCTTGAATCCCTGCGACCTGGGCCACAGCAAGAACATCACCCTTGCCGATTCTTCCTTCTTTTACAGCCGTCAATGTAGCCGGATTCATCGTAATCTGAGTCACGGCAACTGCTGTACGAATCGTAGACGTTTTACCCGAAATATCTACCATCCGAGCCCGTCCCTGTTCGTTAAAATGAGTAAAGGAATCCACGACTCCCTCACAGCTCCTTTCACATACCCAACTTTACTTCATTCATCATTTGTCAATATTCACAATCTAAGCGTCCATCCAGAGTAAACAGCACGTCCACTCGCAAATCCCTTGGCTCCATGGGCACCTGTGTCAGCAATTGTCCCGGCAACAGCAGCGAGACATAAAGCGGACCTACGTGGCTGTTGTTACGCTTCTCTGCCTCTACCTGTACGGTAAAGCGGTCATAATAGCCTCCGCCGTAGCCGATCCTACCCCCTCGACGATCAAAGGCCAAGCCGGGCACAACAACCCAGTCAATTCCAATCCACATTTCAGGCGACCATTCCTTGCATGTCAAAGCAGGCTCAGGGATGTTCCAGATGCCGGGTACAATATCTCCGTACTGATCCATCTCCCTCAGCTCCATAGTCCGAGTTACCGGGTCCACTCTTGGGGCTAGGACACGATCTCCCTGTGACCAGCAATGCTCAATGAGGGGAGTCGTCGAAATCTCGCTGCCAAAAGAGAGATAACTAAATAAGGTTAGCTTATCTCCGTTTCTGTCTATTCTAAGCTGCTCCCATGCCTCGATTGCATGCCGACAGGCCACAGCCGATGCCTTCTGCCTTGTCAGCGGGTCCATGGAGTCACGCGCTTCCCGTTGCTGCAAACGCAGCGCGTTCTTCACATTACAGACATCCATCACATCCGCCCTCCCGCACAATCGTCGATAATCTTTAAAACGTTACTATTGTCCCATTTGTCAGTAAGTGCTGTACGTTGCAAGTTTTTTTCATTCTTTTTCACTTCTCGTTTAAGTTTATCATTGTTTATACAAATTGACTACACGCGGCTCAAGGGTTTACGGGGTGAAAGCAGTGCAATAGTGGGTAATTTCATGTAAACTGGAAGGAAGGTACCTGCGAAGAAAGCAGGGAGAACTGTGCAAAATGTAATGGAGGAACGATACGCTATGCTATTGCAAGTAACCGGAATTACTAAATCCTATGGAATTGAGCCCGTTCTGGACGGGATTAACCTTCAAATATTGGAACGTGAACGTATTGGACTCGTAGGTGTGAACGGTGCAGGCAAATCGACCCTGCTCAAAATTATTGCTGGTGAAATATCCTATGACAGTGGACAAATTTTCAAGGCGAAGGAGACCAGCATCGGTTATCTGGCGCAAAACAGCGGCTTGAATTCTGACCGTTCTATCTGGGGGGAAATGATGCTGGTGTTCACTCCCCTGATTGAAGCGGAACGGGAACTGCGGCAAATGGAACAGGACATCGCTGACCTGGCCAATGCTCAAAACGAAAAACGCTACGCAGATCTGCTGGAACGCTATGCACGTCGCTCAGACTGGTTCAAGGATCACGGTGGTTATGAAATGGAGACCCGTATTCGCAGCGTGCTGCACGGTATGGGCTTTGGTTCATTTGCACCTGAGACGCCTGTAGCTACTCTGAGCGGAGGACAGAAAACTCGGCTTGCGCTAGCGCGCATCCTACTGCTCGCCCCAGATGTCCTTATGCTCGATGAGCCTACCAACTATCTGGATATTCAAACACTGACCTGGTTGGAGGACTATTTACGCGGCTACTCCGGTTCTCTGCTGGTTGTATCACATGACCGTTATTTTCTGGACCGACTGGTAACGACGATTATTGAAATTGAACGCCATCGTTCTACTCGATATACAGGCAACTACAGCCGCTACATGGAGCTGAAGGCTGCCGAGTACGAAACGAATCTGAAGCATTACGAAAAGCAGCAAGGAGAAATTGCCCGTTTAGAAGCATTCGTACAACGTAATATAGTGCGGGCTTCCACGACCAAACGCGCTCAAAGTCGGCGCAAGCAGCTAGATAAAATGGAGCGTATGGATCGGCCCATGGGAGACTTGAAAAAGGCTCATTTTTCCTTTGAAACAGCCCATATGTCAGGTAAGGAAGTACTGGAGGTACGTGACCTCTCTGTGGGGTATGAAGGTAAAAAGCCTTTATTCCAGCATGCATCGTTCGATTTAAAACGTGGAGATACCGTGGCACTGATTGGTCCGAACGGGATCGGAAAATCGACGTTGCTCAAATGTCTGACCGGATCACTTAAACCTGCTGCTGGCTCCATCCACTGGGGCACGAAAATCAAAATCGGCCTGTATGACCAGGAGCAGACGAACCTGAACCCCGCCAATACCGTACTGGAGGAGTTGTGGAGCGAGTACCCTCATATGGAAGAAGCACGTATTCGTACAGTGCTGGGTAATTTCCTGTTTAGCGGTGACGATGTACTTAAGAAGGTAGCTGCATTAAGCGGAGGGGAAAAAGCCCGTGTATCTCTGGCCAAGCTCATGCTGCGCGAAGCCAACGTATTAATTCTAGATGAGCCTACCAACCATCTGGATCTGTTTAGCAAGGAAGTGCTGGAAGCTGCTTTGATGGACTATGACGGTACGCTGTTGTTCATTTCCCATGACCGTTATTTCCTGAACAAAATGGCGGAACGTGTCATTGAGCTTCATCCTGGAGGGATAGAACATTTCCTGGGGAATTATGATGACTATGTAGCCAAAAAACAGGAGTTGGAGGAAATAGCGCAGGAAGCTCTGGAGGCAAGTCAGGCCACACGCGGCAAACCATCGACTGCCTCTGCATCCGTGACAGACGAGACCACGCCCAAATCACGCGCGGCCACCTATGCGGCAGACAAACAAGCCAAAAGCGAGGAACGCAGCCGTCAACGCAAGCTGGAGGCATTGGAAAACCAGATCAAAACGCTGGAAGAACAAATTTTAGGGCTGGAGGAACAAATGACCCTGCCTGAGATTTATCAGGATTACACAGCGCTTCAGAATATTCAGGCACAACTCGACACCCATAAACAGGAATTGACTGAAACCTATACCTCTTGGGAAGAGCTGTTAGAAGAATAAAAACTACTGCATAAAATCTTAGCCTTAAAAATTTCACATTTTCCTCTTCTATATTTTTGTACACAAGATTATCCACAGCTTATGTGTATGAATGAGATTGAAAAATGGCCTTTTGGGCCATTTTTTTTATTGATAAAAAGCCATTTTCAAATGAAAACCAAATTTATCCACCCTTTTATCCACATTATCCACAGATTTCACAAGAACTAAAGGTGTTACATATCCCCCAACTTGCTATCTCCAAAAAGTCTTAGCCTGCTTGCTTCGGACTCGGTTATCCACATTTGAAGCGGTATATGTGGATAACTTTGTTCACAACTTGACAAATCACATCATTATTCGGGCAATATCAAAATTCCAGATTTTTTTGATGGATCATGAAAAATCGTGAACAATTGTGACGAATAATGCGAGTGAATGAGATGCTGCCATCCATTTACTCAAACTCCTGTATTTTATCCTCTTGCATTTATATTTTTATGATAGTTATGGAGCGGAACAAAAAAGACACGACTCAACTGTGCCGTGTCTTGCTCATTCTTCTTTAATTAAGTTTGGACAGACCATTCTTCCAGAGACAGCCCTGGATCAGCCTTCATATCCAATGAGGTAAATTCCCCGCGCTTCCATTTGGCGTAGGCCGCAGCGCCGATCATCGCTGCATTATCTGTGCAATATTTCATCGAGGGTACAAGCAACTCGATTCCTTCGCGCTCACAGCGCTCCCGCAATGCTGTACGCAGTCCGCGATTAGCAGCCACACCGCCACAAAGCAGGAGCTGCTTCGCACCATATTCACGCATGGCACGAATCGCCTTTTCCACCAGCACCTCGACGACCGACTCTTGAAAGCCTCTTGCGATCGCTCCGACATGAATGGTTTCTCCGCGCATTTTCGTCTGGTTAATTACATTCAGCACCGCAGATTTCAAACCGCTAAAGCTAAAATCATAAGAATCCGGCTCCAGCCATGCACGCGGCAAAGTAACCACTTCCTCCGATTCATGAGCTACACGATCCACATGCGGGCCACCGGGATACGGAAACCCAATCGCTCTCGCTACTTTGTCGTAGGCTTCTCCAACCGCATCATCCCTTGTACGACCAATGAGTTGAAAATGACCTTCGGACTCCATCAGCACCAGCTCTGTATGTCCTCCTGACACAACGAGAGCAATGCACGGATATACGATATCATGCTCCAGCTGATTGGCATAAATATGTCCCGCGATATGATGCGTCCCAATTAACGGCTTGCCGAACGCCAAAGCAGCGCTCTTAGCGGCGACAATACCAACCAGCAATGCACCAACCAGTCCTGGTCCTTGTGTCACGGCAACCGCCGAAATCTCGCGAGGGGTAATTCCCGATGTTTGCATGGCCTCGTCCAACATGTAGGTGATGCTCTCCACATGTTTGCGTGAAGCCACCTCTGGCACAACACCACCAAAGGCTTTGTGTGTTTCAATCTGACTGGAAATCAGATTCGAGAGCACCTCTGTGCCATTTTTCACGACGGAAACAGCCGTCTCATCACAACTCGTTTCCACTGCCAGTATATAGCAAGGCTCGCCGGAGGCGGAGCCTGTACCTGCTTTTTCCTCTTGCGTCATTGCTTCTGCACGCTTCCTTCCTGTTCACCGGATGCCCCATGCGCGGGAAGATCCGCCCACATGATCACAGCATCCTCGTTATTATCCGAATAATAGCCTTTGCGCACACCTGCGGGCTTAAAGCCTTTTTTCTCATACAAGCCCTGAGCGATCCGGTTCGTTACCCGCACCTCCAGCGTCATACGTTCCATCCCTAAATAAGAGGCGGTCTGCATCAGCTCATCCAACAGCTTGTCTCCAAGCTTGCGTCCGCGATAAGCCTCACGAATCGCAATATTCGTAATATGGGCCTCATCCATAATCGTCCACATGCCTGCGTAACCAATGGCTCGTCCGTCTAGTTCCATAATCATATATTTAGCAAAATGATTCATCGTCAGCTCATTGCGGAATGCTTCCTCCGTCCACGGCAGCGTGAACGCTTCATGCTCAATCTCCAGCACATCGGGAATATCATCCAGTTGCATCAAGCGAAACTCAAGTTTCTCTTCCCGCTGTATGTTCTTTGCCATGTTGTTCACCGCTCTCTTCAGCGCTGACGAAGCAGATTGGCTTCCGCCTCCGCCAGCTGGGTATAATTAGGAACCAGCGTATGTAGCTCGTCATGTTCCTGACGAAGCAGCTTATCCGCCCCAAGGCGGCCAACCCATCTTCCCTCCAGCTCATAAGGTACGATACGAAGCTCGCTCCATGCACGCAGGCGCTCGGCTGTTTCGGCGTGAACCGCCGTTTCACCGACTAGCCAAATGACCGCAGGACGCTCTTCAGAGGGTAAAGCCTCCAGCCGCTGCAGCAGATCTTCGGTCCAAGCAGTCATCAAGCGGATTGCATCTGGCTCCAGCCGTTGCGGACTCTCGACGTCGTCAACTATATTCACAGCGAACAGCCCCGTGTAAACCTGACCACGGCGCGCATCCAGCACAGGCACAATCCAGTCTGCTGCCTGCGCTCCGGATGAACCGTTATTCACAGACTCATTTTTATCTTCTTGTCCCTTCATCTCGATGCCGCGATTCCACCCACCCCACGCCAAAGCATGCAAAGTGGATATGGACGTCACCGGGATACCCCAGGCCCAAGCGAGTGTTTTGGCTGCGGTCACCGCAATCCGGATACCGGTATAAGACCCCGGTCCAACACCAACTGCAATACCATCTACATCATCTCGTGTCAGCCCTTCTTCATTCAGCAGTCGTTCCAGCTCGGTAATCACATGCACGGAGTGATTACGTTCGCCATAGACGTTGCTTTCTCCCAGCAATTCTCTTCCGTTCATCAGAGCGGCCGCCATCACGGTCGTCGCTGTATCTAACGTCAAAAACCGCTCACGCGGCTTTACATTCACATCTGTATGCTGTCTTTGCATGGTTCAAACTCCATTCTCCCGCAAACTGCGGCACCATTGTTCATAAGGCTCGCCGTACCCGGTCAGGTGAATCAAGCGCTCCCCCAAATCTGTTGTTTCTATATACATGTGAAGCCGCTGCTCCGGTAATATATCCGGTATAATACTACCCCATTCCACCAGACATACTCCTGTCCCGTAAAAATATTCGTCCAACCCGAGATCCTCCGCCTCGTCCTGGGAAATCCGATACACATCCATATGATACAAAGGCAATCGGCCCTCGTACTCCTTAATGAGGGTAAAGGTTGGACTATTTACGATACCCGGCACACCTAAATGGCTGGCAAAAGCCTTGGAAAAAGCAGTTTTGCCCGCTCCCAGATCTCCATCCAGCACAATCACCGTTCCGGGAACCGCCTTGGCTGCCAAAAAACCTGCCAATGACCCGGTCTGTGCCTCTGAGACAGAACGGAACGTAAACTGCTCCTGCGAAATTGTCATATATTTTAATCACCTTTCGTCCGAATCGGACCGTTCCAACTTGTTCTTTATTATATAGTTCACCTTATGTCGCCGCAAGGCATGAAGACATGCTATTGTAAGTTAGATGATACACACAGGGAGGGATTGAAACGATGGGACAAACTGTTTTACTCATGATTGATGTTCAGCAGGCTATGTTCATGTATGATGAGAAGCTGTATCGTGAGCAGGAAGTTATAGTGCATTTGCAGCAGCTTTTGGACAAAGCCAGAGCTACAGGTACACCGGTGATTTTTGTACAGCATACCGATGAAGCGGATGAGGATTTCCGAGAAAACAGTGTAGGCTGGGCCATCGCCGACGTGGTGCGCCCTCTTCCTCATGAACGAATTGTCCGTAAATCATCCTGGGACAGCTTCTACCAAACCGAATTGGGCCATGTGCTGAAGGAACTGGGGGCCGATCAACTCGTAATCGCGGGGATGCAGACCGAGTTTTGCCTCGACACGACTTGCCGAAGCGCCTATAGTCTGGGATACCAGAACAACGTGCTCGTATTGGATGCACATAGTACATTTGATAGCAAGGTGCTGAGCAGTGAACAAATTGTAGCTCATCATAATGGGATGCTTGGCAATCGTTTTGTGCGTTTACTCGCGACGGAAGATGTACATTTTTCGTGAGTTGTTGAAGTTTTATGTTCCAAGCCGATTGCTTCAAGCAAGTCGGCTTCTTTTTTTGTTCATGCGAAAAAACCGCACTTTCGAGTGACACCTTTAACAAGAAGCAAGCTGGCACAATATGACGAAGATCATGAATATTGAAAGGCAAAGCCGTCTTCAGAAAATTCTGGAGGCTTTTTTTATTTTCCAGCGATGAGTTAGATGATATTTGCGAGGAAAACTTTTTCACGTATGGATTGGAACTTTCATTTTTAACAGAAAATCCAATTTATGATCATGATTTTCAGAAAAATTAAGTAATTAACAGAAAACATTAGAATGGCCTAATTATTGTGGCCTATATGGCTCTATAAACATCTGTACATAGATATGTGTAAATATTTGGACATTGAGCAAAATCTGCATTAGAACTATGATGAAAATGGTTTTAATTTCCAATGAGAGAAGGCGATCGAACCGTCACACTCACTGTCTTAGGCACCATGATATGCCCGCATGCAAATGTATCTTGCAGTCGCTGCGTCTCGTAGGTTAAGAGCGGAAATTACGAATTGAAGTGCAATCATGGATGTATTGTGTCTTGAACACAGCGAAAGGAATGTGAGTTTTTAATGAAAAAAGTAGCTTTAGTAAGCCCGTTGAGAACAGCGGTCGGCTCTTTTAACAAAACCCTTGCGCCTCTAAGCGCTTCCGAACTAGGAGCAACTGTGATGACAGCATGCCTTCAGCAAAGTAAATTAGAGCCTTCTTTGATCGATCAGATTTATTTGGGAAATGTTCTTCAGGCGGGCAATGGACAAAATCCTGCCAGACAGGCGGCACTAAAAGCCGGTATCCCTATTGATGTACCCGAAACAACGATAAACACGGTTTGCGGTTCAGGACTTCATGCCGTTGCTTTAGCCTACAATTCAATATTGGCTGAACAAGGCAACATCGTCTTGGCCGGAGGCATGGAGAGCATGTCGAATGCCCCTTACCTGCTAAGGAATGCAAGAAACGGCTACAAACTTGGCAACGGTGAGTTGGTAGACTCCCTAGTGGCCGACGGCCTTACGTGCCCGATCAACCATTACCATATGGGAATTACCGCAGAAAATGTTGCCGAGAAATATGGAATTTCAAGACTTGAACAGGACGAATTTGCCTATCAAAGCCAGCTAAAAGCCGTAGAAGCAAAAAACAAGAAAGTTTTTGAAGAGCAAATTGTTCCGGTCATGATCAAAACCAAAAAAGAAACTATTTCTTTCACAGAGGACGAACACATAAGAGGAAATACAACGCAAGAAAAACTTTCTCAATTAAAACCTGCGTTTAAGGAGAACGGGACGGTTACCGCCGGAAATGCTTCAGGAATCAATGATGGCGCGGCGGCCGTGCTTGTAGTGTCGGAAGACAAATGCAAGGAACATGCATTAAAGCCATTGGCATATATCAAGGGTTATTCACTTGTTGGCGTTGACCCTGCATATATGGGAATGGGGCCAGTGAAAGCCATTTCGACACTTCTTAAGCAGCAAGGTATATCCATCGATGCCATTGATCTTTTTGAAATTAATGAAGCGTTTGCCTCACAAGCATTAGCGGTAGTGAAAGAGCTAGGGGTCAGTCCGGAGAAGGTGAATGTCAATGGCGGCGCAATCGCAATCGGGCATCCTGTAGGTGCCAGCGGTGCTAGGATATTGACTACGTTGGTTCACGAAATGGTGCGAAGATCTTCACGCTACGGCATCGCCTCGTTATGCATCGGAACAGGAATGGGAATAGCCATGCTGGTTGAAAATGCGCTCATTTAAAGTGCGTGTTCAGGATGACTTTTAGAACTATCTCTTAAAAGGAAGGGAGATCGCTATGAATCAAAAAGATGTACTTTCACTCCAATCTATGCCTGCGGCTAGCGGCAGCTACGGGCGCCCACCATACCGCTTCATCAACCGGGAATTTTTTATCATTACCTATGAGACCGATCCCGCTGCGATTAGACAGGCGGTCCCAGAACCTCTTGAGCCGGATGGAAGCAATACGGTTTCCTATGAATGGATCAAGATGCCCGATTCTTCCGGTTTAGGATGCTATGAGGAAAGTGGTATTGTCATTCCGTGTACTTTTCATGGAGAACCCTGTAATTTTGTTGCCCAAATGTATTTGGATAACGCGCCTGCTATTCTGGGGGGACGTGAAGTCTGGGGATTTCCGAAAAAATGGGCAAAGCCTCGCCTGAGCGTGGAGGAAACGGAGACGCTAACGGGTACATTGCATTATAATCACGTCCTGGTGGCCACGGGAACTATGCCTTTCAAATATAACATTCTTGATGAAAAAGAAACGGCTAAAGCCATCGCAAAAACGCAAGTTAATTTGAAATTAATTCCTGATGTTGACGGTACCCCCAAAATCGCTCAGTTAGTAGCGTATAATCTCGAGAACATTACTGTAAAAGGTGCCTGGTCAGGGCCTGCTAGGTTAAGCCTGATCCCCCATGTCAATGCTCCTGTGGCAGATTTGCCGGTTAAAGCTTATATTGGCGGAAAACATTTTATTGCTGATTTAACGCTTCCATATGGAAGAGTCCTCTACGATTATCTCCAATAAAGTTTGCCTTCCTAAAAATATATATATAAGGAGAAGGAACCATGAATAACAAAGTAATCTCCGCTGAAGAAGCAGTTAAGAAGGTCAAAAACGGAAGCACGGTGATGGTCGGAGGTTTTCTGCAAGGAGGCTTTCCGGAGGAGTTGGTGCGTGCGCTTGTCGACACAAATTCCGCCGACAATCTTACGATTATTTCCAATGATACAGGCACACCGGAATTATCTATCTATAGACTTGTTAAAAGCGGCAGAGTAAAGCGAATTTTTGCATCCTATATCGGCTCCAATCCGGAAACGGGAAGACTCCTTATGACGAAAGAAGCCGAGGTTCAACTCTTCCCGCAAGGCACGCTCGCTGAAAAAATACGCGCAGGGGGAGCCGGGCTGGGCGGTATTTTAACTCCTGTAGGTGTAGGCACCATTGTAGAGGAAGGAAAACAGAAAATCAAAATTGATGAAAAGGAATACTTGCTCGAACTGCCGCTCAAAGCCGATGTGGCATTAATTAAAGCCCATAAGGCTGATGAAGCGGGGAACCTTGTCATCAACGGCTCATCACGCAACTTCAATATGGTTATGGCTACCGCAGCCGAATATGTAGTTGCTCAGATAGACGAATACGTAAAGACGGGAGATATTGACCCCAATCATATCAACGTTCCCGGAATATTTGTTGACGCGATTGTAAAGGTAGGTGGAGACCATGAATAACAGAGAATTAATTATTCGAAGAATAGCCCAGGAATTCAAGGATGGCGAAGTGGTCAACCTTGGTATTGGATTGCCTACAATGGCGGTGGACTACATCCCTGATAACGTTAATATTATGCTGCAGGCGGAGAACGGAATTGTCGGCGTTGGCCCCAAAGCAGCTCCGGGAAAAGAAAGACTCGATTGTATCGATTCAGGCGGAAACTACGTTACTACCGTGAAAGGAGCCTGCTTTCTCGACAGTTCGCTTTCATTTTCCATCATCCGCGGAGGGCATGTGGACATCACCGTTCTGGGTGCTCTGGAGGTCGATGAGAATGGCAACCTTGCTAACTGGATGATCCCAGGGAAAAAGGTGCCAGGCATGGGAGGAGCCATGGATTTGGTTGTCGGAGCCAAGAGAGTGATTGTAGCCATGGAGCATGTGAACAAAAGTGGAGCGCCCAAAATACTGAAGCAATGCAAATTGCCCCTGACCGCTGTAAATGTTGTAAAGACCATCGTAACTGATAAGGCTGTCATTGATGTTATACCGGGTAAAGGGCTGATGCTGAAGGAAATTGCTCCGGGGTTGTCGGTGGAAGACGTTCAAATGGCCACAGAGGCTGAGCTGATAGTTTCACCACATTTGAAGACCATTGCAGTGTAAAGGTCATAGAAAGGAACCAGTTTCACCTTCAAATTAACTTGTCTGGCGTTTAACATGCCCCCTGGACTGCATTTATTATTACAAATAAGGTTCGCTAATTGCTCATTGAGCAATTGCGAGCCTTTTAGGATTGGAGCGGGACCATTCAAGCAGCATTCTACGATGAAAGCCTATAGCTGTCCAAGATCTTTCTAAAGCTATACCCCATACTATGGAAAAAAATCTGTTTTGGTGCCCCTCTTCTATTGTTCTTCCAGACGATCCACACGGACGGTTTGGGTATTGGTGGGTCTGCTGCCCACCTGTACAGTGGCCATACCGTTCGCTTCGTCTACATGCTCAATCCAGATCGGTTTTCCATCCATTTGTACGGCAATGGTATCGGGCGAATCGTAAATCGCTTTTGCTCGTTCCACGTTCATGCTATTCTTCCCTTCCTGATTGTTTTTGTGTTTGTGTATTCATTTAGAAATATAGGTGACCTAGTCCTCATCTATAATCCGTTCAACGTCTAATGAAGGGATACTATGAGAAGGCGAAGTTGAAACTACAGCCTCCAAATCCACATGAGCCACAGCTATGGGAAAAGGCGGTTGGATTCCATGGGAAAGGGCAAACTCTGGCGGCAATGCATCCTGTTCGCCTCCGGCGGGTCCCCGAAAAGCGACATGGTTTTGACCCACACGATGCCTGATTTGCCGAGGATAGGATTTTCCGGACATAAATTGTGTACCTCCTTTTGAATCGGATATGACTTACTATGCACCAAAATTGCTGTAACCATGCGCAAACAGAAGTAATTCGCAGCCTTCATTTGCACCTCATACAATCACTTGTACGAAGCATACTAAGTGAAAAATCATATGCTCATATCCCGGGGTGACCGGAATCGAAGGATGCAAAATGCGGATTTAAGAAAAGGGGGACTGGCGTATGCATACGGTCTGGAAAGGCGCGATCAGCTTCGGGCTGGTTCATGTGCCCGTTAAAATGTTTTCAGCTACGGAGGATAAGGACATTTCCATGCGTTATATTCACAAGGAGTGTGGAAGCCCACTTAGCTATGTACGAAAGTGTCCCGTTTGTGACAAGGAGGTCGAATGGGAGGAAATTGGAAAAGGCTACGAATATGAAAAAGGAAAATTTGTCATGTTCGACAAGGAGGAACTGGAGCAAGTTAGCGGACAAGCGGATAAAAATATTGTCATTTTGGATTTTGTGGATTTGCAGGAAATTGATCCGATTTACTTTCAGAAAACGTATTATTTGTCCCCAGATCAAGCTGGATCTAATGCCTATAAGCTACTCATGAATGCGATGAAGGACACCGGGAAAATCGGGATTGCCCAAATCTCCATCCGCTCTAAAAGCAGCCTGGCGGCTATTCGGGTGTTGGATGAATGTTTGGCCGTTGAGACGATGTTTTACCCCGATGAAATTCGCCCCATTGCTCAAGTTCCTAACTTACCGGGGCAGGAGGAGGTTAAAGAGAAGGAGCTGACCATGGCAAAAATGCTGATCGAGCAGCTATCTACACCTTTTGATGCGGCAAAGTATACGGATCAGTACCGCGAGCGTCTGCTGGATCTCATTCAACATAAAGTGGCTGGTGAAGAGGTGCGAATCGCCCCAACACAGCCTCAGACCAATGTAGTAGATTTAATGGCCGCCCTTCAGGCCAGCATCGAGGCAGTGCAACCTGTCGTTACCGATCCCGGCCCTGCTGCGAAAAAACGCCCTGCGCGTAAACCAGCAGCCCCAACAGCACAGCAGGCTGTTGCAGGCGAGAACATCTCTCCGACTCCAGTCAAAAAGAAAAGAAGCACTACCAAACGTAAAGAAACTTAAGCTGAGTTACAGAAAAGTCTGGCTAAGGGGTGGCGGTGAGACTGCTTTGATACGATAGTAGCTGACTGAACGCCCCCCGCTCCTCTTGTTCCAGTTGGTGGTAGTTCCCCTGCTGTATGACCTCGCCTTGATCCAGTACAACAATTTGATCCGCATGTCTGATGGTTGACAGGCGGTGAGCGATGACGATCAACGTCATTTGACCTTTCATCCGTTCCAGTGCTGCCTGAATTGCGGCTTCATGCTCACCATCCAGCGCACTTGTCGCTTCATCTAGTATAAGTACCGAAGGATGATGCAAGACAGCCCGTGCTAATACTAGCCGTTGACGTTCTCCTCCAGACAGACGAATCCCGCGATCTCCAATGACCGTGTCCAGCCCTTCGGGCAGTCTGGATACAAAGCTGTCTGCGGCTGCAAAATGTAACGCCTCCCATAGCTGCTGCTCACTAGCATCCTTATCTGCCAGCATCAAATTTTCGCGGACAGTCGCGTGAAATAAAAATGGGTCTTGTGACACGTAGCCAAAGGACTGCCGCCACTGGGGCAACAATTCGTCGTCCAGAACAAGCCCGTCTATTGTGATCTGCCCCCCAGTTGGACGTAAAAAACCCATCAGGACATCGACCATTGTACTTTTACCTGATCCCGATTTCCCTACAATGGCTGTCATTCCCCGGGCGGGTATGAACAAATTGATATGACGAAGCGCAGGCTCCGCTGCACCATCGTAGCGATAATCCAGATGGCTGCATTCAATCCCATGACGAAGGGACAGGGGTTGCCGTACAGCTGCAGACGATAGATTGAATACCGATGGATCGGAGAAAGCTTCGCACTCCTGCTGCACCTTGGTGACACTTTCAAAAGCGGAGATCATAGACATGATATATTCCAGACTCGCTTGAATAAGGGCAAATCGGGGCCATAAGCGGGAAAATATAAGAATCAGCACAATCAGTTTTTCAGGTGTAACATGCAGCCACTGCAGCGATATAAATATGAGACAAGCGACAAAAACAGCTGCCGCTGTACGATGAAAAAACTGTGTGGTCGCATTTTGCCGGACAAATTGGGTCGTATTATCCTCCATGCGTTGCGTCAGGGAGCGAAACCAATGGATATTCGCCGCTTCCAGCAGATTGCTTTTAATATCTTTCATGCCGTTCATGTGATCCGTAATTCCAGCAAAATAAACCTGCGACAGCTCAGTCGTACGATCACCTAATTGTTTGGCATTTCGAATGGAGCGGCGGAACACCACAAACAGCCCCAATCCACTCAGAAATACCAGTCCGGTTAAAGAGGGGGATAACCAAAAAGCCAGCGCAATCTGGATCAGCGTAAACATGACGGCTGTAGTCAGTTGAAGAAGCAAATTCGTTCCCTGACTGACACGCGCCAGCTCGGTCGTCATCACATGGCTAAAATCAGATTTACGCTGACGCAAATAAAAAGCCCACTGCGCCTTCATAAAGGAAGTGTACACGTCTATTCGCAGAGAACGCATAAAACGCTGCTGAATCCGCGAATTCAGGATGGATTGGTAACGCTGAAGCCAAGCCTGCCCTGTAAGCAGCACTACAAAAACCATCAATATCCCCGGTAACAGCCAGCTTTTAGGAATGAACGGCAAAAAATGATCCAATCCATCAGACAGAAATGGCATCCCTGAATGACCGACAAATACGCCGATGGCCGCCAGCATAGGAACAAGCATATAAATGCCAAAACCCTCCAGCAGGCTGACAATGATCATACATCCAATATTGAGAAATAACGCACCGCCGTTCACGCTATACAGCTTTGTCATATATAATCGCAGGTGAACCATAATGCACACTCCTTATCGAGTCAGTGCTTTGAAAATCGCCGCTTCAGCCAAAGAAATGGACGTAAAGGGATATACAAAAAATGCAGCTGGCGAGGCAGTGGAAAAACGGCCGGATCCCCCGTAGAGGGAAACAAACGGCTGATGAGGTACCATAGTCTGTGTCTTGGCTGTTTTAAGGAAAGCAAGTAAGTGCGGCTGACCGGCTGATGGGCAGCCCTGTTTTGGGTCATGACTTGGCTGGAGGCGACAGCTGGAGTAATGGGGGCACAACTGGTAGCGGTGCTCATCGGGCTATAGTCGTCGTTACTGGCATCTTCCGTGATGCTAGCAACGCCACGGATGGCAAGCATGCCAGCTTCGCTTGTGGCACCGCCTACTGAAGGACCGCCATCCGGAGGGGCGGCCTCCGCTTGCTCCGCCAAAGCTCTGCTGTGCAGCAGCTCTGATGGAGCAAGCCTACCTGTACCCGACCCGTGGGCAATCGGGTACGGTGCGGGAACGCTGGCCTGCATGAAGGCCAGCGCGCTCAGCGCGAGCCTGTGCGCCTGCCGGGTAGCCGATACCGGACGCATCGGCTCTGGTATCGGCGTACCCAACAGCGCAGCGGCGAGCGCCCAGGCCTGCCCGCCAGCAGGCAGGCCCCCGTAGCGGCGCATCATCGGCAGTAGGGCCTCCCAATCGACAGCACATACCGCAAGCCTGTCGATGTCAACCAGCCAGCGCAGCCTGAACCATCCGTGACGCGCACCATGCGCACTCAAGTACAGAAATTGATGCTCGCTGCCAAGCGTATACATACAGGACGTCATCGCAGTCCTGTTGTCGGCAGGTGCCAACGGTACCATCCGACTGGCTCCTGTAGCTTTACCCATTTGCCGACAGCTCCACAGCTCGTCAAATGAGGGTTCCCCACCCCCATCCGGGTGAAGACGCCAATGCAACTCCATCTCTACCCGTTTTTGCGGATGTAGGTAGGATGCATGATGGTCCTTCCATTTCCAACTGCCAAGGACACGCACTTCTCCGCTCTTGGACGCATATCCGGCTTCCTTCATCCAATGCTCAGCCTCATCCATATCGTCAGGGGCAATGAGTAAATCTATGTCCTTGGAAGTACGCAGGGAAACATCCCCGTACAATTGCTGCGCCAGAGCAGGACCCTTCAGCATAAGCACACGAATTCCATGAGCTATGAGCAGCCTGGTCAGACGCCCGGCTTCTGCTTGAAGATGGAGCATGCGAAGCGTGTTTCGATGATATTGCGCCTGAAGGTTTCGCAACAATTCTGCGGGAATGAACGGATGATTCAATGTTTTCAGTTGGAGATACACCGTAGGTACCACTCGATGGTGCTCGGTCAGACGTAAAAAGCGGACCCAATCCATCTCACGCAGCTGGGTAGCAGTAGTCTTATCCTGCCAATGAGAAACGTCCTTCCCCAATAGAGAGAGTAACAACGTTAATTCCTGATCCTCATTCCAATTCGCAAGTTCCAAAACAGACTTGGTGGGCATGTATTCTTCTCCTTCGATTCTTTGGACTTCTTTTGTCTCATCGCATTAAAGCAAATAACTACCTTTATATGCTATTTTTTTGTATTTGTATCCTTAACTGCACGTCTCCCGAATATCCCCACCACCGTAAAGGCTTCCATCTCCCGTTTCCCCGTAACATAAATCGGTCCGCTACGTACCCATGCATGTGCGACCAAGCGTCCAGCGGCATTTTTGGCTGTGCCCAGATACAGCGTGCAGTCCAGTTTTCTGCGCCCCAGCAACGTCATCGCCGCAGCGGCTTGTACAAGACAACTACTGCGCCAAGGAGTATAACGGCTTGCCAGCTCCACAGCGTGCGAAATCTGCTGAATGGACTTCTCCTGCCTGACATCACACTGCCATGGAGTTTCTTCCATGCATATGCCCCAAACCCTTGAGTAATCCCCAAAAGAACGACGCTGGCGCAGCCTCGCCCATCCCAGCTCCAACCAGGCTTCCGGCAACAATCTCCTGACCTCTGGAGACAGGAAAAGAAGCCGTTGTATCCGCATGTTATACCGACTCCCGTAGAAGCTTTAACAGTCCTTCCCGCTCCAACTCAGCCACAAAGGTATGTACCTGCTGTCTGCACTGTTCCTCGTCCACCTCATATTCGTTCGTCAGGACAGTTACGATATCGCCAAGTGAAGGACCGGATTCTGCCAGTTCCCAGATTCGTCCTCCTGTGAAGCCTAAGTTGTAATATTTACCAGTATTAATACTCATCATCACTTTTTCCCCGTCCATATCACTGACGTAGACCTCTTCACCGTAAATGACGCGATAATGGTCTTTAGCTGGATTAGTGGCTGCCATAACTCTTTTCCTCCTTACGAATGATATCAAGTACCCGTTGTACAACCTCGGACGCAGTAAAGACGGAACTATCCCTCAGCAGCCGCCAGCCCTCTACTTTACGAGCCATCCTAGCCGCTGTATCAAACGACCATTCACTCAAACCCATTCGCGGAATAATCACCCTACGATATGTATGTTGTAGTAATGTATGCAAGCACTCCAGAACGTTCAAGGGCTGTTCCGTAACTGCCACTAGCTCCCCTTCGCGCATCAACGCACGGATTGGAGAATCTGCCACTAGCTCAAATACGCCCCCTAAGGGCAGCGGATCGTTAAAAAATTCATCTACGGCGGGTACGGCATATTTATTCAGCTCATCTGCAAGCATACGCAGATCTCTGTATTGTGGCATTACAGAATTGCCATCCGTTAGGGACCGTATGTGATTTATTGTGCGTGCATGCTTGTTCTCCCGTAAAGCCTCTAGTTGGAGCAAGCTATCCAACCCCAGCTTTTGCTGCGGATAAGCTGGATACACGATGGATGAGGAAGCCGTAGTTTTTACAGCAATCACGTCATCACTAACCATCTGATAACCTGCCTGCCTAAAAGCAGCCGCCAGTGTCGATTTCCCCGTACCCGATTCACCCACAAATGCGTAGGCCCTCCCCCCAATGACGACCGCACTTCCGTGAATAGGTAATATTCGTCTTTGCATCAGCAGAACACCCATGCATGTACCCAGCACAAATAGCCGCACGGTGTCAGGATCGGCCCCGGAGAATATGCTTACCTCGATTTCCTTGCCTTCCCTGACGGCATAAATGGCCGTGCCTGGTATTTTGAACATAAATCGCTCGCCCAGCATCACAAAATTGGCCTGTTCCAGCTGACCACTCCATGCAGTCAAATCAGCCTGTCGAATGACTACATCCTCTACTGCTTCCGGCTCTGCCAGGAGCAGTTCAGGCAGATTCAGTTCACTGGCAATCCTGAGTCCAAAGGCTGTATATTTCGTCCAACTGACATTTGCACTTCTGTCATGCACGGTAGGACTCACTCCTCTGTCCTTAAAAATCCCGTCTTTATTTCTTGGGCAAAATCTCTAACCCGAAAGAAATAAAGACGGCTCTGTATTGAATACGAGTCCAATGGATTATGCTATTTTCGTTCACTCAATCGTTATAGGCCGAGCTGTCTGGCTTCCAGTCCAACATCGGCTGCATGTATAACCATCTATTAGCTTGGATTATAAATATCGGCATCGTGGTCGGACACCCAATCAATCTGTCTCCAGCCTTTCCCCGCCATGGTCTGGCTAATATCCAGCACCTCTATCGTCGGTTCCTGCCATTCTTTTTTACTCATTTCATCACCTCCCCTCCAACGAATGACGAACTGTCCGCCCGGATCAATCTGAATCAGTTCAATCCACAGAGAAAACGGTACACGATCAGGCTGTGCATCAGTAGTCGTATATTTGGATCAGACGCCTGTTCAGGGCGGGGGTGGCGAAGTTTCGCCATAGCCGTCTTTATTAATTCAATATTGAGATATTCAGCCGCTCGTAAATCATGACACATCAGTTGAAGCTCCCCCATAAACGTATCCCAGCAAGGAAGCATACGATGTAGCCAATCTGCAGGCTGCACGCCGCGTACCCGCTGGTTCAACCGAACATCATCAGGTAGATGATCACGCATGGCTTTACGAATGAGGGCACGATCCCGACCATTTTGCACATACTGCTCAAAAGGCACCGATAAGCAAAAACGAATTACCCGGCTGTCCCCGGTCGGATCACGTTCCCATAGTCCATAACGTAGTGAAAGTTTGGTCGCGACCACACCATTTTTGTTGGCAATCGCCAAATTTGAGAACTTCTCTTTTCTCGTCTGATCGGCATTTTTTATCCAACCTGTTCCGCTCAATACAGGAATATCTTCTACATGCATCCGTTTGGCAAACTCCGGGTGAATCAGTGAAGGAACGGGACTTCGATTGCTACGCCGCAACCATGAACGAGATTCAAGTGGAGTCGCTTTTTTCAACATCACGGGGAGTAGATGAGACATGCGCCTGCCCGTAAGCTTGCTGTACCGCCACAATCCCTGAAAGGATTGCAACCAGTGCAAACGACGAAACTGCCGGGCATAATAGTCTAGTGCAGGGCCCCACGATACGGTAAAGTTGCCTCGTGCCCCGGTCAACAGTACACCGACATTGTGCTCCTGTGCTTTTTCGTAAAAACCTCTGATCCAGAAGGAGTTTTCAAAATATTTGTAGGGTGCTTCCATGAGTTCCAGCCAAATATCAATTTCTGAAAACGGACTTTTCCCCTCAAAATCCATATAATTTTCGTTAATGTTGCCCACATAGCGAGCCGTAGACTGAATATAGCTTCGTTCGTTCGCCAGCAATGTAGGCGGTGTCCAGTCTGTAAAATCTTGAACAGGCACATAGCTGTAGGCATGCAGCGGCTTTTGTTGCAAGTGCAGCGATGGCGCGGCAAAGCTGGCAACCGCTCCAGAATCCAGCCCTCCGCTTAAGGCAGCCCCTACAGCGCGATGCGTCCGTAGTCGGGCAGTGACCGCCTGTGTGAACACCTCGCGGAAAGCTTCTATGTACTCGCCCCCTGTTTTGAGCCGCAGTGGCTCTACCTCATCCAGACATGCATATTTATGAAGGGTTCGCTTTCCCTCCTCCATAGTGAACCAATGTGCAGGAGGAAGCTGATTGATATGCTTGTATGCGGTCGTTCCGATATCGACGGATTCCTGCATGGCGCGAATGGACAAAAATTCGGCCAGCCATGGCTCATACAATTCTTTTCGCAGAGAGGACAGGGCCAAAAGCGGAGCGACTACCGTGCTAAACGCGAATCCTCGGTCATGCTGGTAGATGTACAACGTACGATTGCCTGTCATATCTCGAGCACCATATAATCGATGTTCCTTGGCATCCCAAATAACAAAGGCAAAATCACCTATCAGATAACCGGCTGCATCCACTCCCCATTTGTCATATGCCAGCAAAATCAGCTCGCTGTCCGTGATATCTTGTCGCCGTTCCTGCTCAACACCCAGCCGTTCAAACAGTTCGGAACGATTGTCAATAATTGCATCCGCTGTGATTGCCAAATCTCTTAGCTCATCATGGAAGGGAAGACGCTCATGAACAGATTCCGGGGTCACATGCTGGGCATGACAACCCAAAAAAATAGAGCCTTCACACCAAGCGCATACGCGGTCAGCGGGATATTTTCGCAGGGCTTGCATCATTTTCCCGCCTTCTTCGGTGCATACGGACTCATGCCCAAAGCTATAGATTCCGGCAATCGCACTCACGTTCTTCCCCCTTTTTCTTTTCCTATACTTGATAACACTACAGACGCCAAGCGCCCGAGCTTACGGGCAAAGAGGCTGCGATATCGGAAACCTTGATTTGGGCGTTGATAGCTTTGGAGCTGAGCGATAAGACGGTTCCGCTCCTCATAGCTATGTGCCAACCTGTTTTCCAGTGATTGAATCCGCCGATCGTTCACGATCTGGTCCACCTGCATCCTTGCCGGATCTTGAGGTGCAGCATGACGGGTTGCATTTATCACGAGTTCTCTGTTATCTGCATCCTGTTCTTCCAGCATCCGATAAGCTGCCTTCCATTCAAAGCCGCTTTGCTGGAGGAATTGTTGTGTACGTCGACTCAGCAGCTCTATATCCGGCTCATCTTCAAAGCGGACTCCCGTCATCTGTTCAGCCTGCTCCAGCGCTTCCGCGTAACCAAGCTGCCTAAACATGCGGGACCCAATGCTTCTGCAATACAGCTCAATTTCCGTTTTACTCAACAAATGTTGCCAGCTATGTACCGAATCCTGATGCGCCTGCTCATGCTCTCCTACGAATGGATCACCCGCTCCCATACTATAAAAAAGACTGGATTTGGGCGTATCCGCAAAGTCTCCGTACTTTTCCATCCCCAGCTCATACTTGATTCCCAGAAAACCGCACAGCTTCTCGATCTCCATCGTTGGATTGGATACGAGTTGTTCATACCTAAGCGGGTATGCAAGTGGATGAGGTGTAGCAAAATAATGAGCATAACGGAATAAACCAACCGTAATATCCGTCATTTTCATATTAAAATGCGGCCCCCCCAGTTCCTCCAGCAGTTGAAAACGTCCATTCCGTAGCTGATTAACCTTTTTGAATGAGGCCACAATGGCCAAAGGATTCCGGATAAGCCACAGCCTGCGGGCAGCAGGGAATAAACGGTCTATAAATTCTAAAACCGTATAGTAACGCGGGGATTTGTCGATAAGCATATCTGCTGTTGTTCCTTGAAGCAGACCATTATATATTTCAAGTGCATACGAACGGGAGGCCTGCTCCAATACGTCGGAGGGGACCATACCTTCAAAAAATTGCCGAAGTATCCCTGTTCCTCCATATGGCCGTGCATGTGACTGAGGAAGATCATATAAACTGAGCAGAAACCACATTTCCTGCGTGGCAAACAGGCGGGAATGGTTTTGCAAAATGGCGGTAAGCAGCGAGCTTCCACTCCGAGGGACACTTAACAGGAATACCAGCCCTCCGCCTTGCTTTTCAATCAAGCAAACTCCTCCTCTACCTCTGCTCAAGACACTTTAATAGATACATATCGTATTTTTTATTATAAATTTATGATACATAATGTATCTTGTCAATCCCTTTGATGGATAAATTCAGCACTTCACGTTCATGTTAAACCATATGTAGATCTATAAGCTCAACAATCAGCCTGTAAATAAAGATTTTGCTGCATATTAGCCAAAGGAGGATAGCACTATGGGACAAGCTGTTAAAGGTACAATTACCATTGAAGGTCAGGAAATTCCTATCACAAACCCGGATAAACCACTGTGGCCTGAAGCAGGCGTGACTAAGGCGCTATATCTTCGCAAGCTGGCGGTATTGGCTCCCTTCCTGCTCAAATATTGCCATCATCGTCTGCTGACCGTCATCCGCTGGCCACATGGGATTCATGGTGATTTTTTTTATCAAAAAAATGCCCCACGTCCTCGGCCGGACTATATTGAAACCGCTCTGCATGACGGTATTGAATATATCGTGCTCGGCAAATTGCCACAACTTCTCTGGCTTGGTAATCAGGCTGCGTTGGAATTCCACCCCTCTCTACATGAAGCGGGAAGCAAGCTGCCCTGTGAATGGATGATTGACCTTGATCCATCCAGAGAGGTGGAGCCACGTATTATGGAGGCAGCCTCTATTGTCGGTGAAGTACTGGCTTCGCTTGGTTTGGATTCCGTCCCCAAAACATCCGGGGCCACAGGTGTACAAATTATCGTTCCGATCCGTACAGGCATAACCTTCGACGAACTTCGCAGCATCGGGCTATTAGTCGGACAGTTTGTGACAGAAAAGCACCCGCATCTGTTCACACTCGAACGGTTAAAGAAGGATCGTGGAACAGCCATCTATTTTGATTATTTGCAGCATTATCAGGGGAAAACTCTGGCCGCTCCTTATACCCCGCGGGCACGCCCCGGCGCTACGGTCTCCACTCCGCTAACATGGGAAGAGGTACGGCAAGATGTATCACCACTTGACTACCATTTGCTGAATATTGAGGAACGACTAAACCAGGTAGGCGACTTGATCGACAAGGTTCCTCCCCAGCCCGTAGAAGACGTCCTCAAGCATATGCGCACCAAGGCACAACGAACCTAATCCATGCTGGAAGAACAAAAAAGGGGACGAACCCCGCAGCCATTAGGCTGAGAAATTGTCCCCTTGCGCTAGTGTATTCCTTTTTTCTTAAAGCGTCCGCCCTTCACATCGTGAATGTTACCGATCGCAACGAAAGCGTGCGGGTCCCAATCTTCAACGATGCTCTTCAGCTTCGCTTCCTCCAGTCGGGTAATGACGACGAAAATCACTTTCTTGCTTTCGCCCGTAAATCCGCCTTCACCTTCCAGATAAGTTACGCCCCGTCCAAGACGGTCCGTCAGGGCATCCCCGATATCGCGGTATTTATCACTAATAATCCAGACCGATTTGGATTGATCCAGACCCTCAATCGTAATATCAATCATTTTCATGGCGATATAATAAGCAATCATGGAATACAGGGCATTCGGCCAACCGAATACAAAACCTGCACTTCCCAGAATAAAGATGTTAACAAACAGTACGATCTCACCGACCGAAAAAGGAGTTTTTTCACTGACGAGAATAGCTACGATCTCTGTTCCATCCAGCGAGCCGCCGGACCGAATGACAAGACCCACCCCAACGCCGAGAATGACACCCCCAAAGATAGCACCCAGCAGTGGTTCGCCAGGAGTCAATGCACTTACATTGTGAAGTAACGCGGTTCCGATGGACATAACGATAATGCCGAATAATGTGCATAAAGCGAAGGTTTTACCGATTTGCTTGTAGCCGATAATCAAAAAGGGAAGGTTCAACAGGGTCAGGAAAATGCCGAGCGGGTAGCCAGTAATCTTGGAGGCCATAATGGAAATACCTGTGACGCCTCCGTCGATAACGCCGTTAGGAACCAGGAATATTTCCAATCCCACTGCCATGAGCGCCGCTCCAAAAATAATCATGGTCGCACGCTGGAATAGGCGTTTTGCTTTATTTTTAGGATTGGCTGGTATTTTGCTGATCTTGGTCAACTCTCCGGTCACATCTGTGATCTCAGACAGATTTTGGACTTCCTTGCTTACTACACTCATATATAAATCCCCCCGTTACAGTATGGTATATTGGACCGAAAAAGGGGCTGCTATCCGCAGTCCCCTCTCCTTTACCGCGCTTGTGTTATATGAATAGTATACCATAAAACTGTGATTTTGCGCAAAAAAGTTAGCAAAGAGCACATAAATCACAATAAAGTGGGATTATAGCGATAAAAACGGCGAAAATCGCCTTTAAAGGAGTGGAGAGAGCATGCGAGTTAGAATTTCAGCTGTTTTCTGAGATCGAGGCCGTCTGCGGAACACGTTCAAATCAATGCGTGAGGAGTTGGAAATGTCCTCTACAAAATCTGCCGAAAGCCGTTCCAGCGCTGAATTAGCAAAAACTACAGCGGTCAACTCAAAGTTATAGAAAAAGCTGCGCATGTCCATATTGGCGGTCCCGACCGAGCCGAGTAAATCATCGACAATCACCACTTTGGCGTGAATAAAACCTTTTCGATATTGGTAGAACTCCACCCCTGTCTCCAACAGTTCTTGCACATAGGATAAAGACGCCAGATGAACCAGCTTCGAATCAGATTGGTAGGGAATAATAATTTTCACATCTACGCCACTGACTGCTGCCAGCTTGAGCGCCTCATAAATCCCCGGATCGGGAATAAAATACGGCGTCGTAATCCAAATCCGCTTTTTGGCAACCGTGAGCGCACCAAAACACATTTCCTGAATCGTATCCCATACCTGATCGGGACCGCTGCTCAAAATCTGTACTTCCTCATCCCCGGTGCAAGTATGTGGAGGAAATAAATTCACATCCATCAATCTCTCCCCTGAGGCCAGCTTCCAGTCGCTAAGAAATGCATTTTGCAGAAAATAGACGCTATCTCCTTCAATCTGCAAGTGCGTATCCCTCCAAAATCCCACTTTGGGGTATTTTCCGAGATAATCGTCGCCTACATTAATCCCTCCTACAAATCCAATCATGCCGTCCACCACCACGATTTTCCTGTGATTGCGATAGTTAATCCGGCGGTCCAGCGTGGCGAAAAACGGAGGTAGAAAATAATGAAATTCTACTCCCGCCTCACTACAGGTACGAATAAAGGAATAGGGCAAATGGTAGCTTCCTACACCGTCCACAACGAATCGTACCTTTACTCCCTCACGTGCCTTGCGGATCATGATCTCTTGAAACTTTCTTCCAATTTCGTCAGCCCGAAATATGTAAAACTCCACATGGATATGATGTTGCGCATGTTCCATCGCTGTCAGCATAGCCTCGAAGGTTTCTTCACCGTTCGTCAGCACACGTGTGCGATTACATCCAGTCAACGGGTTTTCCGACATACGAATTAACTGGTTAAACAGACGCTCCTGATGCTTGAAATGAGGATTATGCATTTGCTCCACATGTTCAATCACTTTGGATTGCGCCCACAGACGCTCTCGAAATTCACGAAACAGCTGCGATCCCCCTTTTCGAACCATTTTGCGCTTCTGATAATCCTGTGCAACAAAGTAGTACACGACAAAGCCAATGAGCGGGAAGCAAAACAAAATAAAGAGCCAGGCTACCGCTTTGGACGGCTTGCGAAATTCAAAGAGCAGGATCGTCCCGGTCTGAAAAATAAAAACAATTAAAACCAACAGCAACCACAGCATGTCTAAGCCTCCTTATATATCTCAGGATTTTGCAAAATCCTCATCTACGTTTTATACTAAGCTCCAATTTTTTTGACATGTTTGCCTCTTAAGCTGAATAGATAGTAACCAAGCACTATAGGAGCGATGTCCGGAAAGGAGCGATTATGAAAAAAGGAAGCCTAAATCGCCGGATGACCCTGCTTGTTATTCGGGATGCACAGCAACCGCCCAAGCAGCTACAATGCTCTACTGCCGCTGTCATTCTCGTCCCGACTCTTGTGATCGCCTCTATCTCTACACTCGTGATCGGGCTGCAAATCCGTTCTTCCCATATTATCTCCCAAATGGAAACGAATCTTGCTGTCCAGAGTTTGCAGATGGAGGTCACGGTAGCGGACAAGGATGCAGCCATTGGGCGACTACGGCAGGAAGTCATGGAGTTGACGAATCAAGCCACCAATATTCGTGAACGCCTTCAGCGCGTAACAGAGCTGGAACAACAAATGCAGCAATTCATTCGTAAACACGGAAACTCATCTGCCACAAGTAACCATAAAAAGACCATGACGCCGCTCTCCTGGGATGCTTCCGGCCATATCGGGGGCGAACTGATCGCAGTGCATGAAAATACTGCCCTCCTAACTCGCCAGGCAATGGATGATTTTCAGGAGATCGAATCTCTGTTGGACACGGTGGAACGTACGGTTCCCCGCTCTATTCAGCAAGCAAATGCCGTACAGCAGAACCTAGAGCGCAAACAAGCCGCACAGCTACTCCAGACCCGTAGGCTGGCTCTTGCTGAACAAGGGAATCCCTCCGTTTGGCCTGTAGGTTCACGGCGAATGACCTCCAGTTTCGGCTATCGCAGCGACCCTTTTACGGGTAGATCTGCCTTTCATTCAGGCGTGGACATTGCCGGACAAACCGGTGATCCTGTCTATGCAGCAGGAGCAGGCACCGTCTTGGAGGCTGCTTCTAGCGGAGCCCGCGGCAAGTGCATCATCATCCAGCATCCTGACGGACTCCAGAGCTGGTATATGCACCTGAGCGGCATGCAGGTGGCTCCGGGAGATCGTGTCCACAAAGGACAGACCATCGGTCTGTTAGGAAGTACCGGGAGAAGCACGGGACCTCATCTGCATTTTCAGATCGTCAAGCATAACCAACCTGTCGATCCATTACTGTATGTACAATGAGGACTTTTCAAAATCCTTACAATAAAAGATTGGGGGAAAACCATCATGTTCAAGGAATCCAAAAAAAAGCTCTCCGCCCCAGCTATGGATACACTGCTCGCTAATGGCACCAGCTTTGAAGGTACAGTTGAGGCAGAGGCCAATATTCGGATTGATGGTCATTTTCAGGGCGATATCCGCAGCACTCGTACTGTCGTCATTGGAGAATCTGCTGTAGTACGTTCGGACATCATCGCACAAGACGTCATTCTTGCCGGTAAGGTGTTCGGCAGCATTACTACAGAAGGACGACTGACCATTACGCCGACAGGTGAACTGTACGGAAATACCGCGACCGCTGCATTGGTCATTTCTGAAGGCGGTGTACTGGACGGCACAAGTCAAATGAACCGAACAAAGGATGTAGAGTTGTCAACTTCTACGGATGAGTCAAACGACGAAACCCAATCTAGTTTCAGCAAAAATAGGGAGGACAGCCAAACCGATCTGCAATCCGAAGCAGGATAAAATCAATATACACTCACTCCTTTAAATCCAGTGCATTCTCCATTCATTCCATAATATCCTCCACTCTGCGTTCCAAAAATAATTGGTATACCTTGCGTATGACGATTTTTCCGCACATATACAATGGAATCACCAAAATGATACCCAGAATCCCGAGCAGGTCGCCACCAACTAACAGTAAAATAACGACAGTCAACGGATGAATATCCAGCTGTTTACCAAAAACTATAGGTGACAGCCAATTATCCTGAATTTGCTGTGCAGCAATCACCACGACCAGCGACCAGAGCGCCATCGAAGGTGATTCGAGAAATCCAATAATAACCACGGGTATAGAAGCAGCCACTGCCCCCACATAGGGAATAAAATTAAGAAAAATCGAAATAACGGCGAGCAGCAAGGCATAAGGCAAACCAATAATTAAAAATCCCAGAAACATCATCACACCCAACGCGACATTAATCAGCACCCGACTCACGATAAAGCTGCTGAGTGCACTATCGATATCTTCCATAACCTCCAATGCGTCCTTGTGATATTTTTTTGGAAAGAAGTTTAGCATTTTAGGGCCAAACTTGCTCCCTTCCTTCAGCATGTAATAGAGCAATATTGGAAAGGTAGCCAATACGATAAAAAAGTAGGACACGAACGATACCAGCTTTACCGAATAATCAGACAGTGTCGAAAAAGCTTCGTTCAACGTATCTGACAGTTGTGACAGCGGGTCTTTACCCGGGGGCAGCACTTGTCTCAAGGATTGATTATGCCGCCATTGGCTCAATTGATCAACCAAACTTTTAATGAGCTTCGGCGCATTTTCAAATAAATTGGTAACTTGATCACGCAGCGTAGGCCACACACCCCATGAGAAAACAAACAATAACACTCCAATGACCAAATAAATCAGCAAGATGGAGATAGATCGTTTGATTTTTCTCCGTTCCATTACATCTACAATCGGCCTCAATAAATAATAGAGGAAAAAAGATAGCATTAACGGTACCACCAGCAAGCTGACCAAGGATACGAGAGGACTAAATATAAAACTTACTTTGGTGCCCAAGTAAATGATGAGTAATAGCATGACGATACCTGTAGTTACACGAAAAAATCGATTATTTTGCAGCATACCATGCGGCCCCCTCTGTTCTGTTTCTCTCTACCTCTTTAAACGCAAAATGACCCTATTGATTGATTCTTGCTGAAAATAGATTACAATATACCCCTGCACGCAGAATGTGTAGCAAAAATGACATAGATACAGGATAAAATAGTGTTAAATGAGGATTTTGCAAATTCCTGAAATAACAAAAGGACGTCCAAATGCTAGGCATTTGAACGTCCTTTGTATTACTCTGAGGCACTTCGATTTAGGTTGAAACATCCCGTTTTACGAAAACCACCCAGGCGATGGCGATAAAAATCACATAATAAGCGGCCAGCACGGTGAGCGAAAAGGTTAGACTGGAACTTACTGTACCCGGCGGCATATCTAAATATTTTTTCAGATCCATATGCGTAAATAATACGTATTTGGTCCATTCAAAACGATCTGTGCTGAACAAGCCAATCGTGTTATAGACTGTTTTGGTGAACATCATGAACAACGACAGCCCAATCGCCAAGGCACTGGAACGGAAAACTGCGGATAGCATAAATGCAAAGGCCATCGTCACGAACAAGGCGATATAGCTATATAAAAAGTTCAGCGTTACATAAGATATCGGATCACTGAACAGTGGAACAGAACCCGCTGGTGCATCCTTGGATAACATCAGCCATGAGGACAGCGTAACCATCAAGATCAAAATGATCGTTCCGAGCAAACTGAACAAAACCACGGATATATACTTGGACAACAATATTTTGCTGCGAGTCCAAGGTCGGATGAGCAGTAACTTAATCGTTCCCCAAGTAAATTCACCGGCCACCGAATCAGCGGCTACAATGACCGTAAACGTCGTATTGAGGAAAAATGTAAACAATGTCGTCAACGCAATTCCATCCCACACACTGACCTGATCAGATACAAGAGAAATCAGCATCGGAATCGCAGCCGTGATGACCGCCAGCAGACCCAGCATAATCCATGTGCGCACACGCAGGTAAATTTTCAGATTTTCGTTATGTACCAACTTGAAGAAATCAGCCAATGAACCCGCCTCCCGTCACTTCCAAAAATTGATCTTCCAGCGTACGGGCAACCGGGCGAATCGCATATACTTTAATTCCGTTTGCAGCCAGCAGGCTGTTCATCTCTGCGATCTGTTCCCGCTCCAGGTGAAGCAGCAGTTGATTGCCTTCGACGCGCCCTGCTCCAGCAAGCGCATAAGCTTGCTCGGCATCATTTACCTCAAAAGCAATTTCTGCCGTCTGCACTTCCTCCCCTGTATTCTTCAGCTGCTTGATATCAACCAGCCGTCCGCTCTGAATAATGGCTACACGGTCGCACATCAGCTCCATCTCGGACAACAAATGACTTGATACGAACACGGTAATTCCTTCCGTACGGGTCAATTGACGCAAATAATCCCGCAGTTCTCGAATACCCTGCGGGTCCAAGCCATTGGTCGGCTCGTCCAGCACGAGCAGCTTCGGTCGATGCAAAATCGCCTGAGCTACCCCAAGTCGCTGCCGCATCCCGAGCGAGTAGGTTTTTACTTTATCATGAATTCGGTTTCCGAGTCCCACCAGACGAATCGCTTCATCCACGCGCTCTTGGGTCACCCCAGGAGACATTCGCGCAAAATGCTGCAAATTTTGATAGCCTGTCAAAAACTTGTACATCTCCGGGTTCTCAACAATCGCGCCAACATGGGAAACGGCCTTTTCAAAATCGGTATTAATGCTGTCTCCACAAATATGAATATCGCCCTTGCTGATCGAAATCAGGCCAACCATCATACGGATGGTCGTCGTTTTTCCCGCACCATTGGGTCCAAGGAAACCAAATACCTGCCCCGCCGGAACCTCCAGCGTCAGATCATCCACGATCGCTTTTGAGGAAATGATTTTACTCACACCCTCCATACGTATGACGGGAACCTGTCCTGTCGCTTGCTGCATGCTATGAAACTCCTTCCATCCGGAGTGAAGCTGTTATCGATTTTACTGTACATTTCCGGTTTTGGAAGTATTGTACCATATTTAACCTTTTAGAAACACCACGCAACCTCTATTCCTTGTCCTTGTATATCCAAAGCACCCGCCATTTCTCATCTTCCTGTGTCACATAACAAGGCTGTACGATATCAAAATTACCGAATCGGGTCTTGTAATGCTGAGTGACCGTAATACGGTAAACCTTCCCTAACTCTTCTCCATTCTGATCGGTACGAATGTCATACTCAGCCTGCGGCTCCCCCAGTTCAAACGTGAACGTATCCGTCCCCATATCCTGCATAAAAACGTGCGCACGCTGCTGTACATACGTAGATTTCTCGAATTTCTTTTTCATTTGCGAATGAAAAAACTCCCATGAGCCTCCGAAATTTCCCGATTGCTCCATAGTGTAAAACTCGTTCAGTGCTTCTACCGCTTGTTCGCCCTCGCCTGTAGACATCACCCCACGCAGACCCAGCCACAGCAGCCATAACAATCCACATATGATGGCAAAATATAATAGCTTACGGACGAACGCCGAAGCCGCTCTCCTTCTAAACAGCATACGTTGCCCCTCCCTCTGTTGGACTATACCGAATTCTCTACAGATGTATGTGGGACAAGCCTTGTTTAGAAGACTTTAGAAGAAAATAACGGGTGACCTCCCAATAGGGCACCCGCCTGCATAAGGCTGCCTAAGGCGATATGGCAGTGGTAAGCAAATGCTTCTCCATCACTCCATGGATACGCTGGCGTTCCTGCTCATCCACAATGTAATAATACACACCGTTGATTTTACGCCCATGTCCCTTCAGTTCAACGGTATCCGTCTGCTTGAGGGACGGACCGATCCGGGTCAGGAAGGTCGTCATATCGTCAAAGGTAATGTCTGTGCGAATCTGCTCCCCCGCTGCCTCCAGTATCGGCTTTACCCTCAACAGCCCTTTCTTGCTGATGGACTGGGCAAGAATTTGCTTGAGTAGCTCCCGCTGGCGGGCATTTCTTCCGAGATCCCCACGTGGATCATCGAATCGCATACGGGCGTAGGCCAACGCCTCAGCCCCGTTCAAGTTCAAATTACCCTGCGCAAAATGATGGCCCTCATATTGAAAATCAAGTGGATTATGAACCTCGACTCCCCCCATAAGGTCCACCATTTTCGCAAACCCTTCCATGTTCATCTGTACATAGTAATCTATCGGATGGTTCAAAAAATGCTCTACCGTACGGATCGACATATCCACGCCCCCAAAAGCAAAAGCGTGATTGATTTTGTCCTCACGCCCCCTGCCGATCAACTCTGTTCGCGTATCACGCGGAATGTTGAACATCAACATAGAGCCTTCGGCAGGGTTAACAGACAGGACGATCATCGTATCCGATCGTCCTGGATCATGAGGCCGCCGATCTACGCCCAGCACCAGCACGGTGAACGGCTTGAACTGGGAGATGGCTGCCGGATTGGGTGTACTTGATCCAGTGTCTGTACCTACGGATGGCCCTGCTTCGCCCGTTGCAAGGGTAGAGACCGCCCCAGGCTGCACGATGCTGCGCGGATGATACATCGCATTTGCCGCCGTTTTAAAGGAATGATACACATAAGCGGTGTAGGCAGCAGCTCCTACGACCAATAACGCCGCAGCCCCCAATGTCATCTTCAGCCATCGTTTCATACGCAGCCTCCCCTTTACGGATTCACTACAGACTGATGACGATCTACATCCAGATTGTTCATCTGTGGCCTGCCGACAGAATAGTATGCAAAGGCGGATTGTCTGATTTGCTCTTCGCTGTACACATTGCGTCCGTCAATCATAATTGGATACTTCATAAGCTCATTCAGCTCACCCAACCCGATATCACCAAACTCTTCCCATTCCGTCAATAGACACAGTGCGTCGCATCCCTCTGCCGCTTCTCGTGCGCTATCTGCCCACGTTACTTCCGAGCTGTCCAGCAGTCTGCGGAAGTTAGCCGTAGCGATCGGGTCATATGCACGAATTTGCGCCCCTGCCTCCAGCAGCGACTGCATGATATCCAGCGCCGGGGCATCTCTTACGTCATCTGTATTCGGTTTAAAGGCCAGTCCCCATATACCAATCGTAGCTCCTTCCAGATCACCCAGCGCCTCTTTCAGCTTACGAATCACATTAAAACGTTGCCCCTGATTCACTTCTACCACAGATTTTAGCAGCTTGAATTCATAGTCCACGTTGCCTGCAATTTGGATCAGAGCTTGTGTATCCTTGGGAAAACAGGAACCCCCATAGCCGATACCAGCAGACAAAAAGGAGGAACCGATCCGCTGATCCAGTCCCATACCGTGTGCCACGCGTGTAACGTCTGCGCCCACCTTTTCGCAAATATTTGCAATCTCATTAATAAACGAAATTTTGGTCGCCAAAAAAGCATTCGACGCGTATTTGATCATCTCCGCCGAACGGATATCCGTGGTTACGATATTTGTCGTCAACGGCTCGTGCAGTGTAGTCAGCACAGCGGACACATGCGGATCGGAAGCTCCGATGATGATTCGATCTGGCTGTAGGGTGTCTATGACTGCTGAACCTTCACGTAAAAACTCAGGAACCGAAGCCACACCAAACGGATAGTTTGTGCGGCTCGCAATCCAATTTTGAATACGTTCGTTCGTTCCGACAGGCACCGTGCTTTTGGTGACAATTACTTTGTAGCCATTCATGGCGTCTGCCACCTCGCAGGCGGCTTCTTCAATATAGGACAGGTTCGCTTCTCCGCCTGGCAGCGAAGGCGTGCCGACCGCCAAAATAACAATTTCAGCTGCCTCCACCGAAGCAGCCGTATCTGTTGTAAAGCTTAGTCGGCCTTGTTCTACATTATCTTTAATTAGAGCCTTTAATCCCGGTTCATAAATCGGCACTCCACCTGCACGTAGCTGATGAATTTTATCCTCATTCTGATCTACACAGACGACGGTATTCCCGAGTGCGGCAAAACAGACCCCCGACACCAGCCCGACATACCCTGCACCAATTACACATAGCTTCAAAGCAACTCCCCCTTTTACATGCTGTCTCATTGCATCCTGCCTTTACCGACTTCATTTCTCTATATCTCTTCCTGCAAGCCGATTATGATAAAGCGTAAGCCGTTTGTTTTGCCGATAAGATTTTAGAAAACGGTATACATACATCGGATTGTTATAGGCATACCTCTTCCATAATCGCTTCGGTTCACAGATCAGACGGTACAGCCACTCCAGCCCCAGCTTTTGTATCGCTAGTGGCGGTCTACGAACCTTTCCAGTAATATAGTCAAAGGCCGCCCCTACTCCAATCATCACGCCATGAATGCGGTCTTTGTTTCGATGCATCCATATTTCCTGCTTCGGGCAGCCTAAGCTGACGAATATGATATGCGCGCCGGACGCATTGATTTCATCAATGATCCGCTCCTCCTCATCTGGGTGAAGCTCACGAAATGGCGGCGAAAAGCTGCCCGCGATGCGGATTCCGGGGTAATCCTGTTCTACTCTTTCTTTTAAGCTATCCAGCGTATCCGGCGTACTGCCGTAAAAATATATACTTACCTTCGTCTGTGGCGCACGTTCGCACAACTTGAGCATCAGACTGGGACCATCTACCCGATCCTGACGCTCAAATCCGTACAGCTTGAGCGCCCATACCAACGGCATACCATCGGGAGTACACAAATCGGCTTGAGTGAGCGCTTCGTGGAACTCGGAATGATTCCCGGCTGTGACAATGGAATGCGTGTTGCAAATACAAACATAGCCGTCCTTTCGTTCGACTGCCCATTGTTCCAGCATGTGTACCGTCTCCTGAAACGTAAGTGCTGCAATATCTGCTTCCGCAATCCTTCCGACTCTATATTGGGGCAGCTGTTTCATAATCACGCTCCTCCATCGCCTCGCTATATATCGCCATCAGCTGCTTCACATTCACTTCTTCCGTATAGCGTGCAGCGTAGTTTTCCGACACCTTCTGTCTCATAGCTGCATAGTTTTCATAGGCTACTGCACAGCGAATCACAGTCTTTATATTTTCCAAATCATCATGTTGAAAATGGAAACCCGTCACCCCGTCCTCCACGACTTCCTCCAGTGCACCGAGCCGGCTGCATAATACCGGAGTTCCAACAGAAAAAGACTCTACAATGGTCATGGGAAATCCTTCATACCAAATGGAAGGCACCATGACATACATGGCCCGGCTCATGCAATCCAGTACCGTGTCTCCATCCTGCTTACCGAGAAACCGAACGTCTTCCTGCGGATAAGAAGCGGTCAATTCAGCCTTTTCCGGACCATCCCCAATGATGACCAGTCTCAATCCCCCCCGATCTTCCAACTGTGACCAAGCTTGCAGCAGATTGCGAACCCCTTTTTCAGCTGAAATCCGTCCCACGAACAATAAATAACGATCATTCGGGTCATACTGGGTTTTCACTGTTTTATGATGGACAAAATTCGGCTTTACCGCGATACGATCCAGCGGAATACCGCTTTCGGCAAATTTGTCCCGTGCAAACTCTGTCAGCGCAATATAGCGACTTACCTTATGCTGCCATGTGCCGATCAGATCGTTGAACTTAATCATCGCCGCTACCGGAATCGTCTGAAGCTGTGAACCTCGATAGCATCCATGACGGATGGAATGCAGCAGCGTGCCGTGCAGGCATTTTTCACAAACCTTATTCCCTCGCATAAAGGTTGCCGCCGGACAAATCAGCCTGTAATTATGCAGTGTCTGGACAACCGGAATCCCCAGCCGTTCACAAGCATGATAGACCGAAGGGGATATAACCGGAAAAAAATTATGCACATGTACCACATCTGGCTTCACCTGTAAAAGCAGCTTCTTGATTCTTTTGAATTCCGGCAGGGACCATGCCGCCTCTACCGCCAGCTTTGCCATGTTCGTTAGCCCTCTGCTTTGAATGCTGTCGTTGTGCACATAGTAATGCTCCGTCTCTATTCCTCTGGAACGCAGCATAGCTGATTCTTGCTCGACAACCTTGTCTTCTCCCCCGCTTTGCTGATAAAAGTTATGGATGATCAGCACCTTGCTTACAGGAGGGTTCATCTGTCTGCTGACCTGTTGGCTCACGTGGTTGCCCCTCTTTCCTGCGTTGATTGCATAGCGTGGTTAGAACTTCTGGGCTTGATCCCTTGATGGCTTACTATTTCATCCGCAATGCGATCCCACGACATACGCTCGACCGTAAGGGAGGCCTTCTCCGCCATACTTCGTCTCAGCTCAGCATTATCCAGCAAATCGCCTATTCGACCAGACCATTCCTCTTCTGAAAAGCTTCTCAGCATCACTCCGCTCACTCCGTCCTCAATCAAGGTAACCGAGCCCCCGTTTACCGAAGAGATAATCGGGACGCGAAACAGCATGCTTTCCAGCAGCACCATGCCAAAAATATCGTATTGGGTCGGAAACAGCATCACATCCGCCGCTCCGTAAACCTGCCACAGATGACGTTGCTCCACTCTTGAAAAATGTATAATACTGTCCGTTAGCCCCAGTTCATGAGCATATGTCCAGTAGCGATCTGTGTCTGTCTTCCGTCCATCCCCGACCATTAACAAAAGGCAACTAGGATGCTTTTGGAGTACCCTTTTGAACGTAGTCAGCATAAAACGTATATTTCTCCGTTCCTCCAGTACGCCAACATACAGTAGCACCGGACGATCTCCGATTCGACGCAGCTCATTCGCAACCTCACGGTTTTCCTCACGTTCTCCGCTTATGTCTTCACTGTTGTTACTGGTGTCACTGTCGAATGCTCTCTCTACTTTACTGCGATCCAGTCCGACCCCAATCGTAACCACGTTGTCAAAACCTTTATTCTCCAAATAGCGCTTGGCAAGATCGGATTTGACATAGGTATGGCGTAGAGATTTTGCTACCTTCGGCAGCAGCATAATATCGTATAGTTTGCGGATCAGCGCGTGCGTGTTATCTCGGTATGGGCCGTGATACAACGCCAGCTTATCAGGACATTTGCGGGAAAGCAGATAGGTCATGATCTGGTTGTATTCTGTAGTAATGACCAGACCATAAGCATCCAGAAAAGAATCTTTGAGAACATCTCTGTAGATGCTGTTGCTTAAGAACTTAAACCCGTGGAGCCAGATAATACGCAAGGTGCATCCTTCGTGACGGTAGACCTGTTCCAGATGGGTTTCTTTACGATCGTTGTAGTAAACAATATCGCAATCATAGCCTTTTCGAACGAGTGCTTTGCCCAAACCGACTTCCTGTAAATTGTATGAGTCCCCGTTCACCTTGCTGGCAAAATTGCGGAGATACAATATTTTTTGAATCATCATCAGGGCTCCTGCCATTTCATATTGGATGAGTTATGGCGGCGGGGCTTAAAGACCGCTGCGCGTTCCATTTGATCTTCCGATCGCTGTTGCAGTGGGATTCCTGGATATATAAAACATTCCGCGGTAAGAATCCCACTGCAAAGGCGAACGCTAGCGCTTCTTCAGATTCAAATGGACCGCTCCGCTACTGACCGCCGGGTCCATAAAGTCACCCCATTTAAAAAAGGGAATGCTGGGCATGAAGTGCCCCGCTGCGCGGATACGCGAGCACGGATGCATGCAGAGCGTTGACTTCGTCAAACGCTTGTGAACTTGGCACGGTTATGGCACGCTCACAAGCAAGCATGGCTATACTACCGCTAGGTTGACCATGATACCTTAACGATGGCTATATTGTTGCCTGCCCAGATTGCTATCCACCGAACGCTGCCACCCTGACAGAGAACTGTGCTGAGTGTACCCTACACGGGCATGCATGCCCGGCCATGAAGTTCGCGGCGATAGGGCGAAGCTATCGCCGGACGGCTCTTACCTCCCCCACCTTATAGGCTGGGGGAGATTCTTTTTGGCGGCGGTGGGTAGCGGAGGGTAAGGGTTTGAATCTGGAGAAGCGTAGCGTTCGCCTTTGACGAGGGATTCCGCCCTTTTACAGAGCCTATTCAATCCAAGGAATCCCACGTCAACAGCGATCGGAAGATCAAATCCGTCCCGAAGCGGCCTACCATCCACAATAGTTGCTCCAGGATCAAACCCGCCCCGAAGCGGCCTCTCCCCTCCAAACCGAATGCTCCCCCTGCCGCTGCCTTTCCTCCATCATCTGCATATTAAAATGATCTGCCCCTTTGAGCTGGGCAGCTGCCATATCTGCCACTAGAGTCACACTCGATTCCATCGGCACAAAGCGGTATTTGTAGGCTGTAAGCCGATGATCCGTTTCGTGAAATAAAATATCCTGAGCGTAATTCCCCCAACGGTCCTTGGGCATCAAATCAATGGTCATGCCGGCATGCGCAGAGGGCAGCAGCATATTAGAGCCGTGGATACCGATTACTAATTGGCTGGCTGCGTATACCTCGCAGACCCGCAGCTCACTTTCTCGGTCGAAGCGTGTGACACGCTCATCCGAAATCCATGCCGGGAAGCTCCCGGTACGCCCAAGTCCAGCGACTGTAAAACGATGATCTGGGAAGCTTTCTCTTAGCCTGCGGAACAGCCGTATGATTTTACTGCGCTGATGATAAATTAGCGGTTTTAGCCCACGTTTGAGCTGCGGAAATTTCTGTACCGCTCTTGCGATATGATGGCTGCCGCTCCACAAGCGATCTTCCCTCCATACGAAGGTAATGCGCGGCTCCGACTCACGCCCCTCGTCATAGCGGGAGACACCTGTAAACTGCTCAATATCAAACTGATTGGGATGTGAATATGCCGGGCTGACATACACCTCATCAAAGCGCATCAGTTCCTCAATCATCCGATGATGTAGTACAGGATAAAAGTTTCGTGCCCTGCTGAACGGCACATCAACCGTCCAAATTTCAGACACGTATGCTGGCACCATCCATTCCAGCGACTTTTGCACAATGACGATAATTCCCAGGTCCGGCGATTGCTCGTATTCGCGTTGCACATTGAGCAGCTTGAGCAAGGCATGACCATACAAATAATCCATAGTGTTGACGATGATTACACGTGTAGAAGCTTTCATTTTATGCACGGTCATGCCGACTGCTAAGTCATAGGAAGGATTCATCAACGATTGCCGCAAAGGCTCTCCGAGCCATTTTTTTGACTTCGCATCACCGGTCAGAATATAGTCAGGCATTTCTACACGATAAGGTGAATACGTAGCATGACCGACCCTCATGTCCTCGAGATATTCACGTCCGCACCCCTCACACGCAGTGCTGACACATACATGGATTCCCTGCCACAGCACCTCTCCACCACGTACCTTACCTCCACAATGCGGGCACTGTTCCTCATGCCGAACAAACGGTTTAATGGGTATCATGATTGTTCTCTCCAACTTTCGGTACTGTAATTTGAACACGCCAGAAGGTCAGGATGGACTTTATCATCCAACCCAAATTAGATTTAACTTCCTTAAACAGCAAATCTAATAGAAATACAGATATCGTAAAGGACAAAATCGTCGCCACTAACGACCCTCGGACACCAAGTAACGGGATTAGCGTGTAATTGAAAGCGATATTCGTAACCGCACCCACCACCGAGGTCAGCAGAGTGTATCTGAACAAATTTTCATTGGTAATAAACAAGCTTTTAGCAACACTGAAGTTGGTGAAAAACAGACGAATCGCAAACAGAGACAACAGCGAACCTGCTTCGGTAAATTCTCTCCCATACAGCACAACCACTACCCATTGGGATAGAAAAAATAAAGGTACCGAGGTCACAAGAAAGCATATAAACATCAGCCGATACACCTTGGACAATGTCTGTCTGTATTCGTCGCTTCCTTTCTGCTTGGAACGTGTCACCACCGGAGCATAAGCCGTTGTCAGAACGACCGGAATGAAGCCCAGCACTTCGATGAGTCGGAGTGCAACGGAGTATTGCCCGACCGCAGCGTTCCCCAGCAGTTCACCGATAATGACTTGATCGATCCGTGCCTGTACATATACAGCGGAGGATGACAGTATAAGCGGCCAGCTGTGATTCATGATTCGCCGAGCTGTGGTTAAGCGGAACGTCCATCGGTTCACACGTCGTCCTTCCTTATGGAAGAAATACAGCAGCAGCAGGCTTCCCAACAGAAACTCTCCATGAGCACACAACGCCACCATCCATATCGGAACACCGGACAACAACAGAATGATTTTGATGGTGGAGCCGAGAACAAAGGCGGTATTCTTGGCAACGACCGTGTATTTGGACAGCATCTGTGCACGAAACCAGTAGTCGATGATATCAAACAACTGAAATACCGAGGCCGTGGCCAGGATCAGATTGATCAACCGCACCGAACTGTCTTCCGGTCTGAGCAGTGAAATGAAGGAATAGGACAGTACAATGGCTACCAAAGTACCTAACAACTTCAGCAGAACCGCCGTACCCAATAGCTCGTGCTCATCCTTGGGGTCTTTGACAAGATCGCGTACTAATATAGAATCAAAGCCAAGGGTCGTGAAAATCAGAAACATCCCGAAAAAGGATTCCGCATAATTCCACTTTCCCAGTTCCTCTGGTCCCAACACTCTCGCCATGATGATGCTAACTGCCAGCCCGAACACCATGCGGATCATTTTGTCACCAAACAGCCAGGATGTATTCACCAGCAAACTTCTGCGCGGTTTGGCGCGTTTTTTGACTAATGTCATAGGTTCTACTCCATCTTGAAAAATGACCTTGCGCACAGCTTTAAAACCTGCTGATCTGTCGATGCAGCTACAATCATGTACAACGAAGAGACCCCCCGGCCAGGCGGGTGGCCTCTCCATCTTTTATACGACGACAGAAGCTTCGACCGCAGCCTGCCTTTTTACCCGCTCCAAGTCTGAATCCACCATCATATGAACAAGCTGCTCGAAGCCTACTTCCAATCCCCAGCCCAGCTTTTCTTTCGCCTTGGCACAATCGCCGAGCAATAGATCTACCTCTGCCGGACGGACAAATTCAGGATCAATCACGACGTAATCCTCATAATTTAAACCTACATGGGAAAAGGCAATTTGCAGCAGTTCGCGTACAGAATGCATTTCTCCCGTGGAAATGACGTAATCATCCGGTTGATCCTGCTGAAGCATCAGCCACATAGCCTTTACATAATCCCCTGCAAAACCCCAGTCCCGCAGCGAATCCAAATTTCCCATGCGCAGCTCCTGCTGCAACCCCAGCTTGATACGAGCTACAGCATCCGACACCTTGCGCGTTACAAATTCCAGCCCTCGGCGGGGCGATTCATGATTGAACAAAATGCCGGAGCAAGCAAACATATCAAAGCTTTCGCGGTAGTTCACTGTAATCCAATGGCCGTACACTTTGGCGACTCCGTAAGGACTACGTGGGTAAAACGGGGTCGTTTCCGTCTGCGGTGTCTCCAGCACCTTACCGAACATCTCGCTGCTTGACGCCTGATAAAAGCGCGCTTCCGGTTTGGCAATCCGAACCGCTTCCAGCATATTGGTGACGGATAGCGCTGTAATCTGCCCTGTAGCCAAGGGCTGCGGCCATGAGGCTGCTACGAAGGATTGAGCAGCCAAGTTGTAGACCTCGTCCGGGTCGGACTGACGGACGGCTTCGATCAGTGAAGCCAGATCGGTCATATCACCGGAAAGCCAGTGGATGTCATTCTGGATATGCGCTACATTTTCAAAGTTCGGTGTGCTTGTTCGTCTACGCACCCCGTACACCTCATAATCCTTGGACAGCAGCAACTCAGCCAGATAAGACCCGTCTTGTCCGGTAATCCCTGTGATCAGCGCTTTTTTCATTCCAATTCCCCCACCGTTTTTTATTGTTCAACCAGATCCAGACCTTGAAATGCCTGATACACAGACCTTAATCCCTCTTCTAGTGAAATACGCGCCGACCAGCCCAGCTCGGAAATTCGGGATACATCTACCAACTTACGCGGCGTTCCGTCAGGAGCGGATGTATTAAAGGTAATTTCGCCCTCATAACCGACTACATTCTTCACTCGTTCAGCCAGCTCACGGATGGAAATATCCTCACCCACGCCGATATTTACAATCTCATTTCCCTCATAGTTGTTCATCAGGAACAGACAGGCTTCAGCCAAATCATCAGAATGAAGAAATTCTCGGCGCGGCGTACCAGAGCCCCATACTTCTACAGTCGGAGATTGATTCAGCTTGGCTTCATGAAACTTGCGGATGAGCGCAGGCAGCACATGTGAGGTCTGGAGATCGAAATTGTCGCCCGGACCGTATAAATTCGTCGGCATCACAGAAATAAAACGAGTTCCATACTGACGGTTGTAAGACTGACACATTTTAATCCCGGCAATTTTAGCAATCGCATAGGCCTCATTAGTAGGCTCCAGTTCACCCGTAAGCAGATATTCTTCCCGCAACGGCTGCGGAGCAAATTTGGGATAGATACAGGTGGAGCCGAGGAATAACAGCTTGCTTACATTCGCCCGATATGCCGCATCAATCACATTCGTTTGTATAAGCAGATTATCACGGATAAAATCAGCAGGATATTCGTTGTTCGCCAAAATCCCACCAACCTTGGCCGCTGCCAGAAATACATAATCCACAGTTTCTGTTTCAAAAAAATGGTCTACTGCCTCTTTATTGCGTAGATCCAGCTCACGGCTTGTGCGAGTAATAATATGACGGTAACCCGCTTCCTGAAGCGCTCGGACAATAGCGGAACCCACCAGTCCGTTGTGCCCTGCTACATATATGTTGGAATGAAGATCCATACTTATCCCCTACCTTCTTCTCTGAATTGACTTTAATACGCATCCTTGGAGCCTAGCAGTACACGAAATGTTTTCAGCATAATGATCACATCCGTGCGGAAACTGCGTCTGGATATGTACTCCAAATCCAGTTCTACCATCTGGTTAAAGCTCAGATGATTACGACCGCTGATCTGCCATAGACCGGTGCAGCCCGGCGTAACCGTCAGACGCAGCTTATCCCTCACCGTGTAATCATGGACTTCTCTTGGCAATGGAGGTCTGGGTCCTACCAGACTCATCTGCCCACGCAGGACATTGAACAGTTGTGGCAGCTCGTCGATGCTCGTTCTGCGAAGAAAGCGACCCACACGGGTAATTCGGGGATCGTCCCGCATTTTGAACATCGCACCCTCAATTTCATTTTCCACCAGCAGTGCAGACAATCTGGCCTCGGCATCAGACACCATGGAACGAAATTTGATCATACGAAACGGCCGCTCATTTTTACCAATACGTACTTGATAAAATAACGCACTTCCTTTTGGGTCCTCCAGCTTAATCAGCAGAATGACAAGTAGAAATACCGGGCATAGCACGATGATTCCAATGAAAGACAGTATAATGTCCATGCTTCGCTTCACGAACGGATATACGCTCCATCCTTGCCGCCGTTCAAGCCCATGAGCGACCGAATATACATCCACTGACGCGCCCAACGCTTCGGCCTCGTTCGAGCGGGAAGAAGACACGTCTCATCACCTCGCTCCTTATTTATTAATATTATTTATTCATTGTTAAAAGAATTTTATATTCCTTTATTTTCCTCCTATTTATTCATGTCAGATTGCGTTCCTCCATACCCCGCTCGGCGCGGGTATTCGATCGCTTCACATTATTGAGCACTACACCCAGAATGCGCGCCTTTACTCTTTCCAAATTCGCTTTCGCTTTCTTAACGACATCCTTTTTGACTTTTCCTGCCTGTACCACCAGAATGACACCATCACACATGGAACTTATAATGAGGCCATCCGGAAAGGACAGCAATGGCGGCGTATCCATCAAGATCACGTCATAATGTTCTTTTAGCTCAACCAGCAGAGCCTTCATTCTGCGGGAACTGAGCATCTCAGACGGATTGGGTGGGTTCGGTCCGGCTGTAATCGCATGCAGATGGTCAATCCCGGTTTCCTGAACTACCTCCTGCCATGCCTGTTGATTGGCAAGTACCCGTGTCAGCCCCGTATGATTACGCAAACCAAACATATGGTGCAAAGAGGAGCGGCGCAAATCCATATCCATAACCAGCACCTTTTTCCCCTCTTGCGCATAGGTTACAGCCAAATTGCTAATCGTGACCGTTCTGCCTTCACCCGCCTGAGCTGACGCCACCATCATAACCTCAATCGGCTCGTCTATAGAAGAAAACTGGATGTTTGTGCGAAGCATACGGTACTCCTCCGAAACGGAAGACTGAGCATGCAGGGATGTGACGAGCTGGTTATTGATTAATCGCGGCATATTGTCCTTCACCTACCTGTTTAGGAGTTGTAGTAGAGCTGTCGGAGCGTCTATCTTCTTTTTTCATTTTCGTAATCAGGGATAGGGTAGGCAGGCCGAGTTCTTTTTCAATATCCTCTTCATTCTTAAATGTATCATCCAGTACCTCCAACAAAAACGCCAAGCCTATTCCCAACAATAAAGAGGTGGCAAAAGCAATAAATATCTGTATAGCGGGATTACTGTTCACGGGAACTGCTGGATCATTCAGACTGGCTTCGCTTAGAATGGTGACATTGTCCATTTTCATGATAGAGGGGATTTGTCGTTTGAATACTTTGGCTACCGCATTGACGGTTTTCACAGCCTTCGTATACGATAAGTCGCGGATCGTTACATCCATGACCTGTGAATCACCTGCGGTGTTCACTCTTAATTTTTGCGCCAAAGCTGTCGGAGTGACCTTGAGATCGGGGAAGCTGGCGACGACCTGATCCATAATTGCCGAGGAAATCATAATTTGCTTATAGGAGTTCGTTAAGGCTATATTCGTTTGAACCACACTGTAATCGACGACACCTGCACGATCCGGTCGCGGCGTCTGGTTGATAATGAGCTTTGCGGTCGCTTCATAAACCTGCGGGGTAAAATATACATTTTTTATGCCCACTACAGTACACACCAGCAGTACGATGCTGCCAATCAACCACATTCTTTTTCGGATCAAACGGATGTACTCTTTCAACTGCACAAGACCAGTCCTCCCTGAATGACTTGTTTTCGATGCAATAACGCTTGTACTGATCCTCTGCATACCGGGGAAAAGAACGATGCATGACCCTCTAATCTATAGTAAAATGTTGTATAATAGCGCATAGAAGGTCTAGCCAGCGAATAAGCACAAAATGCTCAATCATCGGTGGCCTCTTAGGGTATATAAACAAAGACATAAGTGAAAACTACGAAATACAGATACGTTATGTAACTTACATAACTAATTTATGATACAATTCGTATCTTGTCAAGCGTAAAATTGCTTTTTTTACCTTTCTTAACCTTGCATTCAGGAGGAAAAACAGATGAATTATGGGACCCGCATCGCTGAATTACGAGAACATAAGGGATTAAAACAAGAGGAACTAGCGCAATCCCTCGGAATTACGCGGGCGGCTCTATCTCACTATGAAAAAAATAGGCGCAAGCCAGACTTTGAGACCCTGACCAAGCTCGCCGATATTTTCGGGGTAACCATTGATTACTTAGTGGGACGTACGAGCCACCCGGCTGCAATATTAGATTCAGATGTGAGGGAATTTGTGGACCAGCTTGAACTGTCCGACGAAGATATTCTGCAACGTTTCAACCTGACCATTGACGGACGCACCTTATCTGAGGAAGAAGCCAAACGTTTTATCGCGTTTGTCCGAATGGAACGAATGATGGAATAAAGAAAGCGATCGGCTGCTTTACGTCTCTCTCAAGTAGGACCGGCAACTGGAATTTGCACGCATTATCCTTCCCGGCACTTGGTTTCGTCAGCGTCGCTCTCTAGCCATTCTGGCGTCGTGATACCACATTGGAGCAAAATGTCCCGGATGTCCAGGTGGATGGCAGCTTTGTCTGCTTTCCGTGCGTTGTTTCGAAGAAGAGGGCTGTTCACCCCTAATTCTGTCTCCTTGTTCATTCAGCACTAACCTCACTTTATTATTCTTGGTCACCGGAAAGAGATTTCCCACAAACCATGTATGTATAGTCATGAACAAAACTATTATATATGAATACATACCTGCAATGTTGTCGTCTTATGACGAGAATAAAAAAGGATTTTCTTATTTTTTTCTCCATTATACGTAAAGAATTGGCAAATCAGAACGATTTACAAATAAAAAAGAACCTCTCAGGTCCTATTTTCTCCTGATAGGTTCTTTTTTGTTTTATTCCGAAATGATGTTAGATATTCGTTTGCTAGGGTCCTATATGCATTCCGGTGTGATTAAGCGACCTCGGCTGCCTGGGAAACCTGAGTGCCTCCGGTCGCCCGGACTTTGTAGACGTAGTGACCTCCAGCTTTTACTGTGCGGTCTGTATACGTGCTTCCCGCTACTTGCGAGGCAATCACCTGATAGGCCCCGTCGGTCCCGTCAGCACGCAGCACATCATAGGAAGATACGCCTTCTGCCTGAAGCCAATTAATCTTTACTGCCCCATCCTGAACAGAGGCAGCCTTCACCCCTGTTGGGGCTGAAGCTGCGGTCTGATCTGTACTTTTTAATTCCAAAATATATTGTACCGCTTCGCCAGGACCTAGCTTTTCTTCAAAATCAAGGGCAGGAGAAGCCTTGAGCCCTGATATGGAACGCTGTGCCTGACTGTAAGTAGAACCCGTTCCAAAACGTTCACCCGTGTACAAACCAGCTTTCGGCATCGTTACCCGTACACGAACTGTCTGCGGGGTAGCTTCGAAATTCACTAGATTCACCAGCAATTTGTCTGAAGTAGCGCCGCTACCTGCCAGCGGTTTAAGCTTGGACGTATCCACCGCACGAACATACACCATCTTATCCTTGGTATCCTCTGGATTCAGCACTGTATAAGTCAGAGGTTGTCCATGGGTGGCATAGGCTAAGCTCAAGCGTCTCATGATCTTAACGCGGGTGTCCTGTCCTTGCCCGAACGGATAAATTTCTGTGTTGGCCGGGTTATGACTTTGCAGATCGAAGCCTGTTTTAAACAGCGTATAATCCTTATAAAAAGCAGCGTGCTGGATAAACATATCGGCAAACCCGATTTGCGAACGCATAATCCGGTCGAATGCGGCCGCTTGTGGCTGACTAGCCCCGTAATCAGGATTGTCCCGATGTGTATCGTTGGTACCGAACTCCGTGTTCAGCATCTTCTTCGCCAGTCCGTTGCTCGAACCGCCGAAGGTTTTCAAATTTTGGACGAAGCTGCCGCCGCCCTCTTCATTATACGATTCACCATAGGCGTGTCCATTGGTCAGGTCGGTAACTTCCTCCAGCTGTTTACGCTGCTCTGGGTCCCGTTCCCATCCATCTGGGTCACCGCATTTTTGCGTACCACTGGTTTGATTTTTGCACGCCTTGGTAGAGTACGTTGGCCAGTAGGCCCAGCCGGGTGCTACGGTTTTGAGATGCGGTGCCAATTGCTTGCCTTCCGTATTCAACCACTTGGCCACAGCCAGATTTACCGCCTTGGAGCGATTAAATAATCCAGGTTCGTTATCTACTTCATAATATTGAAGATAAGAACCGTATTTTTTTACATAATCGCGCAACTTTTGCTTGGCCGTCTCTGGCAGAGAACCATCTTTTTGCAGCTTAATATCACCTGTATATAAATACAAAGCAGACGATTGCATATTATACTGCTTTAACGTTTGATAGTAATCATCCACGTCTGTACATGCCTTGCCCACATTACTGGCACAGGTGACCCTCATGACGTTGCCACTATAAGCAATTCCCAGCCATTTGAGAACGTATGGTAAATGCTTAACTGCACCCTGATCATAATAAAATTCTTTATTGTTCACATTTGTTCCGGTCAGTATATATTTACCGTGTACCGGTTCGGTCGCAGGTGAAGCTAACGTCTCCAAGCTCAAGTCATCCCAAGTCCACCACACATTTTTATCTTCTGCAGAGGAGCAGTATAGGCAGCGCGCTGTCTTTAGCTTGAGTACGTTAACACCGCTTTGCAATTGCTCTTTGGGTATATACAACTCGTAGTTGTTTTTGAAATTATAAGCACTCCCAGTACCGGATACCCCGGCAATCTGAATAATACCGGACAGCTGATGATTTGAAAATACAGCCATTTGCGGGACTGCTTTGCCCGCATCCAAAATCCGAACACGGAATATCATACCATTGGGAGGAATCTGATTCAGCTTATACTGGAGTGTCAATTCAGGGTTCGTGGACGCATTCAAACCGGGAGGAATATCTCCACTGCTGAGCAATACCGGAACTGTTGTACTCTCTGCTACCGACAACGCTGACATTGCTCCTTTAGCAGATGATTCGGTAGAGGCAGCTGCTGTAGAAATGTCGATATTATCCCTACCGACCACACCTTTGAATTCCGCTGAAGAGTCATCCCTCTGACCCAGCTTCCATACTGGACTGGCAGCTGCTACTTTATCCGTCTGCAATTCTGCGCTTCTTGAAGGCGTGTATATAAACCAAGCGATCATCGCTATAGCTACGATCGCTAGTAGTCCAGATAAAACTACTGTATACCTATGGGATAACCATTTTTTTATCATATGATCGACCCTCTCTCCTCAAATTTTTGGACCGGGAAAGAGTATTAATCAAGGAAGAAACAAAGCGTTTCCGGGAATCACCGCTTTCGCTTCATGCTGACTTTCCCACATTAGACGTGCCATCGCGTCGCCTTTTTCATCATAGTATTCTACTTTTAAATCTACCATTTTGCCTGCTTCCAAAGTCATACTGCCTTTACGCTCTGTCCAGCTTTGTTTGAACCAGCTGTCAATCACCAATTTGCCGTCTACCCATACACGGATACCATCATCGGATATCGTGGTGAACGTATAGGTCTCGCTATATTGCGGTTTGATTTTACCCGTCCAGCGAACCGAGAACTGATCGGCATTCACCTTAGGGTCAGCTGCATTGGCACGCCAGTTGTAGTCCAGCTTGCTATCTGTACGGATCAAAACAGGACTTCCATTCAAATTCATATTGTTAAAATATTCGCCACGCAACCCGTTCACATATACCACATCAGGAACAGAAGGAGGAGTCGGAGCTGGGGGAACGATCACTACTGGCGGAGCCGGGATAGGCTCACTTTGTCCCTCGTCCGGTAAGGTCGGTATATCTGTCCCAGGTGGTTGAATCGTTTCCAATCCATTCTTCACATCATCCCGCGTCAAACTCCTCGAATCATTCATATAATCCTGAATTTGATTTGTTGTGTTATTCTCAGTCAGCATTTTGCCCCAAGTCATGGAATATACCCATTTAGGTTGAGCCTGCAACACCTCAGAACTCGGCATCTCACCGTGCTCCCCAATGGCAATCGGCTTATTCCGTGCCAGCCCAAGCAGACCTTCGTAATGACTTTGCTTAAAATCATTGTTGTAAATGTCTACTGCCAAGATGTCCACTTTGTCATCCCCGGGGTATTTCGGGGTATACGGGACAGTATACGAATTGGGCGCATTCGGACTCCATACCCATAGCAGATTGTTCAATTGATGTGTGTTTGTAAAACGGTCGTACATGATATTCCATAGCTGATTGAAATTAGTTTTGTTTCCCCACCAGAACCAGTCACCATTCATTTCGTGGTAAGGTCTCCACAAAACCGGAACCCCTGCATCACGAAGCTGCTTTAACGAAGCAGCGACCTTATCCAGATCGGCAATGAGGAGGTTATACTGCGTAGTACCTGGGGTCACGTATTTGTTGAACTCTGCCTGACTTACTTTCGCCTGTACATTGGCCCAAGTCAGTGGCCTACCCGGTAGCGCTTCATGAAAAGTCATCGTCACAATACCACCGGATCTGCTCCAACGGATAGCACTATCGACGACATTTTTACGTTGTGCTGCTTCCGTAGCGTCAGATTGACCAGAGATAGCTCCCATCTCATAGCCGTGTACACCCACATATGCCTGACTGATTTTTTGGACCTTGTTACTTAATTCATCCGGACTTTCCAAATAATCATGCTGACCGGTGACTATTTTTTTCCCTGAGATGTTGAGTAAATAGCTGTATAGTTCACGGGCCTGAGTAGAAGCGTCCGAATTAACAGGTTGTAATGAAGCGGCATTCGCCACAGACAGAGAATCACCAAAACCGACGGGCAACAATGAAAAAAGCATAATAACGGGGAGTACATGACGTATCAGTCGATACAGAGGAATAAAATTGAATCTCACTTTCGCTCTTCCTTTCGGTAGCCAGGCTGCCATCCTTGTGGAAGGCCCTTTAGCTTTGCGTACCTGCCTTTCGACAGGGCTGCGTTTATCGTTGGAAGGAGTTTGGATTCCTTCTTACCCTAAGTATCGACTTTTTTTTACCAAAATTTAATAGGTCATGTTCATGAATTTACAGGTTTTCGTCCAATTTCGACAGTTTAGGCTATGAATTTTCATGAATTCGTCTTTTTTTCGTTTTTACGAAAATAATTATGAGATAAATTGGTGACGGGAAATTTCATTCCAATCCATACAAAAGCGGACAATATCCTCTTCAACCAATTCAGAGCCAGTCTGCACCTCAATAAAGTCCACATCGGTCACAGCCAAAATGCTATGCTTCGTTCCTTCAGGAATGCGAACTACATCACCAGCTTTTACTTTGTGCAGCTTCTCATTCAAAATAATTTCCGCCTCACCACTAATAATGGTCCAAATTTCACTCCGTTTGAAATGAAGCTGATAGCTGATATTTTTGCCTTTCCGTACGCGGATTCGTTTGGTCAATACCTCGTTACCCTCGTCATACTTGACATAATCCACAACCCGATACTGCCCCCAACGACGTTCTTCATACATTGGACGCTGATCATGAGCCTTAAGCACTTCCTTAATGCGAGGACTTTCAGCCTTATTGGTCACAAGAATACCATCCGGGCTAGCGGCTACAATCAGATCATTCGTTCCAATGATCGCCACAGGAATGTCTAACTCGTTAATAAGACTCGTATTGACGCAATCCTCCGTTACTACACCTCTGCCCACTTGTTGATTAGACATTTCTTCTGTGAGCGTATTCCAGGTGCCCAAATCCTTCCAAAAACCATCGTACGGAAGAACGACAATGTCCTTCTCCTTCTCGACTACTTCATAGTCAAAGCTAATTTTTTCCAGAGATGCGTATTGCTTTTGCATTTCTTCATAATTCAGCGGCAAACCCTTGGATGCCAAGATATCCAGCAAATAACTTAATTTGAATGCAAAAACCCCGCAGTTCCATAGAGCATTGCGTTCAATCAGACGCTCCGCCTGCTCCCGGTCGGGTTTCTCTTGAAAATGGCTCACTTCGCGGTAGCCTGTGCTACCTTGGGTGGCATCGTTTTTCGGAATAATGTAACCATATTTCTCTGAAGGATAGGAAGGGACAACCCCGATTAAAGCAAGCTTACCTTCACTCTCCTGAAGCGTATGTTCCAGCTGGGCTACAGAAGCGAAGAAAGCATCCTCAACATAAGGATCTACAGGCAATATAGCTATAATTTCATCAGGGGAAACACCAGCAATGGAATATAGATAAGTCGCTGTCAGCGCAATCGCAGGAAAGGTGTCTCTGCGTTCCGGCTCAACAATGATGCGCGTATTCGGCCCGACCTGACTCTGGATCATTTCGACCTGTGCTCTCCCTGTCGCAATAAACGAGGATTCTGATAATCCGTTGTCTCCCAATTGTCTCCATACCCGCTGTACCATGGATTCCGAAATCCCCTCCGGGCTCTCCAGTACCTTCAAAAATTGTTTGGAACGGGAATCGTTGGACAAAGGCCATAATCTTTTACCGGAACCACCAGACAAAAGTACGAGCTTCATAACTCTCCACTTCCTCTCTATATTGGTTGGATGATCGGATGGGGCAAAGTTGAGTAGCCCGCTACGGGCTGGATTTGATCTTACGATCGCTGTTGGACCGGGATTCACTTGATTATATAAAATCGTATATAGGTTTGAATCCCGATCCAAAGACGAACGCTCCGCTTCTCCAGATTCAAATCCATCCCTGCGCTACTCAAAAATGCATCATGCCGATCATACCGTTTATTGCAAAAGGCGCGACCGGACATTATTAAGTCCGGTCAGCCTGTAAAGACGCGTGCGCGGCGTATCCGCCTGACGCTTTGATCGGAAGGAGCGGCTTCAACCGTGCCGCTCCTTCCGATCTGCCCTTCTACTCCCCCCCATAAGGTGGGAGTTTAAAAACTGTGACTCCACGGCGAAAACCAGCGGAGCGGGCAGAATTGTTCTGAAGAAGCGTCAGCGTTTGCCTTTATCCCCGGATTTTAACCTTTGAATGTTTTATATAATCCAGAAAATCCGGGGGTAACAGCAATCGGAAGAACAATCTGCACGCGCAGCGCCTTCAGCGCCTCCAACACCGCCACAGTCACTTTTTAATCTGTCACTTTTAAACTTCCACCTTATCCCGATTCCACCCACTCATCCGCGGACGACCCACGGAGTAGTATTCCAGCCCGGAGCCTTGGATCTGTTCCTCAGCGAATACGTTACGACCGTCAATGAGAACCGGCTTGCGCAAAATGGAGGCCAATTGTACGAGATCGACTTTTTTGAACTCTTCCCAATCGGTCAACAGGCACACAGCGTCGCTACCTTCGGCAGCTTGCTGTGGAGATGAGCACCACACAATATTCGGGTGATCCACGCGCTCCTTGAATTTATCCATCGCAATGGGATCATACAGTTTGACAATAGCGCCTGCCTGAATGAGCGTTTCTACGATTTCCAGTGCTGGAGCTTCGCGGATGTCATCTGTATTTGGCTTGAAGGCGAGGCCCCAAATGCCAATGGACACACCGTTCAGTTGACCCAGCGATTCGCGCAGCTTGGATACAATCATAAAACGCTGGTCGGTATTCACCTCGACCACCGATTTCAACAACTTAAATTCATAGTCTACATTACCTGCAATTTGGATAAGCGCATTTGTGTCTTTTGGAAAGCAAGAGCCACCATACCCGATCCCTGCTTGTAGGAAAGAGGAGCCAATCCGTTTGTCCATACCCATACCGTCAGCCACACAGGTTACATCGGCGCCAACCTTTTCGCAAATATTAGCGATTTCGTTAATGAACGAAATTTTAGTTGCCAGAAACGCATTGGACGCGTATTTGATCATTTCAGCACTACGGATATCCGTCACATAGATTTTATCCGTGAAGACCTGATGCAGAGTGACCATGGTTTCACGCAATCCTGTATTGTCCAAACCAATAATGATGCGATCCGGATGAAGCGTATCATTGATGGCTGAGCCTTCTCTCAGGAACTCCGGCGCGGAGACGATATCGAAAGACAAACTCGTGTGACGAGCCAACACGTCCTTAATCTTTTCGTTCGTTCCGACAGGTACAGTACTCTTGGTCATAATAATCTTATACCCGTTCATGGCTTTCCCAACATCAGCGGCCGCCTGTTCAATGTACGACAAATTCGCCTCGCCGTTAGCCAGAGAAGGCGTACCTACCGCCAAAATTACGATATCCGAGCGGCGTACAGCATCGGCCAAATCCGAGGTGAACTCCAACCGGCCCGCTTCCAGATTCAACGCGATCAATTCCTCAATACCCGGTTCATAAATCGGAGATTCTGCCCGGTTCAACATGTCGATTTTGTACTGCTCCAGATCGACACAAATCACCTCATTACCTTTTTGCGCAAAACATACACCCGAGACGAGCCCAACGTATCCAGTACCGATTACAGCCAGCTTCATTCCGTTCATCCTCCTTTTAGAAAGTTCACATAGGCTTGTTCTACATACTTTTTTAATTGATCCTTGAAGTTTTCTTCATCAAATTTGCGCGCATGGGTAATGATATCGTCCACATTCCATGCATGTTGCTCAACCTTTTCGACGGCCTCCAGCACATCCTCTACTTGATGCTTGCGGAAAAATACGCCGTTCACATGAGGAACAATCGTATCCAGCGCTCCCCCGCCCTGAAAAGCGATGACAGGCCGTCCGGCCGCATTCGCCTCCAAAGGCGTAATACCGAAGTCCTCTTCACCCGGAAAAACGAGCGCTCGGCATTCTGCCATCAGCTTGTTAACCTCTTCGTCCTCAAGCCTGCCGAGGAACTCAATGTTCGGGGCAGCCATACCTTCGAGTCGTTTACGATCCGGTCCTTCACCCACAATGCGCAGCTTGAGACCGTTACGTTTGAATGCTTCGATCGCAAGATCGATGCGCTTGTAGGACACCAATCGGGATACGATCAGGTAATAGTCACCGATGTTTGTAGCGCGTTTAAAACGGGATGTATTAATAGGTGGGAAAATCACATCCGAATCCCTTTGGTAATAGTGCAAAATTCTTCGTTTAACAACCGAAGAGTTGGCGACAAACTGGTCTACGTTGCGAGAAGTTTTGGCATCCCATGTTTTCAACCGGTTCATGTACAGCTTGAGCATGTTTTTGAGCAGGTTGGATTTGGACTGCCGGGCCATATATGTATCGTAATCCCAGGCAAACCGCATCGGTGTGTGACAATAACAAATGTGAAACGTATGTTTGGGTACCTGGATGCTTTTCATAAATGCACTGCTGGAGCTTAAAACAATGTCGAAATCCCTAAAATCAAAATCACGGATAGCAATGGGATACAGCGGCAGCACTCCTTTGAAGTTGTCCTTCACTCCTGGGACTTTTTGTAGCCAAGTGGCTCTAATATCCGCATCCTTCAAGTTACGCGACAGGCGGTCGTCGCTGAACACCGTTGTGAAGATAGGAGCATCCGGATACATATCGTGGAATACCTCTACTACCCTTTCCGCTCCGCCCATTTGGATTAAGTAATCGTGTGCTATCGCTATTTTCATCTGAATCATCCTTTAACGCGAATGTCGGTCAGACTCCTGCCAACAAACCCTTATAGTAATGAACTATATCCTTAACTGTGTTCTCGATGACAAAATGCTTCTTGACCCGTTCCATCCCTCTCTCACCCATCTGCTGACGTTCTTGTGGATGCTCCAACATCCAGCGGATGGCTTCTTCCAGCTTAGCCGGATCACCCGGTTCAATAAGCAGCCCGGTTTCATGGGGTACCACCGTTTCCTTGGGTCCACCCTCATTGGAAGCAATCACGGGGAGACCCGCAGCCATGCCTTCAATAATGACCTGACCGAATGGTTCTGGTGTAATAGAGGTATGAATCAGCAAATCACAACGCTGCATCAGGCCTTGAATGTCATCGACGTGTCCCAGCAGATTGACGTTAGCCAACCCGTATTCGCGCATCGTGGACTCTAATCGTTGCTTGTATTCCTCTTCTCCGAACAACGCATCTCCAGCCAGCCAGAATTTCACGCGCTGATCCGGTAAAAAGGAGCGTGCTGCTTCCAGTAAAATATGCTGTCCCTTCCATTCCGCCAATCTGCCGACCAATACGACGTTAAACGAGTCATCACCACGTACATGGGCAGCCTTGTCACGTGCTGTAATTGCTTTGGCAAAAGCGGAATAAACGACAAGCGTCTTTTTGTCCGGGGGTAACTCCAACGCACTCAGCGTGGACTTGGAATTAGCAATCACTCCATTGGGCAAAAAGCGGGACATCAGCCGAATCCCTTTGGCCACAATCGGCTTCAGATACGGCGGACCGATGTGGTCACGGATATGCCAGATCAAGGGCAACTTCGCCGATTTGGCGGCTACTGTACCATACAGTGCAGACTTGAGCGAGTTCGTGTGAACGCACACGACCTTTTCCTCACGCAGCAAGGGCGCAAGTTTTCTACCGTAAGCCAGCAAACGAAAAGCTGCTGCAGGCGCACCTAGATTCACGGCATTCCGTCCCCGATTGCGAATCGAATCGTCCAATGGAACGATGCGCACATCAATATCACGCTGCCGAAGCCGATCTGCCAGATCGCCCTCCTCTGCCAAAATAACGAGTGGGTCGATATGTTCCCCGATATTCGTCAGTATGTTATACAAAGCGACTTCGCCGCCGCTCCATCTTGCCGTATGGTCAATATAAGCTACTCTCATCATTTCGCCGCCGCCTTTCTATCAAGGACCTGTCGGAACACCTCTTCCACCTGCTCCGCTACATGTCCCCATGTATATCTGCTCAGGACATGGTCCCGGCATTCCCTTGCATTCGGTAGAAGTTCACGATGATCCAGCACACGCAGCAACCCTTCAGCAATGGCTTCACTATCCGTTCCCTTGAACAAAAGCTCGGGACGGAATCCTCTTAAAATCTCCTTGTTGCCACCCACAGGAGTCGCCAGCACCGGCAGTCCCGAGGCCATCGCCTCCACTGTGATCAGACCGAAACCTTCCAGTGCCTGTGTGGGTACAACGAACAAATTCGATGCTTGGTGGTACAGTGGAAGCTCCTCATCCGACACATAACCGAGCAGCCTTACATGGTTATGAAGATTGTATTCCGCCACCTTGGAAGCCAATTCTTCCATCAAGGGGCCCTTCCCTCCAATCAGCAACACATGATCAGGATGACGCTCGGTTACTCTTCGCCATGCTTCCAGTAGCTGTAGTAGTCCCATTCGATTAACAAGACGACGAACGGTTAGCACAATCGTCGCATTTTGCGGCAAATTCAGGCGCTTCCGCACCGCTTCTTGATCCTCTGCCGGGTGGAACCTTTCTACATTCGCAGCACCTGGAATAATATGAATTTTGCTGAGTGGAACCTTATAGTGCTCATGCAAAATATCCCGAAAAGTTTCGCTTAGCACTATAAATTTATCCGCCAGTCCGTATGCCTTCATCTCAATGGATTTGGCCAACGTCGTTTTTAGCAAATGCTTGATGCCCTGTCCTTCAATCTTCATTTCCTCCGTCCACGGTCCGTGAAAGGTGGTAACTACCGGGATTCCTCTTTTTTTCGCCTCCAGCGCCGGTCCGACACCATAGGGGGCAAAATGTGAATACAGTACATCCACCGGTTGCTTGTCGAACAGCTCTGCTGCATATTTTTGCATTAGCTCTCGACGCTTCCACATGGATTGCTGCTTGCTGCCTATCGAATGAATCCGAATACGGTCGGGCGCCTGCGGCTGCTCGTCACTACAGATTAGAGCATCCAGCGTATTGCGCTCTAACGTAAGCTGCTCACAGATGGATTTGAAATATGTGTTGAGGCCTCCTGGCTGCAAGGACGGCCAGCTAAGCCCCGTTGCCGCAATACGAAATCCGTTATTGTACGACATAGCTGGTTTCTCCTTTCTGCTCGGTATGTCCGTCATCCACGATTTCTATCTTTTTTCGCCGCTTGGTTAGCTCATAATGCTTGAAGCAGACGAGAAACTCATACATCACCCAGAATACTGCTACGGCAAAACCCGCCAATCCCTTGCGGTATAAGCCTTGGACAAAATACTTCTGTACAAAGCGGGCAGGAGGCCGCCACAACAGTCTGGTAATCCGAAAGGATCTTCCTTTGTTAAATGCCGTCTCTGCTTCCAGATCTGTATATTTGTTAAAACGGGTCATATGATCACTGATGCTGCGGAAGCCGTAGTGCCATAACACGCCCTCCAGATTGACAATCTGGGAAGAGGCTACATCCGGCATTTCATGAACAAGACTATTCGTAATGCCATAAATACGCCGATTGTACAAACGAACCAGGTACTCGCCTTTGTTCATCCATTTACCGAGAAAATCTCCAATCCGAAATACGGAATATGCTTTGGCCGGATCGTGGAGTGTTTCCTTAACTTTCAACAAGTCTCCAAGCAACTCTGCATCCACTACTTCGTCCGTATCAATCAGGAATATCCAATCAAATTCCGCTTTTTCAACACCAAACATGCGCTGCTTGGCATAACCGGGCCACGGGTTAGAAAACACCCGACAGCCCAAGGATTCAGCTACCTGAATCGTATTGTCCTTGCTCCCTCCGTCAATGACGACGATATCGTCCGCAAAGGGCTTGCAGGATTTAATGGCGGCTGTGATTCGAGTGCCATCATCCTGAGCGATAATAACTACGGATATCCGGTTGTCCGCGGGAACGCTAGACATGTGGTTCATTAGCGGGTGCCTCCTTCTTTATCTAACCGTTAACTGGCTTTTTCCGGATGTAGTGTGACATCGTTGATCGGAGCCATTGAAAATCTTGTTTGGAAATAATCAGTCTTGGAATCTTCATTTTCAGAACGAATTTAACATTACATAAAATGAAAATGAACCGTAGAATCCCCGAAGACAGCATTGCTATCCCTGCACCCGTCAATCCATATCTCGGCACGAGTATGGACAGCAATGGAATGACGAGCGCCAATCCGACACCCTGTAGAATGGTAACCAGCTTGGGCTTACCCAACGCCATAAATTGTTGTGCCAGCACCATGGTCCCTCCACTGATAGCAACCTCAAGCACCAAGAACCGGAATACCGTGAGTGCTTGTTTAAACTCTTGACCATATAACAATGTAAATACGAACGGAGCAATCAGCATCAGCATCACCGCAGCCAAAAAGGTTGCCGTTGATGTCACTCGAAATGCCCGAAATGTTATGGCCACCGCCTCTTCCTTATTCAGACCAGAGGCTTTGGGAAACAGCACGACAATGATCGAGGTAGAAAATACATTCACCATCCTGGCCAAGCTGACCGCTACTGCATATAAACCGAGATCAGCGGGTCTGAGCAGACCCGCAATCAAAATCTGATCAATATAAGTGGAAACCTGCCCCATGAGATCATTTCCGTATGAACCCATACCGTAGGTAAAGAGATTTTTAAATTGCGTCCAGCTGTTCTTTACCTTTGGTTTGTACAGCCGAATCATTCGTATCGTGACACCGATATAAATCGGCAAGCCTGGCAGTAAATAGGCCAATGCCGAGGTGTACGGATTCATATTTCCGGTTAGGATCAGAATCGCTAGACCCAGCAGTGTACTTAGCGGTACCAGATACCGGAATAAATTGTACTGCTTATATTCCGAGCGAACTTGAAGCAATGCATTATTGATCTGTGAAATCGCTATGAGCGGACACATCATCATGGAGCACTGCGCGAAAAGTATGACCGATGAAGAAAAAGAGCGCAGCCAATAAGGAATTAGAAATACTCCGACGAGTGTCGCCAAGCCCCCGAACATGGTAGCCAGCAGCAAGGCCAGACCATACAGCTTGCCCGTTTCCTCCGGTTTCCTTTTCGCATTGTAAATCAATGCAGACGGGACACCGAAGCTCATGCAGAAGGCGAGAAATTGAGACCAGTTCACCATCGCTGTCTGTTCCCCGCGTCCAGTAGGACCCAGGAATCGTGCCGTTAGCACACCAGTCAGCATATTCACGACGAGAATCAGCATACTGAATATCATCGTTTTTACTGCTGCGGAGCTGTTATCCTTGCTTTTGGCAAACCGAATCACTGTGGACCATAGTGTCCGGACAGGTGCGGATAATGCTTGTAAGTTTTGCACAGCCTTTACCTTCTTTCCGCGATGACATCTTTTGCCCATAGTCCTATTCCGATCATCATCCAGATCAGATAGCCGCGCATACCGGGGAAACCATTATCTGATATGAGACTGGCTACAGCTCCGGCCCACGTAGCCAACGCCAGTCTGATATAAGGCTGACTGGCATCTCGTGCGGCAATACGGGCGAGAAGGCGCTTGATGATAACGAACAGACCACCGAAGAAAAAGAATGCCCCGAAAATACCGAAGGTGAGGAAAATGGCGATATATCCATTATCCATAATCCCAAGTTCGCCGAGATCGCCGCCGTTATCAAGCTTGGTTCCGATTCCTACACTCCCGATCCCCTGCCCGACCGGATTGCCAGCAATCGCCGGAAGCATCGTATGCAGTAAATCCAAACGTTCATTGTACGAATGATCCTGCTGAATATCCGTCAGCGTCTGCATGCGAGCCACCAAACCTTCTGCCCCTGGAAGTTTTGGAACAATGATGTAGAGAAGAAGGCCAACTATAGCTAGTTGAAACAAGGTTTTCCACTTTCCCTTGGAAGATGAACTGAGAATGTAAGCCAGCAACATGACGAATGCAATTAGCCAGGCTGAACGTACCAGCGTGATTAAGAGACAAACGACCGTCAGCAGGATTCCGATCCATCCCAAAGTGCCACGCCAACGTTTTTCCATTAGCATGGGTACCAGTGCCATCGCCAAGAAAATAGCGCAGGGACCGGGCGAGTTCATGGAAGAAAATACTCTGATTTGAAGTGGTTCTGGAACACCAATGGAATTCATTTCTACATGATTCATCCAAAATGCATCCCACGGAGGCACCGTCAAGTACTGGATAATGCCGTAAATTGCCACAAGAACAGCAATGTTGGCATATGAATACAACAGTCGGTCCAGCTCCTTCGCCTTCATGGGCTTAATCGCAAGATAAGGCAACAGGATCAAAGGAACCACATAATTGGCTAAATCATAAGCAAAAACAATACCATTTTTGAATAACCCGACCACACTTCCGTAGGCCAATTCTATGCCGAAAAATACAGCAATTCGGGTCAAGGGTTTTTCCGCCTGATGAATGCCTCGCAACACAGGAATAATCAACATACTGCTTACCAGCAGCGGTGCCACGCTCAACAAGGAAACCGAGTGATATGTTCCCTCCATCCAATCCGCAATGCGGCGGATTTCCGGGCCTACTGCCCACACTGCCAGTGTGTAAGGAATCAGTAGCCGCGATTGCAGGATCGCCAGCAGGAAGGCCGGAAAAACGAGCGCCAGCAATATGGCTCCCTGCTGGCTCATGGTGGGATTCATCTTGGCGCTGACAAATCCGATGGCGAGTGGCAGCATACAAGCCAGCAATCCCATGCCGATCATGCTGATTCCACGCCGATTTCCTAGCCAAACGGAAATCTGCTGATCTGCCAACCGACTCATGTTTCTCACCCCTGACCTCCCTTCATCCGCTTCCGCTTGAACATCTCCTTAAACAGCAGAACGAGAAATTGGGAATCCTCAATCAAATATCTTTTCCACAATCGTTTAGGCTCCTGAGACAACCTCCAGAACCATTCAAATCCCGTCTTCTGCATCAGCTCCGGTGCTCTTTTCACATTTCCCGACAGGAAATCAAAGGTCGCTCCCACCCCAATCGAAATCGGAGCGCGGTAAGTCTCATAATATCTGTAGATCCATTTTTCCTGTTTAGGTGCGCCTACACCTACAAAAACGATGTCCGGGCGAGCCTCTTGAAGCAGTTGGATAATGTGCCTATTCTCCTCCTCGTTTTTCTCAAAGCCATAAGAAGGAGAGTAACAGCCCACCACATTCATGTTCGGATAAGATTCCTGGAGATTGAGCATAGCCTTCTCAGGAATACCGTCAGCTGCACCCAGAAAAAATAAACGATAGCCTCGATCTTCAAAAGCCTCTCCCAGCCGAGTGAACAAATCTGACCCGGACACCTTTTGTTTGAGGGGTTTTTTCAGTAACTTAGACGCCCATATGATAGGCATCCCATCGGCCACTACAGCTCCGGCATCCGAATACACCTTGCGGAATTCATCATCCTTGCGAAGCTTGATCACATGATCGACATTACAGGTCAAAATGTAGGAATGACGCTGATGTTCAATAGAAGTATCTATAAATTCGAGTAGATCATTAAAATCGTAATTATCAAAGTTGACATCGAACATGTTCACTCTGCTCATCGTATCACTTCTCTTTGCGAAAATCGGTTTGAGTAGATGTCTGGTATAACGCGTTCAAATACCAGCAAAATGGAATAATCATCTGAACCGTCGACAACGTATTATCTGAAAACGAGTAGATCAGAAAGCCTGCAATTAAGCTTGCAAAATAAGGTTTGATAGACTTGGCAAGCGACCGGTAAATGAGAGCGAACACGATCAGCAATGAAAGCATTAATAGCCCGCAACCGATATATCCCGTGTCAAAATAAAAGCGTATATACTCGTTATGCGGTACAACAAAGCCATTGAATAATGTCCCGTCGTTCGCGACCGTTACCGCGCCAAGACCTCTCCCTGACCAAGGGTAATCATGTACTCTGTTCAAAAAATATTCCCATGCCTCCGAGCGTCCCGACAGGTCAATGCCTGTATCGGTCTCCCGTTCGAAGGAGCGTTTTTTTAAATTGTTCCATTGCAGGGCCACCGCCCCCAGAGCAACCAAAAACGATCCGGCCAGCGGTAGCAAATAATTGACTTTCCCCTTGAGGTACTGACGGGCAATATCAAACAGATACACAGCAAACATTAATAACAATGCCAGAATCGGTCCACGTGTACCGGTGGCGATCAGAATCAGAAAGTTCAGTGCCAACACAGTGTAATAAAAAGCGGCTTGCTTGGGTTTACGCTTGACCTCAATTAGAGAGACGGCAATTCCGAGAAAGGAGAGCATTGCCAGATGCGGCGGTATATTCGCTCCTTGTACTCTGACTGCGCCCGTAAATTCTACATCCGTAAACGAATGCAGCCCTAGAACCTGCAAACCCAGTCCAATGACCACACTAATAATGGGCAACAGACTGATCAGTCGGATATGCTTTTCTGCTACATCCTTTTTCCACTGGATCAGTAAAAAAAAGAAAGGGAGTGATAAACCGACGAACGCCTTGACGGCAATCGAGGTCGTTAACAAAGGCAGCCATGCTGAAAATCCAAATGTGATCCCCAGCATGATCACCAATGCCCAGACCGGATAGCTGAACTTGAGACGTATGCCATACACGAGCATGCACGGCACCAGCAGAGCCAAAATGCCCAATTTGTACAATGACAAAATCTCAATACCGAACACGCCACCCTGATACAGAGAATCGACTGAGACTGCTATACTTAGCAAAACAGCGTAGCTGATGCGCTCTGGATGATGGATAGAAACAGCCAGCAAGAGCAGTAAACATACCGCCGCAATACTGACCACCGGCTGATAGGTAGCCGCAATTCCTACAGCAAGAGCGCCCAGTAGAAAAATAAAAACATGCTGTATGGTGTTTATTCTAGTAGTCCAAGGATAGTTACTCATGTTCCATCTTTCACCCCGCAGCTGACTCGCTTTTCCGGTTGCGCAGTGTATCCAGCGTCCCACGGATACTTTCAAGCCTGCACCGGTTCAACAGCTTCCTGCCCTCACTACGCGCCAGCAGGGAATCCACAGTGATGTATAACACTTTGGCTGCCGTCTTCGCCATCAGCATCGCGTTGCCGCGCAGACCTACGGCCTGAGCAGCGTTAGACATGCCCTGACAATAGTAGCGGTTCATGATCCATTCTTTCGTTAACCGTGAAGCCGGCACAAAATGTTCCACAGACATGTGTGGATGATACATAATCGTTCCACCATTTTTACGGATTTGCTCGAATACCCACGATTCTTCACCAGATAGAAGGATATCTCCCTTTCTGCCTAGATGAAGCGGGAACATAACGGCGGCAAAAGCCGTTTTGCGCATCGCCATATTCGCTCCAAATGGATTCAGTCCCGACGGATATTCACGAACGGCTTTGCCCAGATCAATAATCGTGTAAGGCAGTTCAAGCGGGCCTGTCAGCCAACCCGGTCGTTCCGTCTCAAACATAGGGTCGATTTTCCCACCCATAGCCGTCAGCTCAGGATTGTTCCCGAATGCTGACATAATCGTTTGCAACCATGTAACACACGGAATTGCATCATCATCGAGAAAAGCAATGACTTCCGCTCTTGATAACGTAATGCCTGCATTACGAGCAGCAGACAGTCCTTGTTCGCGCTCATAATGATATCGGAGATGGATATTCTGACCATGGGCGACGGTGAACCTTTTGATCGTCGCTGCTGTATGATCGGTGGATCGGTTATCGACCACAATGATCTCAGCCAGTGCAAGGTCTTCCAGCTCCAGCAGGGACATTAACGTTTTCTCCAGCAGGTCCGCCCGGTTATAGGTGCAAATAACGACGGACACTGCGGGACATCGCTTGAATGCATCCATCAGTAAGCATCCTTGGAGAACAGCATTTTAACGCCTGTTTTCATGATGATTTTCAAATCGAGCCACGTATTGCGAACATGAATATACTTCAAATCCATTTGCACCATTTCTTCGAAGCCTACACTGTTACGTGCGCTCACCTGCCAGTAACCCGTACATCCCGGTGTTACAATCAGGCGTTGCTTATCATAATCGGAATATTGCTCGACCTCGCTGGGCAACGGCGGACGCGGACCGACTAAGGTCATGTCGCCGACCAACACGTTCCACAGCTGCGGAATCTCATCAATACTCGTCTTGCGCAGAAAACTGCCAATTTTCGTGATCCGAGGATCGTTTTTAATTTTGAACATGGCGCCGCTCACTTCATTCAGCTCCATCAAGTCCTTTTTCAGTTCCTCAGCATTGGACACCATTGAACGGAATTTATACATATCGAATAACTTCTCATTCTTGCCCACCCGAGTTTGCTTGAAAAACACGCTTCCCTTTGGGTCTTCGAGCTTAATCAAAACGCCTACCACTACAAACAGCGGAAGCAAGACGATCAAGCCCACGAACGACAGCAGCATATCAAGGAGGCGTTTTGTGACCAGGTAGGACGTTTTATCCTGAATTTGTGTATTTCCGTATGGCATGTAAAACGCTTTACCTGACATGACAGCCTCGCCGTCCTCCGGTAAATTTTCCATGCTCATGCTGACGTACCCCCTCTCAACCTGCCGTGGTTGCTTTCTCGGTCTTTTTCAACCATTCATTCATGGCCTCCATAACCGGATACTTCAAATCATCGCTGGCAAGCGCAAATTCAAGTGTGGTTAAAATATATCCAAGACGTTCACCTACGTCATAACGTGTGCCTTCAAAATCATAGGCGTACACACGCTCACTCTGATTCAGCTTTTGGATCGCATCCGTCAACTGAATTTCGCCGCCAGCTCCTTTTTCCTGAAGATCAAGATATTTGAAAATTTTCGGCGAGAACACGTAGCGACCCATAATAGCCAAATCGGATGGTGCTGTGCCTGGAGCCGGTTTTTCTATAAAATTATTCACTCGGTACAAGCGTCCGTCCTGCTGATCCGGTTCAATGATGCCGTACCGGTTCGTAAACTCCTGCGGTACCCGCTGCACACCGATAACCGAATTTTGAGTTTCCTCATACTGATCCATCAGCTGGCGCAGGCAAGGCTTTTGACCTGTTACGATATCATCGCCCAGCAGCACACCAAACGGCTCGTCCCCGATAAAGCGTCTTGCGCACCATACCGCATGTCCAAGACCTTTGGGTTCTTTTTGGCGAATGTAGTGAATTTCCACTCCCGAAGAACGCTGTACTTCCTCCAGAAGCTTCAGCTTACCGTCCTCGAGCAGTTTGGATTCCAGCTCAAATGCGTTGTCAAAGTGGTCCTCAATGGCACGTTTGCCTTTACCCGTAACGATAATAATGTCCTCAATACCAGAAGCAATCGCTTCTTCCACGATATATTGAATCGTAGGCTTATTGATAATCGGAAGCATTTCCTTAGGCATCGCTTTTGTGGCAGGGAGGAAGCGCGTACCTAACCCTGCTGCTGGAATAATGGCCTTTTTCACTCTTTTCGTCATCGCACTCATTCTCCTTGCTTCATCGAATTTTGGTGTTGCTTACTTCACCTGATTCATCACAATTCCAACCAGCGTCGCACTGGCCTGCTCCATGAGTTGCTTTGTTTTGCGTAGATCTTCCCGTTTTGTACGACCATGTCTAGCAACGAGAATCACACCATCCGTTAAGCCTGCAATCAGGCGAGCATCCGTATAATTCAGCGCCGGAGCCGAATCGAGTAAAATGATGTCATATTCACGTTTGAGTTCTTCCAGCAGCTCAGCCATACGTTCGCTACCGAGCAGATCTGCTGCGTTGTACAGGGTGTCTCCACCGGGAACAATCGATAGCTCCAGGCCACCATGTCTAACGATAGACTTGGAAGAAGCCCCACCGCGCAAATAAGCCGATAGACCTCCGGTATTCTCCATTCCGAATATCTCGTGCAGCGCTGGTTTATGCAGATTGCAATCCACCAGAGCCACCTTCTTGCCTTCTTGTGCAAAGGAAACTCCGATGTTGGCGAGCAGTGTTGTTTTACCCGCTCCGCTTTCCGGCGAGGTCAACAATAGAACCGTGCCACGGTCCTTTTGCCCAATCACCTGCTGCCGGATGTATGTACGGAGGGATCGAAATGATTCCGAGATATACGATGATGGATTACTTTCTGTAATCAACATGTCATTCAATCGCAGCATATTTACGCTCCCCTACCCGTTCTTTGGAATTTCCGGCTGCTCCATCGACATCCTTCTTGCGAATGACTGGAATCGATGCAATTACCGGAATACCGATGTCCGCGTCCGCTTCTTTCTCCGAGCGCAGCGTACCGTTAATGCTTTCCAGGAACACAATCGTACCCAGCGCAATCATCAGCGATACGAGAAAACTAATCGCAATATTCATGAGCGGGTTCCCATTAATCGGGTCAGGATTGGCCTGCGGGTCCGCTTCATTTAAAATTTTCACATTATTCAATTCCATCAATCCCGGAACTGTTTGTACGAATTTCTGGGTTACCGCGTTAACAACCGCTGCGGCCTGTGGATAGCTCCCTGCCTCAAACGTCAAGCCGATAACCTGACTTTTATCCGAGGATTTAATCTGCAGCTTCTCTGCCAACTTCTGCTGCGTCAAACCGAACTCGGGATGAGTCGCTACAACAGCGTCCATAATTTTAGGCGAAGTGAGAATTTGCTTGTAGCTTTCCACCAAATTAAGACTTGTGTTGACGTCGTTCAGATTGTTGCTCCCCTGCTTGGCGGAAATATGATTAACCAGCAGTTGGCTTGAAGCGGAATAGACTGGCTTCACGACATTGTCGCTCACAATGTATGTTGTTACACATGAGAGAATGACAAAAATCGCAATCAGCCACAATCTTCTTTTAATCAGGACTAGATAATCCAAAATGGTTTTCTCCACAAAAATCCTCCCTCCTATACAATTTCTCTTCATATTTAAGTATGACTTTATTGTAACAATTGGCTCTGTGAACGACATGGAACCGAATGGCACTTTCTCCCTCACTACAGGGGGAGGGGAATGTATACTTTCGGATACGGCATGGTATACTTTTGTACCATACATTGTCGATTATGGAAAAAGAAATCGAAAAAAGCCTCAAAACCACCAAGGTTGGTGATTTTGAGGCTTTTCCTACCACTCGCACATGAAAGTGCAGCGTAGCTTATAGAGTCAGCGCATCATACCATGTTTGTTGGCTGGTACTTCGCCAGACCAATGGCATTGGCATACAATGCTGCCTGCGTACGATCCGCCAGCCGCAGCTTGGCCAAGATCTGACTGACATGCTTTTTGACTGTGAACTCACTGATAAATAACCGGGATGCAATTTCACGATTGCAAGCTCCTTGTCCCAGCTCGACCAGCACTTCCTTTTCCTTTGGCGTCAGGTCGTCGGTCAGATTGCCCGCATCTTCACGCAGCTTGTTTTCGAGAATAGCCGGATCATAATATTTGCGTCCTTTGTTGACAAGATGAATCGCGTAAATTAGTTCCTCAGGCAATGCTTCCTTAAGCACATAACCGTCCACGGAAGCTTCCTCTGCTTTCAGAAAATCTTCACGTGTTGCGGAAGAGGTCAGCAAAATAAATTTACTTCTGAAACCACGTCCGCGTGCTATCTTGATAATATCCAGCCCCGATTCATCAGCTAGTTTCAAATCCAGCAGCACCAGATCCGGATTCGTTTCCTCAATCACCACAAGTGCTTCCTGTTGATTCTGGGCCTCTCCCGCAAACTGAACATTGGGCTGCATGGATATAACCGCAGCGAGTCCTTTCCGTACTAAAGGATGATCATCGACAATGACAATTTTCATGATTCGGCCTCCTGTCTACAGTTCAGGATTTGCATAATCCCTATGTATCCGATTGTTACCGCAGATTTTGTATTGCAGAATGTTCACACATTTTATTCGAGGATTTTGCAAAATCCTCATTCATAAGCATTTACCGGAATGGACAATCGGATCTGTGTTCCCTCTCCGATTCGACTTGAAATATCAAATTCGCCTCCCATCGATTGAGCTAAATATTCCATATTCATCATGCCCAGGCCCCCGCCTGCACTGACCGCCTCACCTCCTGCTACCATTCTCGCCGTCTCAAACCCTACTCCGTCGTCATGAATAGACAGTCTAATCACTTGGGGCGTCAATTTTAACTTCACATCAATTCGCTTGGCCAATCCATGACGGATTGCGTTCCCCGCCGCTTCGGAAATGATGCGGAACAAAGCCTTTTGGTACAAATACGGAAGTGAATAATGATCACCATGAATGTCAAAATCAATTTGTACATGGTTCAGCTTGGAGAGTGTATGCAGATGACTTTTTACCGTCCCTAACCAAGTTGAGCCTCCGCTTTTTTTCGAACTTAAACTATGAATCGCCCCTTTCAGCTCTCTAACCGCTTGGTTGGCAGATTGCTGAATTAGATCAATTTGCTCCTCCACCTGCTCCTTTGGCTGATGACACCAGGTTTGCCGGAGAGAATGCGTTGCGTACACAATACCAAAAAGACTTTGAGAAACATTGTCATGCATTTCATTTGCAATCCGGTTCTGCTCATTCGTCACAATCAGCTGATTCTCAATACGCTCCAGCTCATAGCGCTCCAAGAACACAGCGCTCAGCTCAGCCAAGAATATCAGTTGTTGCACGAGCCAGCGTCTTCCTGTCAGACTTTGATCCGGGCCCAGCTTGAGGCCAATCGTCGCTACAAAACGGGTCGTCATCGGTACGGTGATCATGAGGAAATCGCCCCATTCTGGCAGATGTCTGAAAAATGGTTCACGCTCTTCCCTGAATTCCTCCCGATAATTCCCCAGCTCCTCGAATAGCTGTTCCTCCTCCTCTACCGTCCAGCCTGTCTGGCTGCTTTCCGGTGCATCCTCCTCCTGACTATCCAGCCAGAAAAATGCACGGCTCTGCTTTGTTAGCTTGACAGTATAGTCTGAGATGACCTGACCGAGATTTAAAGCCTCATTGTGGCTGGTCGTCTCCATGATGTGGTAAATCGACTTGATATGATCCATCGTCTCATTGGCTTGTTCTTTAGCCACCTTCAGTTCGTCCTTCATGACGCCGATAACCTGCATTGCCATCGTAGTTACGATCAGTACCAGAAACAAATTGATGTTCTGCAATATAAGATCCCACAAAAAATATTGACCTGGTGTAAAAAAGATATAACAAAATGTAAGCACCAAGCCGATATAAGAAAGGAGGAGTGTCCAACTGTATCTCATAGACAGATGAGCACAAGCCACCAGCATGGGGGTAATCACATACCATTTGAACGGGCTATCCATCCCTCCGGTTGGGAATAACAACAAAATGATCCCTGCTGTTTCAAGCGCAATGCTGCATTTCAATACCATATCATGAAGTCTGTACTTGCGGTAAATCCAAGTAAATGCTGTAACGGATAAAAATAGAAAACCAATCAGTAATAGCTTCTGCCACACGATTAATCTCGATGATTCGAACAGAAAAACAAGTGACGTTAAAGATAGTGATACATAACGGTATAAAAAAATCATTTTGTCTTCTGCTGACTTCCTCAACTTCATCCTGTCACCCTATTCTGTGTTTTGAAGGGACGATGGGCATATTAGGTTTGTTTGTGTACTCTAAAAAAATCATAACCAATCCAAAAATAAATAACAAGACATAAACTCTTACGTAAACGGTTACATTCCAAAAAATTTGGTACTTTTTATAACATATTTACCGTTTCAGGAAAACATTTTGGGGGTAATGTCAGAATTTATGACGTTTGTCAAGGAAATAAAGCACACTTTTAGCAACCTAAAAAAGACTTGCTGGTACCACCGTGATTATAACAGCGGTATTCAGCGAGTCTTTTTTTAGTAAATTTGGTAGTCTACATTTTATCCCCCGGCACGCGCCAATTCACGCATATTGGCTTCAAATGCTGCCAACAGAGCTTCATCTCCGCTCAAACCAGTTGCCTCTTCTTTTTGGATCTGTTCAACCATACGCTTGTAATCCTTTGGAATCACTCGTACAAACTGCTGAATCGCAGTCTGCCAATCATCCAAAATACGTTGTCCCGCTTCACTGCCCGTGTAAGTGACATGGCGTTGAATCAAGCCGCGCAAATCCGCTGCTTCTGCAGGTTCTTCCACACCTTCCAGCAACACCATTTCCAGATTACAACGGCTCAGGAACGTCCCCTCAGGGTCATAGACATATGCAATACCTCCGGACATTCCGGCTCCAAAATTCCGTCCGGTTCCACCCAATACAGCTACACGTCCGCCCGTCATATATTCGCAACCATGATCCCCAACGCCCTCAACTACAATACGTGCGCCGGAGTTCCGAACGGCAAAGCGCTCGCCTGCGATTCCGCTAATGTAAGCTTCACCGCTGGTGGCTCCATACAAGGCTGTATTTCCGATAATAATGTTCTCTTCTGCCTTAAAGGTCGCTTTGTGAGACTTTTTCACAATAACCTTACCGCCAGATAGCCCTTTACCGACATAGTCATTGCTATCGCCTTCCACGCTCAGCGTAATGCCTTTCGGAATAAATGCCCCGAAGCTCTGACCTGCCGATCCAATAAAGTTAAAGCGAATCGTATCCTCAGGCAGACCCGCCGCTCCATACTTACGGGTGACCTCGCTGCCCAGAATCGTTCCTACCGCCCGATTCACGTTTGTAATAGGTAAGGTACCCTCAACAGGCGTTCCGTTCTCCAGCGCTTCCGCAGCCATCGGTACGAGCTGCTGCATGTCGAGTGTTTCTTCCAGACCGTGATTTTGGCGTTGGACGCGGTAACGTACACTACCTTCTTCCAACTCAGGAACATGCAACAGCAAGCTCAGGTCTACGCCCTTCTTCTTCCAGTGCGAATCGGCGTTCACGGTATCCAGACAATCCGTACGTCCAATCATTTCCTGAATCGTACGGAAGCCCAATTCCGCCATAATTTCACGGACATCTTCTGCGATGAAACGCATAAAATTCACCACATGGGCAGGATCGCCCATATAATTTTTACGCAGCTCCGGATTCTGCGTAGCCACACCAACCGGACATGTATCCATTTGGCATACCCGCATCATAATACAGCCCAACGCTACGAGCGGCGCTGTAGAGAAGCCGTATTCTTCCGCGCCCAACAGGGCAGCTACTACCAAATCGCGGCCAGACAGCATCTTGCCGTCTGTCTCCAATACCACGCGGTCGCGCAGGTTGTTTAGCATCAGCGTCTGATGCGTCTCCGCCAGACCCAGCTCCCAAGGCATACCCGCATGGCGGATGGAGCCTTGCGGGGAAGCGCCTGTACCACCGTCGTAACCGCTGACCAGAATAATGTCAGCACGGCCTTTTGCGACCCCTGTAGCAATCGTGCCTACGCCTACTTCTGACACCAGTTTCACGTTAATATCAGCACGCGGATTGGCGTTTTTGAGATCATAGATGAGCTCTGCCAAATCCTCGATAGAATAAATATCGTGATGCGGCGGTGGTGAAATCAAACCTACTCCTGGCGTAGAACCACGTACCTCAGCGACCCAAGGGTATACCTTACGTCCTGGCAGTTGTCCACCTTCGCCCGGCTTCGCGCCTTGCGCCATTTTGATCTGAATTTCGTCGGCATTCACCAAGTAATTCGATGTTACACCGAATCGGCCCGACGCTACCTGCTTAATCGAACTGCGACGAGAATCGCCATTGGCATCCGGTATGAAACGTGCAGGATTCTCCCCACCTTCACCCGTATTGCTCTTGCCACCGATCCGATTCATCGCAATCGCCATATCTTCATGCGCTTCCTGACTGATCGAGCCAAAGGACATGGCTCCTGTCTTGAAGCGACGCATAATGGATGCAGCGGATTCCACTTCTTCCAGCGGCACAGGCTCACCCGTAGGCTTCAACTGAAGCATGGAGCGGATCGTTAAATGCTGTTCCGTTTCACCCTGCACCAGCTTGGCGTATTTCTTGTATAACTTGTAGTCACCCGAGCGAACCGACTGCTGGAGTAAATGCACCGTTTGCGGATTAAACAAATGCTCCTCCCCATCGTTGCGCCATTGATAGTCGCCACCCGAATCCAGCACCTTGTCGTTGCCGTCCTTGTCAGTGAAAGCACGGTTATGATGAACCAGCGCTTCCGTAGTCACTTCCTCCAGACCAATACCGCCAATGCGGGAAGGTGTCCAGGTGAAATAACGGTCAACAAAATCCTGCTTCAGACCTACAGCCTCAAAAATTTGTGCTCCACGGTACGACTGAATCGTGGAAATACCCATTTTGGACAATATTTTAACGACACCCTTTGTTGCCGCTTTAATATAATTTTTAACTGCCTTTTCGTGCGAGATGCCGCGCAGCAAGCCCTGCTGAATCATGACATCCAGCGTTTCAAAAGCCAGATACGGATTAATCGCGCTCACGCCGTAACCAAGCAGCACCGCGTAATGGTGAATATCCCTTGGCTCCCCAGACTCCAGCAAAATGCTCACACGTGTGCGTGTACCCTGCTTAATCAGATGGTGATGCAGGCTGGAAACAGCTAGCAACGCCGGAATGGCCGCATTTTCAGCATCCACTCCACGGTCAGACAAAATCAGGATGTTATGACCTTTGTCAATGACACGGTCAGCCGCCTCAAACAATCCTTCCAGCGCCTTGCGTAAGCCCTCAGCACCTTCCTTCGCTTCAAAGAAGATCGGGATCGTCATCGATTTGAAGCCAGGACGGTGTACGTGGCGAATTTTGGCAAACTCCTCATTCGATAGCACCGGCGAATCCAAACGAATCTGGCGACAGCTTTCCGGTTCTGGATGCAGCAAATTGCGCTCTGGTCCAATCGTAGTTGCGGTTGACGTTACAATCTCTTCACGAATGGCGTCAATCGGCGGGTTCGTGACTTGGGCGAACATTTGTTTAAAGTAATTGTACAAACGTTGCGGACGGTCAGACAGCACCGCCAATGGTGCATCGTACCCCATTGAACCAATCGGTTCTGCACCTGTAAGTGCCATCGGCTCCAGAATTTTGCGCAGTTCTTCAAACGTATATCCAAAAGCGAGCTGAAGCTGATTTACATTTTCATGTTTAGGCTCCGGCTGTTCTAGTGCTTCCGGCAGCTCATCCAGATCAACCAAGTGCTCATCCAGCCATTGCTGATAAGGTTCCTCGGAAGCGATACGTTCCTTTAACTCTTCGTCAGAAACGATACGGCCTTCTTGGGTATCAACCAACAACATACGACCCGGACGGAGACGATCCTTATAGAGCACATTTTCAGGAGCAATATCCAATACACCCGCCTCTGAAGACAGTGCGATCAGATCATCCTTGGTCACATAGTAACGTGCAGGACGCAGACCGTTGCGGTCGAGAATGGCTCCGATTTGGATACCGTCTGTAAACGCCATCGCAGCCGGTCCGTCCCACGGTTCCATCATGGTGCTGTGATATTCATAAAATGCTCGTTTCTTCGGGTCCATGGTTTCATGCTTGTTCCAAGGTTCCGGCACCATCATCATGGCTACATGAGGAAGGGAACGTCCGCTCAGATACAGAAACTCCAGCGTATTATCAAACATGGCTGTATCGGAGCCATCTGGGTTAATAACTGGTTTTACCTTCTTGATATCTCCGCCAAACGCTTCGCTTTCAAACTGTGCCTGGCGAGCATGCATCCAGTTCACGTTGCCGCGCATAGTATTAATTTCACCGTTGTGAATCATAAAACGATAAGGATGCGCACGGTCCCAGCTCGGGAACGTATTCGTGCTAAAACGGGAATGGACCAGCGCGATCGCCGATGTCACCCGCTCATCCTGCAAATCCAGATAAAATTTGCCTACCTGCTCGGTTGTCAGCATTCCTTTGTATACAACCTTGCGACATGACAAACTTGGAATATAGAACGACTCACCGTTCTCATCCTCTTGGTTATAGCGAATAGCAAGCTCTGCACGTTTGCGAATGACATACAGTTTCCGTTCGAAGTCCAGCTCTTCCTTCAAATCGCTACTGCGACCGATGAATACCTGACGCACGCCCGGTTTAGCTGCTTTTGCCGATTTCCCCAGCATTTCGTCATAAGTTGGAACATCGCGAAACCCCAAACAATTTTGACCTTCGTCCACGATGATATCTCTTAGCTTCTGCTCATGTACCTCACGAACTTTGGGATCATTGGATACAAAAAGCATACCCACGCCATAATGTCCGGCCTTTGGCAATTTGAAACCCAATCGCTCCGCTTCCTCTTGAAAAAACAGATGAGGGACCTGAATCATAATCCCTGCTCCGTCACCGGAGTTTGGTTCACTTCCCTGACCGCCCCGATGCTCCATATTCACGAGCATGGTCAAAGCCTGACTTACAATATCGTGCGATGGTTTTCCCTTGATGTGGGCAACAAAGCCCATGCCGCAGGCGTCTTTTTCGAATTGGGGATCATATAGACCCTGTTTGGGTGGTAAACCTGTCTGTCTCATGGAACGCAACCTTTCTGTTATAAAGTCATGCTGGCCTGAAATACAGGCGGCCGAATAGAAGACAGTGGCAACAAGAGGTAACTCAAAGAACAACTACGAGGAATGGGGGACAAAACATGTGACGTATTCAAGGCGGTACGGTCCGCTGAATGCGTATGTTTTTCAATAATTATGCAATGGCTTGACTTGAAAAATACGTCGATTCCACTGATGAATCTAATTAGTTCTATCATTTTATCATTGACCTATCATGTTAGCAATTCAAAGTTTTTATGATTGTGATAATAAATCTTTTACATTACAGCTTCAACGTATCAATGCAAAAATATCTCATTTTTATGTATAAATATTCACTTTTAAAAAACAGCCTTCCCTATTCCTCTAAGGAACAGAAAAGGCTGACAAAGGAGATTTGATGAGTTTATAGACCATCAAGTGTATTCCCGCAAATCAGATATCCGTATTAAAATTCGAGACTTTCGCCGGGCTTCAATGCTTTCCCTTCAATGCCTTCTTTGTGCAGACGATCACAGAAGCCGTCTCCGTCCTGCTCAATACCCGGGAACGTATTGTAATGCACCGGTATTACGCGGCTTGCACGCAGCCATTTTGCTGCCAGCAGTGCATCCTCCGGTCCCATCGTATACCCATCTCCGATCGGCAATACCGCAGCATCAATGGAGCTAGTTTCCCCAATGAGACGCATGTCGCCAAACAGGCCAGTATCCCCTGCATGAAAAAAGGTTTGGCCTCCCATGGTCAATAAAATCCCCGCAGGCTCTCCCATGTAAATGGGTTTTCCGTCCACCGTCAAAGATGAGCTGTGGAACGCAAGTGTGAATTTCACATGGAAACCGTCAAAGTGGTGACCTCCACCCAGATTCATACCGTGAGCTTTGGCCCCCAAGGATGAACAATATTCGGCCAGTTCCGCGACCGCGATTACTGGACAATCATTGCGCTTGGCAATTTCAACAGCATCTCCAAAATGATCGGCATGACCGTGTGTCAACAACACGGCATCCACCTGAATATCCTCGGCCTGTACGGTTGCTTTAGGATTTCCCGTCAAAAAAGGATCAATAATAATCCGTTTCCCCTCTGCCTCTACCAGTACAACTGAATGTCCATAATATGTGATTTTCATATCATCTACGCCTCCTTTGTCACTTTCATTATTTTGGTTACTTTCCTTTACCTATTATACCTCTTTTGCATACTGGCTTCACCTGTACCCTAAAATTCGTTCTCAAAGCTGAACCCTATTGTTTAGAAAGGGCTGTTATTTGTAGAAGGTATGATGACCGATAGTTTTCACCTTCGTACGCGAATGATGAACCGTAAGGTCCTGGGCCAACGTAAGCGACAGGAAAAAACAGGTGTTATCAGGCACGGCTTTATGGCCGTTCAAAGCAGCAGTAACCGCACGGATGCTGTCCTGGTTGGGCTGAACACGACGAAGACGCCCGTTCGCGACCGGACTAAATTGCGCTTTTTGATAAATCACTGCCTGAATCGTATCGGGAAATGGGGCTGACCGCAGCCGGTTTAAGACAACGTTGGCAACTGCCACTTTGCCTTCGTACGGTTCGCCTTCTGCTTCTGCCATCACTATTTTTTGCAGCAGGAGCAGTTCTTTAGCGGAGACAGGATAGCTCCAGGTAGACAACGCCTTGTCATCCTGCGTGAGCATTTTTGTCTTCGTAAAGTAGATGGTTGTAGGAGGGGTTAGGATTGCGGACTTGCTATGCTGGACCTCAGGCTTTTTCTTGCCTGTAGCAACGTTATTCCGAGCTTGTTCCGCCTGCTTCATCTGGGAAGCGGGTAACGGAGTCGGCATGAATTCTTTCCAGCTTGACTGCCCATGAGCAGCGACAAAGATGGGGCTTGTCCTGTTTGACCCGTTATGGGTCCCCATCCTGTCGCCATATGTAGGAGACGAAGAGTTCCCTGACCAGCTCAGAGATTGCATAGGTGTATTTTTATGATTTTTCTGTGTTTGCTGAACCTCAGCGTAGAGGCCTATCCCCAATATACAAACAAGCAGCACACTCAATAGAGGTGCAAACCAACGATGTTCTTTAACGATTTCCATAATGTTCCTCCCGTTAACTATAAGCACATTCCTCAGATATGTAACCTAAAATGCGCTTTTTGAATAACGCTGAAACACTATATCACTAAATTCGCTGATAGATCAAGGCTTTCACCTCATTAATGGGAATGTTTGAATTATTTGGTACATTGGTTTTTGACCCATTCGGGTTGCATATAGAACAAATTCTCCCACTTCCCATGGCTCGCTGCATCGGTCATTTGGCTGCCAAATAGACGGTGGAATAGGCTGTTCTCCTGTGTACGAACGTGCTAGGGTGATATGAGGTCGATAAGGTCGCTCCTCGGGTTTAAAACCCAGCGGTTCGGTAGCCTGGAGTATGGACTGGTACAGTTGATCCAGTGAATCACGCTGCCCGGTCACTCCCCTCCACAATACACGTGGAAATTCTTCACGCCCAAAAAAACCTGCTTCTCCAATGCCGAGTGCGAACGGGTCATGCTCAGCTGCAGCTTGAACTAAAACCTGCTCAAGTTTCGGTATAACCGAGGTCTCCACATCACCCAAAAACTGAAGTGTCACGTGGTAATCTCTGAAATCACTCCATTTGCGAAAAGTCAGGTCTTTTAAATCCTGCTCCACCCAATAATGTAGCTTCTTCTTATGCTCATTCGGGAGAGCAATAGCTGTAAAAAGTCTTTGCGATTCATTTTTCATCAGCCTATATCTCCTTTCCTAATAGATATTTGCGGATATCTCAAAAAGTAGCTGTTTGGATTGTCCCTGATCAGGGTAAAGCCATTTGTTGTTATATATAGTGACACTGCGAGCTCGTTTTTACCCTTCTTATGCAATTTTTTCGGCAATCTGTTATTCTTGAAAGGATGGTTCGCCAGAATATATTGGAAACTCCAAGGAATCAAAAATCGAGGAGGCTATGAACTATGGGAAACATTTTAAGCTTACATCAACTTACGGAAGAGCAAAAAAAACAAGTTCGTGCAACGGCTCCGGACTACGAGTTGATTATTGGCAAAGCTCAGGAATTGGAGTCTAAACAAATCCGGGAGGCCGAGGTTATTCTAGGCTGGTCCAAGCATATTGCCGAAGAGGCATTACATCCAGACAGCAAGCTGAAGTGGATACAAACCTGGTCGGCCGGGATTGATAAGCTACCGCTTACCGAATTGGAGAAGCGTAACATTTTACTAACGAATACAAGTGGTGTCCATGCCATTCCAATTACAGAGCAGATCTTTGGCATGCTGCTATCGCATACACGTTATTTACAGCAAGCAGCTCTCTTGCAACGTCAGAAAACATGGCAGCCACCGAAAGGCCAACTGACGGAATTACGTGGTAAAACGCTATTGATTACAGGCGTTGGCGAAATTGGCCGCGAAACAGCGCGGATTGCAGAAGCCTTTGGCATGCGGGTGATCGGAGTCCGCCGTTCTGGCAAGGAAGCCCCCCATGTAGAGCACATGTATACTAACGAACAACTACACGAAGCATTGGGAACAGCGGATATCGTGGTAAATATATTGCCATTCACCGAGGAAACCCATCACTTCTTTGACGAAAAAGCATTTGCAGCTATGCGTAAGGGAGCCTTCTTCATTAATGTAGGTCGCGGTGGCACCGTTCATACGGATGCGCTTGTACGCTCTTTGGAACAAAAGCATATTGCCTTTGCCGGACTGGATGTATTCGAGGAAGAACCGCTACCTGCTTCACATCCGCTATGGAGTCTGGACCATGTCTTGATCACACCGCATATTGCAGGCGATACGGACAAATATGCCGAACGGGCGGTGGATATTTTTCTTACTAATTTGAATGCCTATGCCGCTGATCAGGAGTTACCGCTGAATTTGGTTAACTACAAAACTCAGTATTAATACACTACTTACAGATCCAGATTTCCCGACTCATACCTGTCTTATGTATGCGGCATTGCTCCGTAAGGGTCCAGCCTGACTCGGATAACAATGTTTCCATCGGCTCCGTGCTCACGACCACTGCCCGCGCGGCCAAGCGTCTCAGACTGCGCAGCATCTTCTTTTGTTCATCAGCCGGGAGCACGGAGCACAGGTTATAGGGCATATCCAATATGGCCGCATCGTATGTGCCTTCTAGCATATTCATATCCCCGAGCTTCACTAGATCTTCTTCATATCCAAAATGACGCAAATTCACTCGTGCCCCACACACCGCCAACGGGTTGATGTCACAACCCCGAATATCCTTTCCCATACTCAATGCCTCAATCATTACATTGCCCATACCACAACACGGGTCTAGCAGTTTCAATGATCCTGACTCTCCCTTTGCTACTGTTAGATCAGTTGCTGCCAAATTCACAAGTGCTCTGGCTACCAGAACGGGTAGTCCAGTAGAATAATTTTGCGGCTTCTGACGACGCTCCTGCCACGATCTGTCGCTATACTGACACATGCCCAGTAGCCACCGTTCTCCTATCCGAATAACACCAAGGGTCACATCCGGTGTCTTCATTTGCGCCTGCCCATGAATGCGTGCACCCATTCGGCGTTCGATCCCGCGCCGCTCGTCGTAGTCGGCCTCATGGTCACCTTCTTTAAGGCACAACACCTTGAAAGTCTTTCCTTCCTCAAGTTGTAACATAGAAGCTGCTTCGCATAGCTCTTCAAGCGTTCCCGCATCTGTCATTACATCCAGCCGAAGATGAATAAACGGGCTCGTCCCCGGCTCCAGCCGCCGATGGGACAATAGGATGGAATCCTGCACGGGCGGCTGACCGAACAAGCATTTCAATTCCAAAAGACACAACTCACGCTCTGTTTCATGACACGCATAGGTATAGACGTAGCTTGGTTTCATTTCATCGATATTCGTTTTCTGTTTATTCATGTCATATCTCTTTTCATTTGGAATCAAGGCTAGAATTTACGGCCTCCGCTATTAGACGGTAGGAGTGAAGCCGCTGCTCATAATCGGGAATCGGTGTGACCAACAGAAACTCATCATTATCATATTTAATCTGCAAGCCGCGTAACCGTTCGGCAATATCCGACGGCGTTCCCACTAGCCAGCTGGCTCGCATTGCCGGGTCGCCCAATGAAATCTGAGCAGCCCATTGCTGCGCCAGTTCATTCGTCAAGGCACATACTGCTCCTACAGCCACCATGGTACGGGGCTTGTCCATCCGGTTGGATGGCTGAAAGCTGGAGCGGTAAATGCTTAGCATTTCTTCCGTTTGCTGTTCACTCATAAACTGACCGAATACATAGCCTGTTGAATACTGGGCGGCATATTCGGCACTTTTTCGGTTTGTACCCAGCATCCACACTGCTGGCGGCTGTTCAGGCATCGGCCGGGCAAACACAGGCACCTGTTCATATTCGTATGTGCCTTCCAGCAAAGCCAATAGAGCTTCCATCGTCTGCGGCAGCTCCGTCACATGTTGAAGAAAATTACCGCTCAGTGCCATCGAAGCATGAGGTCCCCCACCAGGTGCTCTCCCCAGGCCCAATTCGACTCTGCCGGGATATAGAGCGGCCAGCAGATGAAACCATTCCGCGACCTTGACTGGACTATAATGCGGGAGCAAAATAGCACCCGCACCCAGTTTGATTGTCTTCGTCACCGCCCCGATATGCGACAGCAGCACTTCCGGGCTGGAGGAAGCCAGCCCCTCCATATCATGGTGCTCCGAGGTCCAGTAGCGTGTATATCCCCATGCTTCTGCCTGTCTCGCTAGTTCACCAGCTCGTTGAACCGCCTGCTCCGGACGGTTACCGGGCAGCAACGGCACCATATCGAGCACACCGAGATTCAACCTTTTTATAGATAAAGACTGAGATTGCATAGACACATTCCTCCCTCCTGCTATCCATTACAAACCAGTTCCTTCTACTATATAGGGGTAATTTAAAGGTCAATCCAGATCATAAATGGAACCCACCTTCAAGCCGTATAACTCATTATAAATTTTTTCAGCAAAAGCATCGGTCATGCCTGCAATATAGTCTATGACCATATGCTCCCATGTCCAGATCGGTTTCGCCTTGGCTTGGTCGCGCTCATAGCGCTGGAGCCAGTCGCTTGGAATAATAGATTTGGACGTTTCCGGGTCTAGAAAAGCTAACCACAGCCGTCTGAGCATCCACTCACTCCGTTTTTGCAGTCGCTGTACGCGCAGATCGCGGATCATCGTAACCCAAGCAAAGCTTTTCAACACACTCACAGTGCGCAGCATATCCAAATCTTCGTTTCCTTCCCGTACGAAGGTCACCTTTTTCCAATTTCCATCATCAATTACACCCAAGCTGCTGACAAACAGGCTGACCCAGTATGCCTTCACTTCACGGCGGGTACGGGAATAATCGTGTTCACACATCGGCATCTTGCCGTTCCACACCTTCAAAAATTCGCTCAGCACAGCCGCTACCTTCTGCTCAATCTGAGCCAGTTGCCAGCCTTGCCAGAAGCTATCCTCCAACGTGGTGATTTTCTCCGTAATCAGACGAATTAAATAAGGATCATATAAGAAATGCTCGTGCACCTCGATTTTCCCAGCCTTAATCCCATCCTCCAGATCATGCGCAGAATAAGCGATATCGTCGCACAGGTCCATTAGCTGGGCTTCCAGCGTCTTTTTACCATCAGGGATACCCCAATCCTCGCGGATGGAACGTATGTATTCCCACTCATGCAGGTACAACCCTTTTTTGTTCAGAATCCCCGGGTACGGGTATTTGTTGATCCCCAATAACACAGCGTCCGACAAATTCAAACCATCCACGTTCTCACGCTTTTCCAAAAACATAATCAGCCGGAAATTGTGCGCGTTCCCTTCAAAATGCTCATAAATTCGTCGCTCACGCGCATAGGCCTCCTGTCCACGCTTAGACTCCGGTGTGAAGCCTCCGGCAGAGGATATCTTTTCTACCTTTGTTTCAATCAGTTGATCCAAAATCCCGTCGAGCACCTCTTCTCCCTTGTGTCCGAACGGTGGATGCCCAAAGTCATGTGCAATGGAAGCACATTCTACCACCTCAGGGTCAATGATCAGTCCTGCGTTATCTGCCTGTTCCAGCTCTACTTCGGGATGGCGGCGCAGTAAGCTTCGTGATGCTTCACGCGCAATTTGCGCTACCTCCAAAGAATGCGTCAGTCGTGTGCGGTAATAATCGCCCGTGCCTGCGCCAAACACCTGTGATTTACCCTGCAACCGACGGAAAGTCGGTGAATGGATCAAACGGGAGTAGTCCCGTTCATATGCGGCCCGTGAAGCGTCGCTTCGTGTCTGTTCCGCAAATTGCCGATGCTCTCTCTTGTCCTGCCATGTCATAAAGCCCACTCCCTACGTACTCAATTGGAGTGATTATACATTTTTTTCGCGCCTCAGGAAAGTTCACATGACTTTCAGCTGTAAAAGTTACTTTTAGCGCCACTGCGCAGTCGGATGGTGCTTTCTACTCCAATACGAAAAATGTCACATAAAAAAGTGTTCCCCAGCCATTTGCTTCAGGCCAGAGAACACCTCTTTACTCAACTTTATATACCTCACCACTTTTGCTCTAACGCTTCGCCCTCGGGTCCAATACATCCCTCAGGCCGTCCCCCATCAGGTTAAAGCCCAATACGGTCAGCATGATAGATATCCCCGGAAAGATAACTGTCCACGGCGCGTTCTGGATATATTGCCGCGAATCGGACAACATTTTACCCCACTCTGGCTCAGGAGGTTGTGCACCCAAGCCCAGAAATCCAAGCGCTGCCGCTTCAATGATGGCCGTTCCGATCCCCAACGTTCCCTGTACGATGATTGGTGTCAGGCTGTTAGGCAAAATATAGCGGAGTATGATTCGTGTATTATTGGCTCCAAGCGCTCTAGCAGAAGTGATATACTCCTCCGTTTTGACACTCAGCACCTTAGAGCGAACTAACCGTCCATACGTTGGTACATTGACAATGGCAATGGCGTACAACGCATTTTCCAATGAAGGCCCTAGAATGGCCACAATAGCAATGGCCAGCAAAATCCCCGGAAATGCCAGTAAAATGTCGAATAGCCGCGAGATGGCCATATCTGCCCATTTTCCGTAAAATCCTGCGATTAAACCTAAGGCTGTTCCTACAATCATTGAACCAATAACAGACAAGAAACCGACCCACAACGAGATTCTAGCTCCATACAGCGTGCGAGTCAGTAAATCTCGACCGAGATCATCTGTACCGAACCAATGCTCCGCAGAAGGAGGCTGCAAACGGCTCACCAAATTTTGCTCTTTATAGTCAAAAGGTGCAATCCACGGCGCGATCAAAGCAATGATGACAAAGAAGATAATAATGCTCAGGCCGACGAACGCCATTTTATTGTGACGAAAAGCCCTCCATGCGTCTCTCCAAGGGCCAGTCACGACAGGCAAATGCGCCAATGTGCTGCGTGTCGTCGGTATGTTGTTGGGTTCCATTGAAAATTGTGACATCGGACAAGCTCCCCCTTGAACAATTGACGACTTGATTACTGATAACGGATACGCCGGTCGAGCACCGCGTACAGCAAATCGACAATCAGATTAATGATGACGAACAGGAACGCAATGATCAGAATTCCGCTTTGAATAACCGGATAGTCACGCGAGCTGATCGCTTCAAAAATGTACCGTCCGATGCCGGGCCAGGCAAAAATGGTTTCTGTCAGTACCGCGCCTCCCAGTAGTGATCCAGTCTGAAGACCGATGACAGTAAGTACGGGGATCGCAGCATTTTTAAGCGCATGTTTGTACACAACTTGAAAAGATGCCAGCCCCTTCGCCCGAGCCGTACGGATATAGTCCGCATCCATAACCTCCAGCATGCTGGAACGAGTAATGCGCGCAATGACCGCCATTGGAATCGTTCCAAGTGCGATACTGGGCAGGATCAAATGCTTGATGACGGTCCATACCTGATCCATACGCCCACCTATGAACGCATCAATCACGGCTAAATGTGTCACAGCTTCCACCGGATCACGGGAATTCATGCGTCCGATGGAAGGAAGCCAATGCAGTTTATTTGCAAAGATCCACTGCTCCATCAAGCCCAGCCAAAAAATCGGCATCGATACTCCGACCAGTGCAATGACCATGCTGACATAGTCAAACCAGGAATTTCGCTTCCAGGCACTCACGATGCCGGCATTCATTCCGACTACAACGGCAAAAAACATGCTTGCTACTGTCAACTCCAGTGTAGCCGCCAGATAAGGGACCATTTCCCGGGCAATCGGCTGCTTGGTGCGAATGGAATCGCCCAAGTCCCCTTGTGCCAGCTCACCTAAATAAGTCCCATATTGCTGTAACCACGGCTTATTCAGCCCCAATTGCTCGCGTAGCGCCTGCTTGGACTGTTCCGTAGCCTTGTCTCCTAGTATGGTTTCCGCCGGATCTCCCGGAATGGCATGAATAATCGAAAATACGATGAGCGTCATGCCCAGTAATACAGGAATCAATATAGCCAGTCTTTTCACAATATATGAGTTCATATCAGATTCACCGCCTACTTGCGTTTGGGCTATTCAAAATAAATATTTCCGTACGCTTCCATACCTGCCGGAGAAGGTACAAAACCCTTGAGGTTCGCTTTACCTGCCATCAGCGGTGTGCTGTGAACCAATGGAATCCACGGCGCATCCTGTTTAATAATCACTTGTGCTTGTTTATACAGTTCCGCACGCTTGTCCTGATCGACCTCAACCTGCGCCTTCACCAATATTTTGTGGAGTTCCTCATTCACATAAAAACTACGGTTATTGCCTGGAATCGTATCCTTGTCCAGCAATGTATAAAGGAAATTATCCGGGTCACCATTATCCCCGTTCCATCCCAGCATATACAGATCATCCTTTTTCCCCGCCTTAACATCATCCAGATACGTAGCCCATTCCGGGGATTGAATGTTTACTTTGACGCCTATTTTTTCAAAGTCAGCTTGAATAGCCTCTGCCACCTTTTTGCCATCAGGCATATAAGGACGAGATACCGGCATTGCATAGAAGGTTAAAGGCTCGGGAAGCCCGTTAGGAAAGCCCGCTTCCGCCAGCAAAGATTTAGCCTTATCCAGATCATAGGCGTAGTCCTGAATACTATCGTTGTACCCCCATAACGTAGGTGGCATCGGATTGACCGCAGGCTTAGCCTGCCCTGCAAACAATGCATCAATAATGGCCTGCTTGTTCACTGCGTGATTCAGTGCCTGCCGCACCTTGGGATTATTGAAGGTTTTTTTCTTTAAATTAAAGCCAATGTACGCCACATTAAAGGAGGGACGTTCAATTTTCACCAATTCGCTATTACCGTCTAACTGCTTTGCATCATCCGGGTTCAAATCCTCCATCAGGTCAATTTCCCCGTTTTGCAGAGCATTAAATCTCGCGGTATTGTCGGGTATGGAACGAACAATGATCTTTGCCAGCTTCGGCTGCCCCTCTTTCCAATAGTTTGGATTCTTCTCCAGCGTGATGGTATCGTTGCGTTTCCATTCCTTAAATACAAAAGGACCCGTGCCGACCGGATTACTCTTGAAATCAGCCTTTTTCTCCTGAATAGCCTTGGGACTTGAAATACTAAAGGATGGCATAGCGATATTTTGTAAAAACGGCGCCTGCGGCTTGTTTAGTGTAAACTGGACGCTGTTCGCATCTACCACTTTAACCTCCTTAATCACCCTACTTCCTTCAGGACCGAACATAGAATCATAATAGTCAAACGAGTCACCTTCAAATTTGTATGGACTTTTCGGATCAGCCCAGCGGTCAAAGTTAAACACAACCGCTTCTGCGTTAAAGTCACTTCCGTCATGGAATTTCACACCCTGACGCAGCTTGAACGTATAGACCAGTCCATCCGGTGATACTTCCCAGCTCTCTGCAAGCCTCGGTTGGATCTCCGTTGTATTTTCCTTATATTCCAGCAGTGTGTCGAACACTTGCATTCCGATTTTTAGCGACTCGCTTTCAGTCACAATGGCAGGATCTAGCGCCACGGAATCTCCGCCGCGTCCATAAATGAGCGTGTCCTGCACACCCTCTCCTGCTCCGCTTGGTGTTTTCCCTCCCTCTGGCTTTGCTCCTTCACCTGATCCCCCACAACCGGAAAGCGCCAAAACAGCTCCTAGCGCAAGCACCAGCAGAACGGTCCAGATTTTGTGTTTTGCATACTTTTTGCTCATGCAGCAAACCCCTTTCACACCTTATATATTGTTAATTCGTTGATACCGGATGAATGCCAATTCCTTTGGATTGACATGACAAGCTTGTCCTCAAGCTGTGGTCCCAAGTTCCGAGTTCATCAAATAGGTGTAGTAGGACAGAAGTGTTCATAATCTAGTGGTGTAAGAGATGATATAGGGTAATGAATAGATGTGATGTAATAAATAGAAAGAGGAGTATGTTAGGTCGTGGTGAAAGTGTGATATATACTCACAAACAGTGAATATTATGCTTAAACAAAGTTGATTATTGGATACTTTACTATAAAATCTGGAAGCATACAAGGGGGTTTTTCATACATTACCATATGTTTTTATACATCATGTCAATTAATATTACAAACCAACTTACACGATCATATCAAATAAATACTCCTGCTTGGGGTCTTAAACCTCCAAGCAGGAGCATAATCTTACCTCAAAAATGTATTCAGCACCAAACCTACAGTCACGGCTTGGGCTCCTTTTACGATAGAGAAATGATCGCCAGGCACTTTATGCGTGAACATTTCCCCCTTACAATACAATTCCCATCCTTTATATCCCAATTTCCAGGTATGTTCTGAAATAAACAAACATACAGGGGCCTTTACAGCTCGATCGGGCTGGTAGACATGCTGCATTTTCACCCAATGATTCACACTTTTAAAGCGTTCGAGTTCAGCTTATGTAGAAATTATGAAGAACATTACTTTACAATAAGTGCAGGCGGTTGCCTTTGAACCGCCTGTCAATTTATGTTTCAGGTGTATGGCTTGGTTCACATGAAAATAATACCTTCCGGGTATAAGATTGCAAAAGATCATTTAGTTGTTTTAAACACACCCAGACGGTTCAGTATGACCAGTAAGCGATAAAAATCGTAACTGCTTGGCAGTTTCGCATCCACAATCGGGCTTACCGGATTAAACGCAACAGCGGCAGCCATCGCTTCCTTCGCCCAGGTCGGTACAGGCATAGCCTGACGTGCCTCCAGCTCAGCTACCCGCTGATCCACCTTTTTAATATAAGCGCTTTGTTCATTCAACGTCTGCTTGAGCACATCTTTGCTGTTTTCAAGGGCGGCGACCTGCTGCTGCAGGGCCTTAAATGCCGCTTTTTCCTCTGCTGTCATTGGCTCATCCCCCTTTTCTCCTGCAAATGCTTGGCGTAGCTCGGCCTCTGTTCCGGCGTATACATTCAGGTCAACCGGCCCTTGAATTCCATCAACCCGTCCACTATCGCTGTATTGCCAAAAGTCCCAGCGCTTCCATGCCGTGGTATCGCTGGGCACTCGTGTACTATAACGAGCAATCCACAGCTTATAACTACCCAATGGGGCTTTGAAATGGGCTGCAAAAGCATTCCCTGTATATACCATCGGCTTACGGCCGCTTACCCGTTCAAATTCCGCTAAAAATGCCAACGCAACCTCATGAATCGCGGCCGAGCTAAGCCCTCCCGGATTATTTTCATAATCCATCACCGCTGGCAAGTCCAGCGCTTTCGCACCACCCACCTGATCCAGCACCTCTGCGAAATGCCTGGCTTCCGCTTTTGCTGCGTTTACACTTGTGGCATCTACAAAATGGTAAGCTCCCAGCAAGAGCCCGGCTGTCTTGATCCCTTTTGCATTCGTGATAAATGTCGGATCGACGTAACGCTGTCCTTGACTCGCTTTAATAAAGGCAAACGATTTACCATCGGCTCGTACACGTTTCCAATCTATCGTTCCCTGGTATCGGGACACGTCAATGCCTTCGGCAGCGTTAGGGCTGCGATTTTGCATAAGGCGTCCCCTCCTTATCTATTTGTGATCAAGTATCCCATCTATGTCTTGATTATCCATATGCTTGGACCACTGAAACGGTCCGGGCTTTTCCATCTTTGTGCCGAAAATAGGGTAAAAGTGGATTCCGCCACTGCTATCCTTGTACTGAGTTAAGGATGACACTTTTATGAAGCTTTATCCCCTCTGTCAGAAGGGTCTGCTGGCTTTTTCTTTTCCCCGCTCGACTTGGATTCAAAAATAGCTACCGCATTCCGCAAAATATCCGGCATCGGCACCCCCATTCTGCCCACATTTTCAATAATGGACAACAGCTCATTCGCCAAATAAAAGAAAACGACGGCATCCCGGAAGTAATGTGCATCCCCCAGAATACCGTCGATCAGATGAGCCACCGTAATCATCAAAAACACTGTAACCTTGCGAAAAATACCGTAATAGCCGTCTCGGCTTTTCAATTCTCCGTTAATCCAGGCCGCAGCCCATCCGGTAAAAAAGTCGATCACGACCATCCATAACAACAACGTTAGCATCGTCGTCCACCCTCCGAAAAAATAACCGATCAGGGTCCCCGTGGAAAACCCCAGCCAAATCTGATCGATTTTTTCATGCATATTTGTTCCCCCTTTTGAAACAAGGTGTAAAATGAATGCCCTTGGTTGATCCAAGGGCATTCAAAACCATTAGTTTTGTTCTCTATACTGTTTTCTTACGGAAAATAGAGTTATACCATTTAACCGTTTCTTCCTGTTCATTCAAAGCATCGGTTGATGACGAATCATCTACGTTGCCCGTTACCAGATCAGAACGCTTGGATAAAATAATCTTCATTACTTGTTCACGTTGCTTTTCATTTAGAGCGTAGCTTCCCAGAATGGTTGCGATATCACCTTCTCCACGCTCATAGCGGGTGATGCAAGCATGAGCACAAATACGCAATTGAGCCTCTGTTAAAGCCGTCATAGTTATGACTTCACCTCTTTTATATAAAAATATATAATGGTCAGTACACGTTATTTTCCTGTGCTACCAAGCATGAGCTGGGTCAGTGTTACTTCGAGATCTGCAATACGCTGCTTTAACTGGTCTGTCTCGCTTGGCTGTTGTTCCGCTTTTTGTGTCAGTTCCTCAATTGCTTCAGCACTTAATCCTTCACTCCAAAATGTCGTCGGGTCTCTTCGTTCTGGAGCCGTAAAAGCCGGAGCAGAATATATAGGTTCGTCCCCACGTTCGTGTTCCGGCTTGCTCTGCCATTCTTCATGCAGCTTCTGAAATGAAGCATGAGATTCCTTGCTCAACTGCTCGTATGCGTTTTGTGCTTCAACTAGCTTCTCTGCATATTCTGCTTGATAAATCAGCCAACCTTGGATGTCAAAACGAGGATGATATAGACCCGGTGGCACTGGAATTGCTACCGTGTAGCCAGCAGGGATAGTTTCGGAATTTGCTTCATCTCTAGCACTCGAACTATCGGCAGTAAGCTCATAAGTGTCTTGCTGCTGGTCTGTATTAGATAGCGTGAGTGAAGATGCAGTATAAAAAGGGACGACACCCGAAAAGGCATCGTCCACTAACTCGTCCTCCAGATAGAGGCCTTCAATATTTACTTTAGGTACTGCTTTCATGGTGTACCCCCCTCTACTTTTCTGCCAAAAATGGCGGTAGGCTATCAAGGCTGACCCAACCTGTATTTGTTATCGTAATGCCGTCTATAGCGAGTATCGCAACATTGCCATTAGAACCAATGTTGACACGCCCTAAAACATCATGCCCACTATCAGTATTAGCTGCCGCTACTGCCACGATTGAACGGGAAGGTCTATACCCTATGGGCAACTGGAATACATTCGTGTTGATCACTCCAGGCTTGGCTACACCTTTTACGTGGACATACCCCATCGAATCTTTTAGGTATGATATTTGACTTAGGGTTACATCGTGGTTAGTCCACCCATTAAGCAGCGTTGGCGTTATCCATGAAGGACTATCCTTCTCTGCCTTCTTGTTTTCCACCACGGACACACGGGCATTAGCCTGCTGCACGCTCTCCACCAAGTCAAGCAGCAGCGTCTTCTCGTTGGCTGCGTATAATCCTGTGAATGGAGTGACAGGAGGTTTGTCCATCATCAGATAGGTGGTGGTATAGACTGCTGTTATGTCGTGTTTGGAATCAGCCTGTTGAGCTAAAGCCCCCCTGTTCGTGACCTGACCATTCGTAATATTCCACGAATTACTGTCATTTTTGTTGTTTCTGTATATCGCTAGTATTTTGGAAGCTTTGTGACTGAGAACTGACGATTCCCAACCAGCCGTACCATTATTTATGTTCCAAAATTTATTAGCTTCCTGATAGGGATTGCTCCGTTCACGCAATATAATCCCTGAACCTACTTCGACCTGGTTATCGCCTTCAACAAAGGATAGCTGTCCTTCGGAAACAATCGGCTCAACGACTGGCGTTGCGAGTTGGTATACGAGTTGGTACGGCGTGTATCCTGTGTATGACGTTTGCGGTGCGGATTGTGTAAAATTAGCCGCACCAACGCGCTGCACCCAATACTTGGTTCCTGTGCCGCTCCACGTCGCCATTGTAGCCGCTTGAGCATTTGCAGGAGTGATGGTGTTAGCGTCATATGCCTTGTAGCCAAAAAAGTACGCTTTGATATCGTCTTGTGTTGGCTGGTATCCATCTGCCCATCCACTGTCCGCGACTGAGATAGACAGCCCTAAAACGCCAGCGGATTCACTCAGGTGAGATTGGTCAGCGGCAGAAACAGGGAAAGTATGCGGAATCAGCTTGCCATCATATTTAGACACGCGTTCTCTATCTGATAGGCCATTTGCGATAGGAAGCCTTACGACTTTGTACCCCGTCCCTTTGTCAAAGTATTCCCAAGGAAGATTACCGTCCAACATCAAGCCCTGCCAATTCTTATACTTGAAGTATTGTCCTTCACGCTCGAACACCGCGTCCGCATTAGCTCCTGTTACCGGATCGGCGTACAGATCCGTTTGCAGCGCCAACATGGAATCGACGCGTGGTTTGAATGGTTTAGCTGCGCTGCCTATGTTAAGCATAGGATTTTCATGGGTGAATGATCCCGTAGAAGCATAACGCAATCTAACCGAAAGGAATTTAGTTTGGATTGACGTTGTAAATGTTTTAGTTCCTACCGCAACTACGCCCGGCATAACCTCTCCTGTTGGGTCGAAGTCGTTTTCGTCCCGACGCTCAATATACTGCAATCCGTCTCCTGTGCTAGAAATGGTGTAGGTGGTGTTTGGCAAAACAGGAACTACCACCTTCAAAGGAGATACAGGGAAAGACCCTGAATAGCCACTTGTTGAAACACTCGCTTTGTTAGGACCTTGTAAAGTGACTATCCCCGAATTGCCAATGCTCCATTCGTAAAAGCTTGGCAGAAGATTTTCGCCGTACCGAATAGCGTACGAATTACGTACAGGCATTACACTATCAACATAAGGATACTTAGCTGCGGCCTGTGCTGGCGTAAGGCTTGCGGCTGCTGCATAATCTGCATCACTGATCTCGTATACGCGCACACTATCCATATTAAACGTATTACCCGTCACACCCGTGCCTGCGATAGTAACAATGTGGAAATATTCCTTCGCCGTGAATCGTACAACCAACGGCGCAAAAACAGAGCCAGAAGTTACCTCGTTACCCACAGCACTGGCAATACCATTTATTGATATAGCCACCTTGCTGGTATTACCACTTTTCACGTCTGCTATTGCGATATATTTTCGTCCAGGTGTGGTCAAAAAACTTGCAGACGCAGTTGCAGACGCACTGCCCAGCGTAATTTTAAACGAGCTACTACCATTGGTCTTGTTATTATTATCAATTGCAATAGCTACGTTCGAGGACCATTCGGACACGGTCTCGCAGCCTCCCATGCGCCCCAACAGATTCACCAACATACGCCCGCTCAGCCCCGTCAGCGAAAACGGCGATGCCTTTTCCGCATGAACAATCTGTACTCCGGGTTCCAAAGTCACCGCCTTACGCTCTGTTGTATCCAGACGCTTCTTGATCTCATTTACACCATCATTCACGTCACCAGCAAATTCATCAACAGCGCGCCAGTTTTGGTCCAAATACTTCTCCAGATCAAAATACGTTGTTTTGGGCGATGTGCGGTCAATTTGATTTAAACCAAGATTCGGTGTTTTTTCGCTTGCCATATTACGCGCCACCTCCTAAATATCTATCCTGTGTTGTATGTTCATTTTCATAGAGAGTCATAGACTCAACTTCAGCAATGGTCAGGTAGCGTAATTTGTACTCTACTGCCATGTGAGCGGGCTTGATCTCCTCAATGGCTGCTTTAAGATCCTCCACGTTAGGCGGAATCCCGATCGTATCGATAAATTTGACGGTGAATCCCCATTCGGCGGGGTGAAAGGTAACATCAACTGTACCACCGTCATACGCCTCTGCTACATTTTTTACAAGCCGGCCGGAAAAAGTTCCTGCCCCTCGCAGCTTCGATTCCACCACCGCACGCCGTTGGTCCAATGGCTTCGCCAGGTCGGTTTCGATCCCCAGCTCCATTTCCCAGCGTTCTAGTCCCCATGTGGCGGTACGTACAAAAAACTGTCCCACCGTCGCATCCATTGCCAGATACAAGGCGTCCAATTCGCTTCCTTTAGCATCCATATCGGAACGCATCACACGTGAGGTTTCATAATAGGCAGGCAAATAGGAAAGCAGCTCGCGTCCCCGCTCGCTGCTCATTTGGCCCACTGTATCTCCCGCTATAGTTACCCGATTAACAAAAGTGTCACTACGGTTTGCACGTTTTCCCTGGTCTGGGTTATTCAATAAATCTTCAAAGCTGTTCGTTCCATTGTTACTCACTGACGCTCACCGTCCCCAGCACTGCCACCTGACCTGATCCAATCTCAATATTCTGATTGCTCTGTCCATTGATTTTTAGCTCAGAGAAATCAATAATGATCGGAATGTCCAGCAAAACAGCAGAAATCCGGGTATACCGAACCAACGGGTCTTCCTTGTAAAAAGCAAGCTGCTTCAAATACGTCCGCACACCGCTTTCGATCAGCTTTTTGATTTCATCCAGTGTGGACGGCTTCTCTTTGGTACGCTGTACCTTGACTGAGATGTTAATCTCCACTTCTGCCGCTGGCATGATCGTCACCACAGGGCCCGCTGGTGCTAGCCCTTCTCCTTGCCCATCCTGGGTCGGATCAATATATTTTTGCACCGCAGCGACGATATCCGGGCTGGCCGCGCGTTTATCCGTGTCCAGCACATATAACCCCACTGTTCCCGGCCCTTTCCAGAGCGGAACAACTTCTACGCCTCCAACTCCAGCGATCTCATTCGCCCACTGGGTATACTGCGCCTTGTTGCCGCTTGTGCCTTGGTTCCGTACCTTGGCATAAAAACGCTCCAGCAACAGCTGGTCGCTCTCAACGTCTGTACCGCTTTTTGTTTCCTCCGTATTGATCACAGAGGCAACCCCGCTAACCGGGGTTGCCATCACCTGGATGACACCCGCAGGCACGTTACCGCTGCGCCCGGGGTTGACCGCCCGAATAGCCGCTTCCCCGGCACCTTGTTCATCCAGCGTGACCGAAGCCGTGGTCGCATACTCAATAGAAGCTTCCCCGGATACATCATCTGCCGGAGTCGCCACCAACGTTCCAGCTGGGACGGTCGTTCCCGCCGTGCCCGTGAACGTAACCATACCTGAGGCCGCAACCGCTTCTCGCCGTGTCACCCCATGCTCTGCTGTCCGCAAATCCAGCTCAGGTGAGCGAAAATCTGGATTATCGCTGGCTGCGGTGCTGGCAAAGCCCCGACGTAGCAGCTCCTGCGCCCAGATTGCCGCTTCGGATAGCATAAATGCTACTGGCGCCTGCGCATCCCAAATAAAAGAGCCCTCGGACTTATCCATGTCCGAAGGCACTTTTTCCAGCATCCGATTTAAAATTTCCTCTTCCGTCTGGTCTACCAAATATTCCGGCAAGTCTGCCATTAGATCACCACACTTTCCACAATTTCCGTTTCATCCCGCACGTTCGTAATCTGGCAGCTAAAATGGCATGCCTCACCTTCCCAGCTAAATGTAAACTGATCCACACTAGCCGTACGTGCATCTGCCAGTAACGCCTCCGTGACCATGCGTTTAATTTCACTTTCCTGCACACCGTGCCCATAGCTGCTGCCAATCAGCTCCTCCAGCTCGCTACCATAGTCAGGTGAATAGATCACATGCCGGTAGCGAGGAGTGCGAATCGCTTTTTCACACCACTGTACCCAGGCTTCTTTCTCGCCTGTAGTCACGATTTTACGGCTAGGGCTCATAACAAACTCACCGGCTTCAAAATCAAACCGCCAGCTTCGCCCAAATACTGCACGGTTATCCTCCAGTACATCCGGGTCGGTCATATCAGTATCTGTCCAGATCATATCATCTGTTTCGGGAAATAAATTAGCCACGTCCACTCACCACCTTGCACACGACCACCACATCATTGCCGCTATTCACCCGCACCGCAAGTACACGATCTCCGGGCTTGAGTCCTTCGTTCAAGCTAAGATTCACATCCTCCAGCTCGTCCTCCCCAATATAAAAGGAAGTTTTCAGCTCCTTGCCTTCCCAATTTTCCGATTCCACTGCGGTTGAGGTGCCTTTATACATATGACGTGGTACAGACAGCAGCCCCGGCAGCTCGGCGACCAGATAATCCTGAAGCTCATGTTTAAAATCGTCCAGCTTGAGTCCCGTGGAGGTGATCGTGCCTAGTACGGCGCCCACTCCACTCAGCGCTTGCTTAGTGTGCTTATGAAATGAAGATTGCAGCGCAGTAGCCAAATGCCCATAGGGGTCCTTATTCAAGGTAAAACCTCCTTTTTACATCGTCATACGTTCCGAGCTCCAGCGACATACTGCCAGGGTTGCCTAATTCCCTGCTCACTGAAATGACCAACAACTTTATGGAGCCTAACATTACCGCGTCTCCTGCTCGGATCGTGTTCATATCCGGTGCATTTACTGATATCGTTTGCTGTATGCCTCTCAACTTACTTTTGGCCAACTCACGTGCTGCTGCACCAGACTTGACCTCGTCATCCTGTACGATCACCTGAAGTGTCCCATATTTGGCAATGTCCTTCTCCTCAAGCGCCATCACCTTCGACGGTACCTCATTGCCTGATTCACTGGCAGCCGTAGCCAGTACCTTCACTCTTGTGGCCGCACCTTCCAGCGTACGGGACTGTGTCGTATCAGTCACTCTCTCCAAAACATACACATCTTTGTTCGTTCCCAGCTCGTACAGCTCCAACCCGGAAGAAATCATCCGTGGATGATACAGTTTCCCCCCCGCCTTTGCCGTTTCGCGCAGATCTCCCAGCATCATAGAATAGATAGACTGTGTGCGGTATACGGCGCGTCCCAGCGTTTTTTTCGTATCTGGCAATGAAGCAATTTTCAGCTTCCAGTCCCTAGCATACTTCTGAAAACGCTGAGTAGCCGTCTGCTTGGCAGGAAGTAAATATTCATCCTCGGACTTGTCCAAATACACTGTACGGTCATACAACGTCAGCGTCATACGTTTGAGCCCGTTGTTAGAGGTTTCTACTTCCCAGATCACTGCAGGGGACAACAAGGGAACATAATCTTTTTTACCATAAGGAATTCCGCTAACCCGAATAGACATCCCAGGGGAAATGGCGGGCATATCCGGCGTAACGACCAGATTGACCGTGCCCTGATAGGCGATTTGCTCCAGCGAATCCCTCAAATTAATGTTCTCCACAAGCGGAGACAAATCATATTTATCCTGTAAAATGACTTTATAGCTCATGACAGCACCAGCTTTTGCCCCGGTTTAATCGCATTCGGATTTTGTCCAATGACCTTTTTATTAAGCTGATAAATGCGACTCCATTGCGAACTGTCCCCCAACTCCAGCTTGGCAATTTTGGACAAGGAATCCCCGGACTTAACCGTATATGTTTTTTTCTTTTCTTTCATATCTGTGCGAGGCTTTTTGTTGACTGCAGCCGCCTTACTTCCCGTGACGCCAGCTTTTTTGGCAACTTTCATATCACTCCAGGTCCGTAGTGACAGATCAAAATTCACATCCCCATACTCGCCGCCGCGAAAGATCGAATTATGAGATGCCACAATTACTGGCACATTCACGGCTGTCTCCGTAATAATAAAACGTAGTGGGTTCTTGGATAACAAAAAGCCATTCAACGTGTTCATGGCCTCCTGAGGGTCAGGGATATCTTTGTATGTGCAATACGCTGGATTGTATTCTTTCGGAAAAAAAGAAGAGAAGGAGATTTCCTTCACCTTCTCCCCTTGTGGGAAGTCAAACTCCCCATAGGATAAAATTGTCGTTGTATCAAATCCCTTTTGCCGTGAGATCGTCACTTCCTCAGGGTTTACTGGAAACTGAAACTTTTTCCCCTTACCATCCGTCAAACTAAATTCCATATCTTTCCTCCTTCCCCATTGCTACCATCTACTCCATTACATAGCTCCAGCGCCTGCTGGCTTGGTATTCTGCGTTGCACGCAAAATTTCAGCTTTGAGACGGTAGCCAATTTGCGTAATAAGCCCATCCACATCCAGCTTGTTCTCATGTACAGTGACTTGTACAGCCCCCGCAGGAAGATTGAATTGGTTGGTGGTTTCCGTTTTAAAATCCTTCAAAAAGCCAGACAGTGTTCCCATTTGTTCAGGACTGATCTGTACTACTTGAGGTGTCGGATTACCATTACCTTTGCCTTTAGCTTTGGCTCCATTGTTCGCATGAGCTGCAGTATTCAGTAGTGGGTTTGGATTGACTCCCTGGTTAGCTATAGCCATCGGTCCATAAGGATTAGGGACGCCTTTTCCACCTGGTTGCTGAGGTACGTTTGCAACTGCACTAGCACTATAATTTATAGCCATAGGCGTTAAGGGCTCAAATGACTTACCTAAATTCGAATGAGGTGGGATTGCTGGTTTAGAGGTTGCTGGTTTAGGTACTTCAGGCGGCTTAGCTGGGGCTTTCTTAGGTTCATCTTTTTTACCAAAAGAGAAGAAATCAGAAAAGCCTTTACCGAAATCTCCAGCCTTATCCGAAAGCCAACCTGTGACCTGGGAAGCTTTTTCTCCAAGAAATTTACCAGCGGACTTCGCTTTGTCCATCATGGCTGGACCATAATCTGAGACTAATCCACCAATTTTCCCACCGACAAAGTCTCCCGCCATACCCCCAAGTGTAGAACCAACTACAGTACCAATACCCGGAAGCAAAAATGAACCTATAGCTCCGCCTAATGCAGAACCAGCAGTCCCACCAACTGTGGAGCCGATAGCTTCTGCACGTTCTTTACCAGAGGTAGCCTTTGCGATGTTCACAATATCCATTCCATAGCTTAAAGGTCCCAACAGTTTTTTCGCTCCACCTTTTAAAAAGTTCTTAAATAAGCCTGATCCAGCTTCCTCAGCTGCGCCAGCAGCACTACTTGGGTTTATAATGCTAGAAGCTGCGCTAGAAACTGTATCTACGACTGAACTGCCCCCACTGATAATGTTACCTATCACTCCTTTACCGCCTTTAAAAAAATCCATTCCGCCTTCCAACATATCTCCAGTACCGCCGAAACTTTCAAAAAGTTCACCAGTAGCCTTGCCTAATTCTGCTCTGTTCTCCCATATTTTTTTCGCACCATTAGCTATTTTTTGTCTCCTTGTAGTTCCTCCTGCTGATTTGACCTTACCCCATTCCGTTTTAAATGCTGCTCCTTTAGTTTTTAATTCAGAAAATCCCTTCATACCTTCGCCAAACTTTTTGACACCTCCGAGGGTATCTTTAAGATTTTCCAAAAAACCCTTAGGCTCTTCTTCTTTTGTCTCACCACCGAGTTTCAGAGAGCCTAACTTAGTGCTCAAATCTACAATAGCGGCCGTATTGGCCTCTATTGCAGTAGTATTTGCTTTTAAAACCGTACCCAGATTATTGTCAGACTTAACCGGGCCTGCTTTAGCAGTGCCGCTATTTACCTTCACATTTACATTACCCGAGGCGTTAATAATCTGGGATTTGACCCGATTAATCTTGTTCAACAGATTATCCAAGCCTTTGGAAGCCATATCGTTCAGTACAATTTCCGGGGCCATGCGAGTGCGGCCGATTTTCAAAACACGGCCTTGAATCCGCTCAAAATAGCGTTCCATTGCGCGCAATTCTCTGTTCGCCTTAATGACGTTTTTAGGATCAATCACAAGGTTCATGCGGTAATTTAATGCTTCTGCCATCTATCATATTCACCTCCTTGTTTATGCTTTTGAAGCTGCTATGCTATCCATTTCCTGCTCGGCAAACGCCAGCAGCAGCATACGCTCGCCGCGGGCAAGCCGCCAAAAGTCTCCGGGGCGGAGGTGGTGCCGAACCCACAAGTGGTACAGCATCGTCGTCATTCCCCCGGAGCCGATTAGTTTTTTAGGTCAGCAATCTCAACGCCAAAACCGGACAGTTCCAGCACCTTATCCCCTACTGCATCCAGCTCACCCGCCAGCAGCATACGGCGGACGGACTGTTCGCCACCGGACAGCTTCAAACGGCTTGTAATCCGAGGATCGCCCCAACCGTTAAGGGACAAGCCCTTCACTTCCAGCTTGCCGGTAGCTTCCGAAATCAACAAGGCGTTGAACGTTTCAGTATCTACTTTTTCATCTACAGCACCCTTCACGGTTCGGCGAATCGTGCAGCGTTCACGAATGCTGTCCACCTTACTGGAGGTCAGGCCGTGCAGCACAATTTTCATATCGAGGCGCTTGATACGAACCGTTTCCTCCGGCAGTTTTTCAGCAGCTTCAAACAGACTGTCCAAAATTTGTTCTTCTGTCATATTCTCATTCAAGCTCATAAGTCATTCTCCCTTATTGTTCATTTGTATTTGGGGAATGGAACGCCTGGCAGCATCCCATCCCCCGTTTTTCAATTTAGTTTGCTACAATCGGATCAAGAAGCTCATAGCCTTCAAAGGTGAAGGTCGTTTCTTCCTGTACTTCTTCACCTGCTGTCCAGTTGGCCAGTTGGATTTTGTCAGCAGTACAACGAATGAGACGAATACTTTCATGTCCGAAGGCTTCTGGATCATCCAATTTTGTAATAATCTCAAAACGGTTAAAACCGCGACGAATCATATCGGATGTGACCTTGTAGCCACTCATTGTTCCCGTCCCTTTTTTGATACCGCGCTTGTGCACCTTCCACTCGTTACCCACGAGATTCAGCTCGCGTTTTTCCATTTCTACGCTAGCTTCCAGCTTATTGATATTCGTCTGCCACACCCCGTCCACATGCGCCTGACCATACGTACCTAAAATGACTCTTGAAGCATCCAACATTTCTTTTTCCTCCTCAAAATAATCCATAATATAGTTCGGGATTTCATAAAATCCTCGTTGTTAACAAGCTACTTCATTTCTGCCGATTGCCTGCGAAATGCTTATGCACGTAAAATACCTATTTATTGCACGTAAAATGTGCCGAACAGCTGCTCCATCACGTCGGTGAGCTTCACGTTCCATTGCAGGAACACTTGATCCGGCTCCGGTTTGATGACTGGTGCATCGCCGTAGTAAGCCGGGTCGAGAATGACATCGTAGCCATCTGCTTCGATGACGTTGCTCAGCGACAGCTGTGCCAGGTATTCTTTGATTGCACCGATCAGCGCCAGACGACCTTCCACCGTGTTGTTGATTTTGCCGATGTAAGTCTCTTCGGCTGCACGCTGCAAGTCAGCGTTAATAGCGTCCATAACGCGGATGGAACGGATTTTCTTCCATGCGTTGTTTTGTCCGGCAGACGGGTTCACCAAGCTGTTGATGCCGCGCAGCGCTTTGACCTGACGGCCGTCGAAGAACAGCAGGAAGACACCGTTACGGACAGCCTGCTCCTGCTCGGAACGTGTCCAGCGGCGGGTTACATCCTCAAAAGGCGTAACGGCATACGTCGCCGATTGATTCAGACGTTGGCCTGCGATCAGCCCGGCTACATAAGCAGCCGTTTGGGCGGAACTGTAGTCCGTACCTGCCAGACGAACGCCTGTACCGACGTTCACGATACCTTCATGGTTCAGGGCCAGGGAACGTGCAGAGGCCAAGCTGACGGCTGTTTTGGACACATCATCTGCCGCAGAACCGCCGAATACAGCGATTACGCCTTTACCTTCGTCGCGGACACGCTTGATCCAGGCAGCAAAGCTTTGCAGCAATGCCAGATCAGCTGCATAATCCAGAGCCAAGACATTAAATTCCTGTCCTTCAAGTGCCTCCTGCATCGCGATGTAATCGGCATTAACCAGCTTGCTATTGCCGCTGTTGCCGCCAGTGAGGTGTACGCCGCTGACATCCACCGGAATGCCGCCGTCGCCGACAACCTCGGCCTTCACCCATACGTTTTCGCTGTTCTCATTCATGGCCTTGGCAATGGAGGCAGCCGTACCGTCACTGCCTTTGTACGTGCCGAGCAGCTTGCTTCCTTCATAGAGACGCACCTCACGAGCTTGCTCATCACCCAAAGAAGGCTGTACAGTTACAGCAAAACCATTACCGCGGCTACCTGTGTACAGAGCCTTCAGGCGCAGCACATCCGCCGGGGTCGCACCGCCGCTTTTCAGCGTCAAAGATGCTTCAGCAGCTGTATCATCTGCCAAACGGTAGGCTAACAGCTTTTTCGGACCACCCAGCAAAGCCAGATACAGCGTCGAATACGCGGTCGCACCGTCCAGACTGTCACCCGAAAAGATTTGGCTGATTGCCGTTTCACTGCCGATCTCTACAAACTCACGTACAGGGCCCCAATTCGCCTTAACGGGTACAACGACCGTACCACGCGACCCACCTTGAATCGCTGAAGCTGCTGCTGCCTGAAAATTCATATACAAACCCGGCAATACCGGTTTATTCGTGTTTTCCCATGTTCCGCCTGCCATAATTAGTCCACCTTCGCTTTCATAAATTGTTCGATTTTAGTGTGTGCTTCTGCTACTGTAAACAGCTTGTCCTGTGTGCCAAAAAAGGCGCCTGCCAGCACTTCTTCTTTCACGGAAAACAATTGTTCTGCGTGCTCCTTTAGCTCCTCCAGCGTATAGCGAGGGCCACTTGCTTCCTGCCCGGAATGTACCGGGGCCTTCTCATGGTTTTCCAAGGTCACTCGGACCACCTCATTTCAAAATAGGATGAATTTCCACTCTGCGAATCAACGCCGCTTCCTCAGCTGGGCGCATACGCCGCTGTACCAGCATCAGCCGAAGCTGACCATCTAAAATGGCATCCGCCTGCAAATCGGCTGAAGCTTCAGCTGTAGACATATAACGGCCTTTGTCCTGATCCAGAGGAAGCTGGATTTGAGCGGCAAAGCCCTCGATCAGTACGGAAGCTGCGCGGTTTTCCTCGGTGGTGTCCGGGGCGGTAATATGCCCGATGAACCGTTTGCGCAGCTCATACATGGAGGCTCCCGCCATCCTAGTTTCGCAGCCGCTCATCCGCCATAGTACCGCTTGCCGCCCCGGCTGTGCGGGCCATGCGTCGGCGTATACCGACCACGTTTCGCCCAGTTGCTTCTGCGTCCAGCGGACCAGCGCGGCCAGCCACTCTTCCGGCTGTGCAGCACCGCTTGCTGTAGTGGCCGAACCACCTTCCGTTTCAGGCACATACACGCCAAAACGCAGCGTTCTATAGGCCTTCCCCGTAACAGTGTCCAGCTTTTCTGCATCCCGCACGCCCAAATAGTGCGCGGTAAAAGCCGATGTGTCCTCACCTGCACCTGTCACTGGTTCCCGGTGCAGCCCGGCAATCAGGGCATTCGCCCATACATCAGCCTGCGCCAGTCCGGCTTGTCCTGCGTACAGCTTAATGCGAATAACCTGCCGATAGCCGGCCCAGGAAGACTTCCAGATCTCCTCGCCCAGCGCCATAACAGCATACGGCTCCTCTGCCGTCTGCGACGGTGGCTGAACATCGTATACACGCCCTTGCAGCGCTGGAATAATTTCAATGAGCTTTTGCTTAAAGGCTTGTCTCATCCTGCGGCATGCCACCTTTGCGTACCCTGCGTTCGCATGTTGTGGCTGTTCAGCCAGGCTTTTTTCCACTTCCGTGTTCTCAGCCGGCGTAACCTCGTACTCATGCATTGCAGCATCCCTTGCTTAGGCAACACGACTCCTCCTTTCTATTCAACGAATTCATCGGGAACCGACAGAGACAATCACCGCATGAAAAACCGGCCCTAATGGCCGGCTAACGTTTGACTGTGTGTGTCTTCGGTATGTCCTCTTGTCTTGATTCCCGATGATATAATCTTACACCCTAATAACGAATGCGTTGCCGGGGAAATGGACGATAAAAGCAGAGACTAGGGATGATGTTGGGAGGTTTTTAGAGAACACGTGTTCCCGTCATGAAAAAAGGCCTTGATCCCTGTTATTACAGGAAATCAAAGCCTTTTAGGAAACGATTTTAAAATAGAAACGAGAACAAGTGGATAATTATTACATTAACCTAACTTTCGATCCGTGCCCTTCTGCAAGCCTGCCAAATTTAAAACGCCTTGGTCCGCCAGCGCAAGCGCCATTTTGTAAAAAGCACGCGTGCGAAGCTTCGTATACGTATCCTTGCTGACTGGCGGATCTAACACGTAATTGTAAACCTTGTAATCAAACACATCGTCATCCTTTAAATAACGTTCACGGATGAGCAGCTGTTCGCGTTCATTCAAGCGACTCACTACGGCATCCACCATTTCGCAGTAGGCCAAGCGGGCGGCAGGAGCATCTACGTTATATACGGCTGTCCGGGCCGTTGGATCGCTTGTTACATTCGTTGGGCCGTTCGGGCGATCCGTATAGCCAGCAGTAATAAAGCTCTCCCGATCCATAAAAGTAATCGTTTTATAAATCCGGTATTTCTCAAACACACCCTCCAATGCATTCTGCGTTTTGCGACGGTCCAATTCGGGTAAGTTATTTCTCATGTAAAGCAACACTCCTTATCTTATGCCTTTTGACAATGATGTATTTTAAATGAGGATTTTGCACTTCGAAGCGACTGGAATCGAATTTTGCAAAATCCTGAAATAGAAAAACGCTTGTGTTTACAATTTGTTCCCCTTTTTGTTCGTATCTTGAGTATAACATAACATTATTTAGGATAGGTATCCATCGTCAAAAAAAGCAGTATACCTCCAAAAACAGGATATTCGCTTCATTTTCCTATGCCTTTTGGCATATTACGTGCTTTTACTATTTACCTAATGGTATAATAAAACTAATATCTATGATTCTCTTGCAGAAAGGAGCCCCCATTGTGGAACAGCCAGCATTCGGAACTTACTTAAAACAGCAGCGTGAGCACAAACAATGGAGCATCAACCAATTGGCAGATGCTGCAGGTATTAGCAACTCACAAATTTCCCGCATTGAAAATGGACTGCGCGGAATTCCCAAACCCTCTACTCTCCGCAAAATAGCGGACGCGCTTAGCGTATCCTATACCGAAATGATGAAGGCCGCCGGATATTGGGGAGACGATGATTCAATGGAGCAAAGTCCACATGAACTTTATCGTTCTACTGTGCCAGAATGGGCAACCCCTAAAGACCGCCGGGATTTTAAAAAAATGCTGGAGGAAGACGACGAATTAATGTTCGATGGCATTCCGCTGGATGAAAAAGACCGTCAACGGATCAAGGATGTGCTGACAGGTCTGTTCTGGGAAGCCAAGCAGATGAACAAACATAAAAAAACCAAAGAGCCCCGAACGGGCAAAGATCAGGGATAGCAGGTGAGCGTATGAACGAACTCATTCACAAACTTGTCCGAAAATACCGTACCAACTGCCCCTTCGACATTGCGAAAGCCCTGGGTATCCATATCCGATTCTGCGATCTAGGCCCCACAACCAAAGGGCTGTATTACCACAAGCTGCGTAGAAGATTTATCGTTATCCACAATGGCCTCACACCCGAATGGGAACGGTTCGTCTGTGCGCATGAATTGGGACATGACCGACTGCATAAAGGCATCAGCCGCTTTTTTATGGAGGAGCATTCCTACTTTTCCCCAGGAAAATTTGAACAGCAGGCCAATCGGTTTGCCGTACTTCTGCTGAGTGAAGGAAAACCGCCACTAGCTGACGAAACGTTGGATCACTATTTACCCCGGATCGGGCTGCCCAAAGAGACTGCCCTTTTTTTTGACTACAAAACGGAACATTAGTTCCCATCATATAAGCTACTGTTGATTACTTCCTCTATAATATAGGTAACTAGACGATGGATTTAACAACCGATATATCAAAAAATTTTAGTGCTTTGATATAAAATAGAAGTTATTTTTACAATCATCTGATAAAATGTGGTCGTAAGCGGTTTCTCTAATTCATTCATTTTATGGGAGGTTGAAGGAACAACATGAACTCATGGAAAAAACTCTCGTCGATCCTGACGACCGCCGCGCTTCTACTTGGTTGTCTCGGCACAGCAGCAGCAGACCCAGCAACCAATGCGGGAACAGCGGGAACGGCAACGGCTCCAGTCAGCGGTAAACACATCACCATCCTACATACGAACGATACCCATGCCCACGTGGTCGCGAACGACAAGGAAATGGGATTCGCCAAGCTGGCGGGTATCATTGATCAGTACCGGGCTTCTAATCCCAATACACTGCTGCTAGATGACGGGGATACCGTTCATGGAACGACCTTCGCTACTTTGGTTAACGGTGAGAGCATTGTGAAAGTGATTAACAAGCTGCGCTATGATGCTATGGTTCCGGGTAACCACGAGTTTAATTATGGTTGGAAGCATCTTGTGGAGCTAAGTAAGGAGATTCAGTTCCCTGTGCTCAGCGCCAATATTAAACAAACAGACGGAACACGTTTGTTCAAACCCTATGTTATTAAAGAAGTGGACGGCGTTAAAATCGGTATTATCGGCCTGACTACGCCAGAAACGGCATATAAGACTAATCCCAAAAATGTTGACGGTATTCAATTCACCGACCCTGCGGCTGAGGCCAAAGCGGCTGTTGATGAAATCCGCAGCAAAGTAGATGTCGTTGTTGTTCTTGGTCACCTGGGGCAGGATGCGTCTAGTAAGGACACCAGCCTCAAGGTTGTTAAGGAAGTGCCTGGCATTGATATTTTCATCGATGGACACAGCCACACCGTACTGGAAAAAGGCTTGGTTAGTGACAATGGTACATTGATCGCTAGCGCAGGTGAATATACCAAGTATCTGGGTGTTGTGGACTTATGGGTCGACGGCGGTAAGGTTACGCAAAAGCAAGCCAAGCTAATTGATTCGACTCAAGCAGTCGACGTTCAGCCCAACGCTGAGATTGCTGCATTGATCGCCTCCATTCAAAAGGACCAGGAACCTATTCTTAAAGAGGTTGTAACGCAAACAAGTGTGGATCTGGAAGGAGCACGCGAAAAGGTACGTGCAAGTGAAACCAATCTCGGCGACCTGCTCACCGATGCTATGCGTGATGTTTCAGGAGCAGACGTGGCTTTAACGAACGGTGGCGGCATCCGGGCCTCCATCAAGACGGGGACGGTAACCAAGGGAGACATCATCACTGTGCTGCCCTTCGGCAACCAGATCGTTACCCTGAAAGTGAAAGGCTCTGACATTCAGGCCGCACTGGAAAATGGTACAGCCTCCTATCCAGAGCCAAGCGGAGGTTTCCCACAGGTATCAGGTATCACGTTCAAAATAGACACATCAGCAGCCAAAGGCAGCCGTGTTCATTCCATTCTGATCGGCGGAAAGCCACTTGATCCTGAGGCAACATACACACTGGCCACTAATGATTTTACTGCTGTAGGTGGTGACCAATATACGATGTTCGCTAAATATCCACAGGCAGGTATGTTCGGCTCGCTTGATGAGGCGTTAATCCGCTACATGCAAAAGGTGGGCTCCGCCAGCCTGCAAGTGCAAGCGGACGGTCGTATTCAAGAAGCCAAGGCTGATGGTAAAACTTCTGTCCCTGCCACACAAGCTGCGCCATCTGCTTCAACCGCAACACCCGCACCTGTGCAGGAAAAACCGCAATCCGACCCTACACCGGCTGCGAAACCAGCACCCGCAAAACCGGCGCCGGCAAAGTCTCAAACAGCCAAGCCACAGCAGACATCGAATTCTGCACAAGTTACAAATAGCCATGTATATGTTGTAAAATCCGGGGATACGCTGTATGACATTTCCCGCAAACATGGTACCACCTGGCAACAGCTTCAGCAGTTGAATAAGTTGAAGAATCCTCACCGCATTTATCCGGGACAAAAGTTAGACCTCCCGGCCTAATTCAATAGCTAGCAAAAGCAGCGTCCGGAATCCTAGTGGTTTCGGATGCTGCTGTATGTCAGGCGTTTTTAGATATGCGATAGTCCAAGCTCATTTGGACATCGCATATTTTTTTAAAAAGCAAACCTTTTAACCGCTGACAAGTTGTGAACCGAGAGGTATGATGGAGAAGAGTCATTCGGGCAGAGAACATTCGTCCCGATACCCATCGGGATCAGTTATATGTGTGGAAGGAGTCCAGAAATGCAATACATTATTTACGATCTTGAATTTACTGTTAGCCGCAACGCCAGATATTCCTCCGAAATCATTGATATTGGTGCCGTCAAAGTTGTTCAGGGAGACGATGGCCTATACGTTGCGGATACGTTTCATAGTTTTGTAAGACCCTCGAATCGGCCTGTACTCTCTACAGATACCGTTCAGTTCACGGGTATTACTCAACGAGACATTGATGCCGCCCCACTATTCCCTGAAGCTGTGAAGCAATTCATAGCCTGGCTCGGTACGGATTCCCCTTATTATTTATGCGCATGGGGCCCGGATGACCGTCAGAAGCTGGTATCCCATTGTCGTACCCATCATGTAGATCTCGGATGGATTCATAATACAAATGATATACAGAAGCAGATTTCCCGTCTGTTTAGTTCCAATGGAAAGTACCGTCAGTTGAGCCTGTCTCAAGCGCTGGAATTGTGCAACATTGACTTTGATGGTCAACAACACCGGGCACTGGATGATGCCGTGAACACCGCTCAGGTTTTCATGTACCATTTTGATCGTATTACATTAGTTCATAATGCTGCTGACGATGAGGAAAGCCGTGGATCGAAGCTCGTCTACTCCTCACCAGAAGAAGAACAGGAGCAGTACAGTCCTTTTGGCAATCTCGCCAACCTGTTTAAGGACCGTTAAGCGGATAGCTCCCCGGCCCGTTCCGGGGGATCTCCCCCTGTTATTCTTGATTTCCTGCCTTTTTATCGAAATAGAATGTCCCCCAGGTCCGCAGCATTTCTTGCATTCGTTTGCGGTACCGTAAAGGCTCCAGGATCTCGGCCTCAGCTCCATAGGAAGTGAGCCAATCCAAAAATTCACGGTCATGATTGACCGTCACCTCAAACAACAAACTTCCATCCGGCAAATCCCTAAGAAAAGGCTTGATGAACAGCTCCTCTTCTTTGACCCGATATACAGACTCGGCAGAAAAACGTACCACAAACCGGATATTCTGATTTCCTTTGGTCACCGACCAGGTCCCTTTAAAAAACATTTCCATTTCAGTTGTATTTTTTTGAAACGTATACGGCAAAATTCTCATGTTCCGAAATCGACTGATCCGAAAGGTTCTCATCGCGGATTGCTTGTGACAAAAACCAAGCATATAGAATCGCCGATCCTGCGGAACCAAACAATAAGGATCCACCTGAACTAGTGATACATCTTCATTTTGAGGCGAGCTGTATTCCGCTTCAATCGTCTGCTGCGTAAGACTCGCTAAAACAATCAGCCTGAGCAGATAGGGCTGGTTTTCCCGATCAAGTGTCGAGCCGAGCCGGACAATATTTTTCATTTCCTGCGCGAAGCTCGTCTGGTCCATCTTTTTTTTCTGACTAGAGGCCATCACTTTCTCATAAGCACTTTCAAAAGCTGGCGGTAAAAGAGGCTTTACCGTGTCCATAATCTCTCCCAGCTTAGTAAAAGCCTCTGCCTCTTCTTCCGTCCAATTCAGAGGATACAAAGCAAAATTGCTAATAAAAATGTACCCCTTGCCATGCCCCATATTCGCAATCGGTATATGCATAGCGCTTAGCGCCTCCATATCTCGGTATATGGTACGTTCTGATGTTTCACAACGTTCGGCAAGCTCTCTTGCCAATATCCCTGGATTTGCCTGAACAATAGTAATAATCCGCATTAAACGTATCAACCGATCAGTCAAGGAAGTCTCTCCTTTACAAAAAGATAGTAAATTAGACTCACTATATTACACAAATAAACTAGCATAATTGCCTATCTCAAAGTATCATTTTCAGTAAAACGAACATCTTCTAGCGATATCGCCTTATTGAAAAAGACTTTAGAACTATACGCTGTAAATGATACAAAAGTACCACTCCATTTATTACGTATAGCCAGAAGCAACTCGGCTTCCTGCAGATAGTCCATATCATCGCTTCTTGCTGCACGTATAAGTAATTCATCTGCTTGTCTGGTAAGGATGAACGCCCCTTGCTCATATTCCCCTTTCTCGTACATACGCAATGCCTTTTTTACAATAGGGGACGTCTCATTCAGCTTTATGTATTTTTCCACCTTCGGGTTGGATGGAATGCTCAGCAGACCAAGATGATGCGTAAAATGGATGTAGAGCTGGTCTGTCCGGATCAGCGTTCGCTTTTCCTGCGATGGCTTGCGCCAGCTCCACTCCATCATTCCAATCGTATGTCTTCCGGACGAGTGAGCCGGTATAGAAAACGTCAAAATAGCCTGTCTATATTTTCCCCGCCGTACATCACCACAGTGAACAAACATGCTATCTCCGTTTTCCGAGCGTTTAAAACCGAGCCTTACCCCTTCAGCTTTTAATAGACTTACCCCGTTTTCTGGAATGAACTGGAGTTGAAGGTCACATCCCGCTGCTTTCGTTATTAGATTTCCTTTTCTTTTACGTATAGCTCCATAGCCCCATTCTATCAGTAGATTTACTTGTTTGGACCCATTCGCAGATATAGACTCTTTGTCCCATGTGTACGTTACATTGAGCATTGACTTCACCACTGGTAAATTCCCCCTAAAAGAACATGTAACTCTAAATTAACAGTGTTATCTGACACTATATTGTCAGGGAACGTATGTTTGATTGTGAAAATTATACATGGGAATCTTTATGAAGGGGGGCCTAGTTTGGTAAATAACATTTTAAACCATTTGAATTACATGAATGCGCAAAAAAAGCCCGGCGTATGCCGGGCCATATTATAGTCTACTTCTATATTTAAACTTATGAGATTGTAGTTTCTGTTAAAGAAGCATTCGTTTTTGTGCAAATATCAGATATTGGGGCAAAAGTAGTACTATCTACGACGAGATCCTTTGATAACGGCTTTCCATTTACAGTGATTTTTAAAGTTTTATAGTTTTGTTCTCTCTCATTCATCTTGCAAAATCTCCTTTTATATCAATTTTTAATATATTTCAGTTCATATATTCATATTTAAGACCTGATCAGGTGCGGATCGTTCTTTACTCGTATGCTGGAAAAAATGCCGGAATGTTGCCGCTTCCTTGATATACCCGTTTTAAGGTACACTTAAACTCATATATCGACTTTTTTTGAGAACATTTTCTTCATATTTGTCGTCCGTTTATTCTAAAATCTGCATCCGAATCGTTATATTATACGTAACCATGTCATATGGGTAATGATCTATATCATCTAACATCTTGGTTTATCAAAAGGGGGAACATCTCTTGGCACGAACAACGTATCGTTTTGCTTTGTACCGCCGCATTGTCTGCGCTGCTATAGCACTTTTGTTTATTTTTGGGATAACTCGTGTACCCGAAGTACATGCTGCTTACTGGGATGATGTGTACCAAGGCTTCGAGCAATTTTCGCGGTTGCCCGGTGATGTATATCAGCTCAAGGAAAGCTACCGACAAACACAGGAGGATCTGAAAAAGGCCCGTAACAGCTTAGAAGCCTATCAAGAGCAAAACGCCCAATTACTAGAGCAAAACCGCAAGCTGACTGACACTGTCACAGAATTAAAAAATCTTCAAACCCAGCGCGATCAGGCTTCACACCGAAATAAAATGCTCATCATCACAGCTATAATTCTGCTGGCCGGTTATTTTATCGGTATCCGACTGTTGCGTTACGGGATGCGTCGACGTTCGGGAAGATACTAACTGCCTGAAAGGATGAAAGGTCTGAATGGACATACAAGCAGGACAACACCATGATGAAAGCGTCGGTTCGGTCGTAACGCTCGATCTGGCAGAAGGAGAAAAGCTGCACGTTCTGCATCCGCAGCAAATCATCGCATACCGCGGACCCAGCTCAGGCCGCAGTGATAAACTGATGAATATTAAGGGCATGTATCGCAAACACAAACTGATTCAGGCCGATTTCACAGGAGCTTGTCGCCTAATTGCCGCACTTCCACCTGGCTTTAGTCTAAAAATGATTAAGCTTGAAGGAAGCGATGATCTGTTATACGATTTTCGCAACCTGTTCTGGTACAGCTCCGGTATTCAAATGCGGACTAAGCTGCTAAGCATGAAAAACATGTTGTTTAGCCGCGATGTTATAAAAATGAAATTTGATGGTGTGGGTCAAATCGGCCTTTTGACGCAGGGATTGGTATGTCAAGAACAGCTTCATCCAACAGAGCCGATCTATGTGGATGCGAGCAGCGTCATTGCCTATCCCGAAAACGCCAAACTGGAGTTGACCGTGTACGGCAACCATCTGGCCAGCCAACATATGAATTATCATTTTAAAATGACCGGACAGGGTACCGTACTATTTCATGCCGGGGAACATCATCGGCGGCTCCAACAGGATATGAACGACGATGGCGTGATCAAGCGATTTTTACGGGAAGTCATTCCATTTGGTGGAGTGTTTATCAAATAGCCCTGCCATGCTATAATGACAATGCTAACGTCGTCTGTCCTCGTGGCAGATACTAATGAAGAAAATCCATGTGTCATGCATGGGAGAGGTTCGCGAACTCCCTCTATAAAAAACTAACGATGCTTTGTCCTCCGCAAGAAAAATGAATTCGCGGGGCAAGGCCTGTTTTTTGTTGAAGTCGGTTCAAGAACTCTCCTTCTTCCAAGTGACAAGACTCCGTGTCTTGCACCATTCCAAGAAGATCGAGAGGTTTTTTTATGTTTGCAAACGAAAAAGCAGTCGTCGTATTCAGCGGCGGCCAAGACAGCACAACCTGTTTATTTTGGGCAAAAAAACATTTTGCTGAAGTAGAAACCGTGACGTTCGATTACGGTCAACGCCACAAGCAGGAAATCGAAGTAGCCGCTGGAATCGCCCGTGAACTAGGTGTTCCGCAAACGGTACTGGATATGAGCCTGCTTAATCAACTAGCCCCTAATGCCCTCACACGCACCGACATTGACATTACACAACAGGAAGGCGAACTGCCTAGCACCTTTGTAGACGGTCGCAACCTTCTGTTCCTGAGCTTCGCGGGAGTTCTCGCCAAGCAAAAAGGAGCGCGCCACATCATTACAGGCGTATGTGAGACGGATTTCAGCGGCTATCCCGATTGCCGGGATTCCTTTATCAAATCGCTGAACGTCACACTGAACCTTTCGATGGACTATCCCTTTGTGATTCATACCCCGCTCATGTGGTTGAACAAGGCCGAAACCTGGCATATGGCCGATGAGCTGAAAGCTTTTGAATTTGTAAGAACACGTACACTAACGTGCTATAACGGCGTCATTGGCGACGGCTGTGGCGAATGCCCTGCTTGCAAACTTCGCCGTGCCGGACTCGAGCAGTATCTCGCAGTGCGCGGAGCTTCATCCCAAGGAGTTGAAGGTCATGCGTGAGCCAGGTACCTTTCGTATTGTCGACAAGCTCCAGCAGTTCGGGACAGACATTGAGCACTCTCAGCTGCGTTATCACCGCAAACGTGTACTGGTCAGCAAACAATTTACGTTCGATGCCGCACATCATTTGCACTGCTACGAAGGCAAATGCAAAAATCTGCACGGTCATACCTATATCGTCGTGTTTGGCATAAGCGGTATACCGGGCGAAACGGGTCTAACGCTGGATTTTGGTGACATCAAAACGATCTGGAAAGAGCGGATTGAGCCTTTTCTGGATCACCGTTACTTGAATGAGACGCTTCCTCCAATGAATACAACGGCGGAAAATATGGTCGTCTGGATCTTTGAACAAATGGAGTCAGCCTTAACCTCGGATGCATACTGCAACCGTGTCGAAGGTGGACGTACCGAGTTTGTACGGTTGTTCGAGACACCTACCAGCTACGCCGAGTTCCGACGGGAGTGGATGCTCGATGAGTAATACTGTGACTTCTCACCAACCCATGACAGCCTCCCACGGGACCCAAATAGCCCCTATTCCCGTACTGGAGGTGTTTGGTCCCACCGTTCAGGGCGAAGGTATGGTCATTGGTCGTAAAACGATGTTTGTTCGTACCGCAGGCTGCGATTACCGTTGCTCGTGGTGTGACTCCGCCTTTACCTGGGACGGCAGCGCCAAGGATCAGATCCGTCGTCTGAGTGCCTCAGACATTTGGCAGGAGCTGAAGGCCATCGGTGGCGAACGGTTTTCGCATGTGACTCTTTCTGGAGGCAATCCTGCCCTGCTACCGCAGCTTGGGGAGCTAATCACCCTGCTGCGCAGTCAAGGCATTGCCACCGCTGTCGAAACACAAGGCTCCCGCTGGCAGGAATGGCTGTACGATATCGACGAGGTGACCCTATCTCCGAAGCCGCCCAGCTCGGGTATGACGACCAACTGGGGCGTGCTGGATGATATCGTCGCCCGTCTATCGAACCGGAAGATGGCTCGTGAACCCCGAGCTACGTCCAACGTCCCAACCGCAACAGGCTTGAAGGAACCCGCTAATGAATCTGCGCGGCTCTATACCGGAGCTTGCAGCTTGAAGGTCGTCATCTTCGATGACACCGATCTTGCCTACGCCCGCACCGTTCACGAGCGCTATCCACACGTACCGCTGTTCCTCCAGACGGGTAATCCAGATGTGAACACGGAGAACAACGGACAGATTGCGGAGTCCCTACTCCATCGTTATGAATGGCTTATCGACCGTGTCATGGACGATTCCCAACTAAACGACGTAAGAGTACTCCCACAGCTCCACACCCTCGTATGGGGCAACAAACGCGGCGTATAACACTTATATGTAATATATGCCGTATGAGCTGTATGTGATACACAAGATAGTCGAAGTACACCTTCGACATCCAAGTTACAAAACAAGAGAAACCCTCGTCCGAGGACGGGGTTTCTCACAACGCTCCTTTTATATAGGAGCGAGTATTATTCACTTCTATCCCAACCTATATGTAAAAGAATAGGGACTTTAAGGTGGTGACGGCGGTCGGCAGCGGAGCGGAGGATTTGAAGCTGGAGAAGCGTTAGCGTTCGCCTTTGAAATGGGATTCTAACCTATACATCTTTCAACTATCAGAAAGAATCCCATTTCAACAGCGATCGGAAGCTCAAATCCTTCGCGGAGCGACCTCCCCACCACCATAACTCTCTATCTCTTTTACCAAACCAAACTAAACTTAAGGAGCCCCATCCAATGACCGGAAGAACACCCGAAGAAATGACCGACGTTACCCTACTTGGCAATCAAGGCACACAATACACGTTTGCCTATGATCCCGCCATTCTCGAAAGCTTTGATAATAAACATCCGTATCGGGATTATTTTGTAAAGTTCAATTGCCCGGAGTTCACCAGCCTGTGCCCGATTACAGGACAGCCTGATTTTGCAACCATCTACATCAGCTACATTCCTGATATTAAAATGGTAGAAAGCAAATCCCTTAAGCTGTACCTGTTCAGCTTCCGTAACCACGGCGATTTCCATGAAGACTGCGTCAATATCATCATGAATGACTTGATTAAGCTGATGGACCCTCGCTACATTGAAGTATGGGGCAAATTCACGCCACGCGGCGGCATCTCTATCGATCCGTATACCAACTACGGCAAGCCAGGAACGAAGTATGAACAGATAGCGGAGCACCGTATGATGAACCATGATATGTACCCAGAAAAGATCGATAACCGTTAAGCTAATAACTCTCCTAACATAGCGTAAATACCAAGGGGTTGTCCTAAAGTCATCAAATGACTCAGGGACAGCCCCTTGGTTGTACTGAAAGGATGCTGTGCATACTCGTGGCGTTACACATCCAGATCAAATCTTGATTTTTTATATTCATAAGGTGTTTTACCCATAACTTCTCTAAAAGCTTTTCTGAATGACTTCTCGTTTGGAAACCCGACCTCGTAAGAAATTTCTGTAAGTGACTTATTGGTTGAATCCAGTAAATCAATCGCCTTCTCCAAACAAAGAATTTGCTTATATTCAGTAAACGTCTGGCCTGTATATTCATGAAACATTCGCGACAAATAAGCCTCCGAATAACCACAGATACGGGCCGTTTTGGCTAGGCTAATATTTTCAGTATAATGCTCTTTAATAAAGTCCATGATTGTCTTTATCTTTCGTTGCTTTTCACTAAATACTTCCGGTGGAATGTCTGTTGCCTGGCTAAAATGATTGACAAGCAAATATTTCAGTTCAATAATTCGGCTTTGCTCTAAAATGTAGTCGTATTTGCCTTTGGAAATATGTAGATCATATATATCCATAAACAATCCTCTTAATTTAGAGATTATAGTATCTTCAACTTGTTTCTCTTGCGTGTTTAACTGTATGATTACTTGTTCATTGGCAAAGAAAGTGTCTGGAAATTGCAGCACAATGACTTGGTTCTCCGTAATGCTCTGCGTGGAATGCGGAACATTGCTGTTAATGAATAGCGCATCCTTTTCCATCAAAATAGTTATTTTTCCTTCATGCCACACCTTTAGACTTCCACTTGTACAGTAGATCAACTCCATATTGCTGTGAAAATGCATAGGAATGACTCTTTCTGTATCTCTGGATTGGAACATAAAAAGGTTAATCATTTTTTTTCTGTCTATTTCGATATGTTCATATATTTTTTTCATCACCACACCTCATCAGCCAGCCATGAGTGATCCATCTGTATTCTATATTAAGCGATAAAATCTTATACTAATACTCATACTATACCGATAGTAAAATGCGCGGACAAGCAGAATCTATTCAACGGACAAAATAAAAAAGAAGGCAGTTCTTCCCGCAAACGGGATAATGAACAGCCTTCCTTTACCTGCTTGCAACTCTGCAAGCAAAAAATGTTACCCTACGCATTCCTGCAACTGATACATTCTAACTTCACCTACATTGTCTCCTGCCTCAAGCAATACGTTGCGTTGCTCTGCATCTTCTATGAAATAACGCAGGGAAAACACTTCTTCACCCTCGTTCACAAAGATCTCCAGGCTTGAGCTTTCAATGAATATTTGCATTTCTGCAAGCTTATTACTTAACGTTGCTTTTCTGTACTCTCTCTCGCCAGTCAACCAGTTTGTTCTCCAAACTGTCAGACTGTTTTGTTCCTGATCATAGTCAATTTGCACAGCATCCCTTATGATCATTTTAAAGTTTTCTGTGAGTAAGGAAAAATGAACAATTAACTCCGCTTGTGCAGAAGGCAGTAGCCACTCACCACTTTTTTGAATTTTCCCTTTGTAATGCATGCCATCCAGTCTTAACAATTGTAATTCCGGCAATGGTTTCTGGTACAACACACCGTTCATTAATACCACTTCTCTAGGAAGTGTCAATGCATGAATCCAGCCCTCCTGAATGGTCGGGACAGCCCTCTCCGCTTCTTCATTCATGGCGCTCATCCATCCGAACATAATGGTTCTGTCATTAACTTTGAATGATTGTGGCGCGTAAAAATCAAATCCTCGATCAAGCTCTTTAAAATCGGAAAGGTCCCCGTTGAATTTGCCTGTATTCGATAATTTTCCAACAATATACCCAGATTGATTAGGATTTTTATAATATTCGCCTCTCTCCGGTAAACCCTGAGGAGAGAAAACAAAAACATCATTTTCCGCAAAATGAAGTACATCTGGACATTCCCACATATATCCAAATTGATGATCGTGATCAACAAATGATCCTTGGCATTCCCAATCGGACAAATTTTTAGATTTATAGATAAGTGTATCTCCAGTCAAATCTTCTCTCTGTGCACCAACAATCAACCACCAGTTTCCGTGTTGGTCTCTCCATACTTTCGGATCTCGAACATGCCTGGTATAACCTTGGGGATGCTCAAACAAAGGACCGATTTTTTGGAAATACTCGCCATCCTCCGAAATCGCGGCGCATTGATAGCTTTCTTTTACTCCATCATCTCGGATTACATTTCCTGTATAAAACAGATACAGCTTTTCATTATGAACAATGCCCCCGCCCGAATAGATGCCATCCTTGTCATACCATTCCGAAGGCTCCAGCGCGACACTTTTCCTTTGCCAGTGCACCAGATCGCTGGAAACAACATGGCCCCAGCATTTATTTTTATGCTCAGTTCCTTTTGGATTCCACTGATAGAACACATGATATTGATGATTGAAATAGGCAAGTCCATTAGGGTCATTGAGCAAACCGTAAGGAGGAGTAATATGATATTTCAGGTTATACGCGTCGCTTTTATTCATGCTCATCCTCCGGTAAAAAAACAAAACTAAAACTCAGCAAAATTTCCTGCGAGCTTGACCCGATATAAATATCAAATTCGCCGGGTTCACTTTTGTATTGCATTTCACGATCATAAAATTTAAGCATCTCTTCATGAATTGAGAATTCGACATTTTGGGTCTCGCCACTTTGAAAAAAAACTTTTTTAAAGTCTTTTAATTCTTTCACTGGTCTTGCAACACTTGCAAATTTATCGCGAATGTATAATTGGATCGTTTCCTTTCCATCATAAATTCCAGTGTTGGTGACAGAAATACAGATATCAACTGACTCATTTTTTTTCATTTCTTTTTGGCTAATTGTTAATAGGCTGTATTCAAATGAGGTATAGGATTTACCATAGCCAAACGGATACAAGGGTTCATTCACTTCATCAATATATCGAGACGCAAACCGATAAGAACCATTTTCCTTTAAATTCGGTCTTCCTGTATTCAACTCATTGTAGGATATCGGAATTTGTCCAACGCTTCGTGGAAAGGTCATGGCTAATTTCCCCGATGGATTGACTTCCCCATACAGTATATTGGCCAGTGCTTCTCCGCCCATCGTTCCTGGATACCAGGCTTGAACAATAGCGTCAACTTTTCCGGCTACTTCGGTAAGAATCAAAGGTCTTCCGCTATAAACGATCAGAACCATCTTTTTGCCCAGTAAACTTAATTCATGGAGCAGTTTCAATTGCGGCTTAGGAAGCGTCGGGTTCGTTCGCGATCCCCCTTCTCCGCTCTGATAAATACTTTCTCCCAAGGCGAGGACAATGACATCCGCTTCGTTAGCATTCCGAATCGCTTCGCGCAGCAGGGCCTCCTCATCGACTGTTTCAGCAGACAGCTTGTCCGCATATTTGCCAAGGGCTTCTCTCGCATTGGCGGGGAGCATGTGCGCCCCTTTGCAAACCGAGAGATTGTCGGGATCAACATGCATTAATAATCCCATTTTCAAATTGACGGTATCCGCCTCATCCCCCTTAATGGCCCACATGCCCAGAGTGGAGTTTTCATCTGCGTAAGGACCGATTAAAGCTACTTTGGTATGTTTAGACAATGGCAGCAGTTGATTTTCATTTTTCAGTAAGACTACGGATTCTTCAGCCAAGGACAGCGCGGCTTTTTTATGTTCATCTGACAGAACGCTGTTTCTCGACCGCTGAACGGTTTCCTGTAATCCACGGAACGGGTCCTCAAACAGCCCCAAATCATTTTTCAGCTTTAAAATACGGTATACCGCTTCATTCAACAGCTCCAGCATATGCTCGTTATCAGATACTACTTTCTCCAATTGATTGGCGTATACTGCTGTCTTCATATCCACATCAACACCAGCCAACAATGCCAGCCTTGCGGCGGAAGCCTCATCTTCGGCGTAACCGTGCATGATCAGTTCTTCTATAGCGGCGTAATCCGAGATCAACACACCATTAAAATTCATTTCTCGTCTTAGCACGTCGCGGTTAAGCCACTCGTTTCCTGTCGCAGGGACGCCATTCAGGGTATTAAAGGCCGTCATAACAAGCTTTGCCCCCGCTTCGATTGCAGCTTGATAACCTGGCAAATAATATTCTCGCAGCGTGTGCTCCGACATATCCACGGCGTTATACTCACGTCCAGCGACAGGTGCCCCATAAGCGGCAAAATGCTTGACGCAAGCGGCAATTTTATTCGCTGGTATGATTCCTTCCAAGTTTCTCCCCTGGATCCCCTGAACCATGCTTTCAGCATATTTCTTCGCTAGCAAAGTATCCTCTCCAGGTGATTCCATCACCCGCCCCCAACGGGGATCTCTAACGATATCTACCATGGGGGAAAAGGTCACGTGAACACCTTCGTCGTAACATTCCTGGGCAGCAATCGAACCTGCATGTTCTATACCCTCATAATTCCAACTACATGCTTGTGCAATCGGAATCGGGAAGATGGTTCGATACCCATAGATAATATCTGCCATGAACAACAGCGGAATTTTATGAATCGATTTTTCCAAATAATCCGTTTGCAGTTGGATAATTTTTTCTGGATTAGTGATGTTCAATATGGAGCCTGTGTTATATATATTGTAGCCGGCGTTTAACCCTAATTTTTTTAAAGGCCCTGTCACAACAGTGTCTATATCCCCTTCAAAGAAATCACCGGTCAGTTGGATGAGCTGGCCTATTTTCTCTTCTATTGAAAGGCTGTCCAATTTCTTAAGCAGTGTGTTGTTGTCCATGATTCTCCCCACATCATTTTATTTGTGATCTGTTTTTTCTTTAAACCCAAAGATCCACGTTAGTGCAAATGCCACAGCAAAGCCGATTACACAAACTAAGATATATATGAATATCTGATTGTTCAGATACAATAACATTCCCGGTAGGGCTGTGATTGACATGCCCGTTGCTTGAACATTAAATATACGTGCGAAGAAACCGCCAACCGCTCCGCCAATCAAGCCCATCAAGAACGGTTTGCCATATCGAATGTTCACCCCAAAGATAGCGGGTTCTGTAATACCCAATAACGCAGACAAGGTAGAAGGATAAGCAATGGATTTGGTTTTTACATTTTTGGATTTTAGACCGACAGCCAGCGCAGCACCCGCTTGTGCGCAAATCGATGCTGAACTGATCGGGTTTACCATATTCCAACCACTGCCCACTAGCATCTGTATTTCAATCAGGTTTAAGGCATGGTGCAGTCCGGTAACTACAATAATCTGATTGATGCCACCGTAAATAAATCCGCCGATGCCGTATGGTAATTTCAAAATGGCGGTAACAGCCATTAATATTAAAGCTTCCACCTCGTGAAAAATAGGACCGATCACGAACAATCCCAGTACCAGTGTGATTAATAATGTCAAAAACGGTGTTAGAATTAAGTCCAATGCATCGGGGACTGACTTCCTGATTTTCTTCTCCAGCATCGCCCCCACGACACCTATTATAAAGGCAGGCAGAACCGAGCCCTGATAGCCTGCAATTTTAATGAATCCGAAAAACACTAGTGGTTCCTGAACTTTTTGGGCGACATCCCAGGATGTAGGCAACGAAGGACTCACTAACATTAGTCCAATCAAAATCCCCAATAGTGGCGATCCACCAAACACCCGGAATGCCGACCAACATACCAACACGGGTAAAAATGCAAAAGCCGTATCGGTCAATATTTGCGTAAACAATATGAAATTCGCAGAAATATGATCAGGTGTAAGTCCAAATAACTGGAGCAGTGCAGGCTGAGTTACCAAGCCTCTAACTCCCATAAATAATCCTGTAGCTACCAATGCGGGCATAATCGGAACGAATACGTCCCCGAAAACTCGGATCATTCTTTTGAACCGATTATCATCTTGGGTGGAGGCCATTTCTTTCAAGTCGGCCTTTGATGTAGCAGATATGCTTTGGCCAACCATGGCATCGTATACTTTATTTACAGTACCGGTTCCAAAAATGATTTGATATTGCCCAGAGGTAAAGAAAACGCCCTTGGCCTTATCAATATTCTCAATAAATTCATCATCAATAATTTCTCTATCTTTTACAATCAGCCTCAGCCGTGTGGCACAATGTGCCATGGAAATAATATTGTCTTCTCCGCCAAGCCCTTTAATGACATCTTGGGCTATTTTAACGTATTCTTTTTCAAGACTCATCAGTCTCTTCCTTTCCTCTGTTCCTCTTAGTTAGTCTGAATCCTTTAAAACTTTGATCAAATATGCTTCTTAAGAATATCATGACTGCGCTTTCAAACAGCGGGATTATTTTACTACATTAAGGTCAAATTTTGACCTTTTTATATCCTTGATTAATTATGATGAAACAATAAAGTGCACCCCTAGAATACACACTGGAATAACCTTCTGGTTTATCCCCATGTATTTTAAAGGTGCACTTCAATTGTTGTATAGCGAGCTAATTATGTTTTACTTAGTGACTTTCAACTGAGCACTGTCAGCTGTATAGATAACCTTCACTTTATAATTGATTGGTAAACCTACTGTTTCAATCGAAGAAAATGCTCCATTCCGTTTACCATAAGTTAAGATCGTAGCACCATTAGCCGGTACATATTTGTTAGAAAAATTCAGACGTAATTTTCCGTTAAGTATGGCTGTTCCCTTCATTTTGAGCACATCATTTTTACTGCGCAGGTTAAGCTCAAGTGTTCCCTTGGCAGATTGTCTGTAATTTCCGCCAATAATCAGCTTTCCAGAAGTATTTTTAAGAAGAGTTCCCCCGTTATTCGTAATTCCACCACTTCCGAAAGCCGTTTCCGAAGTTCCCTCCAAAGTACCTTTTTCGATCTGTGTACCGCCGGAATACGTATTGTTGCCCATTAGCTTCAACGTACCTGTTCCCTTTTTAGTCAGCTTTCCAACACCAGAGATATTGTTGCGCCAGCGATCCAATGCATTGAAACCGCCTTTGGAAGCGTCCATATTCACCGTCACATTATTGGCGAAAGCACCGTAGCCATCCGCGGCGGAAAACAGGTTCAATCGTCCCCATCCCTCAGCATCATCAAGTACGGGATAGCCGGAAGGAATCCCTGTAGTAGCCAAAACCCAACGACGTTGTGTGCTATCCAGGTAAGGCAAGCGTGTCTCCAATAGTACCTCAGCTCCCTTAGGCACTGTCATTGGCATCGTAGTTGGATTAACCTGACTGAATCCGTATGTTAATCGTTGATTATAATTTTTTTTGTTTGTGGCATAATTGCTGAACCGATCTGGAGTTGAACCTTTTTGGGACAGCAGTTGTTTGCGAGCATCCTGATAAGCTGCTTTCTTCAAACTGCTATTGGCTGGATCAGACAGGATAGCAGCAGCCATGGCCGTTGCCATGACACGTCCTCCCATAACATCAAGCGGTGAGTGCATACCGGCAACAACACGGTTATTGCCCAGCTCCGAAGCTCGTGTCAGCAGTTCCTGATAACGCTCCGGCACGGCATAGGCCATAGCAATAGAACTGAGATACGCAGCATTGGTATGACCGCTAGGAAAGCCGCCATCGCTAGTAGCATCAGCTTTGAGAGCGGGAATAAGGCTCGGAACAACCACTGAGTTATCGCTCCAGCGAAACGGGCGAGGATAGCTAAAGTAAGACTTAGCCGGGTTCGTCGTAGAGTATTCCCCGCGCAAGGTATTTACCAGATTTACGATGTTGCCGAGATTGGAGCTTGTACTCCCAGCATTCGTTCCCTCATCTTCGTATTTCTTAGTCAGGGCATCTGCCGGAATGTCGTTGATCGTTGTCGTGGCACCTGCATTCTTTCGATATACATCAGTGAGCGAACCCAGACCGTCGATCACACTGTAGCTCTGGTTTCTGCGATCATCCAAATAAGCCGCATCGGCCTCACTGGAAGTGCGCCGGGCAGCTATATCAATCACTTTTTGAATATTAGCGTCCAGCACGCTGCTGTTTAGCTTGGTACCTGTATCCCAGGTAGCGCCGGGAGTCCAAAGCTTATTAAATTCGGAGAGCAACCCGAGGGTCGGATTAGAGCTTTCCGTCTTATTTACAGAACTATTATTTTTATAATGATCTACGAAATATCCCCACGACGATTCTGTTGGAGTTACCGTTGTTGGTAGGGTTGCCGCACTCGCATAACTTCCACCTAGGGAACCTAGAAGTAATGGTATAGATAGTAATGCAACTGATAGTGGTTTCCTTAGCGATTTCATTCTCAAATCAGATCCTCTCTTCTCTTGTGCTCTTCGTACTTTCACTACGAAGCTATTATCTATATAACAAGATGTATGACATAAAGAATCATATCTTAAGTTTGTTAAATCAAGAGCTTAGTTTTGTTAAATTCTTCTTGCTTATTTATATGTAAAAGAATATCAACAACACTTAATATAGAAAAAGTTTTATTGTGTTTGTAATACTTTTGCCATGTTGATATGTGCTTATGATCAATATAGTTGGAGTAGTGGACCATAAAATTTAATTAAGGTAGGTCGTCTTATGAGCGAGGAAACTATTGCTTTCAAGTGTGGATCGTGTAAACAGGTACCAGATAAACCCCTATTAAAAGACAAAAATTTTGAGATTGTGGCCATCGAAGATGCTATGGACTGGGCAGATTTCAAGCATGATACTCCAGATCTAAATACTGAAATATGGGAAAGAGCATTGAAACCCCCGGCAAAAGGTGACTCAAAAAAAGTACAAGTATATTTTCCTTTTCATATGTCTGTTGGAGAAACCTTTTGGACTTTATTCAGACCTGCTTATTCAAATTTTAATGGTTGGGATGAGCATCCTGATGAGATCAACTTCTCTGCGTTTATTAAATGTAGATTTGAAGACATCATATCCAAAAATGAGAAAGAGCTTGGATCAATGTTAGAGTGGAGGAAGTTCTATTATTAAAAGATGTATGTAATGAAATTCCACCGCGTGATGGAGCAGGCTATTTGGATTCATTTCATATGTTTGGAGAGCCTCAACTATTTCAATACAAGGATTGGATTTTCCTGGATGCAAACGCACAAAGTAATCTTGGTATTTGGGCATTAATTAAAAGAGTTAAGGATTATAACCATTTGGTGGCATATGGATCGTGGGAATTTCACTCCAACATGGTCTACTGTGGAAATCTAATAATTCCTGAAGATGAGTTGAACTCATTCATGCATATTAGCGAGTAAAATGAGAAGTAAAGGATACCTTATAATAGATATAATGCACTCAGAGCAAGATAATCTATCGTGAATTAAAGTATCGTGCAATAAAGAGTATCCAGCAGAATGGGCAAGCAGCAATGAGTAAAGTGGGGCTTTATCCCACTTTCAGCCATTTGCTGCAAACGGATCGCTTCCTATATCTTAAAATATACATACATATTCGGAGGTTGCCATGACTAGTAAATCTGCTACAAAAAATGAAACGGGCCAATCGCTCCCCCTCCCGGGGCCGCAAGTGAAAGGCACCGTTTTTGCGATTCTGATTGCGATCAGTTTCGTCCATCTGTTCAATGACTCGATTCAATCGGTCATTCCAGCGATCTTTCCAATCTTAAAGGAATCTATGAGCCTGAGCTACACGCAGATCGGCTGGATTTCATTCGCAATCAATTTTACAGCTTCAATCATGCAGCCCGTGATTGGCTTGTTTTCGGACAAACGACCTACGCCAGCTATCCTTCCCATTGGAATGGGCTTTACGCTAACTGGCATGCTGCTGCTCGCCTATGCTGCCGATTATAAAGCGGTGCTGATCGCAGTCATCTTTGTGGGTCTGGGCTCAGCTGCCTTTCACCCTGAAGGCTCGCGCGTATCCCATATGGCGGCAGGATCACGTCGGGGCTTAGCACAATCCATTTTTCAAGTTGGCGGCAATGCGGGCCAATCGCTGGCACCGATGCTCACGAGCTGGATTTTTATCCCGTTGGGACAATTCGGTGCGATCTGGTTCACAGGTATTGCGGCAGCGGGAATTGTGGTGCAATCGTTCATCGCCCGCTGGTACGGTAACGTCCTGCGTACAGAAGGCATTGCACGCAAAAAAGCGGTGGCACGCCGCATGAAGCCCGAAGTGCGTAACCGCGTTATGTTTGCCATGATTGTCCTCATTCTACTGGTATTCGTCCGTTCGTGGTACTCGACCTCGGTCGGAAGCTACTATTCGTTTTACCTGATGGAAGTATTTAAAATGCCATTGGCTGATGCACAGCTTTACATCTTCCTGTTCCTCGGGGCTGGAGCGCTGGGCACCTTCTTTGGTGGTCCGCTCGCGGACCGTTTTGGTAAACGCAACATGATTTTTCTGTCCATGGTATTAGCTGCACCACTCGCGCTGGCACTACCTTATGCCAACCAATTCTGGACGGCGATCCTGCTGGCAATTATCGGATTTATTATGCTGTCTAGCTTTTCGGTTACAGTCGTATATGCACAGATGCTCGTGCCCGGCAAAATCGGGACCGTGTCCGGTCTCATTACGGGCCTCGCTTTCGGACTTGGTGGTGTGGGCGCACTCGTGCTCGGCAACTGGATCGACAAAGTAGGCATCACTCACATCATGTTCCTGTGCGGCTTTTTGCCACTGCTCGGCATCTTAACCTTCCTGCTTCCTCCAGATAAAACCCTGAACCGCTGGGCGGAAGAAAATGGAGCCGAAGTGTAATAGGCAAACGTGTGGCGGCCATCTTGGCCGCTGCACACCTTTATAGCCAACTAACGTGATTCCTCACTCTCTACTTCTGCCAAACGCATTAAAATCCGACGCTTCCGATACAGCATTTTCCCTGCTTCAGCTACGTCACTAATAGCGCTTCGATTCGCAATGGAGCCAAACAAAATACCCGCAATCGGGACCATTTGAAGCAGCTTTTTCCATCCAAACTGATCACGATAGGTGTTAATGACCTCTCTCCATCCCTGCATCTGGGAAAAAACCTGTGCCTGACGTGAAGGATCATCAAACAAAGCCAGCTCCTCTAAAACAGCCTTTTTACCCACAATATCAGATGAAGCGAATTGCATACATTTAATAATAAAAATGCGTTCTTGCTTATCATGGGGATTAAAGCCATAGCACAAGGCTATTTCCTGAAGCACTTTGAGTGACAAGCCGAGCAAAAGAGGAATATCCGCCGCAATCGTAAACACACCGCCAATCCCCGTTGTTGCTCCCTGAGCAGTAGCAAAGGTAATGCGACCCGACGTCATATCGTCAGCAGTCCGATCCATGACTGTTAGCGGGAGCTCAGCCGCCTGCTTCAACTCCCACGTAGGTGCGGCACTATGTTCCGAATCAGCGCTTTCCCCGGCACGAGGCAGGTCCTGCGTATCCGAAGCGAAATCTGCACCATTTTGCTGAATGACATGTTCATGGGCCGTCTTTTTCAGCCTGTTCAGAACCGTTTCTTCCTTCACCAAATATTTGCCGCCGTTCTGAATGAAGCTACCCATCTCGTTAAGCAGCTGCTCCAGCTTGTCTTTAATGACTTTGGGCGTCAGCCGATCCAGCAACATAAAAGGCCATCTGCCGATTTTTTCCCAGAAAAAAATGTCCTTCTGTTCCTTTTCCCATTTTTCAATATTCTTCAGCTCATGACGCAATACGTCCTGGCTTTCCCGATATTCTGTAAGCTGCTTCATAACCGTAGACGTCTCCTTTTGACTATGCTAGTTTATGTATGGGTAATACGTAAGCAAGGCGAGTTCAGGTTTCTTTTTTTAGCAAACTAGATGATATAGTAAGTTAACAATTCGTACAGATCGGAGTGTAATGATGAATAATGTAGAGCTTGTCCCTTACCATTGTGGGCATGATGCCATTTTACATACCTTCTACTTGCCTGAGGAGCAGAAGCAGTTTACTGGAATGCCGGATGAATTGCTGACACTGGCCAAGGAAGATCCGCACCGCCATCCTGTCGTGATTACGGCTACTAGAAGACCCGTTGGATTTTTCATTTTATACGATGGGGATGAATTAGCGGACTATACGAATACTTCTGAGGCACTGCTGCTGCGCGCGTTCTCTATTCATTACGCAGATCAGGGACAAGGATTCGCTAAGAAAGGGCTGCTTCTACTACCACAGTTCATCGCCAGACACTTCCCACATATTCGCGAGATTGTACTGGGCGTCAATGCCCGTAATCTGCCTGCCCAAAGTCTGTATCGCAAATGCGGCTTTATCGATGAAGGCAACACTAAAATGGGACAACACGGATTGCAGCATATTTTTAAAATGAGCCTATAACGTTGACCTCATAGCCCTCGCCCAAATAAAAAAGCTTTCGGCACAAACGCCGAAAGCTTTTATCGTTAAATCTCACCAATGGAAAAACTCAATTTGTAATTACCAAACTTCGTAAGCTCATCCAGCATGGTATTTAACTCTGCCTGTGATGACATGCGCAAGCGCATCCAATAACAGCCTTCCCCACTCACTCGATGGATTTCGACAATATAGGGATGCTCCCGTGCAAAAGCCTGGAAAGCACTGTGAGTTGTTCCTGAATTCAAAAAAACCGTAATAAAGGCATGAATCGTCTGTCCAATTTTCTCAGGGTTCCAGCGCAGCGTATAGCCCTCGATAATGCCCGCATCCTGCATTTTTCGAACACGCGCTCCTACTGCTTGGCCCGTCAAGTGAACAAGCTGACCGATCTCCTTGTGCGATAAAGAGCTGTCTTCAATTAAATGATGAAGAATGCGCAGATCGGTGTCATCAGGTACGAATAGTTCCATAGTTATTTTTCCTTTCATGATGAAACGATAATGCTGGTTTTCCTTTCAGCAGGCCGTAGCCTGTAGCTCCTTGCGTCAGATATGATTGTAACAGAAACAAAGAACCACCGAAAATACACTCGGTCCAAAAACATTCACTACCAAAGGAGCTTCCATAGATGAAAATCACACTAATCCGCAACGCAACCTTATGGATCAAATACGCTGGAGTAAAATTTCTGATTGATCCGATGTTGAGTGATGCTGGCGCAAATCCGCCGGTTCCCAATACGGAAAATGCCCGCCGTAATCCGCTGGTTCCCTTGCCGCCGCAATGGCAGGCACTCGGACAGCCTGATGTTGTGATCGTCACACATTTGCATCCCGATCATTGGGACCCGGCAGCAGTACGCTGGTTGGACAAACAAATTCCCGTCTTCTGTCAGCCCGGAAATGAAGAACAAATCACTGCTGATGGTTTTACACAGGTTACTCCGATTTCGGTGGCTGGCTCCGTGGGAGAAATTGAGATCATCCGTACTACCGGACATCACGGAACCGGAGAAATCGGGGAACAGATGGGACCCGTATCCGGCTTTGTGTTTCAGGCACCAGGTGAACCTGTCGTCTATTTGGCCGGGGATACGATCTGGTGCAGTGAAGTCGCGGAAGCACTGGATAAATACCGTCCTGACTGGACGATCGTGAACGCTGGAGGAGCGCGGTTTACAGTAGGTGATCCCATTATTATGACTGCCCAGGATGTAACGACGGTAGCACTACACGCCCCTTATACACAAATCGTGGCTGTCCGGCAGATGGAGCGAGGGTTTCGGGATAAGGCTATAATCCTGAGTCACCGCTTGCGCCCATTTTGAATATATTGGATTTCAAAACGCCTAAAGAAGGGATTATCAATGAATTGGCAATATCCTTATTATGGTACAGAAACCCAATGTAAAGAAGTTCCGATTACCTTTCCTCCCCAGCATCAATATAGACAACCGGGGTTGGAATACCTGATGGTTCCACGCCCTATTTATGATAATCCAAAGTATATCGGCACTGGAAAGCTTCAGGATCGGGTGGCTATTATTAGCGGCGGGGACAGTGGCATCGGTCGTGCAGTTGCAGTGGCTTTTGCCAAGGAAGGGGCCGATGTGGTCATTGCCTATCTCGATGAGCATCGAGATGCTATGGAAACCCGTGATGTCATTCATAAGCTCGGCAGACGTTGTTTGTTAATTCCGGGCGATCTAAGGCTAAAAAGCAACTGCTGTCTGGTTGTTCAAAAAACGATGGAAACCTTCGGTCGGATTGACATTCTGATTAACAACCTGGGTGTTCAGTTTGTGCGCGAATCGTATCTGGATATCAGCGAACAGCAGCTTCGTGATACGTTTGATACGAATATTATTTCCTTCTTCCATATGACTACAGAAGCCTTGCCGTATATGCGGGCTGGGGCCAGCATCGTCAATACGGCATCGGTTACAGCCTATGTTGGTCAAAAAAATCTGATCGACTATTCAGCTACCAAAGGAGCCATTGTCAGCTTCACCCGCGCTCTGGCTAATAATCTGGTCGATCAGTGCATCCGCGTGAACGCCATTGCTCCCGGCCCGATCTGGACTCCGCTGAATGCCGCGACACAGTCGCCCGAAGCGATCCGCACCTTTGGCACCAATACGCCGATGAAGCGTGCCGGGCAGCCTTATGAATTGGCCCCCGCCTATGTGCTGCTGGCTTCGGATGATGGTTCCTACATTACAGGGCAAACGCTGCATGTCAATGGCGGACAAATGGTGACGGATTAGTTGCGTTGGCTGACAAGACCTAATAAATAAGACACCTCCGGCACCCACATTTTAAGTGGGACTGGAGGTGTCTTGTTTTACGATATCAAATCTGAGCTTAAGCTGATCTTTTGTTTTTGTTGTAAATATCGAAGGCAACTGCCAGCAGAAGTACTAAGCCCTTGATGCCTTGCTGCCAGTCAATACCCAGACCAATCAGAGACATGCCGTTATTCAGTACGCCCATGACCAAACCACCGATAATGGCTCCAAAAACGGTTCCGATCCCGCCGGATGCCGAAGCACCGCCGATAAAGCAAGCTGCGATGGCATCCAGCTCAAAGTTCGTACCTGCTCTCGGCGTAGCCGCGTTCAGACGTGCAGCAAATATCAGACCGGAAATGGCGGCCAGCACGCCCATATTGACGAATACCCAGAACGTTACTTTTTTCGTTTTGACACCGGACAGACCCGCTGCCTTTTCATTTCCACCCAACGCATACACATGACGGCCCATAATCGTGCGGTTCATGACGAAGGAGTATACAACGATCAGTATGAACAGCAGCACGAGAATGTTAGGTATCCCCGCGTAGCTCGCGAGCATGAAGGTGAACAAATTGATGACAGCAGCTACCACAATCAACTTGAGTACAAATAAAGTCTGTGACGGAACCTCGAATCCATATTTAAGCTGAGAACGGCGTTCACGAATTTCGTTCACGATAAACCATACCGTGAGTGCAATGCCGACAATGATGGATACCAGGTTATACCCGGTAGATGAAAAATCCGGCAGGAAGCCTGAACTGATTTTCTGGAATCCCCCTGGAAATGGAGAGATAGATTGGCCTTCCAGCACGATCATTGTCAATCCGCGAAAGAGCAGCATTCCCGCCAATGTAACGATAAATGCCGGAATTCGTACATAAGCGACCCAGAACCCTTGCCATGCACCGATTAACGCCCCGACCAGCAAAGATGCAATCACAGCGATCCATGCTGGAAGCTGCCAATCGACCATCATTATGGCGGCAACCGCACCGACAAAAGCGGCTATGGAGCCGACGGACAAATCAATATGTCCAGTGATGATAACCAGCACCATCCCGATGGCCAGCACGAGAATATAGCTGTTTTGCAGAATCAGATTGGTAATATTAATCGGCTTCAACAGCAGGCCGCCCGTCAGCACCTCGAACAAAATCATAATGACGACCAGCGCAATCATCATGCCATATTGGCGAATGTTATTTTTAAATAGTTTAGTTATGGTTTCCATGCTTCACGCCTCCTGACTTGGTCATATATCTCATCAACGTTTCCTGCGACGCGTCTTCACGGCTAACCTCTCCAGTGATCCGCCCAGCATTCATGACATAAATCCGGTCACACAAGCCTAGTACCTCTGGCAGCTCGGACGAAATGACCAGCACTCCCTTGCCTTCAGCGGCAAGTCGATGAATAATCGTATAAATTTCATATTTGGCGCCCACATCAATGCCGCGTGTCGGCTCATCCAGAATCAGAATATCCGGCCCGGCGAAAATCCATTTGCTCAGCACCACCTTCTGCTGATTGCCGCCACTCAGATTACCTGTTTTCTGTAAAATACTCGGCGCTTTGATGTTCATGCTTTTTTTCATTTCCTCTGCAATGACGACTTCCTCCTGCTCATTGACGACAGCGCCCTTCGTCAGCTTGTTCAGGCCAGTCAGCGAAATATTACGCTTGATATCATCCATTAGGATGAGGCCATACTCCTTGCGATCCTCTGTTACATAGGCAAAGCCGTTGTTGATCGCGTCCGTAACCGTGTTGTTCTGGATCGGCTTGCCGTCTTTAATCAGCTGACCGGAAATGTTGCGTCCATACGACTTGCCAAAAATGCTCATCGCCAGCTCGGTCCGTCCCGCCCCCATCAGCCCGGCAATACCGACAATTTCACCACGCCGGATGTTCAAATTCACCTGATCCAGTACCTTGCGGTCTGCATGGTGCTCGTGATACACCGTCCAATCCTTCACTTCCAAAACGACTTTGCCAATCTCGGCATGACGCTCTGGATAACGGCTGGTCAGATCACGTCCAACCATCCCGCTAATGATCCGATCCTCCGTGACCTCATCCTTTTTCATATCCAGTGTCTCAATCGTCTTCCCGTCCCGCAAAATCGTGATCGAATCTGACACCTTTGCGACCTCATTCAGCTTATGGGAGATGAGAATGCAGGAAATGCCCTGTCTTTTAAATTCCAGCATCAAATTAAGCAGATTTTCACTATCATCCTCATTTAACGCCGCTGTCGGTTCATCGAGAATAAGCAGCTTTACCTTTTTAGAGAGCGCTTTCGCAATTTCGACTAGTTGTTGCTTTCCGACCCCGATGTTCGTAACTAATGTATTGGGATTTTCACTCAAACCGACTTTGGACAGTAGCTCGCGTGTCCCTACAAAAGTCTCTTTCCAATCAATCACGCCGCCACTGGCGCGTTCGTTGCCTAGATAAATATTTTCCGCAATCGAGAGATACGGGATCAGCGCCAGCTCCTGATGGATAATGACAATGCCCAATTCCTCGCTCTGCTTGATATCCTTGAACTCACACGTTTTGCCCTGGAAAACAATATCCCCTTCATAGGTTCCATGCGGATATACACCACTTAGTACCTTCATCAGCGTCGATTTGCCTGCACCGTTCTCACCGCACAGGGAATGGATTTCGCCTTCCTTGACCTTGAGATTTACATTTTCCAATGCCTTCACGCCGGGAAAGGTTTTGGTAATTCCCTTCATTTCTAGAATGATTCCAGTCATGGGATACGCTCCTTTCGGTTGGATTCTTACTCTTATTTCAATCCGATTTGCTCTTTGGTGTAATAGTGACTGCCGACAATATCCTTTTCCACATTCGTCCGATCCACCGAGATTGGATCAAGTAAGTAAGCAGGAATGACCTTTTTACCGTTGTTATAGGATTCGGTGTCATTCACTTCCGCTTGCTTGCCCTGTAAAATGCTGTTGGCCATCACGACCGTTTGCTCAGCCAGCTTGCGGGTATCCTTAAATATAGTTTGCGTCTGCTCCCCGGCCACAATGGACTTGATCGAAGCCAGCTCCGCATCCTGCCCTGTAATGATCGGCAGCGGCTTGTTCGCTGATCCATATCCGACCCCTTTCAGGGATGAAATGATACCGATGCTAATGCCGTCATACGGGGATAGTACCGCGTCCAGATTGGCCCCCGAATAGTACGCACTCAGCAGGTTATCCATTCGCGACTGGGCCAATGCTCCATCCCACCGCAGTGTAGCGATCTGCGCCATCGTCATCTGCTTGCTGCGCACGACCAGTTTGCCGGAATCCACGTACGGTTTAAGTATAGACATCGCACCATTAAAGAAGAAATAAGCGTTATTATCATCCGGTGAACCACCGAACAGCTCGATATTGAATGGGCCTTTGCCTTCCTTGAGTCCCAACTTTTTCTCAATATATGCCGCCTGTAGCACGCCCACCTTAAAGTTATCGAAGGTCGCATAATACGTCAGATACGGTGTGTTGCGAATCAGACGGTCGTAAGAAATGACCTGAATGCCTCGGTCGTGTGCCTTCTGAATCACATCCGTCAGCGTGTTTCCATCGATCGAAGCGATCACCATAACATTGACACCCTTGGTGATCATATTTTCGATTTGGGAGATTTGGTTTTCCACCACGTCCTCGGCGTACTGTAAATCCGTTTTATAGCCTTGCTCCTGAAACAACCGGACCATATTCTCCCCGTCCCCTACCCAACGCTCAGACGATTTGGTCGGCATGGAAATGCCCACATAGCCTTTTTCCTTGCTGCCCGTTCCACTCTCCGCCAAATTACAGGCCGAAAGCATCAGGGCCAAAACCAGAAGCCATACGACAACAGCTCCTTTTTTCATATGAAGTTCCCCTTTCCTCATGTGATGCGGGTCAATTTGAAGGTAAGTGCTGATTAGAGTTGAAACGAGATAGCGCTTACATAAGTGAGGCAACGAGCGCCTCTCCTTTTTTTATGTGCAAACACATGGTATCATTCCAGGCCGGGAAAGGTCTTTGCTGGTTTTGAACTTTTTTTATAAAATTTTAACCTTTGTGTGGGGAGGTAGAAGTTGGAGGAGATAACATGAAACTCGTAACTAAATAGTCATATGGCTTGTAAATAAATTAAAATAACTTCCACTTTATAATTTTTCGCTATACTGGGTGCTTAAAAAGAGACAAAAAAAGGTAGCTCCAGTTATCAAGCTCCCCTTTTGAATGTGCTTATCTTTGAAATATTTTAGTTAACTCTTACCTTCATCTACATCAATTAAAAACACCCGCTCCTGAAAGCCACCTCGTGCCTCGGCTTTGTCCGCCCGCAGCTTGTCCAGCTCTGCTGCATTCGCTCCATGTACTTCTGCCAGCGCCCGGATGACTTCCAGCATATCCGCCAGCTCTTCCAGCGCATCCTGATCTTTTTGCGCTTCAAAATATTCCTCGACTTCTTCACGAAGCTTGGTTCGCAGTTCCTGCTTGTATTCCTCTGGGTCCAAAATGCGTGTCCGACACTCCTTGCCTTGAGACATAATGATATGCGGAATCCGATCTCGTACCAGCTTGTTGTATGTAGGCATATGGAATACACCCTTTCTGTTATAGAACTTTAAGTCGTAATCCAACATCTTCCTTTTCGTCATTATTTCGTTGGCTCAAAAAGAACCGGGTATTATTGATAAAAGATCTAACGATTCATTAAATGGATTTTCTTTATAAATCGATGGATATCGCTTAGACGGGTCAGCTACGATCCGTTGTGACAGAGACTCTAGAATAGAATCCGTTTTATAAAGCAACTTGTCTACTTCCCCCAGCTTCATTGGCTCTTTAGTTACATCATCTTCTCCCGAAACCAGATAATGTACCGTACCGATAAACAGCACCATATCTAAATTGGGCTCAGCCTCTGTGTGAATTAAAGGAAACAGGTCAGTCACGGATAAACGAATATTCAATGGAATGATTTGGTTTCGATGAACATAAATGGCCTTAGCCATCGAAAACATCGCTTGATCACAAAGAATGAGGCAGTTGTGAAACTGATTATGGTCGCGCATCATCTGTGCGAGCTTGATCTGGTATTCGGCAAGCTTTTGAAAATCCATCATGCAATTGAATATGTAGGTGTCGCTGTACTTAGGCAATTTGAAATCAGAATCACTATGTAGTTGGGGACTTAAGGAGTAATGTTTCAAGGGGAATCAACTCCTGAATTAAAATTTCATAAACGAGAATTTTGCAAAATCCTGAAACAATGTGAGCAACATAGCACAAATATGTAACCATCAAGATGTATAATTTTCTAGCTACCGGACAAGCTTCCTAATAAATATTACTATATAGTAGTTTTTAATTCAATTTACTTACTAACACTTATTAATTAGATGTAACTCTTTCTCTACACTTCTAACTAGAGGATTTTGCAAAATCCAACAAGCGACTTCCAATAATAATATATAGGTCGAGATGATCTAGTTCCTCTATATATTGCACTTTGGAGCGATTGGAATCGATTTTGTAGAACCCTTACTATAGAGAGGTGTATTCATGTCAGAACTTTTGGAATTAGTTGGTACACGTATTCGAGATATTCGAAAGTCTAAAGGGCTTTCCCAAGAAGCTTTAGCCGAAAAAGCAGGATTCAATTCGAGTTATATTGGTTTCATTGAGCGTGCGGAGAGAAATATATCTTTGAAAAATCTGGAGAAAATAGCGAAGGCATTGAACGTGGGCGTCTATCAGTTGCTTACATATGTGAAGGACAATGATGAGCTTACCGAAGAAGATTCGAGTATAAAAACCATTTTGACTCTCCTAAGAACTCGTGAATCCAAAGATACTGAGCTGGCATTAAAGATTCTTACGGACATCTTTATAAGAATCGATGAACGATGAAACAAAAAAAGGAACTGCGCTTTGCAGTTCCCCACCAACCTCTTACGACAACGCCAACATCGCTTTCATATCTTCCTCTGCGGTAGTAATTAGCTTCAAGCCAAACATCTCCACCAGTACATCCAGTACGCCAGAAGAAATGAACTCAGGCGGCTTCGGTCCAATGCGAATATCCTGGATGCCAAGGCTGAACAAGCCTAGCAGGATGGCGACCGCTTTTTGCTCAAACCAGGACAGTACAATGCTGACAGGTAGCTCGTTCACCGTACAACCGAAAGCATCCGCTAATGCCAGAGCGATTTTCACAGTAGAACCCGAATTGTTGCATTGCCCCAAATCAATATAACGCGGAATGCCGGTATCTCCAACGGTGCCATAATCCACGTCATTAAAGCGGAATTTACCACAGGACGTGGTCAGAATGACCGTATCATTCGGTAAGGATGTAGCTAGCTCGCGGTAATAGTTGCCACCTTTGCCCGGTGCGTCGCAGCCTGCAATGACGAAGAAACGGCGGATATGCCCGTCTTTAACCGCCTGAATAATCTCAGGAGCCAGCCCGATAACCGTTTCGTGATGATATCCTGTCGTAAGCACCTGCTCCGAATCTACATCTGCGGCTGGCAGGGCTAATGCACGCTCGATCAATGGTGAAAAGTCGTCGTCCATGATCTTGGCTACTCCCTCTAGCCCAGCTACTTCATAAGAGAAGAAACGGTCTGCATACGTGCCTTTAATCGGCATAACACAGTTCGTCGTTGCAAGAATTGCGCCTGGGAACTCCTCGAACAGTCTACGCTGATCGTACCAGGCTTTACCGATATTCCCTTTGAGATGTGCATATTTCTTCAATGCCGGATAGCCGTGGGCAGGCAGCATTTCTGAGTGGGTATAGATGTTGATGCCTTTACCCTCCGTCTGCCGCAGCAATTCCTCCAGCGCATACAAATTATGTCCGGTCACGACGATGCATTGGCCTTCGATTTTATTTTGGCTGACAGTAATCGGCTGCGGAATGCCAAAACGATCCGTATGCGCACGATCCAGCACATCCATGATCCGTACAGCCGCATTTCCGACCTTCATTGCCATTTCCAAATGCTCTTGTACATTAAAGTTAGAATTGGTTAAGGTCATATATAACGCTTCATGCGTGATGCGATCTACCTCAGGATCGGTATAGCCCAACTGGCGAGCATGTGTCGCATAGGCAGCGATCCCTTTTAATGCAAAAATCATCGTATCCTGCAAGCTCGCTATCGTCTCATCCTTCCCGCACACCCCAACTACTTTACACCCGCCACTCGGCGTCTGTTCACACTGATAACAAAACATATCGTTTTCCTCCAAATATTGATAGATATTTGTTCGTTATCCCCAGCGTAACAAACCCCTGAATGCGTAGGTGTGATTACACACACATTTTTTCTTACAGTTTATTATTAGACAGTGTGGGACTCATCCCTCATTTCAATTCTTCCTACTCCACCGTGTTTTCTTGAATTCCCCCGCCTTTACGGTACTGCACAGGGGACACGCCCATAGTCTTTTTAAAAGCAGTGCTAAAATAGTGCTGACTGTCGTATCCCGTACGTTCTGCTATTTCAAGCACAGACAACGTCGTGGAATCCAACAGCTGCACTGCTTTACGGATACGGGCACGCGTGACGAGGGTCACGAAGCTGTCGTTGAGCTCCTTTTTGAGCACGCGGCTGAGATATACAGCGGATACTTGTAGCCGCGAAGCAAGGGCTTCCAACGTCAGTTCCCGATCGGCGTAACCTTCCTGAATGAGCTGCCGTGCCCGACGTACAATGGGAGACAGCTGCGATTCGCCATACACTCGATCCCGACTCACCCGGTACGCGTCAATTGCACCTTCTAGTCCACCCGCGTTGGACTGCACATGCGTATGAACCGCTATATTCAGGTAGCGTCCAATCGCCTGTTCCATGGAAGCGCCTATCGTCTCGGGTGCCTCCTGCCACAGGCATATGCCGATCAGCCCGTTCGCATCGCGGAACAACACATGCGGTCGGTCCTCCAGCAGTTCGCCAATAATATTTTCAGCGGCAAAAAGAAACAACTGGCGGTCATTCTCACGCATAATCGTCTGCCGGGCCTCTGCCGCAGGCCACCGTACCACACCGATCTGAGCAGGCGGCCGCGATGGAAGCCGTAAAAACGCCAACTGCTCCATGATGTCTTTTCCTGTGTGTTGCCCTTCCAGCCATTCCAGGCAAAACCGCTGGCGCAGCAGCGGAATATTCCGTTCAATCTGTCCGGCGGCTTGTTCTACATAGGCGGCACGCTTGTGCTCTTCGTCCATTCGCTGACGAAGCCGCAACAACGCAGCATGTAGGTGATCCGCATCTACCGGCTTCAAGATATAATCCTCTACGCCAAGTCGGACAGCCTCCTGCGCATAAGCAAATTCATCATGCCCGGAAATGATCAGGCAACGGCATTCCGGATGTTCTTCCCGCAGCCGCCGAATCAGTTCAATCCCGTTCATGAACGGCATATTCATATCGACCAGCACGATATCGATATGAAGCTGACCCACCAGCTCCAGCGCTTCTTCTCCGTCCTCCGCTTCTGCTGCCACCTCCATGCCCAGTGCCGTCCAATCTATGCAATCTCGTATCCCCTCACGGATGATCGGCTCATCATCTGCGATCAATACTTGGTAACGTTTTGCCGTTCCTATGGTCACTTCTGTTATGGCCTGGTCAATCAGACTCGCCGTTGTCGAGTTGTGTGTGGCCTTTGATTTCGTCATCCTGACCCTCTCCTTTTTCATAAGGCTTCTTCAGTTGCGCCATATCCAGCAGCAACGGATGAGTGATCGTCACGCAGGTACCTGTCCCTTCTTTGCTCTCCAGTACAATTCCATATTCCTCGCCAAAAGACAACCGGATACGTGCTTGTACATTCAGCATTCCATAGCTTCTGCCATGGGTACTAACTCCCTTTTGCTTCTGTTTTACTTCCATCGCCTCCAGGGGTATTTCCAGCCATTCACACAATTCACGCAGACGGTCCGCCGTCATCCCTGCGCCATCGTCACGTACCGTCAGCAGCAGCTTGTCGCCCTCGGCTTTAGCTTCTATCCAAATCGTGCCTGGGCCTCGTCTGGCCTTGATGCCGTGATAAATCGCATTTTCCACTACAGGCTGAAGCATTAACTTCAACACGAACAGATCCTTTAGCTCGTCGGGTACATTCAATTCCCAGCGAAGTCGGTCACGATAGCGGGTTTGCTGGATTTGCATATAGCTCGATATATGCTCAATCTCGGAGCGCAGCGGAATAAAGTCATCCCCCTTGCTCAGCCCGAGACGGAACAATCTCGATAGGGCCCCCACCATGTCGGACACGTCGTCTGCTCCATTTTTTCGAGCCATCCAATGAATCGTATCTAGCGTATTGTATAAAAAATGCGGCTTAATATGCTCCTGAAGGCTGCGCAGCTCAGCATCCCGTTTTTGCCGTTCCCTCAGTTCGCTAAGTGACATGAGACGGCGAATTTGCTCCAGCATCCGGTTAAAACTCCGCCCCAGCATTCCAACTTCATCCCCACGGTCACTCCATTGGCGAACTTTAAGATCCCCTGTCTCTGCCGTCCGCATATAGGACATCAGCCGGAAAATTGGCTGCGCAATGGAACTCGACAATCGCAAGGATGCCGTTAAGCCAAATAGACATACAATGAAAACAAAACAGACGACATAGAACTTAATTTGCCGCACTTCCAGTGTAGATTCGCGTGCCGGGAATACCCCCACTGTTCTCCAGCCCGTGAATTCGGAAGCCCTGAACATGAACAGCAATTCTCTGCCCCCAGCTTCACGGGTAAACTTCCCGCTGTCACTTGCCCCGAACCATTGCGGCGGAATACGCTCAATCAAAGGCATATCTGGTCTGTACACGCTACGTCCCTCAGCATCTGTCACCATTAAATACCCGCTTTTGCCCAAGGTTACGTCCCTGGCGGCCTGCGACACAGCCCGCAGCTTGAGGTCAATCATAATCGCGCCTAGCACGCGTCCGGTTTCCGGATCTGTAACCGAACGAACGACGGAGACAATTTCACTGTCCTTGTACCGGACATGAGTGGTCACATTACGGTGGCTCGGCTGTCCTAGCACAGTGAATATGCCTGCATGCTGCGCCGCCTGTTGGTACCAGCCTTCTTCCGTCAGGCTACGTGTGCTTCTAGCGTACATTTCGTTGCTGATATAGTCGCCTTTTTCGTTTACGATCAGAATCCCTGCAATTTCAGGATATAACGTGGTATAGCCCTGCAAAAATTGCTTCATTTTATACAGCGTATCCTGCTCCTGTACAGAACTTAATGACTGCTTGGAAGTGAGAGTCTGGTTTTCCGGCGTTACGATACTTGCATGACCCGCGTGGCCGTCAGCCAGCGTCTTCCCTTTCCAGAACTCCCCGATATCGGGGTTAAAAGCAATCAGATACGTCATGTTTTGCAAATTTTCCATTTTGGTATCCAGCGCTTCGTTCACCTTGCCAATCAACTGCATCGTATGATCTTCCACCTGCCGCTCAATAATCCGTTCCACCGTCCAATTGACCAGCAGACCTAATCCCAGCGAAGGCACAATGCCAAACAACAGGAACAGCAGCATGAGCTGATAACGTAAAGGCATATTGCGCAAGCGTAACCGTGGTATCGTTTGGCGCACCCCTAATTGGATACGCTCCCAAAATTTATTTCGCATAATAATCATCTACATTCGCCCGGGTGACCACGGAAATCCCAGTATCTACTCGCACGGGCAGCGGAGTGTTGTCTCCAGAGGAAGAAGGTGCAGGAATCGTCAAATGATGATGCAGATGGAACAAATATTGAAGCGACCAATAACCCATATTCCATGTTCCCTGGGCAATCGTTGCCGAGATCGTCCCACCACGAATCATATCCAATGTCGCTTTATTCGTATCAAAAGAAATGATTTTCAGCGCATGGCTGTTTTTTTGGCTCAGTACCGCTTCACCCACACCTGCCCCTCCCGTTGCATCGGTCACAAAAATGCCCGCCAGTTTCGGATAAGCTTTCATCAGCCTTTGCGACTCATCCCGGGAGACCATCGCGTCTGCGCGGCCATCTGCGACTTCCACCACCTTCATCGCAGGATACTGTCGTTGAATGGTATCGCGAAAGCCACGCGAGCGTTCCTCATGATTTTGCTGTCCAGGCAGCGTCAGAACAGCGACCTGACCTTCTCGTCCCAACAGCTCTGCCATTTTATCCGCAGCGGTCACGCCCGCCTTATAATTATCCGTGCCCAAAAAGGAATACGCCCGGCTCCCCGGCGCTTCGGCATCAAACAGCACCACAGGAATGCCCGCATCCAGCGCCTTATTAATCACCGGAATCAAAGAGTGAGGATCAATCGCGGAAATCGCAATCCCTGCGGGTTTACGAGCAATTGCTTGCTCAATAACAGTTGTCTGCTCCTGCGCATCATAACGGGTAGCTCCCCGATACTCCACAGTCACCCCCAAAGCATCCCCGGCATCCTCGAAGCCCTTAAGCCCGCTTTTCCAATACTCCAAACCAGACTGGAAGGTAATCATCATATAAGTTTCTCCGATGCTGCCTCGCAGCCCCTTATCCTCCCAAGTGCCATTCAACGGGCCCGTTTGTTCATACCTGAACACATAGAGAGCAAAGGCCGCAATCAACAGCATATATACCAGCAGCGTTTTTTTCATCCTCCCTCTCCTCTTCCTGTGTGTATCCTTAAGTTATAAATTCACTTTAATTTATTCTGGTTTTACTTAGATTGTAAACGCAATCATATTAAATTGGAACTACTTCACTCTTCTTACTTTCAGGTGGCGTTAATCCTGCACTAATGTTTCTACGTTACAATACCTACAATTGTGCTAGGAAAAACATGTGCGTATCTTGCGGAAAAGGAGTGATATGGATGAGTAAGCCGCGTATCGCGGAGTGGACAGAACTACGGGGCCTTGCCTACCTCGCTGTCGTGCTTCAGCATTGCATTGGCGAATATATTTATCGCAGCGACATCCAACAGCCAGATTCTGTTATGCTCGCGATGCTGTATCATTTGACACGTTTTGGCACACCGACGTTCGTTTTCCTGTCTGCGGCGCTGCTTTTTTATAACGGCAACAAACCGATTGGCTATCCTCGCTATATTGGCAGGCGGTTTCGAGATATTTATGTTCCTTTCCTTTGCTGGACTGTTATTTATTGGGTATGTACTCAAAACTGGTCAACGGCGCAGTGGGGAAATATTTACTTTTACAAAGGTATGTTCGAGGAAATGATCATCCCCGTTAGCGGATATCATCTATGGTTTGTAGTGATGATCTTTCAGTTTTATATTTTGTTTCCTTTATTTGCAAAAGCAGCCGGGCAGGTTCAAGCGTTTCTACGTCGTTACAGCACGAAAAGACGCAAACAGCTTGTTTTAGCTATTATGCTGATTGCCGCTACGGCTTATGCTTTGCTGTTACAATGGTCCTACTATGACATGTCTGCATGGAGCACTGGGTTGCCGTCCTTTTGGCAGACTCTGCTGGATTATCGCACCTATAACTTTGTCATGTACTTTTTCTATTTTATGCTGGGCGCAGTATGTGCTTACATGACAAACACGTGGCGTGGACTGGCCAAACAGACGTTGCCGTGGAATGTATTTGTGTTTATTGGTTTGTTCATGCTTATGGGTCACACAATGCTGATCCAGTCGGGTGATACGATCAATCTCAATATTTCTACTTATCTGAAACCAAGCACCTTCGTGCTGATTGTCTCGCAGTTGCTTTTATTGTACGGACTGCTACTCCATTTGCAAAAAGATACGCGATCTGAGCCGTTTCGCCGTATGCTGAACTGGATCGGACGTTATTCTTTTGGAGGATATCTGGCCCATGCGCTCGTGCTGTCCTTCATATCCTACTACACCCGCCCACTTGCACTGGGCGATCATCATTTTACAGCTACGCTCATTACGTTTGTCGTCGTGGCAAGTGTTTCTCTGGGCATCAGCTGGCTCTTGGCCCATCTGCCCGGCGGCAACTGGATTGTTGGCTCTAAAGGCAGACAGCGATTGAACTGGCACTCGTTTCGTTTCCAGTTCTTTTCTTCCAAACGTGCTTCCAAAAGCACGCAGGAACTTGGCTAATCTTGTGTGTCTGTGTTTCAGCATGGGGTTATAATTCCAATGGACTTTGGCAGGGCTCACTTATTGAGCTCTGCTTTTTTTGTTGCCTTAGTATGCCGTTCCCTCAAAAAAGTGATTAACATTTTATGACATGAATATGTATTTTATTTTAAAATAAGTCATTATATAGAATAATAATAAACATTACGCGGGAGAAGTCATAGTTTTGCATAAAAAGAAGGGGGAATGAACCGAACATAACATCGTCGTTGTTAATGATCTAGCTCTAAACATAGTGAGGCAGCTTCTTGGTCTGAAACATACGGTTGTACTGATTAATCAGTTCATCCAAAAGCATAGACTGCTCAAGTACACAAGCATGTCCGAAACCATACTCTTCGTAAAGATCATGCAATTGTTGTCTGGCGTTTTCCACCTGTTGAATTAACGTAACTGTTTCATACCTGTTCATCCTGCATACCTCCTAATGAATCTCATTTTAAGGAGGGATGTACAAATACGTCATATCTTTTTTGAGCCGAAAAATTACAAAATAATACAAAAAAAGACCAGCAATAAGCTGGTCCATGGTAATGAATTAGTGTTTGGTCAAGATCCACCAACGTGTCCTTGTGTTTGGATCGTGCCATGGCTTAGATTTCCAGCTTGGACTGGTACTGTGAATACCAGTAAAAAGCTAGTTACCGCCAAGAAGAAAGCCATCCTTTTGATCATTTTTCTCCCACACCTCCTCATAAATAGATTGGAACTGTGTCTGTGTTTCGGGAGCCGCATGTGTTTTGAAGTGAAAAAATAATCCAAAACAATTGGCAATAAGTAGTACATGATTAATTGTAACAGCTTTTTCAAACGCGTTTATTAAACATTTGAAACCATATAGGTATCTGCCTTTATTTAGGCTGTACTTAGCCATTTTGTACCAGAAGCGTACGTACTCTTCCGGTAAAACCTGCTGTGTATACATGTCTGAAGATGACGGTTCTTGATAAGCCTCAATTTGGGATTCAAAACGCTGAAGGATATGGTCTACATCTACATTGTACCGATTAGCAACTTCAAGAACGTTTAGTAGCTCGGCAAAAATCTCATTTTCGGCAGCCATATGTTCTACGTAATCGGGGAGAACACTAATATCCCCGGACATAAGCCTATTGACGTAAGTATTAATTTTCGCCCATTGCTGATATTGTTTCTTCCAATAAAGTGAATCAGGGTCCTTCTCCTTTACCCAACTTAGATCGGCATAACCTCGGATATGTTCTAATGCCTGTTCATGATCTCCTTTTGCATCGCAAGCATTAGCACACAGCAATTCGGAGTAAACTATGTATACAAACAGTGGCCTGCTTAGCTTTTTTCGTGGCTCTGTTCCTTTTCGCTTAGAGTTATGAACCAAATTATATTGGATCTTTCCCATTTGACCCATTTGATGTGCAAATTCATACACCTTGTCCCACATACTTAAGGATCTGTACACGTTCGCCAAATCTTTTAATGCATCTAATTGCTCTATCTCGTCTAAACGATCAACAAAAGGGGCAAATTCAATGGCAGCTTGAAGATTTATAGCTCTATCTTGTCCAATATTGATTTGGAACAAACGATACTGGCAGATCGCCAATCGCTCTGAATGCTGCTGCTTCTCACTTTCAGCCACCTTTTTGTAAAGGTATGCCGCTGCTTCATTGTAACCGTCTTTGTATACATTTTCGGCAACTTCAAAGAGCGATGGCGGATAATTAGGGTTATCCAATAGCAAAATTACAACTCGCTGCAAGCAGTCCAGTCGTCCTAGCTCAATACATCGGTATAAGAAAGGGCTGATTTTTTTCCAGTTGAGCGGAGATTCTTCAATGCATTCTTCAATATAACGTTCGTAAAAATAATCCGGTGGTAAATTCATTCCCGCAGTAATGCTATCCAGTTGGTGAACAGAAATAGATCGGTTACCAGTCACAATGCTACTAACTGTACCTACATTCAAATCAATCGTGTGACCAAACTTGGTCATCGTTAAGCCTTTTCGTTTCAAATAGGTTTGAATTTCTGCCTGTATCGTAGGTGTGATTTCCATGGATAAACCACCCTTTCAGCATTTTCATAGAATTTCAATTTCAATTTCAATAAACAATATAGTTTGGAAACTAATAGTATAATTATTGATTTTCCTTCACGATAATACCATCTTTTGGAACAAACATAAATGCTTTTACTTTATTGATTTTTATATTTTTATTAGGAGATCATTGGATGTTGGACAATGGAAGGAGAAGATCATTTGAAAAATACAGGCATGACACGCCCCTTGGATACGTTAGGCCGGATTGTTATCCCTAAGGAGTTGCGAACCTCTATGGGTATTCAAGCTGGTGAGTCTTTAGAATTTTATTTAGATGTTGAAACAGGATTATTGAGTATGCGGAAGTATATTGGAGTCTGCTGTCACTTATGCTATTCGATTCAGGACTTAAGCTATTTCAGGGATTCATTTTTATGTAAAAAATGCATAAACGATCTGAAGGGAAATATAGGTGTGAGTCCATTACCTGTTCCTGTTGTAAAGAAACCTGCGTACAAAGAAAAAAGTAACCATCGGTCGTCTTCACAACATTTAGTTGAAAATCTAAGAAAACTCATGCGCGAGCATCCAACAGCCAAGCAAGGCGAATATGCTGAATGGCTCGGCGTATCCCAAGGCCGTATTTCCCAGCTTAAAAAGCTGTTATAGGTATCGCTCAACTCATATTCTAGCCATGCTAAATAACCAGTCGCTGGTTGATTTCGCGCGACTGGTTATTTCAACTTTTCATTAGTAGGAAGGACTACAGGGGATAAATCATGATAGACCGACAGAACTGACTGCTGTGACAAATATCGCTTACAAAACCTACCACTTTTGAGATGGTGTAGATACACGAAACAGTACACGAATGGAGAACTTATGAAAACGACAGGAAAGAATAAGAAATCTTCGCAGGAGCGATCAGCCTCAGTCTGTACCTGCATCAATCTGCGCCGTTCCTCGATGGCTATTACAGGACTGTATGACCGGTATCTGGCCCCGAGCGGACTCAATATTAGCCAATTCTCGCTGCTCAAACACTTAACTGCGCTGGGACCGGCAAGTGTAAGCGAATTGGCGCTGGAGATGCGGCTCGACCGGACAACGATTGTGCGCAATTTGAAGGCGCTGGAGCATAGCGGATATGTGGAGGATACATCTGCTGAGGGCAGTCGCAACCGCTGCCTTACTCTGACGGAGAGTGGAAGAACGGTATACAACGACGCAGCAGAGCTTTGGGAGGAGGCGCAACGTTTTTTGCAGGAGTCATTGGGAAACGGGAATCTGCAGATACTGACCTCACTCTTATCCAAGATTGAAAATTTGGATGGATATTAGACGGCTCCTCATCCAGGTGGAGTTGTGTTCAATTCGTGTATATACACGAAAAAGATCGAAATGTTTATTGCGGTATCAAGGCTAGAGATGTCTTTAAAATGCTATTATAGCGATCGCATTGCATTTGATCACCACTGCGGGTCATCGGAGAAGTACTTCCAGCTGTAGTAAGAGGTCAGTGATATACATTAGCCCGCCACAAGACTTCTGAAGGGAAGCTTTACTGTGAACAATAACCACGGAGAGGAATGTGGATAGGATGGTTGAATCCGTACCGGATATGAGAGAAAACATCGCAGCCGAGATGAAAACCTATGTGAGCGAAGACAAAGGCAATGTTTGTGAAGAACTGCAGAGTCCTTATTACGAGGAGCCGATTATCCAATTTGCCGCGGCTAACGATCCTTTGTTTGAGGAGTACAAAAGAGTAGTGGGGCCCGATCACGCCACGCCGCAGGAAGCATTTGAACGCTCCTTTGGAACGGGGAGTTTTGATGGAGGCACCGTTATCAGCGTTGTGCTGCCGATTAGCGAGACGATCCGTAAGGCTAATCGTGCGCAAAAAGAAAGAGCCTCAAGGGAATGGGCGCTGCTGCGGACCTTTGGCGATGAATATTTTGTACAGTCTGCAAGGCGGCATTTGGCGGGATACTTAACAGGCCTTGGTTACCGTGCGTTTGCACCGCTGGATACGGATTGGTACAGCATCCATGGCGCCGAGGGGGGGCCGATCTCCAACTGGTCGGAGCGCCACATTGCATATGCTGCGGGTCTCGGCACCTTCAGTATCAATGACGGCTTCATCACCGAAAAAGGAATTGCCATCCGCCTGCTGTCCGTGGTGACCGATCTCAAGGTGCCGCCTGATGCCAGAATATCAGCCACAGGACATACTGGTAACTGCCTGCTATGCAGCAAGGGCATCTGCGGTGTGTGCATTACCCGCTGCCCTGTGCAGGCCATCAGCAAGGACGGCGGACATGACAAAATCGCCTGCATGAATTTTGTGTACGGACAGGCATCACGGGACTTTGCGGTTCTAAACGGCGGCGAGGCCAAATCGGGTGCTGGCTGCGGACTGTGCCAAACCAAGGTACCCTGCGAGAGCAGGAATCCGATGCGTACTGCCCGGTGAATATGGAAACCTTGAGGACCGCCATTCTCAAGGTTTTTTAGTGCAAAAAGATACATTTAGTTTTCGTTAGCCGAGGTTGAGGGCGTCCCTGCCTCATGTTTTAATTGAGCTTCATTCGAAGCCCCGGACTTACGATCGAATGTAATCGGGCCTTTACGGTTCACAAGCCGTTTCAGATCCACGGTCATTTCATTCTTCAATTTATCAATGAGCTGGTCTTCTTGGATGCCTTTGCTTTTAGCAACCTCGGCCAATGACTTCCCTTGTCCCAGTTCTTTCTCTAATTGGACAGGAGTGATGCCCAGCAGCTTGGCTACTTTCTCGTTGAGATGGTGATTCAAGCCGCCAGGCCGTTTGCCGTGTCTATGTCTGTGAACATGCCCATGCCCGTGGTCGTCCTGTGGTTCAGCATTCCATTGGCGGGCTGCCCCTTGGATAAAGTCGTTGGGAGTGAGAGTTTGCAACGAATTACTCGGTTCCGTCCCGGAAGCTCCAGCTGCACCCGCAGTGCCATACATCATCACTCCTCCATACAGAATAGCAGCGGTCAATTTCCATTGTTTTTTCATGTTGCAGACCCTTCTTTCATCCTTTTTAAAATAATATTTTCTTTTCCCGCTATTTTTATTCATATTTTCGCCTGTTAAGTAACCATAAGACGGGAAAAAAGAAATTATGAACATTGCTATCACAATTACACCCAACCTTCGATCTACACGCGCTCCTTGGGAACCCTATCCTGTAGAGTGAGCAAGAATGAATAACTATACTTTCTACAATATAACTTGAAATTTTTCAAGTTATATATTAAGGAAAATATGATAAAATCAAATTGTAAACGTTTACAATTTGATTTTTGGAAAGACATGTTGCATCAAGCTACTACAGAATGCACTGCATCATAGTGAGGCTACAGGAGAAAAGTCCAATGAAACAAAAAAATAAGGTTATTTTTATGGACATCCAAACGCACGAGCAAAACCATATCGGTCAGCGAGCACTTCAAAAAGTGGGAAGACATGGACAAGATGTATGAAGCTTCACTTACTGTATAGGGATACCAAAGCAGTCGGAGTGCCAATGTAACTAGTAATACAATTACGATTGGCGGCAATAATGGCACCAGAAACCAAGAGATCGAGCTCGTTGTAACAGTATGACGGGACATGGGATGCTTATATTGACTATTTGGAGATCGACTAAAATTTCAAATCTAGTAAAGAGTTGAATCGGTTCGGAGTATCGGAACATCCATACTATATTAAAATAGCTAGGAGGTAGACCCATGTTTATAGCTAAAGCAGGAAAATGGACGGCGATTATGTCAATCACCTTGTCTTTATTCACAGGCTCGCTGGTGATCTCGAGCAACCAGGCGCTTGCGGCTGATTGCTCGAGCGGTTATGTAGCGTTAACCTTCGACGATGGTCCCAATCCCTCTAACACCAAAGCGCTGCTTAGTGCTCTGAAGCAAAACGGTTTACGCGCGACGCTCTTTAATCTTGGACAAAACGCGCAGAATAATCCTTCGCTTGTACGTGACCAGCAAGCAGCAGGCATGTGGATCGGTAATCATTCATGGTCACATCCGCATATGACACAACTGAGCACATCGCAGATGTCATCGGAAATTACACGCACGCAGCAAACGATACAGTCCATTACTGGCACGGCACCAAAGTTGTTCCGTCCTCCGTATGGCGAGACCAACGCAACCCTCAAATCCATTGAGACCCAAAACGGTCTTACCGAAGTATTGTGGAACGTTGACTCCCAAGACTGGAACGGCGCCTCCACCGCACAGATCGTAGCTGCTGCGGGCAAACTTAAAAACGGCGATGTGATCCTGATGCATGATCAGTACCAGACTACACTCCAAGCTATTCCACAAATTGCACAGAACCTCAAAAACCGTAACCTTTGCTCTGGTATGATCTCACCAAGCAATGGCCGGGCGGTAGCGCCTGATGGCGGAAACGGCGAAACGCCGCCAAACAAAGGCACAAAAGTGGAAGCAGAGAATATGACCAAAGGCGGTCAGTATACTTCAAATATCAGCTCGCCGTTCAACGGAGTGGCTTTATACTCCAACAATGATTCAGTGAAATTCACACAGAATTTTACCAGCGGCACCCATAGTTTTTCACTCCGTGGTGCTTCAAATAATTCCAACATGGCCAAAGTTGACTTGAAAATTGGTGGACAAACGAAGGGTACCTTCTACTTCGGCGGGAGCAGTCCTGCGGTCTATACTTTAAACAATGTCAGCCATGGAACCGGAAATCAAGAGATTGAGCTTGTTGTAACAGCCGATGATGGGACATGGGATGCTTATATTGACTATTTAGAGATCATCTAATTTTAAAAAAACAAAATCCCGGCGGGATCTTCCCAGCCGGGATTTTTGTCTATATCCTTTTTACAACATTCTCAATGTAAAAATAACAAAATCTTGAAAATTGCAATCTGTTGTATAATGGCGGGTAACAACTAGAAGTCGCTATAAAAATATTCATAAGAGATGCAGGTGATGGCGATGGAATGGTATTTTGCATACAAAGACGAATTGGAAAAAGTATTTCGTCAAGCGGAGGAACGGACGTCCACGTTTCCAGCTCCCTTTCAGCAAGAGGGGTTGGACTATCTGGCGCGTTTTAATCCGTTGCGGGAAGACAGCACGCGTAATTACATATGCTATTTGCTTCCATTTTGGCTGCAAGAACTCACCGGACTCCCCCCCAAAACATGCCGCAAGCTGTCACTTGGCAACGTGTTCGTCATGGCCCACTATTTAATTCAAGATGATGTGATGGACACAGCAGCAGACAACCGTAAAACGCAACTTGCCTTAAGCCAGCTATTCTATACCGAGTGTCTAAGCGTATATCGGGACCTTTTTCCGGCAACCTCTCCTTTTTGGTCATATGCTCGAACGTATGTTGATGAATGGGCCGTTAGTGTGATATCCGAAGGAACAGAGGACTATTTTCAAGGAGAAAGAAATAAGGTCGCGCTGAAAGCAAGTCCATTAAAAATGGCCGGAACGGGTGCTTTACTGCTCGCAGGCCGTGCTGATCTGATCCAGACTATTACAAATATGACGGACTTGGCGCTACTCGTGCTTCAAATGTCGGATGATTGGGCGGATTGGTCAGAAGATTTGGTCGAACATAGCTATAACTGTCTTTTGTCCCATATCAGTGCCGAGCAGAAGACAGCTTACTGTGAAGGATTGGGACCTCAACAGATTCAGGAAGCGATTTATGTACGCGGTGCGCTCGCCAGCTATGTGAACATTGCCGATCAAGCAGTCCAACAGTTAGAGACCCTGGAGCCTTCTATCCACGGCCTACGTAGCTTTGCACATTCTATCACAGCAGAACTGGGCGAAGTGGCGGCGGAAATTGAAGGCGGACGCTCGCATTTGAGAAGAGGCGGACTTGATTACTGGCTCTCCAAAAATATGAAATAATGCTAGATTTTTCTGAGTCTTTCGTGGTATACTGACTAGGTAAATATAACCAATTGAATGAGAGGGTGATTTTTGATGGCTACTGAAGTTCTTCAAACACAAGTCATTCAAAAAGCTTGGGAGGATGCCAGTTTTAGAGAAAAGCTGATGACAGATCCCAAATCTGCAATTCGTGATGTGTTAGGAGTCGTGATCCCCGATCATATCCAAATCAAAACGTTAGAGGAAACACCTGATCAGTTTTATCTGGTAATCCCCCCAGACCCCTCCGGCGTGCTCGCTGCATCCCAGAAACCTCGCTCGATGTGGTAAATTAGTTGTTAATGCTTATTTAATCTATATTCCTTAATCTCATGTGGGTGGGCTCAGCAAGCTTCCCTCCGTTTTCTCCGAATGCAAAAAAGCCGGATATTATCCGGCTACGGGGAAGCGGATGGTCGCTTCTGTTCCCACCCCTTTTGCACTTGTAAAAGTTATTTTGCCATTCATCGTTTCAATAATCCGAAAAGTCACCATCATCCCCAAACCCGTGCCCTTTGTCTTATTCGAGAAATAAGGCTCACCTAGTCTGGATAAAGTCTGAGCATCCATCCCTTCACCATTATCCCGAATATGAATGACCGCTTCTCCGTTATCCACATAAGCCCATATATGAATATGACCCTGGTCTCGCAGCGCTTCAATACTGTTTTTGATGATATTGATGAACGCCTGCTTGAACTTGGAGGAATTCCCACGTACTTTGATTTCCTGGGGAATATCCAGCGAAATTTTTCCACCTTGCAAATTAGCCATTGGACTGATGATTCCCTCAATATGTTTGAATTCGTCCAATATGGTCAACGTTTTGGTTTGGTCAAACTCTGGCTTGGCAAAAGTCAGAAAATCTGTAATAATCGCGGAAGCTCGATCCAGCTCCTCCAGAGCGATATGTAGATAGTCTTTATTTTTACCATCCTCCTGCTTGCTCATCAACTGAAGAAATCCACGTGTAACCTGAAGGGGATTACGTACCTCATGAGCTACAGATGCAGCCAAATCGCTAATAATCTCCATTTTCTCCGAACGTTGAAGCTCATTATTGAACATCTCCAGTTCTCTGGAATACCGAACCACCTGCTTGTGCTTTTCTGCCAGCCTTCTGCCCAAAATCGCGATCAACGCCAGTACAAAACCGAACACGCCCCATTTCCACAAAAACATATTGTAGTGTCCGTCCAGAATAAAGAACCAGCTCAGTTCGCCGATAGAGATGACTGCAAAAAATGCAAAGCCTGTCGATAAAATGATCGCTTCGTGATCACCCTTAAGTGCCATGCGGACCGAAGCAAATACCAGCAGTATCATTAAGGCGACGAGTAATATACCCAGGATCACTACACTAAAAAAATAATATATATCGTTCAACCGCTCCTGTGCTCCTAAATTCACAATCATCATGGTAAAGCAGAACAAAGAGTAGGCGGTTAACAACTTTCTGAATTTGCGAATCAGTATAATCGAATTGATATTTTGCTCAAAAAAGTAGGCTAATGAAGGTAGCAGAATAAATAGTGCCACATCAAAAAGTTGTAAGTACAGCTTTCCATAGCCGCGATAGAATGTATACAAGAATGGTGAATACGTTACGATCATCAGACCAATAGACAATACAATCGCACTTAGGGACAGCCACATGGCCATACTCGGACGGAACAGGAAAAATGAGCAGATCAGTAGTACCAGGGCGATAAAGATAAACGTACTGCCCAGTACAATATCTAAAACATCCATTCTGACCAAGGTCCCCAACAAATCACGATAATCACCGGTCATCACATTGCCGATAATGCCCAGTCTATTCTTACTGCTTTCCGTCCATATGTATAATGTTTTACCGCTGTCTTCCGGCTTCAGCGGAATCAGAATACGATTATTCTCATAATTGTACCCACGGTAGGATTCGTAAAAATTGGTCCCATCTTTATACAGCGTAATATGCCTGCCATAAATATTTTCAAAAAGTACCGCTGGCGTTTCATCATTTAGCGAAGGTAACTTCATACGAATCCAAGCAGATCCTTTATTACCGGGCTGCCTAAGCAGTTGTGTATCATCTTCAATATGCATCCAGACCTTGCTGGGATCCTTTACCTCATCTAAAGAGCCATCCTCGTTTACCGCTCCCCATCTCATATCCCAGGAGGGTATTTTATAATCCCTTTCCGGGGTCATTTTGGCCGCATAGGTGGAGTGGCCCAGCGACAACAGTATCACAATGACCGCTAGCAGGGCGGCGACAGCTTTGGGCACATGCCTCATATTAAGCACCTCAAAGTTACATAGTAGGATTTACAAGTTTGTATACGTTTTAACATTTTTTACGTCTTGAAATTATATTATTCTATACGATGATGTGCATACCTTCTTCATAAGAAGGGTATCATGTTCTTTTTACTCATTTTTTGTAAAATCTTCATATTGATTAATGATCATTTCCTGTTCGCGCCGCTCCTTCTGCTCTCTAAGCCCCAACCATGGTTCAGAATCTTCATCTTCATAGATCGTCCAAATATCGGAAAATAAGTAATCGCGTATTTCTACTATTTTTCCAGCCTGTCCGCCATCTGTCCAGTATAAGCCTTCCGGGCGCCGAATGAGGGTGCGGGAAAATCCCGGGGTAGATGCCTTTTGACCTACTCGGATACGACTAATCATCGGACCAAACATGTACCATTCCAATTCATATCCCTCCCTATCTTCTTTATCATATCACAGCAGTTACCAAAAAAACGCTAATTGAGAATGGGCATATCCCTATTCGCATGATTTTAACTTCCTACAGACACACTAACTCAAGGTTTAGCCGTTCTTCTGTTTGGGTAAGGTCGGAATAAGCAACAAAAAGTAAAGGAGCTGAGTAACATGGCCAATCGTGATGATCGAACTACTGAGCTACATGACAATGATTTTGAGCCTTCTCTGCAAAATGCAGAAACCAACTGGGAGAATCTGACGGAAGGGCCAGATACTCCTCTGGAGGACGTCCCAGATGCCGATGAACTGACACCGAACAGTCCTGTTGATCCTTCTGCTCCTGCCGAATTCCTGCATGGTACCGATTTGTTGAATGGTACCGATGGGGATGAAGAAGAGCAACTGGACAGCGACGATATGCTGGATTAACATTAACCACTTCATTTTATCAGGTGAAAGAAAACGGTTACCAATTCTGGTATGCGGGTAATGAAGTGTATAACAGAAAGGAGTTGACTGATCTCCTATGTATAAAGATCCGATGTCTCAGGCCGATATGGAGTATAAGCGCTACAAAACCTTGAATCCTGTGGAAGCAGACGAACGTAGGACCGCGGACAAGACAATTACGGACGATATTTCGGCCGAAGATAACCCACGAGGAGTCGCATCTGCGAAGCCCGAACCCAGGGATCAAGGAAAATGAAAGGACCGATAGGGAAATGCAAAAAAGGTGCAACCTAAGCCACGCAGATGATACGTGGCTTGAGTGCACCCTTTTTGTACTTCATATGTTTACAATGGCAGCAATACTACTGTCGATTTGGCTTCCAATCCCTCTACCATTTCGTTCCAGGCAGCAGGCTTGTTCGGCAATACTGTATAGTAACGACGCAGGAAAGCTGCCACCAATTCGGCGCTCACTTCTTCCACGCTATCATCCTCAGGCATAAAGCCTAAATTCAGCCCTTCTACTGCTACTCCATCGTTATTCCAGGACGGATGTACATAGTCCAGGTCCAATCGCTTATAGCCCAGATGAGATAGCACCTCACGTCGCACGTACGGGTCCATTGGCTTGACACCACCAAAGGTATGCTCGTTGCCACGGTAAGGGTCATAGATTTCAGCAAACATCCCCTGCAACTGCTGTCCACTGGCCTGAGCAAGCGCGTGCAAGTCATTCTGACGTCGTGTCCAAAGAAAACGGCCAATGCCCAGTCCCGGTTGTCCGATGACCGTAAAATCTGTCATAGCTACATTAAAGTCCTCATAATAACGATACTCTGTTGCACCGACTACCTTATCGTCCTGTACCGCAACAAAGACACGAATACCCGGGTCTTCCAGTGGTTCCTTCCACAGGCTGTACTCCAGCACTTCCTCTGGTGGAAATACTTCCTGCATTAGCTGATGCATGCTCGCAAACAAGGGGTCTTCAATATGAGTAATGCGATGATATTCCATAGGACACACTCCTCTTCAATTAGTGATGGGTATGAAACGGATTTCGCCATTCCATGAGGGCAGCATAATTACGCGATTGTTCATCATCCAAATAATTCGGCAGGATGCAGACAGGCACCCGTCCGCAACGAAGTAGAAAAGTTAATACCGGGTCCTTCAGTTCACCAGACACTACGGCATCCACATACGCTTCTGCGCTCAATTGGTCGGCATGATGCTGATAACCAGGCATACGGCCCGCGCCCAGCAAACGATCCAGTCTCCGTTCAATCACAAGATGATATAAGGAAAAAATCAGCCATTTACCCAGACCCAATCTGCGGTAAGCAGGACGTACCGCTAAGTCAATCACATACAGCGCCTTAGCGTCCTCACAGTGTGTACGAATATAACCGTCGTCCGCAACTTCCTCCCATGTATGCTGAGGATGTTCGGGGTTATAATGCATCAGCAGGCTGGTTACCGAACCCGCCAGTTCCCCCTCAATTTCCACACACAGCGCTCCATCTGCAAAATGCTCTATCTGGCTGGCAATCTGCTCCCGGCTCCATAACAGCTCCTGCGGATAAGGTGGCGGGAAGCTCTCCAGCTGAATACGCAGCAATCCCTCATAATCGGCTGTAGAATAATTACGAATCACCGCCCGAAGCGGTCGATCGCCGTCAAAGATGAACCATTCTTTGCGATACATGGCTTATTTCCTTTCATTAGCTCCAGTCTGTGTACAAATCTGTTCTACGATCACGCCAGGTTGTCACCGAGCCACGCTCGCGTACATCGTACAACAGCTGCAAATCGAGATCTGCTGTCACAATCATATCGTTGTTCAGTTCACCCTCCACCATAATGCCGCGTGGCGGAAAAGGAATGTCATTGGGTGTAATGACTGCGGCTTGCCCATAATTGGCACGCATAAAATCAACCGTAGGCAAAGAGCCGACAGTCCCCGTCGAAACGACATACACCTGATTTTCAACCGCTCTGGCGTGGCTTGTATACCGTACCCGGTAAAATCCGTGACGATCGTCCGTACAGGAAGGGCAGAAAATAATATCTGCTCCCTTCGCCTTCGCCATGCGAACGATTTCGGGAAACTCAATATCATAGCAGGTCAGCATCGCTATGGTGCCCTTGGACGTCTCAAACACATTTAGTCCCTCACCGGGAGCCATATTCCATTCATGCACCTCAGTCGGTGTAATGTGAATTTTGTCCTGGGTGGCCACGCGTCCGTCCGGGTAAAACAAATGTGCCGTATTATATAAACGTTCGTTTCGCCTAATTACATGAGTGCCGCCAATAATATGCATCCCGGTTCGACGGGCGAACGAAGTGAATAATTCAAGGTACCGGTCGGTAAAATCCGGCAGGTCGTTGATCGTCAAAGCTTTGCCTTTACTCTCACCGATCGACATAAGCTGGGTCGTAAAAAACTCGGGAAACAGGACAAATTCCGCGCCAAATTCCTCGGCTGTTTTAATATAATGCTCCGATTGCAGGGCAAATTGCTCGAATGAGTCAATCGTATGCAGATGATATTGAACCGCCGATACTCTGATTTTGCTCATAATTCCTCCTCGGACATCACGTCTTTTAGATTGCAAGGGGGTCCCGTTGCTGTTCACATTATAACCGATTCAAAACGGTGCGAAAACTGAACCTGATAATCAGGGCTTGCCTTCTGCACCTACTTTGTTTAAAATAAGGTCAAATCTTTTGAATACCATGAACAAAGACAGCGACGGAGACAAGTAAACGTCTAACGGATTCCCACAGAAAGGTACGAATTGCTGAGAGCGTACCGCAATCCCGCGTTGAAATTCACTCCCGAGTCGAGCCTTGAACCGACAGAAGGATTCATTCCTTTGTCCGCAGTAGAGGTTTCCGGAAGCCCCCGTTACGGGCATCAAGCTCAGAAGTTACTGCCGTCGACTGAACGACGTTGACGATTCGTATGTATACTTCTGTAATTAGGGTGGTACCACGGCATTCGTCCCTTGCGACGAGTGCCTTTTTGTGTTATTTTCTGCAAAAAAGTCTATGGGCTGACAGAAAAAACAAATTTAAATTCGGGAAGGGTGTACTGTATGTCTACAAATGAAAATTCTTTGGAGCTGCTGCGTGAACAGCTCGATGCTACAAATTTGCAATTGCTGGAGCTGCTGTCCCAACGCGCTGAACTGGCGGGACAACTTGGAAAATTGAAGGAAGCTCAAGGGGTACCTGACTTTGATCCGGTACGTGAGCAACAAATGCTGGACAAGCTGATCGCGGCTAACCGTGGGCCTTTTGACGATGCTACGATTCGCCAGCTGTTCAAAAATATTTTCAAGGCTTCTTTGAACTATCAAAAAGAAGAACACAAAAAACATCTGATCGTCAGCCGCAAAAATCAACCGGATAGCACTGTTATTAAGGTTAAAGATACGCTGGTGGGCGGCAAAGCCTCCATCATGGTCGCAGGTCCCTGCTCGGTAGAAAGCTACCAGCAAACTCGTGAAGTAGGTGCGGCTCTCAAGGAAGCCGGTGTGCCGATTCTTCGTGGTGGCGCGTTCAAACCACGTACGTCTCCGTACGATTTCCAAGGACTGGGCGTGGAAGGACTGCAAATTCTCAAACGTGTAGGCGACGAGTTCGGGCTGGCTACAATCAGTGAAATCGTCGATCCAAGACATTTGGAGGAAGCGATCCAATACATCGACATTATTCAAATTGGTGCGCGCAACATGCACAACTTTGAGTTGCTCAAAGCTGCGGGTGAAACCAGAACTCCGGTTCTGCTCAAACGCGGACTGGCTGCCACTATGGAAGAGTTCCTTCATGCTGCTGAATACATCGTTTCCCGTGGTAACACGCAAGTCATGCTGATTGAACGCGGTATCCGTACGTACGAAAAATGGACGCGTAACACGCTGGATATTTCTGCTGTTCCGATTTTGAAAAAGGAAAGCCATCTGCCTGTATTGGTGGACGTGACTCACTCCACAGGACGTAAGGACATCCTGGCCCCTTGCGCCAAAGCTGCCTTGGCTGCTGGAGCCGACGGTATCATGGTGGAAGTCCATCCGAACCCAGCAGTCGCTTTGTCCGATGCTCAGCAACAGCTGAACATTCCTGAGTTCCACAACTTCCTGTCTGAAGTCAAAGAATCCGGTTTATTCAAAGCGTAAAACTAATTTTATGCCGGGATTCATAAACCGCTTTCATTTTCTCGGATTATGTTGTAGAATCTAAACAGGATTGTGACTGATCATGCAGGCAAAACCTAGATATATGTATGCGCCATTTCTATGGATGCATATATGTATTTAGGTTTTTTTTATATCTTGAATCATGAATAAAAAGGATGCTCGCATGGTTATAATCCTAAAACATCCTGGAAACGTTCAGAGAGGGGAACAGAAATGAGAGAAAGAAAAGGGTTAAGCATTTTTTTATTAGCCATGATATGTATTTTGATCATCAGTGGTTGCAGCGGCGGAAAAGCTCCTGCTGTTGCAAAGGATGAAAGCGCTGCTCCAGCAAAAGAACAAGTGGACAATAAAGTAGAAACTAAAGCGACGAAGGCCAGAACGGTTATTACAACCGATGGAGAAGTCGATGATATGAATTCGGTTATTCGCTTCCTCCTCTATTCTAATGAAATGGACTTGTCTGGTATCGTATTGACCAGTTCCGTGTATCATTATGCAGGTGATGAAAAGGCCGGCATCAAGCCATTTAGATGGACTGGAACTCAATGGGTAACGGATATGATCGATGCTTATGGAGAAATTTACCCTAATCTAACTAAACAAGCCGAAGGATATCCAAAGCCTGAATATATTAAAAGCGTTACCAAGATAGGCAATATTTCATACAAAGGTGAGATGGACAAAGAAACAGAAGGATCTAATTTCCTTAAAAATCTCTTCCTAGATGATGACAAAAGAGATTTATATGTACAAACCTGGGGTGGCACAAATACTACAGCCAAAGCTTTAAAATCTATTGAGGACGAATACAAAAATACAGCTCAATGGGCTGATATCCAAAAAAAGGTGAGCGATAAGCTCGTTCTATATATCATTTTGGATCAGGATGACAGCTACAATAAGTACATCGCAAAGAATTGGCCAGACATCAGAATTATTAATGATCAATCTAACTTCTGGCATTTCGCTTATGCTTGGAAAATGCATACAGAAGAAGTAAACAGCAAGTTGCACGGGGAATGGAACTTCAAAAATATTAAAGATGGTCATGGGAAGTTGCTCAATATGTATGCCTTGATGGGCGATGGCAATATCATCAAAGGCGAGTTGGATGAAGAACAAAGAGGCAGTGAAGCCTACTTAAAGAAAAATCCACAATACGACAAGTATGACTTTATTTCTGAAGGTGATTCTCCATCCTTCTTCTATTTAATTGATAACGGATTGCGGAGTATGGAAAACCCATCCTATGGTGGCTGGGGAGGTCGTTTCGGTGTCGTTAACGATAAATTATTTAGAAATACCGTGTTAGATTATGATGTGCATACGAAAAAATTCGAAGCAGAATATTCTCTGATGCGTTGGTTTGATGATATTCAAAATGACTTTGCTGCTCGTGCAGATTGGGCTATTGCATCCGACTACAAAGATGCCAACCATAATCCAACGTTGACCATTAAAGAAGGATTAGACCTAACCGCTAGTCCAGGGGAGAAAATAACCCTGCATGCAGAAGGTTCAGATCCCGACGGTAATCAATTGACCTATAAATGGTGGAGATATTTTGAAGCAGACACGTATGAGGATTCTAAAGTAAAACCAGCACAAGTTAAACCTGAATTGCTGGGGGAAATGCAGCTTGGGCTTCATCGAGAAGTAGCTAAAGGCGAGAAAGTAAACACGATTGACTTGCAAGGTAGTGATACGAATGCAGTTAGTTTCACAGTTCCTGCAGATGCTAAGTCAGGGAATACGCTTCATATCATTGCAGAAGTACAGGACAATGGAAAACATCCTTTAAAGCATTATCAACGTGTGATTGTAACCGTAAAATAATTGAACACAACATCCAATAAAATTAGGCCCATGGAATAACACTCCATGGGCCTGTTTATTTTTGCACATCGGACCTCAGACAATCTCTATACACGTTTAATGCTTTTTTCAGTCAAAGGAACATAATATCCTTTGCCATTCGGACCCATAGCAAATTTATTGCGAAGATGGATTAGATTAGGGCCGAATTTCGCCTCTAATTGTTCACGGAACTCATATAGGATTTCCATGATATAAATATCATGAATAATCACTTCTGTAATCGGCATCACCAGACCCGGATGTAACGTCCATGCAGCGCGGCTGTCATCACCAAGTGAAAGTATGCCAGCTACGACCTCCCGGTCGTCTACGCTAAGTACAATCCACCGACCACCAATTTCAGACGTAATCTCCTCACTCATATCATGGCGGTAAACATTAGCGAAATCAAAATTAAGCTCCCCATACGCTACAATGATCACTTCAATTCCTTGTTGAGCGACTTGCTCTAAGGCATCTCGGAACACCTCGGCATCCTCTTTCCAAATTTCCAATAAAATTCGGTGTTTTGCTCCCTTTACCCCTTCATTTATGCGATTGATAATGGCTTCATACCCCGAAATATTCCATATATTCTCTCTATTTTGAAATGATGCTGTGTACTGCTCCAAACTCTCTTGCGCCACATTGAAAATCTGCTCTGCTTTGCGTTTTCTCTGGGCAATCAATTCATGTGGCGGGAGCGGCACATACAGAGGCGTATTTTCTTGACTGACCATGATATCCCCACGGTTGACCATTCCAGACAAAACCTCGTAAATTTTGGATCTCGGTACCCCGGAATTCAATGAAACGGCGTATCCCGAAAGTGGAGAGCTTTCCAATAAGGTCACATAAGCCTTGGCTTCATATTCACTAAAATTCAAATCCCGTAGAATTTCTAATATATTTGGTTTTGGTTTCATGACGTCTTCTCCTCAATTCGTGTTCATCCTTACTATATCACTTCCCCTTGACAAAAACTGATATACACACTATCTTTTTAGTAACGTTTTTATAGTAGTCACTTTAGTAGCTACTATCATCATTTCACAGGGGATTACCTCAGGGAGGATTTAACTTGAACAAAGTCATAGCTCATCACAGCGAAAGCAGCCGGATTTACTACGGTTCTACGATTCTGGCCCTATTGATCTGGAGTACATCGTTTATTGCCACCAAAGCAGCCTACACGACGTTCCCCCCTCTTACCTTGGGTCTATCCAGATTTATTATAGCTTCCGTTGTGCTAGGTATCGTTTTGCTGATTAAAAAAGAACATATCAAAGTAAAGCCAAAAGATTTGGTTACGATTTCGTTTAGTGGTGTTTTGGGAATCACTCTCTATTTTTCAATGGAGAATATAGGGGTTAGCCTGACTACCGCTTCCAACGCAGCATTAATTGTTGCATCATATCCCGCAATTACATCGCTGCTTGAACTTATTTTGTATAAAGTGAAAATATCCAAATATAAAATTTGCGGCATAGCACTGGCCATGATCGGGGTATATTTCTTGACTTCAGTTGGCGAAAGTTCGGGTAGTAAGAATCAACTAATCGGAAATTTAATATTAATTGGAACGGGTTTTGCGTGGGCGTTTTACACTTTCATGACGCGCAAGGTAGTGGACAAATATCCGCCTGTGACGTTATCTTTTTATCAAACTGTTGCAGGAAGTATCTTTTTTATACCGTTGGCTCTATTAGAAAAGGATAGTTGGCAGGCTCCGACAACAGGATCGTTTATGTTGTTAGTATATTTGGGCGTATTCTGCTCCGTTATCGCTTTTTTGCTTTACAATTACGGATTAATCAAGCTGTCACCGAGCAGTTCCGTTTCTCTGATGAATTTGGTTCCGATATTTGGAGTCTTATTTTCTGTGTTGCTTTTGCAAGAAACGATTACATGGCGCCAAATCATTGGTGGTTTGGTCGTCATTATAGGTGTCCTACTGAGTGCTCATCAAACGAACCGTACCTAAAATGGTAGATTGCACACTAGTTATAAAAGTTAAGATAAGCATCGTTGTTATAGGTATTAGCGCTACAGTACAAGGGCGAGTGACCTCACCAAAAGTTTCTCGCCCAGTCGGTTGCATTTATGCAGTCGGCTTTTTTTCTTTTATATAAAAAAGGTGGTTATATTGATTGATGAGGTTATCCATAATTACAGACTGTCTGAGCACACTGGCATGATTAAAACCATGTTTTGCTTGCAAAATGTACAGCTTTTGGCGAGCTTTCTCAAGCTGTTGACACAAAATGTCGTCTCTTATCATAATATATCCCTCCTTGTCATATTATCAGTGTAGAGGGTTATGAATAAGTATACTAAAAGTAAAGGTTTGGGATAATTATCTAATAACACAAAAAAAGACCTGCTCTATGAGCTCTAAGGTTGTCCTCTTCGACAATTCTGTGTGATTCGCTTACCCGGCAGAATGAATATCCTGATCCGTGACGTTCTTCTTGGCTGAAACCGGGAACACGTTTTTCCCCTTCACCCCTAGCAACAACGCTGCAAGCAGCAATATGCCACCGTTTAACACAAAGATCCAGCGGATCGGCATCCAACTGCCAAGCATGCCGCCAATCAACGGCCCCGCCATTGTCGCGAGTTGAGTGGCTGATTGGCTCAAGCTAAAGGCTCGTCCGCGAAACTCCGGCTTGGTGACCTCCACAGTCATTGCGTTGATAGCAGGCATGACGGACGCATAAAACAACCCATATCCAAACCGAAGCGCACCAAAACCAATAAAGTTGGTTACATAAAATTGTAGGATATTCCCGATTCCCGAACCGATCAGCCCAATCAGCAGCACGTGTGCAAATCCGGTTCGTCCTCCAATCCGTCCCCATCGGGGAGCCATCAGCACCGCCGCAATGCCTACGGCTGAGAATACAATCCCGGAACTTAGAGATGCTTGGCTGCGGTCAACTCCCATTTCAAGCACATATACCGTAATTAACGGTTCCAGTATCATAACGGAAAAGGTACTTAATCCCGCTAGAATAAGCAAAAAGTACAAAGGCCGATTAGCAATAGCCTCCTTGATATCATCACGAACATGCGAGCGGGTACTGGTTCCCTTGAAGCTGTCCTCTCTAGCGCCAAAGGTCGCAATTAACGCAGATACCAGTACAAGAGCCGCAGAGAAAAAAAAGGCATTCCGATTGCCATAATAATGGCTCACCACACCGCCAATCAACGGACCTATAATGCTGCCTGTCGCCCCAGCGGTCGCCATAATACCGAGTGCATAGCCGGTTTTCTCCTCAGGTGAACCCGTTCCGACCAGCGCAATCGCAGCAGGAATAAACCCGGATAGAAGGCCTTGAAACAACCGTACTCCTACGAACACATATGGATCTGTCACCAAAGCACATATCAGGTACAACACCGCCAGGCTAAAGCCTGAACGAATCAGCATCGGTTTGCGTCCATACTTATCCGCAAGCGAACCCCAAAATGGGGCAATCAGCGCGCTGGCTAAAAAAGTAACTCCAAAGGCAATCCCCGACCACAGTTCCAGATGATCATTTACGCCCATTTCCGTATTCAGAAATATAGGTAAAAACGGAATTGACACGGAATAGGCCATGCTGCAAAACAATACTCCAATCCACAAAATGACCAGGTTTCGCTTCCAATATAGATGCATGATGCCACACGTCCCTTCTGCTCATTCCATTATTACCCTCTAAATTAGAAAAGTCTACCGCCCCCTCATCCTTCAATCGTGGAACAACCGTGAAGAAGCTGATATAATCGAATGGAATGGAGTTGATGACATGGCTAAGAAGAGAAATTCGTCTTCCCCTGCTCCTGCGGCTCAGGACAAACCTGCTACGTTAAAAGATCTGTTGAGTCAGGACGTGCTGAATAAACTTAAGGCTCAAGCCAATGAAGCCCAAGCAGAACAGGACAAACGTAAAGAAGACGAACGGCAGCGTGCCGTCGAAGCAAAAAAAGCTGAACAGAAGAAGCTGGATAACAACTTTGAGCATCTGCTGAATAACAGCAATTTGGACTGGCACAAATACAAATAAGCCAAAACCACAACGGTTTTGGCCTATCTTTACGCTTTATGTTATAGCCAGTCACGAATATGTTGTACTGAGTACAGCACCCCTACCCAAACCGGCAGACTGAACGCCATACCCCATATGAGACCTTTCGCCAGCTTTTTGTCTACCTCCATCATGATCCTGCCCCTTTCCTTGGGAATAGCAGCAGTATGGGTCAAGAATACGGTTTTCAAACCCGTATTTCCTTATCCCCAGCAAAAAAGGTATGATAGAAAATGGAAAAGTGTTCTGCGCTGCCCCCAAACTTTAAATTAGGATGTTACACCATCCAACCTTTCAGGAGGAATATCAATGAACCGAAAAACGATACGCCCATGGTACACGCTTTGCCTACTGGCCATCATGCTCGTGCTGGTTGCTGGATGCGGTACAAAAGCGGCCGATGTGGAAGCCGCCAGCCGGACAAGCACTACAACTCCTGCTGCGACTAAAGACAAGAACAAGGCTGTTTCCCATCCGATTGTCACGATTGTCATGAATGGTGGCAAGAAAATTAAGCTTGAGCTGTATCCGGAAGTAGCACCGAACACGGTTAACAATTTCATTTCTTTGGTGCAAAAGGGAGCCTATAACGGTACCATTTTCCACCGTGTTATCCCAGGCTTTATGATTCAGGGTGGTGATCCGCAAGGTAACGGTACAGGTGGCCCCGGCTACAGTATCAAAGGCGAATTCAAGAGCAATGGTGTTAACAATACACTCAAACATACACGTGGCGTATTATCCATGGCCCGCTCAGCGGATCTGGATTCGGCTGGATCGCAATTTTTCATCATGGTTGCCGATGCGGACTACCTCGACGGTCAATATGCCGCTTTCGGTAAAGTAACGTCCGGGTTGGATGTGGTCGATGCTATCGTCAATTCCAAACGGGATAGCAATGACAAACCGATCAAACCGGCTACGATGAAAAAAGTCACTGTGGATACGCTGGGTAAAAAATATCCAGCTCCAGTCAAAGTAAAGTAATATCTGGATGATAACAACGGCCCTGTGCATATGCATGGGGTCTTTGTTTGGCTGCTGCCTCTGTGATGTAGTAAGAGTATATACACAAAAGGAAGCGTTTTCAATCATTATTTTTAAAGTTTTTTTCCGTTATAAAAGCCGCCAGTGTTCGACAAAAAAGCTACTGTATGAGCAGTAAATTCGTCTAATTGGACTTGGTCTCGACTGAACGAATACCTTCCATCTCTTGAAGCAGTGACAGCAGTTCCTCCACTCCCTCTGACCGGGACAGCTTTAAAAGCATATGAATGACCAACTGCTCACCGTTATTGATGCGCTCGACGTGAAAGCTGTGAATCGTCAGCTTCTTGTGCTTCAGCAGTTCTTTGATCCGATTCAGTACGCCCGGCTCATTGTCGACCTGAACAACCACTTGTTGCGTGGACGGGGTAGCCATCTGATAAAAACGACTATGGAGCAAGGACTGAGCCGCTAAAATAAACAACGTTACACCTGCACCAAGCCCATACATCCCTGCACCTACGGCAATACCGATTCCGGCGGTAGTCCAAATGCCTGCGGCAGTGGTCAGTCCTTTAATTCTATTTTTTTGTGTAAAAATCATCCCTGCGCCGATAAAGCCCACTCCACTTATAACCTGTGCTGCTATTCTGGAAGGGTCCAGCGACAGGTTAGACCAGACGGCTTGATCCTGAAAACCATATTTGGATACCACCATCATGAGCGCTGCGCCAATACCGACAATAAAATGCGTGCGAATGCCCGCCTCCTTCATCCGACTTTTGCGCTCATAGCCGATTAATGCGCCGCATAATCCTGCAAACATGACCCGAATCAGGTAATCCCAATCCCACATACTTTTTTCACTCCACTATAGTTTATGTTTTGAAAGATGTTACCTCAAAGTATACAATTTAAAAATACTACGGCAAATGAGCCATTTATACAGCTGTTATTTTGTTATTACCCAAATTTTAAGGAACCCTCACTTCATCCTCTGGCAGATTACGATGTGCCTTCCTTCCCTTGAGCAACCACAGCTCCGGTGTATCCTGTACACCATCAAGGCGCAAGCTGAACGCCCCCGCTGGTAAATTGCGTACACGCAGCAATAGACGGTTTCCGTCTGCTACGGCATCCACAAGCTCCAGCAACGTTAGTGAATCGTTCCTTAGGTGACGGCTCAGGTCGCATGTTGTACCTGCTCTGTCCTCCCGGCTCCAAATACGCAGCTCATCTACAGACGGCGTGGCAATTCGCTTGCTGAAAGAAATAACCACCTCATCTTCGGCTGAACGTTCCGCCCTAAGCGGTTTGGGCGGCTCATCGTACATGTAACCACCCACATGGTATTCATAGGCGGTCCAAGCGTCGTATTCGTCCTCCAGGGCGGTAGCCCCGAACCGCCGCGTCCACTCGCGGTCTCGAACCATCCGCGCGAGCGAACCGATATCCGCCTGCACCCCGAGGGGCAGGCCCGGATAAGCGGCGCGAATCGACTGCGCGATGCGGGCGTAGCCGCGAATATACTGTGGCGGCAGACGGCGGCGCATCCAGTCCGGCCAATGGGTCTGGAGTACGTGCATATCCGGGGCGACGCACCCGATCATGGCTACCGCGTCCAGACCCTGCCATTCCCGTAGCTGGCCTGGGACATCGCCGCGTCCGCTCACAGCAAGCGACCATGTCGCCACGCAGATGTCCGGCCGGACATCACGCACACCGCCTGCGCCGTTCACCAGCTCGCTGATCAGGCCGTTCACGGCGTCCACACGCAGATCAACCCACTGCGCGTACAGCTTCGGAACCTTCCGGTAATAATTCCGCGCATGCTTGTCGCGAAAATCTGGAATGTTCTCACCGCTATGCTCGCGAAAGGCACGCTGTGCATGCGGCCCAATATCCCCATACACTCCACTGCGCAGCCCGTTCCATTCGGGGAAATAAGGCTCCGCCACCTCGAACCCGTCGAACGGAATGTCGGTGACGAGCCGGGCAGCGGCTTTCTTTTTCCATTCCACATACTCCTGGGCAAAATGTGAAAGCCGCTGAAATCCGTCGTTCGGTTCGCGCAGCAGCTCCATGCGCCATCCTCTCCACTCCGGCGGCAGCTGGGACACGCCAAAAGAGCCGTTGCCCAGCACCATCGCCCACACCGCTATGCCTCTGCGTTGAAAAGCAGCAACAAGCGCTCCATCCACTTCATTTTCACGCACGACAAAATAATGAACGGTCTGGTAGCCCGCAAGGGCGATCTCATCTGCTATACTGTCACGCGAACGGTTGGCGTAATAGGGAAACAACGGATCGATTTGAATACTGGGGCCGCTCAGTGCCCACGGTTTCATTTTTCCGGTCAGTGCTATAGCGTTTGTCGATTCGGGTCGGTCATTTGCGTTATAGCTCAATTCGATCCACCTCCGTCACTCGGTCTTTTTCATACTTGTTCCTGCTATATGTTTTTGCTATAAGTTCCTGCTGGTTCGCCTATGTTACCATATTTCGCAAATGGGATGAAATCCAGCTGTGACTGTTTCACCATCAACGTACAGAGGTATGGAATAACGAGTCAGGTTTAGTTTATGAACGGAATGGGAGGAATAGTCAATGGCAGAGCAGAGATTGCAAGGGAAGATAGCAGTGGTCAGTGGTGGAGGTTCAGGGATCGGCAAGGCGACCGCGATCCGTTTTGCAGAACAAGGTGCCAAGGTGGTCATGCTGGATCGGACACCCAAGCATGCAGAGGAGACCAAAGCAATCATCGAGCAGGCCGGCGGCGAGGCGCTTGTACTGGAATGTGATATATCCATGCCGGATATGATTCAGCAGGGGTTCGCTAAAGTCGTGGAAACGTACGGAAAGCTGGATATCGTGTTCGCCAACGCAGGCATTAACGGCACCATGGCCCCTATCGAGACACTGGAACTGGAGGAATGGGACCGCACGATGAACATTAATCTTCGCGGCACCTTTGCTACCGTCAAATATGCCGTCCCTTACCTGAAAGAACGCGGTGGCAGCATTATCATTACCAGCTCCATCAACGGTAATCGAACCTTTTCGGGTATTGGATTCTCAGCCTACGCCTCCACCAAGGCAGCTCAGGTTGCTTTTATGAAAATGGCAGCGCTGGAGCTGGCACGATACAAAATTCGGGTCAACGCGATATGCCCGGGAGCTATCGACACGCAAATTGACGATAACACGTACCCTTCCGAAGACTTGAAGAAGGTACAAATTCCAGTCGAATTTCCGAAGGGCGGAGAGCATCCGCTAGAGGATGCCCCTGGTGAGCCAGAGCAGGTTGCCAATCTAGTCCTGTTTCTCGCCTCAGACGAGTCATCTCATGTATCGGGTACGGAAATTTATGTAGACGGAGCAGAATCACTACTGCGTTAAGTATTAGAATGGGGAACGTTATACCCATACTACTGTTTAGGCATTCTTAGCAGCCTTATCCCTGGTCATATACTTGTGGAATAGGCTGCTTTTGTATGGCTTTACAACGGCTTTATATTGACCTGTCAGCACCAGGCAGAGCTCCTTTGCGAAAGCGGACATACAACCTGCCTCCCGGGAGCACCTCGAACAACAGCATCAGAAGCGAAAAGAACAGCAGTGCAATGGCTTCTTCTGCCAGAATGTACAGAGGATATGGCCCCAAAACATCCAATATCGACGGTGTTGACGGCTTTCCGGCTAGAAACATGTAGTTAGCACCGAGAGCATCGTCTACGATCCACACTATCAGCGCCAGGCCATTCAGAAAAAGCATCACTCCTCCCACACTCTTCCACGTCGGTCGGAGTCCTTCTATCCAGGTCATATACAAGGCTGCCAGAATAATAGCACTATGAGCTATGAAAAAATGGATAAAACGATAATGCGGAAATGCGTATGCCAAATTAGGCGTGAGTACTGCTTGAAGCGCCCCTCCAATTCCGGCAAAAAGAATGATCGGGTATAACCAGCGGCTTCGAAAAATGAGCATCAGGATAGACAGCAGCAGTGTCACACTGCACAGTTCTAATGGCAATGAGGTCTGCACATCCCAAATATGCTGCATCACATACCAAATATTCAGAGTCAGCTCTGACAGAATGAGGACTGTAATTAACAACCAGCGAATTCCCTCGCTTACGGGCTTGTTCGACCGAATCCATCCCCGAGTCAGCCACAGCATCAAAGCGCATACAATGAGTCCCAATATAGCCAACCCATGTGACGGAGTAAAAGCCTCGAACCCTTCTGGCGCGTTGGCATCTAACCAAGGCCCTGACCACGACCTATCCATAGCTAGCCCCCTTTGATCTCTTTCCCTCTTCGTTGCATTCTATTTTATAACCAATAGCCGATTATGTTCTAGCCGTGTTTCTTGCTTGTTCCATACCTTACCTTTATGATAAAAGATATTATATTCAAAGGAGAACCCTCATGGCCATTAATCGCCGATTAATTACAGATCAGGATTTCAGCGAGGCACTGGAACGTCATCTGCGTGTCCGGGTATTTCAGGATGACCAATTGATTGGCTCTGGCGGAATCATAATCCGTTTTGACGATCAAACCATCGTCGTGCAATCCAGCGTCAGTGATCTGGCTTACCACCCCAGAAACCAATGTGAGTTTTTTGAAATTAAAAAATAGCCACTATACACCGGGGAACCATTTTGCTGCGTTTTCCGGTGTATAGCGGCTATATTTTGTTTGATGTATATATCATGCCTCACATGAGGGTTCTGTTATAGTTGCATTCCACGTGTTTTCATCATGAGTTTATTCGTAAGCACTTTCAAATCCTCGGAAGAAGACGAAATTTCCTGCATAATTGCTGTCTCCTCATGAGCAGCTGTATAAATTTTGTGAGCTCCTTCAGAGAAGGCCCCTGACATTTGCTGAATACGATGGATCTGCTCAAAGGTTTGATCTACCCGATTCGTCTGCTCCGTCACGGCTTCTTCCATTAAACGGATGCTCTCGACAAATTCACGTACAATAGCGTTCAAACGGTTCAGCGTCTGATCCACAGAGCTTGTCCGTTCCGCCTCAGCACTGACCAACGACGTTTGCTGATGCATCAATTGTACTGTCTCTACGATTTGCGACTGCACACGGCTAACGATGGCATTAATTTCCTGCACAGACTCCGTACTTTGGGCGGCAAGTGCGCGAATTTGGTGAGCCACTACAGCAAATCCGTTCCCTTCTTCTCCCGCACGCGCCGCTTCTATAGAAGCATTCAACGCCAGCAGATGGGTCTGTTCCGCAATATCCTTCACGGTGCTTGTAATCGCTTCAATTTGGGAAGCTTCTTTTTCCAGTCGTGCAATCACCTGCTGCGAACGACCATGTGAGGCTGTCAGCTCTCCCATTCCATCCATCAGGGATGAAAATACAGCCTGCGTCGAATCTACTGAATGCTCCATATGGCCTGACAGTTCCAGCATATGCCCCGATTTGCTACGCATCATCTTAAAATCGCCCAGCATTCGGTCTGCTGTTTTAATAGATTGGGCAGATGCTTGCTTTTGCTGCTCTACGCCATTCAATATATCTTCTACCACCGAAGACATGGACTCAATTTGTGTAGTAGCCTGCACAATAGCCAAGCTCAGATTTTCCGCACTTTGCGAAGTTGTTCTGGTGCTGTACGAGATCTCATTGAACATATCTTTAATGTTCAGCATCATATGCCGAAATGCATCATACAGGACTTTGATTTCATCCTCCGAACGACGTTCAGGAATTACAACAGACAGGTTCCCCGCCGAAGCTTCCTCTGCCGCCTTTGCCAACCTAACAATTGGCCGTGTGAGTAATTTTGAGATCAACCAGCCCAAAATGCCACTCCACAGGACACCCAATAACAGAATGATCGAAGTGTACACCCATTCTTGTGTACCTTGAGCAAGCCAGTCCTTGAGTACAAAAATAAAAAAAGCGCTTGTTCCATAAGTTATTGCAGAAATTGAGACAAATGCAGTAACCATTTTCGTACCTAGTGACATCTTCATGTACTGTAGCCCACCCCAAAAAACTCAAATTTGATTCCATTTTACCATAAAATTGCTACATTTCTAGTAGAATTTTTCATAGACAGATATATTTATGAGCATAAAGATACAGAGTCTTAAGTCCCCTACCCTAACTACTGTTACCAGGCAGCAGCTTGCATCTTAAAATGGACGAATCGCGCTGCTACAAGCTTTACAGGCCATTCTTCACATTTTAAGCGAGCTGTTGCTTCACAAAGTCATTTTCCATTATTAAAAATCATTGTCATTTTTCTGTTCAACGGTTACTTTCTTAATCGCCTCAATTGTGTCTATTTGGTGACTATTTTTTTCCAGTACAGTAAACTCCCATAAACCCATGGTCAGCTTGTCTCCTTGCTGGATATCAAAACGCTCTGAAAGCATCCATCCACCAATCGTATATACGTCCCCGGCCTCAATATCCGTCTCCAAGCGCCGATTGACCTCATGAATGAGCGCCTGTGATTTGAGTATGTAGCGATGATCATCTTTTTTTGTAATGAGTGGAGTTAACGCTGCGGGGGTTTCGGTGTCGGTATAGGAAGGAATGTCTCCAACAATCTCCTCCATAATATCCTCCAGTGTGACAAGTCCAGATGTTCCACCATATTCGTCCACCAGCACCGCTACTGGAATGCGTCGCTTTTGCATCTGAACCAGTAGATCCCGAGCCTGAACCGTCTCAATAACCTGAAGCACCGGGTGAATATAAGAAGCCATCGTCGTATTCCCTGTGCTATGCCCACGTGCCAAATCATGCAGGGCTTCCTTGACGCGAATCATCCCGATAATACGATCCCGGTCTCCATGTTCAGCTACAGGTAGAAAATTATAAACTTTGTCCTCGATCAGCTCCATAAACTCGGCCACTGTTGCCTGGTGGGAGATGGAACGGATGTGGATGCGCGGTACCATAATCTCCTGCGCTGCACGGTCGTCAAAATCAAATACATTGTTCAGATATCGATATTCTGTCGGTGTAATTTCACCACTACGAAAGCCTTCAGATAACGCCAAACGAAGCTCGGCTTCACTGAGTGCTGCATCTTCTTCAGATACCTTTTTGAGCCCGAAGAGACCCGTAATGACACGCGAAGAACGACTGAGCACCCAATTCAGGGGATAGGTCATTTTATAAAATATCGTGATCGGACGGGCAAAAAACAATGCCATGGGTTCAGCAATCTGTATGGCAAATGTTTTCGGTACCAGCTCCCCAATGACCACCTCAAAATAGGTCAAGATCAAAAAAGCCAGCAAAAAGGAGAGCACTCCCGTCAGGCCTGCCGGAATATGAGCCAATACAAACAGGGGGTGTAGCAGATGTTCAACAGTAGATTCCCCTAGCCAGCCTAGCGCCATTGAGGTTAATGTGGTTCCGAGCTGACAAGCAGATAAATACTCGTCCAGCCGAGACAAAATATTTTTAACGGCTTTCGCATTTTTGTTGCCTTCAGAGGCCAATTGATTGATGCGAGATACCCGCACCCGAATAATGGAATACTCCGAGGCCACAAAAAACGCAGTTAATGCGATAAGTAATATAACCAGAATGATATTTATCGTTTCCATAGCCCTCTCTTGCTCCGTTCATAACGAAGCAAGAAGCACCCCCTTTGACATTCATTTTTGGATGGAACCATAACATAAGTAATGATGTCCATAATCGTGTATTACCCAAAAATGACAAGGAGTAGACTATGTATAACCCTGTTAGCGAATCGCCAGCGGACTCTTTTGCACGATATCTATCCATTGATCAGCTATCAACTGATGCCCAACCGCTGTCGGATGAACCCCGTCATGCAGCCAATAGGAAGCGTCCGCCTGGGTAGCGGCTTCGTTCAACATACTCTGGAGTGGCACAAATACGGCCCCAAATTCGTCCGCAAGCCGACGTACAATACGCTGGTATCCCGTTATTTTTTCTTGCCAAATGTCCCATCGCGCCTCGGTAGCTCCCGTTTTCAAAATAAACGGCTCGCACAGCACGAGTCCCAGATCAGGCATCACTTCACGCGTTTCTTCCAGAAGGTGGCGATAGGCTCGTTCAAATCGGTCCGTCACCCCGGATGGTTCCTGCTCCACGATCCGCCAGGCGTCGTTCACTCCGATTAGAATACTGAGCAGGTCCGGCTTCAGGCTAAACATGTCCTCATTCCAGCGTGCATACAAATCCGAAACTCGATCCCCCGAAATTCCCCGGTTCACAAATTCTGGCTGCGTGGTAGTCAAACGGCTCCCCAACGCACCTGCGATCAGATACACATAGCTCTGACCCAGCCAATGGTTCGCGTCCTCATTTCGTCCCCTTCCTCCATCTGTTATAGAATCTCCCTGAAAAAGAATACGTGCATGTTCTGTACTCGTCATCTTCCTAACTTCCTCCTTCGCATTTTCCAATAATACCCTTATCATACCTCGCATCTTCTAAATTATAAAGCGGTTTCAAAATATAGAAGAATTATAGATTTGCCATATGGCCGGATTCACTAGCTTTAATTATGGTAGGAATCCGGGGGCAAAGGCGATCAAGTCATTTCACACCGCTCGGTACTTACACACCTCACGAAAATTACAGCCTCCGCACGCTCTGCGTGAAGGCATCGGAGTGAAGAAAGACTCGGGCTTGGGGCGGTTATAGTAATCGTCATCAAGACAGGACTTCATTTCATCGATGTATCGTCCGACATTACTAACCACTTTGTCGATATCCTCTTGCGCGGGGCGATATACCTCATGCTCTCCTGTCATCAAATACTCCACACGTACCTCAATCTTCTCCAAAGGAAGCTGATAGTGCTCCTGCACATAGGAAGCATACAAAAAAAGTTGGTCGGAAAAATCGCCTTCCTTGCCTGTTTTCCAATCCACGATGACCATGTCTCCATTGTCTCTACGGTAGAGCAAATCCATTTTGACATACACTTTCGTCTCATGAAGGAGCATCGTATCCCACTTCTCCACTTCAACAATTCGGGCCTTTCCCTGTTGCAGTTCACGCCAAACCGCAGTACGGTACAAATTGTGTATCACCGCGTGCTGTCGCTCCTTAATAAGGGCGATCCGTTCCGGAAGCACCTCGTCGTCGTAATAAACCTCCGCCAGCATGACGCGATTTTTCGGATCTTGTAGCCATAGCTCACGGTGTAGCGATTCCTTGTAGCTGTTATTCAACATGTTCTTCATAGCTGTCTCGAGGTATGCTGTGCGCGGGATAGCCCCTTTTTCCATCCATCCACGTATGACTGATTCACACATTTGATGCGTAATATTCCCGAATAAAATATATAAGTTGCTCAGTTGCTTGAGCCGATACAACGTAACTTGCTCTTCAGTGCCCTGTGCCGAATTCCAGCCATTATGCGAGCCGTAATAATGATAATAGTATTTGCGTAAGCATTCATCGAACGTTTGAGCCCTCGATTGCGAATAGGACCAGGACGGGTATATAGCCATGACAGGCCCTCCTTCATTAAAACTATCATCTCTTTATTATAACGCAAACCCAAGCTGTATCGGCGATAAAAAAGGACAAAGACTTTAACCCATGGGTTAAAGTCTTCTACTGACTGACTAGTTTGTAGACTCGCAATGAGTCCGTTCAACATTTATCAAATCACTAACATTAACAGCACCGTCCTCACGGACGTTGACAACAAGTACCGGAGTTCCCAGCATGCCGCTGATCCACTCCTTATAATCATCCACATGATCATTCGGAAGAATCGTCAAGATGACACCAGCGAAGCCACCACCATGTACCCTGCATGCGCTGTTATCTATTGATTTTAAATACATTTCGGTTAAAGCCAGTGCAACCGATACGTCTTGTTCCCGCGCAATCCCACTTCTATATACGTTTTGGAGCCATTTCCATGAGGAATTACCAGATTCGGTAACGAGCCTCAGGAAATCAGTAAAGCGCCCCTCCTCCAGTGATTTCACCTGTTCATCCACACGTCTATTTTCTTCAAAAAAATGCAACGCCCGCAGTACTGCACGGTCTCCTGCTTTTTCCCTGACCATTTTAAGGTTGGCATATAGATCCTCTGGCAATAAGTCACGGCAAACCGAAGCGTCTAAAGACTGAGCCACTGCAAACATTTCGTTGGGCACCGCCGCGTAATCGTCCGTTAAATCAGCATGATTTCCACCTGTATTTACAATAACGAGGGAATATCCGTTTTGTTCAAAATTCCAATGAACAGGATTTATGATCGGTTCCTTGGGATTTTCAAAGTCAATGGAAATCAAGCCGCCATACGCACAAGCCATCTGATCGAGCAGCCCCGACGGCTTGTTCCAATAGCCATTTTCCGCATACTGACCAATTTTGGATTTAGCAACAGCATCTAACGCTCCCTCGTTATAAAAATGATTCAATATCGTACATATCAACATTTCAAAAGAAGCGGAAGAGCTTAAACCTGAAGCAGAGAATACATTACTTGATATATAAGCTTGGAATCCCCCGATACGGTATCCGAATTCAAGTAGACCAGCGGCAATACCACGGACCAGCAGCATCGTACTGTCATCCTCCGGTTTTGGCGACAAGTCGGTTAAATCGATGACGTACTTCGTCTTGTAGCCTTCAGAAAAGAATGTAATTACAGACTCCTCCACTTTAGAAGCTGCAGCGATGGTATCGAGTGTAATACTGCCTGCCAGCACCTTTCCGTGATTGTGGTCTGTATGATTCCCACCAATTTCGCAACGCCCCGGAGCACTAAACAGTTCAATAGCCCCTACACCAAAATGCTCCCGATACGCCTGTATAAGTGATTCATATCGAGTCGTTTGCTCAGAGATTTGCTGTTGACCGTACATTCGGGCAAGCACCATTTGTCCCTCTCTGGAATTCAATAGTTCCATATCTTTCATCGTATATCCCCCAATTGTATGTGTTTTCCTATCTGGAATGATACTATAATTATCTCAATTTTCCCTGTATAAAAGTATGGCACTTTTAAAATTTGTAAGCGCTTATTTAAATCGCTTTACTGAGCATTTTACCAATATAACTAAAAAAGAACCAGCCCCTAATTGGGCCGGTTCCTTGAATTTCTTTTTAGTCGCGTTTCAGTACATATTCCCCATCATTATTACGAGTTACTGTGGCGCCAAGCGCCTCGGCAACTGATTTGAAAGGAACATACAATGTGCCATATTCATCCGTATATGGAGCTTGTGGCAGCGTCAATGTGCTTCCTTCCAATACAGCCTGTTTGGAGCCACTTTTCAGCTTAATCGTCTTACCTGTAATATCATCAATTACAGTAGTCTGTTTGGCCGCTGCATCCCATTTTAACTCGGAGCTCAGTTCGCTCGTCAGTTCACGCAATGGAATAAAGGCAGTACCACCACGATTCTCCAAGACGTAGTAATCGTCTTTAGGATCGAAAGTTGTTTCTACTTTTGTAATTTCCAAATCATTTTTTAAAATGTTATAGATCGGAGAATTCGCTTCAAAATTGCGCAGCGTCGCTCCCGGAGTTAATTCAGCTTGTTTATTCAAGTCAATAACACCGTTAGAAATATCCACTTTATCAGCCGTCACACTACCATTGACGTTCCAAGATTGAGTTTCGGTCAGAATTGTGAAGGACTTCACCGGAAGACCATCCACATCTGGCAAAGCAACCGTCAGGTCTGTTGCCGCTTTGCGAACATTTCCTTTTTCATCAAAATACATGTCGCTTTTCAAAACCGTGTTAGCACTCAGAACCGTTTTGATTTCAGGGGACTCTGTATACATGGTGCTAACTCCTACATCATACTGATCAACAGCTAGATCCAAATACTTTTTAACTTCGGTATAAGCCTCATTGACCATTTTTTCTTTGTTGGCACTCAGTTCCGCTGTTACTTTATCACTACCTTCAATATTCATGCCGGAAGCGATTGTCTTCGTCATATCAATGGCTTGCCCGATCAGCTCTTTCAAGCCTGCTTCATCCTTGGCCAGATTCGCCAGGAACGGTTTTACCAATGTTACCAGCTCATCACCACGAAGTTCAGCATGCAGATGGGTCAGTTTCACTTTGTCTTTTTCACCGTATACTTCCTCGGTTACAGACGTTGCAGAAATGGTCGAAGGGTTAGGCGCATGCTTGAGCATAAGTGCAGCGGCTGTTTTCGTCAGCTCTCTCACGTCTTTGGAATATACATACGGATCAAATCCAGCAGGCAGACCGCTCAAACTCTCTTGCGAGTTCAAAGATATGTAATAAGGTTTTTTGGCACCTTCCAGTTGAATAGCCAAACCTTGGCGGTCTAAAGCAAGTTCAAACGGCAAATTATACTTATCGATGTGCAATGTACCTTTGGCAGAAGCAAGTTCCTCCGATTGTACTTTGGCTTCATCCACAGTGACGGAAATCGAATTAATCAAATCTACGATTTCTTTATCTCCTTGCGTGATTCCTTCTCTGGGAGTCAATTTAAGAGAGATTTTCTCCGTTGTCTGCTGGGATTTCACATCAAGTGTTCCCAATAAATTTTTACTTACATCAAATCCACCTACTGCCTGGCAACCTGTCAAAGCTACCATCAACAGAATAAGAGGGACGGCGATCCATTTTTTTATATTCATATTAATCCCCTTTCAAGATATTTCCGTAATATCTTCTATTATCTCAGTGTTAACACGCATTGTAAATGAGTAGAATGGAAAATAGAACTAGTTATTTAGGATCAATTTTCAGCCTGAAGCATCCGGTAAGCCAGTAGTGCCATCTCCAGGCAACGACGTTTGTCAGGGTCTGCCAGATTTCCCTCTATGATTTCATTAATTTTATCCAGCCGATTATAAAGGGTCTGTCTGTGAATGTACAAAATTCCGGCGGTATCACGCTTGGAGCCATGGGATTGAAAATAGGCATCCAGTGTATCCAGAAGCTGCATATGGTGCTCACGATCATGCGCAATCAGCTCGCCCAAATGGTCCTCTACGAATTCTTGTAGAAAAGGAATGCGGGGCACCGCCTTCAACAACTGATAGATTCCTATGCTGTCGTAAAATAACCGATCCTTCATGACTGGGACGCTTCGTGCCACTTCAATGACCTCATATGCCTCTTCAAAACTGCGGTCCGTCCCCGTCATGCGATGCCTCACTTTACCAAAACCTGCATGAATGCGCACCTTATCAAGCTGTCCTGCGGCATAGTTCTGAATATATTGAACTGTATGGGCAAGCACTTTTTTCATTTGCGCTGCGGAACGCAGTGTTAATTCCTCCTTGGCACAAAGGATGTAGCATTGACTTCCCTTCATCATCAGCAGGTTGTGCAACGTTTCCTTTTTCAACAATGAACGAAGCAGCACTAGCACATCCTGATTGATGGATTCCTTGCGTACCTGACTGGCATCCTTGTCCTGATGTTCTACCTCAATGACCCCTGCCCAAAATAAATACTGCCCCTTCGATAACAATCGCAGGCCCATCCGGGTCTGAGCCTGTTCTTCACTGGGAAGCTGTCCGCTCAGCACATCCTGAATCAATTCATTTTGATTACGCAGCAACCGGTCTTCAAGAAACTGTGTTCTCAGCACCAATGTAGCGGCTGCCTTGGCAGTGTAATCGAGTAGCAGTGACATTTCTTCCGTCGGCATTTCACTATGCAGCACCAAACCTACTGCGGAAAACACCTGACCGAAGCATACAACGGGCTGGAACAAGACGGCAGTGGATTCATTCAGGTGAAACAGCAGATGCCCCTCCCGATCGGCGGTCATACTAGATTCCACTTCATTGGCATAAAAATCTGCAATACGGTCCGCTAGATCCGGCTGGACGGAAGGTACGAATCGATTGGTTTCAATGGAAGACATGTAGATGACCTGCCGGGCTGCATAGTCATGAAGCACACGCAAAAGGGCGTTCATATCAGTGCTGCGTAAGGTTTCCTGCTGAAGCTGACGTGAAAATCGCTCTAGATCTTTTAGAAGTTCATGATGTCGGTTAATAAGTAGGGAATGAATATCTTGTGTAATTTCAACAAAACGCACTGGCTGCTCAAATACGATGACCGGGAAGTGATGTCGTTCCGCCAACTCCAGAATTTCAGAGGGGATTTCATGAATGCTCGTGCCCAGCTCCACACACAATCCTGCGGCTTCCGAGCGGATCAGTTGCTCCATATACTCGGCACGCTCTTCCCCCTTCCGGGTGAGCCACAGGCCGGTCGTCAAAATCAAGTCATGACGGCTCACAAATGGAGAAACATTTGTGATTTCTAGCACATGGACCCAACCCACACGGCGATGTACGCCCTGTTCCCCCGCCGCCAGCTTCGCCCGCCGGAAAACGGGACGTTCCAGCACATCCGCAATAGTAAATGTTTTTTTACCGTTCATCGGCATTCTCCTTATGTCTATGTCTTTATGTCATTTTATATGACATATATTCATCAAAAAGTCGAGCCTTTAAGTCAGATAATCCGACAAAATGTATGATGTCAAGGAGCTTCACCCCTTGTAAACTGTACCTAATCTAACATGAATTGCATTTATCGGCTTGAGTCCATGTAACTAATCGGCAGGGCTGCGCAAAAATGATTAAACCAACGAAATGGATTTGTTGGATAACAATTATTTTTAGGAGAGGTGAATGAAATGAAAATTGGGGTTCCGAAAGAGATTAAAAACAATGAAAATCGTGTCGCTCTAACGCCAGCAGGTGCAGCTCAAATGATTCAACACGGACATCACGTATTTGTGGAAAGCCGTGCAGGTGTTGAAAGCGGATTTACGGATGGAGATTATGCCACTGCGGGTGCGACTCTTGTGCAGCAAGCTGCGGACGTGTGGTCCCAGGCGGATCTGATTATCAAGGTAAAAGAGCCTCTCCCCTCAGAATACGGGTATTTTCGACCAGGGTTGATTTTGTTCACCTATCTGCATTTGGCTGCCGAGCCAGCACTGGCCCGCGCTTTAACAGACAACGGCGTAGCCGCCATTTCCTATGAGACGCTCGATGTTGAAGGCAGCCTCCCGCTGCTTACTCCGATGAGTGAGGTTGCTGGTCGAATGGCTGTACAAATTGGAGCACAACTGCTGGAAAAACCAAAGGGTGGCAAGGGCATCCTGCTGGCAGGTGTACCGGGGGTCAAACGCGGTAAAGTGACCATTATTGGCGGAGGGGTGGTCGGCACCAATGCTGCCAAGGTCGCCATCGGTCTCGGGGCAGATGTGACACTAATCGACCTGAGCCTGCAAAGACTGCGCCAACTGGACGATATTTTTGGCAATCAGCTCCATACACTGGTGTCCACCCCGTCCAACATTGCTGAAGCCGTGGCGCAAAGTGATTTGCTGATCGGTGCTGTCCTGATCACTGGTGCCAAAGCTCCGCGGCTCGTAACGGAAGCCATGGTACAGACGATGCAGCCCGGCTCTGTGATTGTGGATGTCGCCATCGACCAGGGCGGCATAGTCGAGACGATTGACCACATCACCACACACGATCAGCCTACCTATGTGAAGCATGGCGTCATTCACTATGCGGTAGCAAACATGCCGGGCGCGGTACCGCAAACCTCGACGCTCGCATTGACGAACGCGACGCTCCCCTTTGCTCTCCAGCTCGCAGATCTGGGTGTGCAGGAGGCGCTTCGCAGAAGCAAGCCGCTGCTTAGCGGCACCAATGTCCTGAACGGACATATTACCTACGCAGCCGTCGCACGTGATTTGGGATATCCTTATGTTCCCGTGGAACAGGCATGGCAGGCAAAAGCCTTACAATAGAATAGAAACAGCTCAAAGAACCACACGCTCTTCCCAGCAGGGACTGAAGCGTGTGGTTCTTTTTGTGCTAGCTGTATCCACCGTACTTACTGCATTTCAGACGATTTCTGACGAAAGGAACGTTTGGAGATGGCGATAAATACCTGTGATTTCTTCCAGCGACATGCGCACCAGTCCGCTAGACGAAGGTGCCACAAATTCATACATCTCAGGAATGAGCGGTTCAGGCTGAAAACCCCAATTTACTTTGGATTTTTTACTGTATTCGGTGTACACGCCTTTGCCGACAAAGCAAGCAACCTTCGGACGGTATTCCTGTAGCTTCGCATACAGCTTCAGACGTCCTTCGGCGTATTCCTCGCGTGCAATATCCTCTACTCCCCTCGTGGGACGGGAAACAATGTTCGTAAAGCCGAAGCCCAGCTTCAGCAGCTCCCGATCTTCCGATGGATCGTACAAGCGAGGTGTCAAGCCTGCTCCCTCCAGTATGCGCCAAAATCGGTTGCGCGGGTTCGCATAATGATGTCCTACCTCGCCTGATTTCAAGCTGGGATTAAAGCCGATGAATACAACGGATAATCCATAATCCAGATGATCATCTACCTCATGCAGTTCTATCTCTCGCTCTGTCATGGGCTCCTCCTTCCTCAAACCATATCCAGCGGCTGCTTCCGCGTTGGCGGAGGAAAAGCTTCGTCTATTTGTTGAAGTTGTTCAGGAGTGAGCCGAATACTTGCTGCCGCTGCATTTTCTCGTACGTGCGGTTCCTGCACCGCCTTCGGAATTGCCCAGACATCACCGTCCCGTATGACCCACGCAAGTGCAATTTGGGATGGAGTTACCTCGTGGCTAGCAGCAATGTCTATCATAACGGGATGCTCCAGCAGCCCCCGTCGCAGGCGGCCACCTTGGGCAATCGGGCAATAGGCCATCACAGGCACCCCATGCGTACGGCTCCAAGGTAGCAGATCATATTCGATGCCCCGCGAAGCCGCGTGATACAGCACTTGGTTGACAGCGCAGGCTTCGCCTCCACTTATGCTCCATAGCTCCTCCATGTCGGACTTGTCCAGATTGGACACTCCCCAGCTACGAATTTTGCCCTGCTCACGCAGTTTTTCCATGCCTTGTATCGTCTCTTCCAGCGGAATATTCCCACGCCAATGCAACAAATACATGTCCACGTACTCCGTTCCCATTCGGGTTAGGCTCGCTTCGCACGCTTGAGCCAGTCCTTGGCGGTCCGCATGATGAGGATACGCCTTGCTAACAAGATAGACATCATCCCGGCGACCCCGAATGGCCTCTCCGACGATCTCTTCTGCGCCGCCCTCCGCGTACATTTCAGCCGTGTCCACCAGCGTCATGCCCAGCTCCAAGCCAAGTTGAAGCGCGCGCACTTCTTCCTGGCGGAGTGATGCTTTTTCACCCATATGCCACGTGCCCTGCCCGATGAGCGGCACTTCACGACCGTCAGTCCAGGTAATCACACTTTTCTTATGTTGGCTCATATGCATTCCCCTCCTTAGGACCCTGATGCCACAGGCTTGTCAAATACATGGCTCTGTGTCCAATGCTGTCCACCATCCGAGGTGGTATACATGACTGGGGCCTGCTCTGAATCCGAGAAAATAGCCCAGCCTTCCTTGGCATTTGCCATCCCGATTTGCTGACCACCATAACCGTCAAAACCTTGCTTGCCATTGTTCCACGTCTTGCCGCCGTCAGTCGTCCAGCCGATGGTATTGGGCTTGTCGCACGGTGCGCAGTAACCGCCCATCCATGCGCTACTGCTATTAATCGCATAGAGCATACCAGGTGCAGCCCCTTCATTTTTGGGAACCTGGTTGTCTTGCTGGCTAATACCTGGTGCCGGACCGCCACCAGCAGTGGTATTCGCCAGCACAGCACGCCAGCTTTGTCCACTATCGGCAGTATGCCAAAGCGAATACGACGTCTGATTCATCCCCGTATCTCCAACCAGCTCGATCCATGCGTTGCCGCGTTCTACCGAACGAATAATGGCTCCATTTAGAGGCGCCTCCGTTGTGCGTGACATGACAGTAGTCCACTTTTGGCCCCCGTCAACAGTGTGTAAAATTTGAAACGAACGGTCTGTGTCCTGCGTAACTGCCCAGCCGTTTTGCCGATCATGGTAATATGGCTGTCCTACCAAGTGGCCGGGCACGGGGAGCGAAGACCAGCTTTGCCCGCCATCCTTCGTATATTGGCTGCCACTGAACCCTTCCTTGGATGATACAAAGTGTAAAAAGCCCGCTTGCCCTTGCTCAGGTACAGTCCCGACAACCTCCCAGCGTTTGCCGCCATCGCGAGTGGCCAGCAGCGATCCGCTGTCTGCCATCACAGTCCAGGCCTGCTGCCCGTTCAAGGCAAAAATCTGCTGAACCGTACCTTGGCCCTGATATTGCACATTCCACGTCGATCCGACTGAACCGGATGTAGCCGTGTCCGTTCGGGCAATCCAGCCATTTCCGCCGATCCAGCCGGATTGGCCGTCGATCAAACGCAGCGCGGTAATATTGTCCATGCGGACCTTCGCTATCGTAGTGTCTGTGGTTGCTTGTCCTCCTGTTTTCGGTGTATCTACAGTGGTTCCCGAACCATTCGCTTGTGCCGAGGTGGTACCCTTTTGCTCATTTTGAGTCGTTTGTCCTGTTTGCGAGCCTGTTTCACACCCCGCTGTCACTATGGCTACGGCGAGTAAAAGCACCCAGACCGATGTTTTTTTCTTCATTTTCGTTCATCCCCCTATGTTGGTGATATACATGCTGTGCGGGTATTGTATTCACAGCAAAGCATATTCTATGTATTACCCTGCTGTCTTCGTTTCACTCTTAAGGTGAATATAGCGTTAACTGTATGACGAACCATCGTTACAGGATTACGAGTTTACAGGAACAAAGCCGCCCTTTTCGATGGCCCGGGTTCCTTCTTCACTTTGCAGCCATTCGAGTAATCGTTGCATCGAAGGGCTTGGTTTCTCGCCTTCCCGTGTGACCACGAACAGTTGAGCTGTGAATGGATATTGTTTCGAGCGAATGTGCTCTTTGTTCGGCTCCACTCCATCAATAGACAAAAATTTGACCTCTTGACGATTATGCATCACATTTGCAAAATAATAAAATGAATATCCGAGCGCGTTGTGATCCTTGTTAAAATCTGCGACTGCATTAATCATACCACCCATAATGCCAATTTGTAGTTCACGTGGCGGGTCAGCCATCTCATGGCCTGCCATCACTTTCTTTTGCATGTATGTCTGACTGCCTGAATTTTCTTCTCGCTGATAAGCAATGATCGGCTGATCCTTGCCCCCTACTTCATTCCAATTATGAATAGCCCCTTCATATATGCGACGAACCTGCTCCGAAGAAAGTCCTTTAACCGGATTGTCTTGATGCACGAGAAAAATAAACGCATCCCACCCAATGGGTGTGAGCTTCAATTGAATTCCCCGGCTTTTTGCCAGACGCAGCTCCTCATCGGAAGGACCGGCCACCAGGATCAGATCCGCCTTCTTTTCGATCAAATTGACATATGCCTGATGGGTCGTGTTGAATCTCAGCTCGTGCGCCGCTCGCGCCTTGCTCATTCCAGTCAGTTCATGCAGCATATCCTGCGCAAAAGGAATGGCCGCTGTAGCCCCGTCTACTACCGGAAAATCCCTCTCTGCAATGTACGGGCGTTGAGGAAGCATCAGTGTAATCGTCAGCACAATGACGAGCGCAGCAGATATCGCGGCAACAATCCATTGCCATCTATGATCCACCTTACCATTCTTGTCGGTTAGCGCTGGATAACGATTCACCCCAACTCCTACTACCATGCCAGCTATCGGCAGCAGTGCTGCCAGTAGAAACCAAACTTCACCATGCTGTGTATATGGCCCCAATACCTCTAACACAGGCTCCGCCCAAGCGTGATAGAGTGAAAAGAGCTCCCACGCCCCTCCCCACACTTCAGCAGGTTGGCCACCAGACCCTTGTATGCCTACAATCCACAACCACAGTCCACATAATAATGATAATAGCCCGGTCAGCATCAGCGAAAGCTTGCCCATGCTGGACATACGCGCACTCAAGGCACCATAAGCTGCAAAGATGAGACCGATAATCCATGCATATAGCAGCATGATTACAATCACAGCTGTATCCGTCACACCCTCATGCCTCAGCAGAAGCTGCACTTGGGGTGCCACAACCATACTCCAAACTACATTAAACATGACTGAAAACAATCCAAACATAAACGTACCGCCCAGCCATGGCCAAAACCATGCTATCCGCACAGACTCGTCCTTTTCCGGCTTGGTTATAACTCCCTTTGGATCAGACATGTACATCCCCCTATATCTAATGAATGAAATGAAACTGTAAGCCATTGCTTCTTCATTGTACAATTATGGTAAAGATTAGTATACGAGAGGAGGATAAAAATGTCCTTATCCGATCATCCCAGCGATGAATTACTCAAGCTGAGTATGGCAAAAAGGCCTCCCCCACGGGAAAGGCCTTTTTGTCATCGAATCTTCTTTATATTGCTCTGGCATGGATCAAAAAACGGTGCTGCTTCACGTCCCAATACCCATCACGTTGAATATCCAAATACAGACCATACAGCTGTTCTATATATTTCTCTGGCTGAAAATCTGCAATCTGCCATTCAATGGCTTTTAAATAGTAGACAAGTGCTCCAATATCGTAAAAACGCTGTATCGGAAACTGCTCCTGCTGCTCTACGATTTCGAAGCCATTGCTTTTCAAACCTGCAAGTGCTTGAGAAAGGGTCCAGTCCGCATACTCGTATTCAGGTGCTCCCAAACGGTCGTTGATGCCCGCACAATCCAAGCCCCCTACCTGTTGAGTCAAAAACGTCCCACCTGGGCGCAAAATCCGTCGTACCTCCGTTGGCGAAAATGACTCATGCTTATTCAGCACAAGATCGAACCCGGTATCGCCAAACGGAAGGGAATTGTCATCCTGTATAGCCATAACGCGCACGCCCAGCGGCTCCAACCTTTCCTTGGCGATAGGAACATTCGGTGCATATGCTTCTGTCGCACATACGATCTCTGGAAAAGGGCGTAGCCGAGATAATAGCTCTCCCCCGCCTGTTCCCATATCCAGCATCGCCTTGGATGAATGAATAAACTTCATAGCCTTGCTGACATAAGACCAGTCCAATGGCTCGCTCGCCACACGTCCTGTATCCGAGATGAATGAAAAATCCCATCCAGAAAATGACTGCTTATGATGCTCCAAGAACTGTAGAAATTCACGATCTTCTGTATATTTCATATTATTTTTGCTCCTCCACCATTGAACTGGACATAATTGAACTCTTCTCTCTGTATGTTCTACGTTGTATCTCTCTGTGCCTTTATTATGTCAGCCCTAATGTGGAGGAGCTCTTACCCGTCGATAAGGTTGTTATATGTCGTGTCCGAACCATCCCATGTTCATCTACCTCCGTCCATATGCTATCCAAACCAGATACTGTCCTTCGTAAGAGCTTAAGGAACTGCTGGTAATGCCTTGGCAAGCTCCGGTGTCATATCGTTCGGAGTAAAATAGTAATAGCGTGTATGGGGATCTGAACTAAATAAAGGTTTGATCTTGACCTGAACCAGGTAAGTGCCTTTCGTCATATTTGGAGTATAGCTATTAGATCTACGCTTTTCCAGTACAGTGCTCCACAGCTTCGGGTCTTCAATCGTTATTGCTTTATGCTTCTGTTGGATGCTTTTAAATAGCTTATAGTCTTCAATATACTGATTGGGTTGATAAGGTTCAAGCTCTTCAGTAATAATAGGAACAGCCCGTATCGAAAAAATATCCTTGGCATCAATGATCACCTTATCCGCATACCCCTTTTGCTCTAGCCAACCTGTAAGCTTGTGATATGAAGCCGGCCAATCAAATGAAATTTCACGCTTCCAGCTCGGTTCGTTATTGGTAAAGGATGACTCTTTGTTTGTAATAGAAATACTCCCTAGGGGATATCGATGTGATTGCATTTCGCTATAACTCATATTTAATACTTCTTCTCTGAGTATATCTTCAAATTCACGTGCTTCTTTGGGATTGGTTAAAACCACCCGTCTTTCATTATCATCTACGGATTGGATATTAATCGTCTCTGCTTTTCCTTGCAGCTTATCCAACTTGTACCTCACCGTTTTGTAAGGCTCTGCTTCCATCACTTTAGTCAGTTCTGTCCGGAAGGGCTTCTCAGGGAATGTATAGCGGCGAGTCATGGTGGAACCATCATCCAGACGGTAGACTATGACTGCCGATTCGACGGCCAGGTTTTTGGACAACGTTTTCTCGCCAGCTGCATGTGCACGTACAAGTTCACGATGTAAATTTAGCACAGAGGCGATATAAGCCCTGTCTTGGGAGTAATAAGCTTCTGTTTGTGCATCTCCCCCTAGAGGCTCCTCTTGCCCCACATAAACTTTTTCTACGGAGTGTGCTGTTGGAATCCGTCCCTCATAACCCAACCAACCTGAAATCGGGATATATAGTACTAGCCCCATGATCACACCGTAAACGACCATTTCTATCAAAGCGCGAACGCGCACAATTTGCCACGTTTTGCGGATGACCATCTCTACAATGATATAACCTAAAATAGCTCCAAGTGCATACCCAAAAATCGACCAATTAGCTCCTCTTGTACCTGCATTATAAAAATAATCGCCTAGTACAAGCATAGCGCATAGTATAACCCCTGCCTTGAACAAAGGTTGAAAGAAAGAGAAAGCCATTGCCTGAGTCGCCTTCTCGACTAAGCGTTTACGATACAAACCATAACTCAAGGCGACAAACAGCAGGGAGATACCTATATAGGCAAGCAGCTCCATGTAAGAAAAGGCGCGATTCGGCAAATTGTCCATAATGCGTACAAACGGCGATAAGTTTTCCCAAATATTATTATTGCTGCGAAACTCCGAACCGTTAATATATTGGACAATGGTTTCTTGCACCCGCACATATCCGTATAAATTACGCTCCAGAAAACGCCCCATCATCATGAATAGAAACTGAGGCAATAGCAATAAAACATACACTACTACGGTCTGTAGCAACGATTGTCCCACACAAATACCTACAAACACGGTAAAGGTAAAAAAGAAAATCGTAAGGACGGATACGACCAGTGCCCATGAACCAATATCATGGATATGAAAAATATAAGGCAGTTCGACTGACGTGTTAACCCAGGCAGTTACTCCCGCAGTCAGCCATACAGGTACAAGTAAAAGAATAAGACCGCTAATTAAATGTGCCGTTAATAGATGCTCTCTACGCAAAGGCAGGCTATGATACAAATCGGATGGCCCCTGTCGCTGAATAAAACGAAGCAGCATCACACCTGCCAGCACCGGTACGGTCACTAAAATTAATTTTTGCAATTCATTACCTGAGCTTGTGCTATCGAACAAGCTTTTTAAAACCACTCGTGGTTGTTCATCACCAATGCTCATAAACAATGGCAGTAGTACTGTAAATAGCAATCCTGCCAAGTACAATAGACCGATCCAGCCATGCTGTCTCAGGCATTGGCGAATTACGCCGCCGCTACAGAAGAATCGGTTGGATGTCATAACCTGCGTCCTCCATTTCATAAATGAAAATTTCTTCAAGCGTCAACGGCAGCAAATCGAGCACATGCGGCTCATACGCTTCAATCGTCTCTGCAATCCGCTCTCGCTCACCCCGGATTATAAGCAGCAGAACACTGCCCCTCCGCTCCTTATGTACAACCGAAAGTTGTCCACAGACGGCTTCCTCATGCATGCTGTCCCGAAAAGCAACCTGCACCTTATGCGTATCGGATTTGAGGTCGTCGACCTCTTTTTCCAACAGCATCCGCCCTTGGTGCATAATGCCGACATGATCACACATGTCTTCAATCTCACGCAAATTATGAGACGAGATCACGACAGTCATCTCACGTGCTGCGGTTTCTTGGAACAAGAGATTTTTGATCATCCGCCGCATCACAGGGTCCAGTCCGTCGATCGGCTCATCCAGAATCAGCAGCTCTGGCATGCAGCTCAAGGCAAGCAAAAAAGCGGCCTGACGCTTCATCCCCTTGGAAAAACGGTGAAGCTTTCGTTTAGGATCTAGCTTGAAAATCTCGGTAAGCTGTGTGTAGCGTTCCTCACTCCAAGTTGGATAAATGGAGCGGTAAAACCTGGCCATCTGACGAATTGTCGCTTGCGGAAAAAAATAGGGGGTATCCGGCAAAAACAGAATGTGCTGCTTAACTTCAGGCTGCTCATACACCGGCTGTCCACTGATTAGCACCTTGCCAGCATCGGGTCGGTAAATCCCGGCAATGATTTTGAGCAGTGTTGTTTTCCCTGCCCCGTTCGAGCCCAAAAGTCCAAAAATAGAGCCTTTCTTCACCTTAAGGGCGAGCTGATCGACAGCCTTTTCTTCTGTAAATGTTTTTGTGACTTCCCTTAATTCAATCAAGGGACATCCCCCTTTCCTTCAATTGCGTAGCTTCCACGTATAAGGCGTCCACTTCCTGCTGCGTAAAACCGAAATGGACAGCTTCGATCATCTGCTTCAACAGCGCCGCCCGAATCTCATCCCGCTTCATTTGCTGCGGCTGATGCTCGGCAGGGGTGACAAAGCTGCCCTTGCCTTGGACGGAATAGATGTATCCTTCGCGTTCCAGCTCTCGATACGCCTTCTGAATCGTATTGGGATTCACCGTAAGCTGAGCGGATAAAACCCGTACAGAAGGCAATTGCTCATCCGGCTGAAGCGATCCGTATACGATCATTTCCTTTACCTTCTCTATTAACTGTTCGTAGATCGGCTTACGACTGCGGATATCCAGCTCGAACATGGACTTCCTCCTTTCAAGACTTGATCAGATTCATCTGCATCCTTTCAGCTGTTCTAACTGTACTATTATTAATAATACAGTTAGAACAGTTTGTCAATCTTTTCTTTGGGTATTCCTTACAAAAATAACCGTGATGCATCATGCATCACGGTTATCTCTTTTTAGCCTTCCTTTGACTCATAAGGTTCATCACGGCTTATATTCGCAAGCGTTGAACCTTCTGGCAGCTTAAGATCCAGCTGGAACCGGAACGTCGCTCCTCTAGCCTCATCGCTATCCACACCAATGGAACCCCCCATCAGCTTGACCAAGTTTTTACAGATGGACAATCCCAGTCCTGTCCCTCCATATTTTCGGTTCAGTGCCGGATGAAGTTGGGAAAAAGGCTGAAACAATAGATGCTGGCGGTCTGCTGGAATACCGATTCCAGTATCCGTTACACTGAACTCAATTAGGCATCTATTTTTACGACGGCTGTAAGCCTTTCTCTCCACAAAGATATTTACACGCCCTCGCTCCGTAAATTTGATCGCATTACTCACCAAATTCACCAGTACCTGTCGAATACGCACATGATCACCGACCAGCATTCCCGGCATTTCCTGATCCACATGCCATTCCAGCTCAATGCCTTTTTCCATAGCCTGCGTCATGAATAGGTCAGCCACACTGCCGACCACATCATCTAGCACAAAGGGCTCGTGCAGCAAAGACATTTTGCCAGCTTCGATTTTGCTCAAATCCAGTATCTCGTTCAATATCTGCATTAAAGCACCGCTGCTGCTGGTAATAATGTCTATATAGCTACGCTGCTCCTCATCCAATTCAGTATCTGCCAGTAACCCTGCCATGCCTATAATGCCGTTCATCGGTGTACGGAGCTCATGACTCATCACAGAGAGAAACTCTGACTTGGCCCGATCGGCGCGTTCGGCAGACTCCTTGGCCCGAATGATCTCCTTTTCATTCGTCCTGTCTACAAAAACCATCACAGCCCCTTTTCGCTCGCCATTATCCATCAAAGGACTGATTCGATAGGAGGCCAGAAAGCTGGACCCGCCTTTTTTCCAAAATACTGCTTCCTCTGCCTGATAAGAAGCTCCGCTTCGAATCGCTTGAAGAATAGAGGACTGTTCGTCCGGAAAATGGCTGCCAATCTCGTCTGCATGGCGAATGATATCTATGCATGCGCCGTTCAGCGGATTAGCCGATCCTACGCCGAACATCTCGATAGCTGCCGGGTTCATAAAGCGGACATGTCCTTCGTTACTTAAACCCACAATTCCTTCGGATACGGCATTCAAAATAAGCGAATGCTCGTTGCTGAGCTTTTCAATTTGAGCAATGTAGTTTTTAAGAGGGGTCACATTTTCTATAATCCCGTAGCAGCCTACAATTTCCTCTTGTACGAAAATCGGGATATTCGTCATCTTAATGAATAGACGCTCCCCCTCCTTATGTATGAATTCCGATTCATAGGTTTGTGTCTCCCCCTGCCTGGCCAGTTCCATATGACGCTTGATTTTGTCCTGTTCCTCAGAGGAAGCCATTACAAGTATTTCAGCTCCGATCAGCTCATCCTTCGTATAACCCGTAAGCTGCTCCAAACTTGGATTCACACTCAAAATATGACCTTCCATATCCATGGCGCATATCCCAAGCGGATTATGCTGGAATAGTGACTTATAACGATTTTCACTTTCACGAAGACGCTGCTCGATTTTCCGGTGCTCTGTAACATCCTGTATCATCCCGACTACTTGAACAGGCTTGCCTGCCTGCTCGTCCATCTCAGCTTCCCAGATCGAACGCAGTACCTTCTGTTCCCCATTGGGCAATACAATCCGGTAAAAGGTTTCTTCGTGAATTCCCTTTAAAATAACATTGTTGATAATCTGTTTCATCCGTTCTGTATCTTCGGGATGAACCGCCTTCATGAAGGCGTCAATACTTGTTTCAACCGGCTTGACGAGATAGCCAAAAATGCTGCGAAATTCCTTGGAAAAATGCATAACATTGTTGACCAGATCCCAGTCCCAGGAGCCGAACATCGCCAACTGTTGAGCTTTTGCCAGGTTCTCCTCGCTCTTTTGTCTCTCTGTGATATTCCGACCAATGGACAGAACCCGCTTGATTTTGCCCTGTTCATCTCGAATAACGCGGAATGATACTTCCAGCCACAAATAGTGCCCGTCCTTATGACGGACACGCCGCTTCATGATGCCTGTTTCCTTGAACATTCCATGTACACGCATGTAATCGGCATCTTCGACATGGTAAAATTGCAGCCGTTTTTTCCCAATCATTTCCTGCTTCGTGTAGCCAAGGAGTTTTTCTACCGAAGGAGAAATATATTGGAGTATGCCGTCTGCCGTGCTGTAAGAGATGACATCCGGCGTATTTTCGGTAATCAACATGTACAAATCCTCATTGTCCGAAAGCACCTGCGCCATGTCCTTTTTCTCCGTGATATCCATAGCATACGCAATCAAATAAGATTGCTCGGTAGCCTCATCGTCAAATATGGTTAATTCCAGCGCTAGCCAGACGGTTGTTCCCCGTTTATGTTTCAAACGCAGCTCTGTCTTATAGACTTGATCTGTAGCCTTTAGCCAACCTGCGTAAGCCTCCCTCAACCCTTGCTGATCCTGAGCCTCTTTATATAAGAGATGGTAATATCGGATATCTAGTAATTCCTCCTGCTCATATCCGACCATTTTGCAAAAGGCGGGATTGACGTACAGGCACTTCCCCTCCCTCGACAAAATCACGATTCCTGTCGGGGCATGATTATACATATGTTCCAGCAAAGGCAGTCGTCGAGCAGCAGAAAACACAATGAATCTCCTCCTTTGTGGTCCGGCAGTTTTTCTAACTATACCTATTCTAACATGATATGGAATTTTTATAACGGTGAGTCCGCCTCTAGATGAATGCCCTTAAAACATGTATGCACAAAAGATTGCCGATGCAGGTTCATCGGCAATCTTCGAATTATTTTTTTATACCACCCGGCTAAGAAAATGACGCAAAAATCGCTCCGCATCGACTTTAAGTGCCACGTCAACCGTAGTCAGTGCTTGAGCTTCGTTCTCATTTTGCACCTCACGGGTGCGACCAACCTCGGTGGAATCGCCCACCTCAACGGCAATGTGCATTGGACGCGTCTCCACAAAGCTGGAATCTATCGCTAATCCTACAGCCAGTGGATCATGCAAAGCACAGCCTGCAATACCAGGTCTGAAGTTGCGATAAGCTTCCATATAAAAGTCTGTCATATCTGCCATAAATGCACCCAGCTCGGTCCCTTGCTCACGCCATTTGTCCACATCCTGCTGTGGAAGCAGGGTTTGCATCGTGACGTCCAGCCCAACGAGCGTAAGCGGAAAGCCCGCTCCCAGCACATAGGCTGCGGCTTCTGGATCGGCGTAAATATTCGCTTCAGCCGTCGGAGTTACATTCCCTTTCACTGTGACCGCACCGCCCATAATGATCAGGCGGTCAAGCAATTGGGGTAATTCGGGACAGCGATCCAATGCAATCGCAAGATTGGTCAGCGGTCCCACAGCTACCAGGGTAAGTTTGCCTTCATAGCGACGAGCCTGTCCGATTATAAAATCAGCGGCATCCCCAGACGCAGCCTGACGGGAGGGTGCTCCTTTCAACTGATTGCCAATACCGTCTTCGCCGTGAATATGCCGGGAATAAGGTTTGAACAGCTCACGAGTATACGGCTTGTGAGCGCCAGACACGACCGGAGCCTCTACCCCCAGTTTTTCCAGCAGAATCAGTGAGTTACGTGTTGCCTCCTCCACCGAGATATTACCAAAGGTGGTTGTAATACCGAGTAGGTCCAATTCCGGCGAATGGACCGCGTACGCAATAGCAAGCGCGTCGTCAATGCCAGTATCTACATCTAAGATTAACTTTTTGCTCATGATGACCCTCCACAGTAGAACAGCATTCTTTTTTTCATTATACACAATTTCAATGCTTATTCCCTTGGTCATCAAATTCTTTATTCGAAGACGTAAAAAAAGACTACGACAGCTATGCCGTAGCCTTCTTTTAATACTTTTCAATCACTCAAGGGCACTTGTTCTGGCTAAATCCTAAGGCTCGATTCCCCACACCAGCTTATCATTGTGGAACAACGTTACTTTGTTCCATTCTGCATAAGAAGTTTTAGTTGGATCGAAGGAGTAATCATTGGATTCGTTCAGGTTAGACCAGTCGCTATTGTTCATGCGGATCTGAATATCACCTGTTTGCGCTCCAGCAGCAAGCGTGCCGGCAGCAGCACTGAAACCAATTTCAATATAGTTGTCTTTAATGGTACGCAGCACGTTATCATTACCTACTTGCGCCCAGTCTACTGCAGATTGCAGCTCTTGGCTGCCATCTTTCGTGAAGTAATAGCGGACTTTGAGCTCACTCAGCTTCACAGGTGTTGTCCCTTTATTTTTCAGGTTAAAGAAAGGCTTAGCAGCGTTATTCGCTGGATCGGTGTCCCCGGCCCGGTACATTACAACCAGATCACCCGCTGGTTCTGTAGGATCTGTAGGGTCTGTTGGATCAGTCGGTGTACCTTTAGGTTCAGCGCTTACCGTTGCGGAATCCTTACTTGTTCCTTTCGCATTCGTAGCACTTACAACATAGAAGTAAGTTGTTCCGTTGGTCAGCCCCTTATCTGTGTACTCTTTCTCAGTAACAAGAGGCGCAACGGCTGTAAAAGGACCTGCTTCGCTAGTGGCACGTTTTACCGTGTAGCTATCAGCACCGGTAGACGCATTCCAAGTCAGCGTCACCTGAGCATTGCCCGCAACTGCCTTTAAGCCTGACGGTACAGCTGGAGCTGTAGGTGATGGATCCACACCACCAGATGAAGGGACAATCGCTGGATATGCATTTTGCACCAGCATCGCAAACTGATCATGGAACCAAGCTCCTGAAATAGGTGCATTCGGTAAAGCATCTGTTAATGTGCCATCCTTAGTGGTATAGGTAGGATCACAGTATCGGTCAAAGCCTTTACCCTCATCGTTCGGAATGAGCGAGCTGGAACCATCGGAATCACCCGGAGGTTTCGCCCATACATAAGCATCGACATGGGAAGCTGGAGCTGTTTGCGGCGGCGTACCCATACCTGCTCCGCTGCTATTACACCAGTTGCCGCGATGCGAGCGTTTGTCTACACGGCCTGAGTTTACATAGGAGTTAATATCACTGCCAACAGCGGCAGTCGGACGGTTAGGTCCTCCCCATCCATTACGGCTCGTATCAATTAACATACCGAGCGAGCTGGGCCAGCCTGCATTGACAAAATCTTTATGCAATGACTCTGTGAAATGCAATTCATCAAAATTAGGATTCCATTCGTAGAACTTGGACGATTTGATCGGTTGTCCACCGATATTCAAATCTGGATTAGGCAAGTTAGGTTCTGTCAGCGGTGAAGTATTGGCTGTATTCGAGATAAAGCCGTCCACGCTGGACAGACCTTTGCTAGTATCTTTGAAGATAGTTGTAAACAGGGATACCGTTGCTGAACGATTGTTATCCCAACCTAACCATCCAGAGTGACCGATATCCACGTATTTGTACACATTCGGAATCTCGTTCAGCTTATTCATTGTATACTTGATCCCGGCTTCATAAATTCCTGTAGATTTGGCTTGCGCACACTGAGGAGTATCCAAATTGGTTACCAAGTTTGGTAAGCTATCTGGTTCAATAATCGCTACAATGCGAATATCCTGATACTTCGGATTGGCAAAAATAGCAGCAATTTTATCGACATAATCCTTTTTGTACGTTTCCAGCCCCGCTTGGGTCAGCGGCAGCTCACCGTTGGAAGCCAAGGCTTTACAATCCCGTCCGGGCAGATCATATACAATAAACTCTGCCGTAATTGGTGTGTTGCCTTTCTTTTGCGCCAATACTTGGTCCAAATGCGCTTCCAGGCCAAGCTTGCCCCCACCGCCGTTAATAGCAGCGATACGATCAAGCCATACGGCTGTCGGAAATGTTTTGACCGTTTGCATTTTTGCTTTCAGATTGGCATCAGTAATCTTGGCAATCGATGTGTCGACACTAGCCGCATAATCAGGGCTAATGTATTTTGTCGCCCCTTGGTAAGGATTGTCCACATGGGATTCTGCATGTATTTTATCCGTAAATCCTGCACCTGGTAGAAAGCTGCTTGCGACGAGTGATAGCGCAAAAGCATACTTCATGCTTTTACGAAGCACTTGCTTTGTTTTCAATTGCTTCACCTATCTTTCCATGGATTTTGTTGAATCTTCCTATGTCGGCACCTGATTGTTACATGATTAAATGCGAGTTACGCCTACTCTCTCCAAAAAAAAGCGGCGTTCATAGTTGCGAAAGGTAAGCGCTTTCTATTTGTCCATGCGCTCACATTTTCCCCTTTTTGTCACCTCCTATGTTAGATTATAGTGAGCTGGAAATCTGCTGTAAATTGAATAAATTAAGGACTACATTATTAATTAGGCATATGAATTGCCACTCTAACGGTTCGTTGTGGCACCTCTTTTTCTGAAACCGGTTCCTTCATTTGTTGAACATCCCTGCTATGACAAGCTCTCAGGAGATTTAGGATCGACAGTAAAAGAGCGAATTCGTAAAAAGCAAGACCGCATTCTTTAATTTCCGTCAGCCCAAATCGACAATGATAAAATCCAGAACGCCAACTATGCCAAATCGTTATATCTATCGACAGCAAAAGGGTGTATTCAGGCCACATGACCGTGAAAACACCCTTTAATTGTTGTGAAGACAATCTCTGCTCTTGTTGTTCTACACTTTTTCGCGATCCTTGCCTTTGTCGGATTGCCCTGCATTTTTATTGGCGGCATCCCGATCCAGCTGCATTTCTTCAACCGTCTTCACCTTAAGTCGTGCTGCTCCCTCATAAGGTTGGGTTGGAATCAGATCGCCTGCAGCCAGACGTTGACGCGCCTCGGCAATCGCTGCTCCGTATTGCGGCAGCCATGCTTCCTGCGCCACCAGCATTTCATCAACCATCTGCCAAATTTCTTTCGGATTACACACCGCGCCTACTAGCGGATCCATCATAAATGCTTGTCGCAGCAGCTTATCATCTCCGTGTACAGCCGCTTCAACAGCCAAACGCTGGACGGAAATACTTACATTACAGACGGCAGCAAGACCGAGCGGAAGGTCTCCTACATGTGGCATGGAGATACCATTCCGATCCACATATCCAGGTGCTTCAATAATCGCGTCGTCTGGCAAATTGGAAATCACACCGTTATTTACGACATTAAAATGCCCCCGGTATACACGTCCGGTTTCCAAACCTTCGATAATGTATGAACCATGCTCTTCACCGCGATTTTCCGCCTTGTACTCCAATGGATCTTCTTTCATCCAGTTAGGGAAATCTGTTTCAAACCAATTACGTCCTTCTGTACATACACGCAGATAACCGCCTGTTTCTCCGTTGATCCAGCTGCCTAGATCAATCCAGTCCAGAATTTCATTCGGACGCTTCCGGTACCAAGGTACATATTCACTTAGATGACCATTCGACTCTGTGCTGTAATAGCCAAAACGACGAAGCATGTCGATGCGTACCTTTTCGGTGCGGCTATATTCAGGATGTTTTTCAAAAGCCTCCAGCAGTCCAGCTGTCAGATCCTTGCCTTCATGTGACGCCTGAATGTACCACGTCTGGTGATTGATTCCGGCGCACACAATGTCCACATCCTGCTTCTCCAGACCATACACCTCGGCAATTTGGTGATGCCCATGCTGGACGCCGTGACATAGACCGATTGTACGCACACCGCTGTATTTATTGCAGGCCCACGTCATCATCGCCATGGGGTTCGAGTAGTTCAGCAGCAATACATCCGGTGCACTTAGCTCGCGGATATCCTTGCAGATGGCCAGCATTTCAGCAATACCACGCTGACCATACATAATCCCTCCTGCACACAGGGTATCGCCAACGCATTGATCCACGCCATATTTCAGCGGAATATCCACATCGGTTGCAAAGCCCTCCAGCCCGCCAACCCGGATCGTACAAATGACGTATTTGGCATCCTTTAAAGCTATCTTTCGGTCCGTAGAGGACTGTATTTGTATGGATAAACCGTTCTCCCGTATATCCCGTTGGCACAGCTCAGTGACCATATCCAGATTGTGCTGACTGATATCCGTAAAAGCCACTTCAATATCATTAAATTCCGGCACCGATAACAGATCTCGCAAAATTCCACGGGTAAAACCAATGCTCCCTGCTCCAATAAACGCTACTTTAAATGACACGGCATTCAACCTCCGGTAATTAGAATTGGTATATATCGTCATTGTAGCAATAGGCCTATGGAAAGCGTTATCAAAATCATGACCAGTTTCGTGCTTAGGTGTCAAAAATCCTAACTTTCGCGTTAACAAATGGTTGTCCATTTCCATTTTGCTCCATCCCGTTTCTCTCTTTCTATCTAGTGTTTTTTCAGTTCAATATGTACTTTAAGTGCGGTAAATGTAGTAACATAAAAGAAAACATTGGAGAGCAAGGAGCAGCCTAAGATGAACAAAAAGATTATCTTTTTAGATATAGATGGAACGCTAGTGGATGATGATGGTATGATTCCCGAATCTGCAAAAGCAGCATGTATCGAAGCGAGAAAGAATGGACATCTGATTTATTTATGCACTGGCCGATCCAAAGCGGAGATTTATGATTTTATCATGGAGGTCGGTTTTGACGGGATCATCGGAGCTGGCGGGGGCTTTGTAGAAATCGAAGGCGAGATGTTATATCACCACAAAGTATCGGATGAAGATGTTAAACATATGGTCGATTACTTTGATGAACATGATTTGGACTTTTATTTGGAATCGAACGGGGGACTGTTTGCGAGTAAAAACTTTTTGCCCCATGTGGAACGGCTTATCTATGGTGATGTGGACAATGATCCCGTAGCCAGAGAAAAAAAAGAACAACGTCCGCATCCTTTTATCACTGGCCTAACTATAGGAGAGGACAACCTGTATCGTAGTGACGTGAACAAAGCATGCTTTTTGGAAAACAAAAATGTTCCTTTCGAACAGATCAAAAAGGAATTTGCAGGGAAATTCGAGGTTATTCAATGTACTGTATCTGCTTTCGGGCAAGACAGCGGCGAGCTAATGGTTCCCGGTATTCACAAAGCCGTAGCTATTGAAAAGCTTATTGAGCATTTGGGAAGATCCCAAGAAGACACCATTGCTATCGGAGACGGGATGAACGATGCTGAAATGATTGAATATTGTGCGCTAGGAATTGCTATGGGAAATGCCAAACCGGGCCTCAAAGCCATTGCAGATGACATTACGGATGCTGTCGATGAAGATGGACTGTTTCACAGCTTTAAAAAGCATGGTCTGATTTAGTGAGGTTATTTTTTTATACTTAAGCCCCTGCAGTAGTTTCTGGACTTAAAAATGTCCTAATTCTACTGGTAGGGGCCTATCTCCAATGCTATCTTTCCACGGAATTCACTTAGTGCTTGCTCGGCTTCCATCTCCTCAATAACCGCGCTTATGCTGACGATAGCTGCGTGCGGTTGTTTTGTTGCTGTATAATGAATTAAGTCTCTAAATATTGACAAAGGAGCAAGACATGTCAAACCGTAAATGGACATTTATCCTTATCCCCGTCTTCCTGCTATTTGCCTGGCTGCTCTTTCAGTTCACTCTGTCTTCTTTTCAGATTCACCAATTTGCAGAGTTATTGAAGACGGTTTCTCCAAAAGACGGGGTTTCCGATACAAAAGTCGTACTGATATCACAGGAGTTGGATAATTATTACTGGCGGTCAATCGAACAAGGAGCCCGAAAGGAAGCGGAACAGTACGGTATGCGGCTCGATTATATCGGGCCGGACCGCATTAATCCGTCCGAGCAGGTCAAACTGCTGGATAAAGCGATCGCCAGTAAGGCGGATGCAATTCTGGTTCAAGGGATAAATGATCCAGAGTATCGCCGATTAATCGACAAAGCAGCCGGACTTGGCATCCCCGTCATCACGATCGATACGGATGAACCAGACTCCCGTAGACTAGCTTACGTGGGAACGGATAACGAAGGAGCAGGAAAACGGATGGGCGCGCTGTTAGCGAAAGCCTCTAGAGAGCGTGGCGACATTGGAGTTATGATCAGTAGCGAGCGCGTCGAGAATCAGCGACTCAGGCTTGCTGGATTTCGTTCCGTGATCGGTCACTATCCCAAGCTCCGCATTGTGGAGATTCGCTCCTCAAATATTTCACGACTTCAGGCAGCACAGCAAGCTCAGAACATGCTCACCCGGTATCCGCAGATCCGCTACATGGTCGGATTCAGTGCGCTGGACGGCCTTGGCATTCTGGAAGCCTCGGAGCGGCGCGGCGGGCGGAGTTTGCAGATTTTCGCTTTTGACGATATGACCGAGACGTTGGAAGCCATCAGAGATTGCAAAATCGAACTGACCATTGTTCAACAGCCAGAGGAAATGGGGGCTAAGGCCATAAAATTGCTGAATGATTATCTAAAGGGGAATGCCCCCCAGGAATTAACATACACCAGGATATATGAGATGCATGCGGACACTCCCGACAACATGACCGGAGATGACAGACGATGACGATCAGAACGAAGCTGCTTCTGTTCATCCCTCTTCTAGTTGTGTTCGCCAATATCATCGCTTATTTTGTATTCCAAAGCGGAAAGGTCGTACAACAGAGCTACGATGAAATGCTTGGCCGAATTCTCCTCATTGAGCAAACCTCCGAATCGGCGGAGAGCAACTTAAAGCTCCTATATGCCTATCTGCTTAATCCAAGAGGCGATAAGGCTGTGCAGGGTCCGACAGAATACCAATTAATGCAGTTGAAAGCCAGAATTCAGGAAGTCTCCGACTCGACCGACCCTTCTTTCGCCGAAGAGGACTACATGAATCTGTTGGCCACATTTCTTGAACAGAAACAAGCCGCAGTTCTGGATGCAGAGGCACAAGATCCTCAATCGGCTTTTGAACATTATATTGAAGCGGAAAAAACCGTCAGCTATATTCATGAGGAGGGTCAGCAACTGATCGATGATGAACTGGCTTATTACCGGCCAATCATTGAGAACATCCGGAACAAGAATGAGCGAATGAATGGATGGGGAGTGGCGTTGTTCGGCATGAACGCGCTGATGGGGGTTTTGCTTGCAATCTGGGTCTCGCGCAGCATTACTGGCCCTGTCGGCAGACTTGTCGGACTGGCGAAGCGAATCGCCACAGGTGATCTGAATATCAAGCCCCAACCGCGACGGGATGACGAGCTAGGCGTACTGTCGGACGCCATTTCGCAAATGTCCACCGATTTGAGTATCCTTATCGAGAAGGATAAACAGAGTCTGGAAATGCGGCGGCTTGTGAAGGAACTGGAGCTTCTGGCTCTGCAAAATCAAATTAACCCGCACTTTTTATTCAATACCTTAAATGTGCTCTCCAAGCTGGCGATCCTGGAAGGGGCGGAGAAAACCAGCGACCTGATCGTTTCGCTGTCCAATCTGCTACGGTACAGCCTGCAGAAGCTGGACAAACCCGTAACTCTCCAGGAGGAACTGGATCATATCCGCGAATACGTAACCATCCAGCAGGCGCGCTTCAGGGACAGAATTCGCTTTGATCTTCACTTTGACGCTTCCGTACTTCAGCAGCAAATTCCGGCCCTGACGATCCAGCCATTTATTGAAAACGCTTTTCTTCATGGTGTGGCAGATATGGAAGACGGAGCCATTATCGTGTTAACGCTGTCGAGAGCAAACGAAGATGTACAAATTGAAATTTCGGACAACGGAAAGGGCATGACGGAGGAAACCCGACTGTCCGTACTCCGTCTTAAAGGCGAAGCCGAAAGCGGCAGTTCAACAGGACTTGGAATGCAAAATGTGTTTAGGCGGCTGCAGTTGTTCTACGGAAAGGAAGGAATGGTTGAAATCAATAGCAATATCGGACGAGGTACTACCATAACCATACGAATTCCAGTCAAGAAGGAGAGTGAGCGGACTGATGTATCGGTTGTTGATCGCGGATGACGAGGCTTTGGAGAGAGAAGGACTGGAATTGACAGTGGAACGGGCGATGCCGGGGATATTCCGGTTTATTCATGCCGGCAACGGCCGCATGGCGATTGAATGTGCGGAAGAGCACCGTCCCCATATTGCCATTCTGGATATCAATATGCCTGGAATCGACGGGCTTGCGGCGCTTCGTGAATTAAAGGAGCGGCTTCCCGATACCCGATTCGTGCTCGTCACTGCCTATGATTATTTTGCCTATGCCCGGGAGGCGCTCTCTTTGGGTGTAAAAGAATATATTCTGAAGCCGGCGAAGCGAGAACTGATCATCGGTACACTGAAACGACTGATTGAAGAAATTGAGTGCGAGAAGCGGGCACGTACGGAAGAATTGGAGCTTAGGCATAAAATCTCACAGTTAATGCCGCTCGCAGAAAATGAGCTGGCTTTAATGCTTATGGTCGACCAGACCGTGGATTCGAGCGCTTCCCAGCTATCAGAATGGCTGGACTTTCCTCTTGATCAGGGAAGCGCCATCATTGCCGCCTTTGACGGATATACGGACGAGCAAGATAAAAAGAAAATTTACGATCATTTCCGAAGCTATGTAAAAACGCATGGTCCGAATGCCATTGTAAGCTCTTTGATTGACCATCATGTAGCCACTTTTTTACGCAAGCCGCCTGCTACCGGCGAAAACGACTGGCGGCAGTTGGTTAATCACCTTGTTCAGCAGCTTTCCGAGCTTGCCCAGCAGCAACTTGGTATAAAGACAGCCATTGGAATCGGATCGCTGCATAACGGCGAGGAAGGACTTCGCAAGTCCTATTTCGAAGCCGTTTTTGCCTCCACCCTAAGCAAACGGGATGGAGGTTACTGCCACTTTGACGAACTGAAGTCATCAGAGGCTGGAAACGCTTCTTTGCTTGCCGTCAAAGCGGAGAATGGAATGCTTCAGCAGACGTACGTCATGTCAGCACTGCAACGGATACGCGAACAGCGGGAGGTTCAAACACTGACTATGCTGGGTAGGGCGAAAATGTATATCGAGGAACGGTTCAACGATGATCTTTCGCTGGAAGAAGTGGCTGATTTTGTCCATTTGAATCCTCACTACTTCAGCAAAATTTTCAAACAGGAATACGGAGAAACATTCATCGACTTTGTAACCCGGCTACGGATTGATAAAGCCATCTCTCTGATTAAGGCCGGCAACCTTACTCTTAAGGAAATCAGCTTTGAAGTGGGTTATAAGGACCCGAACTATTTTAGCCGCGTCTTTAAGAAGATAACGGGCGTTCCTCCCACTGAGTTCAAAGGCCAAAAATAGTAGAGATTCATCCATGCCGACTATCGGCATGGATTTTTTTAAGCTCGAATGACAAGGTAATGCTAGGTTCAGCCCCTCCATCTCCGATTCGGGAATGGAAGCCAAAATCGTGCATGAAAAGGTCCGTTTATTGAAGACGATAACCGGCCTTTCTTTTATAAGCGCATGTTATACTTCTCCTCGAAGAACGGAATGAGGTTCCAGAGATCTGGAGGGGAGATGATCATATGGCAGTAATCATCAATAATGAAAGCGCTCAACAGAAAGCGCTTCAATCAGAAAAACCTAATATGCTTTTTGTGACGTTGGTATCCATCGTAGCTGCGCTCGGAGGTATCCTGTTCGGTTTTGATATCGCGGTTGTTTCGGGAGCAGTCGAATTCCTACAGCAACGTTTTTCGCTGAGCGAATTTCAGGTTGGTTGGGCGGTGTCAAGTCTGATTGTCGGGAGTGTCACCGGAGCGGCTCTCTCCGGCTACATGAGTGAAAAGATCGGCAGAAAAAAGGTATTACTGGCCGCCGGATTTTTATTCGTCGTCGGCTCGATCTGCTCTGCGCTTCAAGACACGTTCACCGGGTATGTTATCTTTCGCATGATCGGCGGCATTGGCATAGGAATCACTTCCACCGTTTGTCCGGTGTACAACGCGGAAATTGCTCCCGCCAAATACCGAGGTCGTTTGGTCGCTTTAAATCAGTTGGCGATCGTAACAGGGATTTTCCTGGTTTATTTTCAGAATTCGTGGATCGTCAGCATGGGGGATGAAGCCTGGGGTGTCTCAACAGCCTGGCGCTGGATGTTCGGAGTGGGAGCCGTTCCCGGACTGATCTTTATGCTCTTGATGCTCTTCATACCCGAAAGCCCGCGATGGCTTATTAAACAAAATCGGCCTTATGAAGCGCTGCCGATTTTGCTGAAAATTCACGGTGAAGAAGCCGCTAAGCAGGAAGTGCTTGATATCAAGGAATCATTCAAAAATGAGAACAACTCATTGAAGCAATTGTTTGCTCCCGGTATTCGGGTCGCTCTCTTTATCGGTGTCATGCTCGCCATTATGCAGCATATTACCGGCATCAATGCCATTTTGTATTACGCGCCGGTTATCTTTAAAGGAATGGGACTCGGTACGGACGCATCTTTGACCCAGACCATTTGGATCGGGTTGATCAATGTGTTGTTCACCATCGTATCCGTATGGCTGATCGACAAAGCGGGACGAAAAGTCCTGCTGATCATCGGCACCTCGTTGATGACCTGCTGTTTGGTCATTATTGGAGCCGCATTCAAAATGGGTTTGACCACCGGACCGCTCGTACTCATCCTAATATTGATCTACGTGGCCTCCTATGCTATATCGCTTGGGCCGATCGTATGGGTTATGATCTCGGAGATCTTTCCGAACCGCATTCGCGGCAAAGCGGTAGCCATCGCTTCGATGGCATTGTGGGCCGGCGATTATCTAGTATCGCAGGCATTCCCTCCTCTGCTGAGTTCAGCCGGCCCGTCCAATACCTTCTGGTTATTCGGAGCCATCTCGTTGTTCGTCGTAGTCTTTATATGGCGCAAGGTTCCCGAAACCAAGGGGAGATCACTTGAACAGATGGAAAATATGTGGCTTGGGAAATGACCCAACTTTAGCTCTCAAGAAGCCCGGACACATGTTATAATGCTTCAAAACACACGCCCTCTGAATCATACCGGCCTAAATCGGCAATGGTTCAGAGGCTTCTTATTATCAGTTCCCATCCTCCTCCGCATAGTTCCTCACATTGCGCTCCACAGCTGAGCGGTATTCTACAGGCGTCTTGCCTGTGTGCTTTTTGAACAACATATGAAAATACTGCCTGCTGGCCACGCCTACATAATCGGCAATTTCTTGAATGGGAATGTCCGTTTGCTGAAGAAGCATACGAGCCTTGTCCATTCGCAGCATCGTTAAATACGCGGTGAGGGTTAGCCCAGTATGTTTTTTGAAAATACGGTGCAAATAACCTGGGTGCAGATTCACGGCTGCCGCCATGTCCTTAACCACAATATCTCGGTCATAGTTCAGATGGAGAAATTCAATGCATCGTTTGATGTACATATCCGTTTGCTGCGTGTTGCTGCGCTCTGCCTCTTCCCGTAGACGTGCAATTCGTACTAGCAATTGCATAAAAAGCATCTCTGCCATTGCACCCGGCTGTTCTTTTCGTTGGTCCAGCTCCAGCACGAGACTTTTCAGCGTAAAGTATACCTCTTCCGGGTCCGACAGTACCAGATACGGGAACGGACGTGACATGAGAGTCGTGACCTCCTGCTCCTCTGCTGCCATTTGTCGGATAGACGGCCCTACTCTCACTCCCTCCTTAAAACCAAACTCTACATTTAGCATCCGGCACGGTTGTTCTCCTTCCACCACCAGCCGATGCGGTACACCTGCGTCCAGCATAATAAACTCGCCTTTACGCAGCGTGATGCTTTCTTCCACATTCTCTCCCGTTTGTACATCTACCCTGCAAAAGCCGGAAATCATGTACATAATTTCGGTAGAATGATGATCGTGGTAAGACATGGTATAGTCATGCCATTGCTTGTAATAGTAAGCAAAAAAACGGGGAATATAATCCCCGTCACGCAGCCGTGGCTCAAACAGACTTCCGTTCATCCCCGCACCTCCACAAAATAGATAAGGCTAACATGACAACGTATCTGCAACCGCTCTATTTTCACAGTTTAACAGACTGAGCCATGTACTTCTATTTCACTCCATCGGACGATCTGAAATCCTCTGGAATATGGCAGGCGACTCCTGCCTAAAAGGTTGGGGATTTATCACTTTCTGGACTTAAATACTGAATCAACATTCCCGCAAATCGGTTAGCAATTTCTATATCATCAAGTTCGTTATTCCAATCGTCCTTGGACGTCAGACTCATTTTCTGGAGTATACCCATCATAGACGTGAAGATAAAATGAGCGGTCTTCAAGGGTTCTGTGTCGGACTTTAATGATCCATCTTGGAATCCAACTTCCAGAGCATCCATCAGGAAATGTCGTTCCTTTTCCCGGCTAACAAAATTTTTGTACTGTTCTTTGAGTTCTTGATTTGAATCATAAGCTTCGTAATGCAGATCGAATAGAAGAATAAACTTGATGTATTCTGGATGTTGCCAAGCGTAATCAATCCATGCATCAAGCATCGAAGTAAGCATCTTCTTACCGCTCATTTCGGCTGAAGGTGCCCTTCTAACAAATTCGGTCATGCTCTCAAGGATTTCCATCTGAACCTCAAAGATCAGTTCGTTCATGGACTGAAAGTGCTTATAGAATGTGACCCGACTTACACCAGCCACGTTGCATACATCCTTAATATTAACTTTGAGAAAGCTTTGCTTCATAAAAAGTTCCTTGGCAGCCGCAATGAGTTCTTCCCGATTTTTGTTTTTCAAATTCTGGTGCCAGTTCTCAGTCATTAACAACCATCCGTTTCTCATTTTTCGATTTTTGTAAGGTTAAGAAAAGGGCAGATGCAAGGATAAGTGCACCAAAAATATAAGGAATATGAATGTGTTTGTCAAACAACAAACCTGCTAAAATGGGTCCCAATATATTGCCTAGGCTGGTATACGTCGTATTCAATCCGGCGGCATATCCTTGGCGATCACCAGCTGAGTTCGCGATCATTGTACTTACGGTTGGCCTTAGGAAGGCATTAAAAGCAAAAAACAGAGCCGATACCGCCAGCAGATAACCTAAATTGATCTTAATGATCATTAACAGTAAAGCGACGGCTGTCATGATCAAAGAGAGACGTATAAGCTTCATCTCACCAAGTCTCTTGATGAGATAATCAAGTAGCCATATCTGCACAACGATGCCTATAATTGCACCAACCGTAATGATCATTGAGATTTTAGTGGCATCAAAACCATATTTTCGTTCCACAAAAAGAGCATACACCGTTTCATAATTCATCAAACCTAATGTCATGATCAGAATGAGGAGAAGATAACGAAAATAGGATGTCCGAAATGAGTTTAGGATTTGGTTGCGAATGGGTTCCCGGCGGACCCATTGGCTAGCGGGTTTTCGTTTTTCCTTGGGCAGTGTCTCTGGCATATACAAGCTAAGCAGCGTAGCTACAAGTCCAAGTCCACCAGCAAAAAAATAGGGCACCCTGATGCCAAACTCAGCGATCATACCGCCTAACCCCGGACCAAGCACCATACCCAAATTCATGGAGGCACCCAAGTATCCCATTCCTTTAGCTCGGGTTTCAAAAGTGGTAATATCAGCGACGTAGGCCATATTGGAAGGAACCATTAATCCAATACCTATCCCCCCGATAAATCGGGCAATATATAGAAGAGGCAATGTCGTAGAAACAGCAAACATGAGATCCGAGATGACGGTTAAAAACAGACCGGTGATGATCATGGATTTTCGACCCCATCTATCCGAAAGCTGCCCACCTAGGGGCGAAAAAATAAACTGTGCTGCTCCAAAAGCGGCAATAAGATACCCCGCAGCAGCTCCTGCCGCATTAAATTGTTTCAGATATTCAGGCAGAATGGGAATCACCATACCTTGACCCAATAAAGCAATAAACAAATTCAGCATCAGAATGAAAAGTGGAAATGTAGCAGACTTAGGTAAGCTGCTCATGTTTGTAGCCCCCTTCAACCATTTACACTATGTAACCCTTTACTATGTGTAAACTATATTAGTTGAAGTAGGGACCCTTGTAAATAAAATTACAAACCTATTAAGCCAAGCTAATACCGGAAAGAGATCTTGTTATTCTTGAGTTACACATTGGGCTCCTGTTTTGCAAACTCTTGTAACATCCCTCTTATTTGTTCTACCAATATAGCAGGTGCTTTCTTTGGTGAACCCGTGTCAAACGGAGGCTGAGGATCGTATTCCAAAATCAGCTGAACTCCTTTACTCATATCTTCTCCTAATTCCCATGCCAATAGCTGGAGTGCCATATCAATACCAGAGGAGACACCGGCTGCTGTAACGATTTTGCCCTGACGAACCACTCTCTCATCTGTTGGAATGGCTCCAAGAGATTGGAGCAGGTCTAAGGAACCCCAATGACTGGTGGCTACGGTTCCATTTAACAAGCCTGCGGCGCTCAAAATCAAAGAGCCGTTACAAACCGACGTGGTCCATTTCGTAGTTTCATGTATTTGGCGAATCCAATTTAACGTTTCTTCGTCATTCATTGGCGTTTTATAATTTGGCGGACTGCAACCTGGAACAACAAGAATATCAGCTGAACTAACTTCAGAAAAACTGTAATCAGCATGCAAATAACCCATATTTGAGTCCAGCTTGATTAAGCCTTTTTTCTTAGCGACAAACTTCACTTCACATTTCAGTGTAGCAGCAAATACATCGTATGGACCCATTGCATCTAATGCCGTAATTCCATCGAAAAGCATGATTGCGATTTTCATGATGATCTCTCCTTTGAAGTGGGATTTTATTCATGCACACCCATACTAACATACATATACGGGGTATGGGTATATTTATTATTGTGAAAGCAGTATCTTCATTTCAAACGCCTGTTTAATAGTACTTACCTGTAAAAAGGCATACTTAAAAAGGGCCACCCCCGGGGTAGTCCTTTTAAGTATGCCTGGAAATCTGTTAATCGCGAGCCGGCTTAAGAGCTTTGCTTACTCAATTGACCATAATATAAATCACTGTAAAAGCCTTTGTGAGCCAGCAGTTCATCATGAGAACCATGCTCCTCCAGACGGCCATCCTTCAAGACTAGAATCCGGTCAGCCTGACGAATGGTATTCAGCCGATGCGCGATGACGAAACTTGTTCGACCCTGCATGAGCCGCTCCAGTCCTTCTTGTATCTTCATCTCTGTAATGGTGTCGATGCTGCTGGTTGCCTCGTCGAGTACAAGGATGGAAGGGTTGGCCAAAATAGCACGGGCAATAGCCAGCAGTTGTTTTTGCCCTTGACTGATGCCACTGCCGTTCGCTTCCAGCACCTTGTCGTATCCGTCCTTCATCCGCATGATAAAGGAATGGGCGTTGGCCAGTTTCGATGCTTGTTCAACCTCCTCATCGGTGGCGTCCAGTCTGCCGAAGCGGATATTTTCACGAATCGTCCCCTGAAACAGGAAGGAGTCCTGTAGCACAAATGCCATGCGGGAGCGCAAGCTTTCACGCTGTATGGTGGTGATATCGCGCCCGTCCAGCGTAATCATTCCCTTGTCGGGGCTATAAAATCTGGAAAGGAGCTGGATCAGTGTCGTTTTTCCTGCCCCGGTCGGACCAACCAGCGCGATCATTTCACCAGGTTTGGCTTCAAAAGAGATACCTTCCAGCGTAGCGCTTCCCTCATCATAACCGAAGGAAACATCCGTAAACTGCACCGCCCCCTCCACATGCCCTACCTCCACTGCGCCGCGTTCGTCCTTAGACTCTTCATCTTCATCCAATATTTCAAATACACGCTCAGCTCCGGCAATGGCGGACAGCAGGGTGTTCCACTGGTTAGCCAAATCGTTCAGCGGTCTGGTGAACTGGCGGGCATATTCTACGAATACAATAATTGTACCTATAGTGATGGAACCTCGAATGGCCAAAATCCCACCGATCCCCGCTACAATAGCAAAGCTGAGATTATTCAGTCCGTTCATCAGCTTCGGTATAAAGCCTGAAATCGTTTGTGCCCAGAAGCCCGATAGCCGAATACGGTCATTACGCTCGCCAAAACCACGGATGACTCTCTTTTCCTGCGAAAATGCTTTAATAATCTGCTGCCCGGACAGTGTTTCTTCGATGTATCCGTTCAGTTCGCCCACATTCTTCTGGCGTTCCTTATATAAGGGCCCGGTGCGTCGTGTAATCCAGCGCATCCCGGCAGCCATTAGCGGCACCACGATAAAGGTCAGCAGGGTCATCAGCGGGCTTAACCACAGCATCACCGTGAGTGTACCGATTAGCGTCAATATGCTCGAAAAAATCTGAATGGCGGAGCTGTTAAGCGTAGAACTGACATTTTCGATATCATTGGTCAGACGGCTCATAATCTCTCCCTGCTGACGTTTGCCGTAGAAAGGAATCGGTAGTCGATGCAAATGTGAAAACAGATCGAAACGCATGCGGTACACCGTCTCTTGGGCAATCTCGATCATCCAGATATTTTGCAGCCAGGAGGTTAGCGAGTTGAGCAGATATACAGCTCCTAATCCGATGAGAAAATAAATCCACGTGCGTCCACCCGGACCTTCGAGAAAATCATCTACCGCTACGCCGACCAGATATGGACCCAGCAGAGCCAGCCCGGAGCTGAGCAGTACCATGAACAGTACCAGCATCAGTTTGGCCTTACGGCGGGCCAGATAAGCCCATATCCGTCCTAACGTGCCAGACCAATTCTTCGCTTTGGCCTTGCGGCGTCCTTCAGCTCCCGCCGGATTTCGCAGCACACCGGACGGCGGTGTAGGCTGACGGAACGGTTCAATGAGTTCCTTGAACATGCGACTCCTCCTTTCCGTATTGTGATTCATAGATACGCCGATATAGATCCGAGCTATCCATGAGATGCTCATGACTTCCACTTGCCATCAGGCGACCCTCATCCAGCAGTAAAATCTGATCTGCCGATGCGGTCGAGCTGATCTTCTGCGTAATGAGAAATGTCGTGCAGGACAGGCCATCGAGTGCGTTCAGTAGTGCTGCTTCTGTCCCTACATCCAATGCACTTGTGCTGTCGTCCAAAATCAGCACTGTCGGCTGGCGCACCAGTGCGCGGGCAATCGAAAGCCGCTGTTTCTGTCCGCCAGACAGATTGACACCACGCTGCCCGAGCATCGTGTCATAGCCTTGCGGCAAGCGTTCAATCATATTATGGATTTGCGCCATGCGTGCGGCTTCCTTAATTTGCTCCAGGCTGGCATTCTCCAGCCCCCAAGCAATATTATCCCGAATCGAGCCGGTGAATAGCAGTACCTCCTGAGGCACATAACCAATAGCTTCTCGCAATATGGACGCATCCAGTTCACGAGCGTCCTTTCCGTCAAAGCGCACATGACCTTCATCTTCTTCATACAGACGCGTAATCAACTGCACAAGTGAGGATTTTCCCGAGCCAGTGGCCCCCATAATAGCTATCCGCTCGCCCGATTGCGCCTTAAAAGATATATCCTTTAGGACAGCCAGATCACTGCCCGGATAATGAAAGCTCACCCGGTCCATTTCCACCTGTCCCTCAATCCGTGTATGATGCGTTGAAACAGGCTCCAGTTCTTGCCCATCTTCATTAGATGTTTCCAATACCTCTCGAATCCGCCCGGTAGATGCAGTTGCCCGGGAAAATACAACAACGATACCCGATAAGGCAGACAAGGCTCCAATCGTCCGCAGTGAATAATTGACGACTGCGACAACCTGTCCTACACTGGCATCCCCAGTGGAAATTTGGCCGCGTCCGAACCATAGTACTGCAATAATCCCTGCGTTCATCGTAAACAAAATGAACGGCATCGTCGTTTCTGTCCAGCGTAGAGCGGACACCGTCCCTTTCATCAATTCCCCTCCGTAATGGGCAAAACGTTCGATTTCATGCCGCATCCGCACAAAAACCCGGATGAGACGGATGCCTGTCAGGTTCTCCTGGATTACTCCGTTAACGTCATCCAAGCGTCGCTGGACACCCTTAAACAAAGTGACCGTTCGCCGCATCATCACTAGCACAAACAAGAACAGCACCGGAGCCATAACCGCCAATAGCAGCCCAAGCCTGAAATGCACAACCAGTGCCATCACGATACTGCCGATGACTACAAGCGGAACCCGTGTCATAAACCGCAGGCTCATAAACACCGTATCCTGTACTTGCGTGACATCCCCGGTCAGGCGCGTAATCAGCGACGAAGTGGCAAAACGTTTAAACACAGGATACGAAAAGGATTGCACTTTACGGTATAGCTTTTCCCGCAAATCATAGCCGAAGCTCTGACTTGCATGTGAAGCAAAAAAAGAGCTGGATATACCCGCCATAAAAGCGATAACAGCACTCCCCACCAGTACACTGCCCCATAACCAGACGACAGACAAATCCTGCTGTCGGATGCCCTCATCAATGATTTTAGAGATCAAATATGGCTGTGATAGCTCTACCGTCAATTCCAGCAGCATCATCACGAGCGCTGCGATGGCTGGAACCCGATATTTTTTCAGAAAAGAAAACATCATCCCCACAAGCATTCCTCCAATTGCCCAATAGCCGTACTTCCAGATCAGCGTGTCATGGTTATATGAATCAAGACCTGCTGTAAAACCATATATACGCACTTTATACAGCACTATATTTTATTATACCCTTCTGAACGGCTTCGTTTAACCCGCAAATTGGAGACTCCGGTTGTGAAATTAAAAGATATGCAAGAAAGCGTTCCAGTCACGGTCACACTTACCGGACGGGAACGCTTTTTCGGTTATTTCGGTAGCTCTGCCGGATAATGCTGCAGCCAGCGCTTTAAGTCTGTGCTGTAGATAACACACTTGGGGTCTTCACCGACCAGGCGAAGCCGCTCCAGCAGAAATTTGATTTCATCGGAGCCTGCCTTGATTCCCTCCTGCTCCAGCATATATTGAACTGCACTTCTGCCCGAATGCTTGCCGAGTCCAGCATGATGGCAATTTAAGTGTGTCAAATTTTACGTTAGGTAAGATGTCACACCCTTTACATGTGTGCGGTTACATTTCATATTCTCAATAACATCAAGACGTAAAAAAAGAGAGTCCGTAAATACGGCTCTCCTTTTGAGATAAGAAATTCAAATTGGCTCGATCCTTACATGTTGGTAAAATGCCTGCCCTCCAAATACATTCACACCCACATGTCCCTCGGCGAACGTACTATCTTCCAGGTCGATGACCTGCTCACCGTCTACATCAATGCAAATGCGCAGGCCCTCCGCCACGATTTTAATATGATGAAACATTTCCGGCAAAACGAATCTTGGAACCTTGGCAAGCACCTGCTGCTCCTCGAAACGGCCGTCTTTTTTATAGAACAGGCGAATCGATTTCAGATTGGGGTCCAAATTCAGATAATAGCCACTCGATCCGTCAGCATTGGCGCGGAAAATCATGGATCCAGCACTTCCATTTCCATGCAGCTTCATATCAGCCTCATACGTAAAATCTTCCGCCTGCTCAGTAGCCATATAATTCGCATCGCTGATATAGCTTCCTCGCATCCCATCCGTTGTCACGATCCACCGCGATGCGGAAACATCCGGCTTCCAACCTGTAAGGTTGGTATGAAACACCCCGTCGTTCACCTTAACCAAGGTACTGTCACGCACCTTATCCTCCGGGTCGGAAGCCGTAACAACAGCTTCTCCTGGGGCAATCGCCTCCATTAGCGCACTCCCGTCCTTGGACGCAGTGATCTTTACAATCTTAGGATTGTTAGAAACCCAAATCAGCGAGTTTTCTTTTTCTCCAGACTCATCCTCCACACTCGCGTACAGACGCTTCGTCTGCTCCCTCGCAAGCTCCACATAAGTGTGATCCATGATCACTCTGGTGGACGAAGCTTCTGGTATCCTCCAGCTGTTCCGCAAGGCATAAACATGGAGGGAAACAACTTTCACCTCACCCCCCTGGGTGTAAAAGCCCATCCCTCTTCGCGCCGAATCGGGCAAAATAATCTCCGAAAATACGACTTCTCCATCATTCCCAAACACCTCAACCGAGGATTCGTCCACAAATATACGCATTTGAATTCGATTTTCAATAGGTGCAAGTGATGCTTTATGAAGCGTTGAAAACAGAGTAGAGAAATCAGTAAGTCCTGAATCAGCACGGTTTACAAATATTTGTTGTACATCTGTTTTATAGCCGACTGCGGTTCTTTGCTCACCGCCATCCCGCACGTAAAACCCGAATGTCGAGGCAGCCCCAACAGAAGACAGTTCGAACTCCGCCTCAATCTCATAGGCACCTGCATTCAAACCTTCCAGTATATTCGGAGAAGATTCCGTGACACTTTGATTTTCTATCGAAAATAAACGGGAACGCAGCAAAGTCAGCTCGGATATCGGATGCTGTATCAAACGGATGCCTTCACGGGTTGTTTTTAGCGATAACTCTCTTGGGATGCTAAACTGTCCCTTCCAGGGAGAAGTCGGAAAGCTGAACGGATAGTCCCAATTCGTCATCCATGCCAGCATGATACGCCGCCCGTCGGGTACATTGGAGAAGGACATTGAGGCATAGAATTCCTTGCCCCAATCGGTTTTCAACACCTTCCCCGGTGAATGATCATTTTGAAATTTGCCATCAGGCGTCAGTTCACCGATAAAATATTCCGCATCCGAGCCTTGAGTATTCGCGCTGGCTCCAGTGCTAATCATCAGCACCCATTTAGAAGTGTTACCATCGTCTAACGGAAGCTGAAATAGATCCGGGCATTCCCATACTCCACCACGTATATAATCACCATAGCCAAAGTTATCCGTCCAGCGCCAATCCAATAGGTTGGTGGAGGTAAAAAAACGGATATGATCGCCTCCCGACACTACCATAATCCAGCGCTGATAGGCTTCATCCCACACTACTTTAGGATCACGGAAATCCCAATTGCCAGGATCATTTTCACTTTGGCCCGGGTTCTCTATTACAATTGGACGGTCTTTCGGGTATTGCCATGTGCGCCCCCGGTCTGTGCTGTAAGCAAGGCCGATTCTCTGGTTTCCCTTGGGCTGATCGGGATTGAAGGAAGTGTAATAGGCAATCAGCCCTGTTCCTCCATAGTCGCCGAACAAGCCGGAAGTATTGGTTAGATCAGCTACAGCCGAGCCGGACCAGATATGGCCAAGATCATTCCACTCCAATGCAAACGGAAGCCTTTTCCAATCCAGCAAGTTCTGGCTGACCGCATGCGCCCATTGTCCACCATCCTGATGGAACAGGTGGTACTCCCCCTCGAAATAAACTAATCCGTTCGGATCGCTCGCGGAACCTCTAGCAGGGGAATAATGATACTGCGGGCGATATTTTTCTGTATAGTAATTCGAGACAGAGGTAAGGTAGAAATCCTGAAAATAAGCGATTCCTCCGGTTACTTTCAAGCCTGTAAAGCCGTTGGTATTGCTGCTGTCCATGATATCAATTGCCGCAGGCGTATAGCCATCTATAAACACCTGAATCCGCCCTCCATGAGCGATGATTTCCAAGTGGTGTTTGCCGCTGAACCCACCCGGATATGTCTGCGCCGACCTTGTAATCAACGTTCCGTCCGCCTTCTTCAGTTGTACGCGAACCTGATTGCCTTCGCCTTGCACAGAAGCAACATATCCATCCTTCCCATCCTGACTCCCTCTGAAAAATAGTCCTGCTTCCATCCCCGGTTCAGAAGGATTCAGCGTCACACCGCCTTCCAGCACTAGGTCTGTAGCTGCGGAGCCATACATTTTTAACGCATCTTCTGCACTTGTTCCCTCACCCCTTTGCCCTTTCAGGTCAGGTTGCCATTTTCCATGGATCAGGAGCGGTCCGCTTAGATTCGTATTCATATCACTGACTTGAATGTTCTGAAATAACGCCGATCCATTCCAGACATTCAGCCCCAAATATCCTGATGTATAAGTCGTATCGACCGCATCTATAATCGGGTTATATCCCTTATCCCAGAACACCTTAAGATGGGAGCCCTCTACGCTCACCTTGAGATGATAAATAGCTCCTTTTTTTAAATTGACCTGACGTTCCTCTTTCAGTTTTCCAAGATCCCCAGCGGCATCCCGCAGCCGCAACAATCCGGCAGCTGGTACGATATGGAGCATATAGGAAGACCACCCGTCCTCACTGGAACGGAATACTAGCGTAGCATCCGCCTGTGTGTCAGTGACCATCACATCCGCCTCAAAAGTAAAATCCTGAGACGTTGTTCCGGACATAGCCATCACATTTTCCTGTGGCTCCGACCTCAGCAAAAGTCCCTGGATGTTATCTTCTATGTGCCCTTGTCCTTTAATCTGCCAGCCGGTCAGGTTCGTTCGCGTGTTTGCCAACTCCATCTCCATTCCCAACCTCCTGCCTTCCAGTACGGATTAACACTGCGCTTCCACTACAAAACAACAGGGAAATCACTGTATAGGTCATCATGAAGAAAATCTCATTTCAGCGCATAAAGCTCCAGCGAAAACAACGTGATCTGCTCATCCGCTGTGAATATTTCAAGACCCTTAGATTCTGCATCAGGAAATATTAAATCGGTAATTACCACCTGCCCGTGGTTAAAAAACACTTCAATGGACGAACGATCCACATAGATATGAAGGTCCAATCGGTTTTCTGCCGTTTCCAGTGGGAAAGCGTGTCTCCCTGCAAATTCCTCATGAAAATCCGAACAGCCTGACCTTGTCCCGTCTACATATACTTCCTGTGTTTCGGAAGCATAGCCGACGAGCGTCTCCTGTTCTTCTGATACTCGCAATCCCCCCAATCTGTAATAAATCGTATGTACAACAAATTTGAAAAGGCTTACATTTTCAATTTTCAATTTACCAAATCGAAATGTCATTCGTCAATTATTTTTGCAAAAAAATTCATTTACATTTGACTAAATATAGCATTAATAAATTATGCTTTTGCAAGAAGAAATGATAACAGTCATAGTATATACTCCAACTTTGAAAGTTACCCATTAACAATGACCGCTTTACTTATACAGCATGGATCTGTCCTCTCTGTTTCTCATGCGCACTTTTTTGTCCAGCTTGTATAAGATTGAATTCAAATTCATTTTTCGATCCGATGGAGTTAAATATAAGTTATCAAATAAACCTTACAAATGTAAATATTATTTGTTCATTTATAAGGTAAACATTGCTGTTTTATGCGAACTATTATACATTTAAGGTCTGAACGGAGAGCCGTAAGAGGAAATTGTACCTCTCAGGCAATCCATTTTTTATTGAAGGTGGAACCTGTCTATGAAGAAAGAAAAAGTCACTATTCAAGACATTGCCGACGCTTTGGGAATCTCCCGAAATACCGCGTCCAAAGCAATTAACGGTAATGATAGCATCCCGGTTGATACTCGGAACAAGGTCATTAAAAAAGCGATAGAACTTAAATATAAGCAATTTGCCTATGTGGAAACGGAGAGTATCATCCCGAAAAATCAAGGTAACATTGCCCTGGTCACATGCAATCTGCCGAACAGCTCACATTTTGGCTCCTTACTCATCAGTGGTTTGGAGAAAAGAATAAGCGCAGAAGGGTATAATCTGTCGATTCATATTGTGCGGGAAAATGAAATCCATGCAGGAACGCTTCCTAATAATTTTGAAGCCTCCAAGGTGGATGGAATTATTTGTATTGAAATGTTTGATCCACAATATAGTGAGCTTATTACGGATTTGGGACTGCCCACGATCTTTATTGATTGTTCTGTGGACATTTTTTACCCTGATTTGAAAGCGGATTTATTGTTGATGGAAAATGAACATAGCATTTATTCTGTCACCAAAAGCCTGATTCGTCGTGGATTTACGCGGATCGGTTTTGCTGGGGATTATAAGCATTGCAAAAGCTTCAACGAGCGGTGGGTTGGATATAACAGAGCTTTAATCGAAGCAGGTCTAAATGTGGATTTATCTTGCTGCATTGTCGATCAAGACCGAAATTTTTTCTCCGAGTCGGATTGGATGGATAAACAATTGGACGGCATGAGCGTGTTACCTTCTGCGTTCGTGTGCGCCAATGATTTTATTGCCGTCAGTGTCATGAAAGCGCTCAAAAATAAAAACTTGAAAATTCCTGACGATATTGCCGTGTTTGGGTTTGATAACGCTCCTGAATCCCGGATTGTGGAACCTCATTTATCCACCGTGCATATCTACAACAACGAAATGGGCATTACGGCGGCTGAGATGCTATTGGCGCGGGTCAAAGATCCTTCCCGACCTTATCAGATCACGCATATCAGAACAGAGCCGATATTTAGAGAATCGACTCCGACATTGCGATAGAAGGTGAGAGTAAAAGAGGTGTTCTTACGACGCTCCGCGAACGGAACGTTGCTCCAATCGCTGTTGTATCTGGATTTTATTGAATAGCTCAGTGGTAAAAATCCGGATACAAAGGCGGCCGCTGACGCTTTTTCTCAATCGTTCCGTCCTCTCCGCTGCTTTCAGCGTTTCCCTCACTATTAAGGCTTTTCTAACCACCAATACAGACCTTGGATAGAGCCATCTCTGCTGTGAAAGCTCTAAGAACACAAAAGGCAAGCCTCTAAAATTCAGAGGCTTGCCTTTTTTCTAAATCCATTAACTAATTTATACGCGGAAATAGAATCTTAGTCTTCATCTAGTGGTTTATAAATCCTTTGCTGGAACTACAGGAACTACTGGCTCTCCCTCTATTTCCTTCACATCTATTTCCGTCCCATCGACTTTCGTTCCATCGACTTCTTTTTCATCTACCTCTGCTGTCTCTACTTCATCCACCTCATCACTGTTGTCTTCCTCCATCAAGGCTTTTGGCGTGTAGAGCTTGGGAATCGGCACATTCGCCCAGTCCATATCGGACCCAAAGTAAAAGCTCGTATAGGAAGGTTGATTATACCCAGTATTTTGACGCGCCACATCCGTGCGATATTGCGGATCATGCATTAACGTGTACAATTTATGCGTCGTAGGCTCTGTGCTCAGATAGATACGGATTGCTGAGCTGTCCGCTGTGCGGACGAGCATTTCCTCCCGCCAATCTCCGAAAATGTCGGCTACCAGCGATGGAGTTCCTTTCGTATAGTTGTTCGTTTTGGTTCCAGTAGCGGTCAACAATGTACCTCGTTTCCAATCCTCAATGGTTGGGGTTACATCAATTGCGCCGTTTACGATTTGTGTGGTCATATCAGCTGCCCATTTGATACTCATATTGGTACCCGGCATCTTCGTATCCAGCTGTTTCCCCGCTGCGGTCCACAGGCCTATGGCCCACGTCTCCAGACCTCGCTGATCCGGGTCTATGTCACCGACCATTCCCCGACCTGTATCCTTGCCGGAATATGCGCCGTAAATGATTTCACCTGTTTTGGCATCCCGCAAAGAATAGCCATATGGAGCGTAGGTGCCACCTTCATGTACCATAAAGATTTCTTTGCCGGGGCGATCCGGGTCAATATCGGTTACATGCAGCGCATCGCCATGTCCCAATCTGGCGGTTTGACCCGGAGTTGCGCTTTCAGGAGGCATGACATCAAATGAGCTGTACAACAGGCTGCCATCATGGTCAATCGTGGCGGAACCGTATACGATTTCATCCTTGCCGTCACCGTCCACATCCACCACGCTCAAAGAATGCGCTCCCTGTGTGGTCAAGGTGCCAAATTTCGGGTCCGTTCCATCACGCCCGTGCGGACTATCGTTAAATGGATTGGTCATTGGTGTCCAGCCACTGTCCACCATCCAATGTTTTTGGAGATGGCGGCCATCCCATGTGTAGGTGGCCAAGGTGGAACGCGTATAATAGCCGCGTGCAAATACGGCGTACGGCTTGCGTCCGTCCAGGTAAGCCACACCTGCCAGGAAGCGGTCTACACGGTTGGCGGGTTCAATTCGGGCCATAGCGTAGTCGCCCCACATGAGGCCATCGTCATGACGCTCCGGCTCATAGCGGATGGTATCCAGCTCAGCACCCGTTTTCCCCTTGAAAATCGTCAAATACTCCGGTCCATCGACAATAAAGCCCTCGAACTCTCTCAGCTTGTTTTTGTCGCTCCGTGATGGTGCATATACATCCATAAAGTAGTCTGTCAGGCTTTCCGCATCCTTTCGGGATAACGGATAACTGTACTTCGGAGCGATGCCAAAGCATTCCTCCAGCGTAGCAGGCCATTGTCCCTTGACCACTTCTTCATGTTTCGTCCAGTTCATGAACATGTTCACCACATGCTCATAATAATCCGAGCGGCTCAAACGGTAATCGTCCTCATGTGTAATCCCTGCTTTGCGATCCTCACGTGGCAGAGTAATATACTTTTCTTTTTTCGGCTTGCCCTTCTTATCAAAAGAAATCGTTTTGGTCCCTGGAGCCGTCTTGAACATCAGCTCGGCTTTACCATCGCCGTCAAAATCGTACACCATCATCTGTGTATAATGCGCACCTGATCGAATATTCACGCCCAAGTCGATCCGATACAACAGCTTGCCTTCGGCCGTATACGCATCAACATACGTATTTCCGGTATACCCCTTCTGAGATACATCTTTGGAGTTCGACGGGTCCCATTTTACAAAAAATTCATATTGCCCGTCACCATCCACATCCCCCACACTCATATCGTTGGCCAAATAAGTATAGGATTCACCTGCGGGTGTTACGCCATCGGCAGGCTTTTGGAGAGGAAGTTCATAGTAACCCTGTTGCCATGGCTTCACTTTGGCGCTACGATCCTTTTCCCGTCCATTAACGACTGAAGCTACTCTGTATACCGATTTCCCATTCCCTTCCTTATCCACATAGTTGGTACTGTCGGTCACCGTCGCGATCTTCTTACCGTCACGATATACGTTAAAGTCCGCTCCTGTCAGCCCCGTTGAACCGTAACCGTTCACTTCTTGAGCCAATAACCGCCAGCTTAAAAATACCCCCTCCTGCGTCACCGCAGCTACCAGTCCGCGATCCAGCTTTTCCAGCTGAATGCTGCCGCTACGGTTCTGTTCAACTGCGATTGCTGATTCCGCCTGCAGTGTGGGTTCGGATAAGTCTTCCGCAGCCACTCCTCCAGTCGTCCCCGTCATCGCCAGCATCGCTGCCAACGCGGCGGTCAAGCTTCCCTTTCGCCATGCGCCTTTCCCTTGAGCCATCCAGGTCGTCCTCCTCAATTGTATTGTAATGACAAGCAAATACCTGAAATGATTGCGCTTACATAAATTAAATTTCCTTACTATTATAGTTTTGCCGTTCCCCCAAACGCGTTTAAATATCCGAGGATTTCTCTACACAAATCCGTGTTGTTTACTCATTCCAAATAAAACAGCGCTCACCAAGCCTGTATGAAAACGGCATGCTAAGGGCTGAATACATGTCTAATCTCACTTTTATACTCTAGTGATATCCAATAATTTGAGCTACAACCACGAATACTGCACCCAGTACGAATCAGATGGCCAGTAACGGCCAAAAGAAGCGAACCCATTTCTGATATGGAATACCCGACACCGCCAAACTCCCCATGAAGGCAGAGGAAGTAGGCAAAATCATATTCGCATAAACTCAAAAGGAAATATAAAAAAACAGACAGTGGATTGTTCCCATTGTCTGTTTTCGTATTTTTCGCGCTAGCTATGGATTAGGATTCATCTTGATTACTGCAAGCTAGTGAGGGACAAATGAACTGAAATCGTCCCGACTGGACTGATCCGTATGATAAAATACTACATCCCCGTCCTGTAAATGAAAGATATGCCCGTAAGGGTCTTTAATCTCTCGGCGGTAACCCTCCAGTTGCCACTGGTTCAATAGCGGACCATTTATATACTGTAAATGCGGATGCTCAGCGTCCCCCTGACGCAGTGACTCCACATTAAAGCGGACGACGATAAAACCCGTTTTCTTGAATATATCTGTATGCTCGTTTAGCTCCTGACGGCGACTGACCTCGCGCAAATCCGTGCCTTTGGTGACTGCGTAAACATCAGCAGGCAGGCTATATTCGCCATACCAGCGCTGAATCGAGGCATTAGCGCGATCCACGTTGACCCCATTGGGCAGGTCTGTCTTCGGACCAATCAAGGTACGCACAGCCGCAGGCAGCACCAGCCAGTCGTAACGTCCAATCCAGGTCTTGCTGCGTGCAATACGGTGGGCATACAGGGAAACATAACGTTCCAGTGTCAACTGGCTTTGCTGTGCTTCACTCAGCTCATGCTTGTATTGGTAGGCTGCCGCGTCCTGCATTTCCTCCATCGGCACATTGCGTAGCCGTTCATTCAAAATAACATATCGCTTTTCACGGTCCTCCGCCGATCCCAAACGGATAAATTTTCGACTGCCGGAATGTGTATACAGATCCACCTCTTCCCGCTGTCGCCCATCTTTGCTCACCCAATAGAACGATGGCGTAATGCGAATACCGTCCTTGGCGCTAAACATATTCCCTTTGGTTTTGAGGTCAAACTTGAAATGATAACCTGTTTTGACCGCCACATTTGCATAACCTTCATATGGGTGACTGCCGGGGCGAACGGGCAAGGTGAATGGCTCCGGGTTCCCTCTAGGCAACCCGTCAATATTGCCAAGCCCCGTCCAATAGGACAGGCCGCTATGCATCGGGCTTCCTTTTCGCTGCCGAAACACCCGCTCCCAATGGTAATCAGCAATATCCGTGATATGAAAATCGTACATCCGTCCGATGACCTCAATATTCACCACATCATTGGCTACATGATGGGCGATATCCGTGTTGGCATGGCGCTGTTCGGTGAATCCGTCCGGTGCATTTTCGGCAATGGTACGGAACTCTACTGTATAGTTGCCTTCATCCACCCATACGGGCAAATAAAAGTCTGTCTCCAGTTGCAGCACCGGAATGTCGATCCAGGTACCTCGTGGATAAAATAGTGTCTTTCCTTTGTCGTACACATCGAACGGAAATCGCACCTGCTTGGTTCGTACATATTTGGCATACTCCCGATCACCATAGCCGGGAATGTTCAAATGTGGGCCTGCTGTCGAGATCGTCAACCGGAAAGGGCGCTCCAAAATAAGCGCGGATCGTCCCTTCGTAGGTTGGGTTTTCTGATTATGAGCAGCATCGTCCGACACACTAGACAGATTCACTACGGGAGTGTGGACAGTCACTGTATTAATTCCCTGTATCGGGAACGTTTTATCCGCACCTCCATTGATATTTCCCTTGAGAATAGCGTAATTGATGTCACCGCTGCTGGGCGTATTGGGTTTATTTACCTTATGTTTATCAATCACATGATTCGGACTGTACAGCACATCCGGCCCAATCGCTCCGGAAGAGGGTATAACGCCTGGCTTAGGGCCATTCACCTTGACGCGCTCCGGATTCATAATGATTTTATTTTCAAAGGTCAGAGTATCGTTCTCCACTTCGATTTCCTTAACGGCCCCCTCTGCCTTGGATTTCAGTGCACTGCGGTCATCAGGCACACTTGGCTTGCTGCTGCCACCATTTTTGCTACGGCTGCCGCCATCCACTGTCCCGGGTGCAGGGGGCGGATAAAAATAGCCCTGAGTCGCTGCAACATAGGAAGGAGGTGTATAGGATTGCGGACGCAGGGTGATTGTTTCATTAGGTAACGCATAATTTCGGAGCGCAGCCTCCTTGATGCCATACACCTCCAAATTATCTATCTTCCAATATGAGTACGGACGAACGATTTGGTAAGTATAGGTTCGCTTCACCGTCTCACTCCGCCGAGATTTTTTCTTAGGCCGCCAGGTCAACCGATATTCCCGTTTTACATTCACTGTATATGTACACTGGCCTGTCATGTTCACAAACTTATGTTGAAAAAGGTATCTCTTCGCTTGCACATGACCGTATAGGCTTTCAGATGTAGGAATACCTTTGGATACGTCAAATCGTTCCCGACCACGCTGGTCCGCTTTGATAACAGCAGATACTGTCGGGTCCAATTCGGCAGTTTCCAAGCGCAGACCTGGAACGGGGCGGGAGCAGACAACACCTTTTGTTGGCTGTTCATTATCTTGGCAATCTGAGGGTGCCCCCTCTTGGCTTTCTCCAGGCTTAGGACAGCCCTGAGCTTCTTTGTAATACAAATAAGCGGTAAACTGCTCAAAAGAACCGTCATAGGTAAATCCGGGTACAATTCCCGGTAAAATATCTCCGCTTGGCGGTTTATCGGTCGTGCTTTTCTTATAACCCACATACTCATATTTCGGGTTGGTTGGCGGAGTAAAATCATACAGTTGATCAGCTTTTAGTTCATCTTCTATTGGTGTAAAAACGTTGTTAAGCGATTTTCCATCAATGGTAAAATGCTTGACGATCAGACCACTCTCCAGTTCAATCTTGAATAGGATAGGCTGGTAGATACGCCAGGCTTCTACCTCTTTGGCACACGTGGGGCAGCTCTGTTCCTTGATATTCTCAGCTCGAACCATCGCATTCAGTCTTATATTTACAGTAATCGGAATGATGGTGGTATCCGTTCCAATCCCCTGTTTCTCAAAGGGAAGGATATCCTTCTCGTTATCTGTGCCTTTACTCATGGCACGTGCATAATCCATATAATTATCAGCTCGGGATTTAAGAAAGTATTCGCCATGACTCACATAGTCTTCCGCTGTATACAAGCGAGCTGTTACCTTCTTAATCTTACGGCCTGGAAAATTAAATTTGTAGGTGAACTTGGCTTCACCCTGCATGTCCTTGTCTGGCTGTTTACCACCATCAGTGACCCAAGTCCCAGCGGTATTCTTCCACATGTCGAAGTACATCATGCCGACAAAGTAACGGTCATTCTTGTCTGCAAAGTAGGACAACGGTGTAATTTCCGTATCTGCTACTGCCTTATTTGTGAGAAAAGAAAAAGGTGGGAGCTGCAACAGTAGCAGTACCCCCACCAGCAATACGGCCAGAATTTGTTTCGCTTTGTTCATAGATTTAGTTACCCTTCCACGGGTTGACCATCATCGGGATGTATTCCGTTGATGCAAGGTCAAATGCAATGAATTCAATGTCTTGCAGTTTAAAGGATTTATAGTTTTTTATACCCTGAAAGAGTTCATCACCAGATGAATAAATTGGGTAGTATATCATCTTTGTACCGTCTCCGTTATCTTGGGTAATCTCTCTCAATGGAGAACGCAGGCGTGTATCCTTGTTCTTGGTCAGGAAGAAAATACTCCCTGCAGTGGAATTGGTCTTTACTCTAATTCTCAGATAAGGCACACCCTTTGGAGACGTGTACGGCTCGACAGAGTAAATATCATGCAGTAACTTGATAGGCAAGTCAGACTGTTTAAAGAGTACTACTTTATCATATGGCTTACCTGTAATATTGTTAATGAGGTTCGGTATAGTGTTAATCGCCTTCTTATACGGCTCGATACTCACCGCCTGATGCCCTGTATCCTCCAGCGCAGCAATTTCCTTCTTCCCAATCCAGACCCAGCGGCTGACCTTATCCCACTCCACCGTTTGCCCCAGACCCTCACTTACCAACCGCAGCGGCACAAAAGTACGGTTTTGCTTCAAAATAATCTTCGTTTCATACGTTTTGGTCTGCCCATCCACGGTAGCGGTGTTTTGACCCACTGTCATGTTAACAGCATGTGCATCATTTTTAATCGACACAGCCAATTGACCGCCTGTTTTCTCCCAGCCTACCTTAGCCCCTAGCGCTTCGGATACAAAACGAATGGGAACCATCACATAATCGTTACTATCCTGAAAAGGTTTAGCATCTGGAAACTGTATTTTTTTCGCGTTTAACAAGACTTCAATGGGTTTGGTGCTGCTTGCTGCCTCCGTGGTTGGAATCGTACTTGTCGCGCCCCATAGCAACGTGACTACGGTCAAACTCAACATCCATTTTTTCATACTCATCTCTCTATCCCCTTTGTCAGCTTAAACTTTAAACTATGTATATCATCTCTAATCTCATAAACTTATCGCATCCCCACTTTCGGAAAATACTGGATACAACTTATATATTATAGGGTTTCCCTATTACAAAATCTATAAGAAAAACTTCTAATATAAAGTATTCCAAAAAATAGACTCTATTGAGCAATCCCTCCCCCTAAATCATAGAACTGTCTCTTAAAAAAGTTATATTTCTGAAAATCCCAACAAAAAAGGGCTGCCTCTCCCCTATGAAGGAAGAAACAGCCCGTGTGCTTCACGCGCAAAAAAAACTATGAATATATCAGTTATACCACCATATGGATTATTCCAGCATCATCCATTATTTCTTACATCATAAATCATACCGGACTAAAAATCAAACGTTACTTTTCTCTCACGAAACATTTCAAAGATCATTCATGTATACCTGAACTTCCAGCTTGATAGAGTTGCTCATACACGTCCTTGTTGACCATCCTCAGCCCAAACAATCTGCGAATACGCTGTCCCGGCTTGGCCTTGAAGGTCACCGTCGCTTGATCCTTCCCCTCCAGATATGCAGCCGGAATAGCGGCATTAACGTTGTAAAACTTATCGGCCTCATCAAAGCCTTCACTAAAATGCTCAAGCGGATGACCGTTAATCAAAATATCAAAACCGCAGTTAGGCATTTCCAGTGTAGCTGTGTAGGTAATGACCAACAGCATCGGAGCAGATGGATCTGTATTTAAATCAAAAGAAAACCAGCCATCAATTCCCGCATTCCGGTAAGGTCGGTTATTCACATATCCGGTGCGAGTCGAAGCATCTCCCTGGAAGTTATGATCCCGCTCCGGCTGCATTTCTCCGGGTTGGGCAAAGTCAATCGTACACTGCTCCAGAATCGCCAGCTTTTCGCGTGCCGCTGTGTATTCCTGTTCCGCCTCCTGCCACGCTTCCTTGGTAAAAATGTCCCAGTATACGGAATACGTACGGTCATGCATTTTATACAGAGGAGACAATTCCACATCCCGGGGATGCCCTGCATTCAAGGTACGAAACGTATTGGTCTTGCCCTCCACGGGCTGAATCCAGGCATCCAGCTTTTCCGTTTGGGGGATGAATACCGGTGTGTACAGGAAATCCTTGGCTTTAGGATCTTCTAAGGGTCCCAGGTCGCCTGCCAGCACCAGCGGTCCATACATGACAGCTGCCCGATCCGGGTTATCCGGCATCTGCTCCAGTCTCAGCGACATCGGAATCGTCACCTCTACAACATCACCGTCAATCCACGTTCTGGCGATGGAGACAAAGCTGCCCGGTTCCGATACAACCGATTGTTCCTTGCCATTTACACGAATAGTAATTCCTTTTTCAGCCCAATATGGATAGCGGATGAGTAGCATAAATGAGGCAGGTTGATCGCATTGAATCTCCAGCGTCGTATGATCCGTATCTGGATAGGAAGTGTTTTGTTTTAGCGTAACGCCTCTGTCCTTCCATTCCAGCGTGGAGGCAATGAACTGATTGACATACAGCTTATCGTGATCGTGAAAATAAATGCCGCTGCCGTAGCTCGCATGGTTTTCCATTCCTGTGCCGACACAGCACGTAAAATCGTCAAATTTGCTTTCAAAATGCTTGTGCCCGCCCATCGCCAGCGACAAAAAATATGTTACGCCCCCGTGAACCGGGTCCTGCGAGGCCAAAATATGATTGAATAGACCTCGCTCATAAAAGTCTGCTTCCTTGGCGGAAACATTCCATTGAAACAGATGATTGGTCAGCTTAAGCATGTTATAGGTGTTGCATGTCTCCGTCGTATGAGGCCCGATGCGATCATTCAAGCCATCTGGCGCTCCAAAATATTCTCCAAAGCTATTCCCGCCAATAACATACGAATGATGATCCACCACCCGCTCCCAAAAAAACTCCACCGTTGCCCGGCGTTTCGTATCATTGGTCAGCTCATATTCCTTGGCAAGCCCGATCAGCTTCGGAATCTGTGTATTGGCGTGGATACCCTGCAAACAGTCTTCCTGCGAGCTAAGCGGGTCCAGCACCAGCTTGTGCCAGAAGCACTCAGCCAGCCACAAGTAGCGCTCTTCCCCGGTATCCGCATACAAATCGGCCAATACCTCATTCATGCCTCCATATTCGCAAAACATCATCTGCTGCATCTGCTCATCGCTCATCGGCTTCATAATTCCTTCGAGCCAGTCCGCCAGCTTACGCTCTACATCTAATGCCTTATCACAGCCTGTCAAATGGTACGCATCCCGCAGGCCAGCGAATAACTTGTGCAGTGTATACAAGGGTGCCCAGGCACCGTTCAGGTCAAAGCCCCTCGAGCGAATATTTCCGGCAGACACCTCTTCAAAAAGTTCCTTCCCCCCTGGAATACCGGATACATATCCGTCACCATGCGCCGCCTGACAAACGTCTAGTTCATCCGTAATGTAATGTGCAATTTCTTTAAAACGCTCATCGCCCGTTGAAGCATACATCATGGAGCAAGCGGACAAATAATGTCCCAGTGTATGACCGGAAATAGTCATCGCTTCCCAGCCTTCATATTGGGGTGCTTTGGGCGTAAGTCCGGCATATTCCCGAAAACGCGCCAGCAGGCGGTCTGGTTGAAGCTCCAACAGATAAGATCGGTTCAGCTCCATTGCCTGTTTGAAGGGACCTTCAGCCAATACTACCTCGTTCAGTGCAAACGGCCTTGCTTTCATATGGGCTTTTGCTTTAAGAGTCACTTTCCGTTCCTCCTTTAAGGCGAGTTTAGGATAAAAAAACGCATATCAAACACAACGAGCCGTTACGCGCCACTGCCAGAGGTTTGCCCCCACTGCTGGTACAGCTGCGTTCTCGCCTCTGTAATGCCGGGATGAAACTGAATCAGCGCATGCTTCCGTGCAAAATGGACCTCACGGATCGCCTCCTGTATCCGCTGTTCCCCGCCTGCTCCGCCGAGTCCAGCGGCATGGAGCATGGAAGCGGCGGCTAGTCGACCTTGGGCCATCGCGACCAGCCCGCTTTCGATGCCGGTAATATTGCCGGCAACGTACAGCCCTTTGAGCGTGGTTTCCATTCGCTCACCATGCAGTGGAACATGCCCGCCTAGCTCAGGGCTGTACACGAATTTGCACCCGGCTACCGCCGCCAGCTCAGCGAGCGGGTACAAGCCGCCGCTCAGCGCCACGAAGTCGGCGGGTTCGACGCGCTCGCTGCCGGGAATAGGCGAGCCGTCCGGTTTAACGTGGACCAGGGTCACGGATTCGACCCGGTCCTGCCCGTTGACGGACAGCACCGCCGTCCGCAAACGGATCGGGATATCCCACAGACGGAAGCCTCTGTGGGGATAGCAGCACGCGATGAGTTTCTCCATCCGCATCGCAGCTGCCAGCCTGCCGCCTACACGCATCCAGGCGGCAGGAGCAAGCCCGGACAGCTGAAGCAGCAGCTTCGCGGAGGCTGTCGGATCTGCCGCCGCACCAGCCAGCGGATTAGCGCACGGCAGTGTAATCGCCGCCACCTTCACTCCGGCGACGGACAGCTCGCGAGCAATCGCCATCGACAATACGTTCATGCCTACTATGATGCCGCGTTCTCCCGGTTTGACATAATGAACGTTGGTCATCACCTGCGCGGCCCCGATGGACATTACGCCGGGCAGCGTCCAACCATCCAGCGGAACGGGAATTTCGGCAGCTCCAGTCGCTAGCAATACGTAATCCGCAGTGAACAATCCACAGGAAGTGGAAATTTCCCACGTCGTTGTATATTCCATACCATGTACGGAAACGCCGCAGCGAATGTCCACCCCAAGTTCCCTGCAACGGGTAATCAGCTCATCCGAAACGTGTTTTCCAACCCACCAGCCTTGACTGCCTTCCTCATGATATTGCCCGGGCATGCGTCCACCCGGCTCTGTAAACTCATCCAGTACCGTGACTGGCAATCCTAGCTCAGCAGCCGATACCGCTGCGGACAATCCGGCGGGACCCGCCCCAATGACGATGAGATGCGCCATTTCATTCATGTCACAATTCTCCCTGTGATTTCATTCGAAAGCTGCCGTCCGGTTTCCACCACCATGCCTTCCTCCAGCTTGGTCAGGCAGGAACGGACGGTACCGAACGGATGAACCGTCAGGCGGCATTCGTTACAATGCCCAATGGCGCAGTATACACCTCTGGCCGTACCGGATTCTTCATGCCTTCTCAGCAAACGGACGCCGCTGGCCAGCAGTGCTGCTGCCAATGGCTCTCCAGCCAATCCCTGCATGGGACGACCGTCAAAAATAAAAGATACCTGCCGCCGCTCCGGCTTTGGCCCCAAAATAGGGTGATTTACAATACGCATGCGGCTCATAAAGAACCTCCCTCTGCCAGCTGCCCGAACGTTACGGGACGTACGGGAGGCCTTTGCGATAACAGCTCCGCCTCCCGGCGGGCAGCAGGATACTGACTGTAAAACCATGACTCTACCAATTGTCGGCATACCCTGCCCTGACATGCCCCCATCGTCACCCGCGTAGCCATTTTAAGCTGTCGCACGGTGTCCACGCCCATGCGGCAAGCCTGCTCCATCTGTGCGATACTCACTTCTTCACAGCGACATACGAGCAAATGACCTGATGCGCTCCCAACCGTCTCACTTCGTCCCGTCGCCCGCTTACTCATAGCTGATCGCGCAGGTTTTAATCGCTGAATAAAAATCCAGCGCCGCCTGGCCCTGTTCCCGGGTATGTGAGCTGGATTGCTTCAGACCGCCGAACGGAGCCTGGTATTCAACACCAGCCGTCTCCTGATTAACCCGGACCATACCGGCGTTCGCCTCATCCAGAAACCGGTGAGCCAGCCGCAAATCGCGGGTGAATAGAGAGGCGCTTAATCCATAAATAGAATCATTGCACAGTCGAATCGCATCCTCAAAGTCGTCCGCCTGCACGACCCCCATCACAGGTCCAAAAATCTCCTCCTGAATCAAAGGATGGGACGAATTCAGTCCAGTCGCCATCAGTGGGCGCACATAATACCCGTTCTCCGTCCCGGCGGTGGCTCCACCTTCGGCCAAAATGTGAGCTTCCCGGCGGGCGAGTGATACATAGGACATAACCTTCTCATACTGACCTGCGGATGCTACAGGTCCAAGATACGCACCAGGGTCAAGCGCCGGAGCGATCTGTATTTTTTCCACCGCTTGGCGTAAGGCTTCCGTGAACGTCTCATAGACAGGCTGTTCCACAATTACCCGGCTGGTGGCCGTGCATTTTTGCCCGGCTGAACGGAAAGCTCCGCTAACAATCATCGCTACTGCTTGCGCCACATCCGCGTCCTTCAGCACTACAGCGGCATTTTTACCACCCATCTCGGTCTGGTACTTGATATTACGGCGTGCGCACCGTCCCGCAATGCCCAAACCTGTAGCGGTAGAACCCGTGAAGCTGACCGCATCCAGTACCGGATGCTCCAGTAAGGCATCGCCAATACGGCTACCCTGCCCAATGACGAGGTTCAGTACCCCGGGCGGAAGCTGCACCGCCTCGAATAGCTCGGCGACCCGTACTGCGGTTAATGAAGCATGTTCGGCAGGCTTCCAGATGACCGTGTTTCCGCACAGGAGTGCAGGGGCGATTTTCCACAGCGGAATGGCTACCGGAAAATTCCATGGCGTAATAACAGCCGTTACACCCAGCGGAATGCGCTTCGTATATTGCAGCACTCCCGGCTCATTCGAAGGAATGACTGTACCGATGGAACGTACGCCCTCTGCCGCATAGTACCGGAGCAGATGGACACCTCGCATGACCTCTCCGCGCATCTCGGTAATCGGCTTGCCCATCTCACGGCTAGCCAGCTCAGCCAATTCAGGTAATACTGCCTCTAGTAACCCGGCTGCTTTGAACAGATAAACTCCCCGAGCTGCGGGACTTAAAGCAGCCCAGCCCGCCTGAGCCAGCCGTGCCGCGTCCCCGGCCTGTGTAATATCGCCCGTTTCTGAAAAATGGACGACTCCGACCTCCTCCTTCAAGGACGAAGGATTGTGAACCACCATTTCCTCGCCGGAAGGGCTCAGCCACTCACCGCCGATCCAATTTCGGCTCTCCATCGTCTTCACCTCCATTCAGGATGAAACCCCGCTCGGACGAACTGCCACCTCAAAAGCTTCGCGAATCCGGTCATAATCCGCCTGCGGCAACGCAAGTCTAGGCGGACGTGTCGGGCCGACCGGAAATCCAGCCAGCTCCATCATATATTTGATGGACTGTACCAATTGTGGGCTGGCATCATAGTGGAACAGCGGCAGCAGCCTGCGATACAACGCGGACGCTTCCGCCATATTTCCCGCCTGCGCAAGCCGGAACAGCTCCACCCCTTCCTTGGGCAGCGCATTCGGTACTCCCGAAATCCAGCCTGTCGCGCCGAACAATGCCCCCTCCATTGCCAGATTATCCACTCCAACCATGACCTCCAGCTCCGTCTGGTCCAAAATAGCGTGAATACGCCGTACATCACCGGAAAATTCCTTGACTGCTACGATATTTTCAATTCGCGACAAGTCCGCAAGAATATCTGGAGTCAAGTCAACCTTGTAATCATGGGGGTTGTTATACGCAATGATCGGCAAGCCCACCTCCGATAATGCTTCATAATGGGCCGTTACCTCGTGAGGCAGTGGATTGTAATTAATGGGCGGCAGTGCCATAACACCCGCAGCCCCGGCATCCTTCGCATGCTGAATCCAATGCACCGCCTGTTTGGTGGACGGAGCCGCCGAACCGACAACAACCGGGACACGCCCTGCCGCAGCGTCAATTACGGTATGCACAACCTGCGACCGTTCCTCCGGGGACAAAGCCGCATATTCTCCCAGCGATCCCGTAGGAACCAGTCCGCTAATGCCGCTTGCAATCAGATGCTCGCACAGCTCGATCAGACGCTTATGGTCTACCTCCAGCTCTGCCGTGAACGGTGTAACCAAGGCCACATATACACCTTCAAAACGTGCCATATGCTCACCAACCCTTTCCCATCTTTATTTTCATACTCAGCATTCGGGAATGATGCAAAATGCTCACATCAGCAAAAAACCTTCTTTAAGCGGGTCCTCGGGGTCCAACACAAATTGATGATGTCCCGTCACCCAAGCCGAACCTGTAATTTGTGGAATGACTGCCGGATAAGGACCTATCTGCGTCTCACCCACGATTTCAGCCCGAAACATGGAACCTGTGATGCTTTCATGTACAAACGGCTCATTTAAGCCCAGTTTTCCCTTGGCGTGCAGCACCGCTACCTTGGCCGAGGTTCCTGTGCCACAAGGAGAACGATCGATACCTCCCGGTGGGATGACGACGACATTGCGGCAATCGGCCTGTGGAGCCACAGGCTCCCCATAAAATTCAATATGCGTCAATCCTTGAATAACCGGATTTTCAGGATGTACTACCTCAACAACAGCATTCACTGCCTCCCGAATCTGCACTGCTGTTCGTACAATTTTTGCCCCATTGCTCTGCTCCAGTGCAAGACCGATGGAAGCCGCCTCTACAATGCCGTAAAAGTTGCCTCCATACGCAATATCCAGCGTGACTTGACCGATATCCTCTACCTGGACCTCAACCTCACGGCGGTACACAAAAGAAGGGATGTTTGTGAACGTTACTTGTCGCACCTTGCCCGCATCCACCTCCAGCCGCACTTGAACCGGGCCTGCCGGAGTGTCCAGCAATATCGATTTTTTATCCGCAGCAATCAGCCCGCCTTCCATCAGCGCTGTACATACTCCAATCGTATCGTGACCGCACATCGGTAAATAGCCGCCAGTCTCTATAAAGACCACACCCATATCTGCACCTGGATGACAAGGTTCTGTTAAAATGCAGCCCGACATCACCTCATGCCCTCGCGGCTCGAACATCAGCAGACGGCGAAAATCGTCATGATGTGCTGCCATATAAGTCATTTTTTCCAGCATCGTACGACCTACCAGCTTAGGCGCACCGTGAATAACCGTCCGCGTCGGATTGCCTCCCGTATGGGTATCAATGGTAGTAATTCTGCTCAGTACACTCATCCGGTTACCTCCCCATGAACCTCGTGGCTGGTAAAAGCCTCCCCAAATCGGTCATATCGCAGCGGCTCCACTGGAATACAAGTGGATTCACCGCGTACCATTTCGGTCACCAGCTTCCCCGTAACCGCCGCAAGACTAATGCCATCCCCCTCATGGCCAGAAGCGATATACAGCCCCGGTACTTCGTCCATCGCTGATACAATTGGCAAATGATCAGGTGTCCATGGACGCAAGCCGGTATACGCCCGCATCAGCGGTACATTGGCTAAAGCAGGAAAAAAGCGAATGGCTCTGCGGGCGATTAAGCGAATCACCTGCTGATCGACACGTGTGTCCATATCGACGAACTGACGGCTGCTGCCGATCAGAATGTTTTGGGATGCGGTTGGCTCGAATACCAGCGCTACACCGTATTTTTCATAAAGCTCATCCACACACCGCTGACCGCCAAACTTGCTCATCAGATAGCCGAACTCCATTACCTTGCGGTTGCCAATGGAAGGCATTCGAGCAGACACCAGTATATGTCCTTTACGCGGTATAATCGGAAGGTCCAAACCGAGTGAATGACCCATGCTGCGTGTCCATACACCTGCCGCCAATACCACTGCACCTGCATGGATAACGCCATTAGGCGTCTCCACCCCGCGGACGTTCCCCCTTTCGTCCTGAAGGATGGACTGTATCGGTGTGCGGGGCAGTAGCCTCGCTCCCATCCGACGCGCGGCCTCGGCCAGTGCATACGTCATCAACACCGGATTCACAGTGGAATCTGTCGCACACTCCAGCCCGCCCGGCAAATCTTTGGCCAAATGTGGCCATTCCTCTCGCAAATCCTGCTGATCCAGCATGCGAAACGGAAGTCCTTCCTGCTGCTGGCGGGCTACCCACTGCTCAGCCGCTTGCATCTCCTGATCGTTTTCACAGACCAGAATACTGCCAGGCGCACGATACTCAAACTCATCCTCCAGTTCCCTAGCCAGCTCTGCCACCAGCTCCTGCGATACCAACGACATTCGACTGTCAAAACCGGGCTCTTTATCAATTGCCAATATATTTCCATCACAACGGGACGAAGTGCCTCCAGCAATCTCCCCTCGCTCAGCCAGCACGACCTTCATACCGGACTTAGCCGCATAATAAGCGATGGCTGTACCGATGATTCCGCCGCCTACAATGACCAGATCCGCGGCATCATGTTTCATTCGCTTCCCTCCCTTCGACCGTTTTAATCTGTTTGTGAGGTATTCTTTACAGCTTGAGCGTAAAGCTTTGTTTCACAGGCTTGCTCAGCTCATCATAATCCCGCAGCTGTACGGTGAACGTATACGTCTTGTTGCCTGCTCCGCTGCCTGCTGTTCCGCTAATCGTTCCTGTAAAGCGGTCCAGTGTGAACCCTGCGGGCAGTTGACCGCCTGTCACCGTCCAATCGTAAAATGGAACGCCTCCCTTGGCCTCCAGCTTGGCCGTGTACGCTTTGCCTTTGACAGGTGCTGGCAATTCCTTCGTCATGATTTCTGGCGCGAGGAAAGGAGTCAGGTCCTTACGCAGCGGCCAGCCTGCTTTTTCTGCTACCAGCAGCGAAAGCTTCGTGTTCATCCAGCGCTGGGTCGGGAACAGATGGCGCCAGCCTCCATTTTGACCGCTCAATCGGTCGACTTCTGCAAGCTCTCCGGAGAGATGATAGCTGTCGTCCAATGCAGCTGGTCTGTGCTGATAATCCATAATATCCGGGTCATTGCCCGCCGCTTCCTTCAATGCTTTGACACCCGGGAATGTGTCGCTGAACACAATCGCATGACCGAATTCATGCATGATCAGCCCATGCACATCCGTCACCTTGGACAGATCGGATTGATACCATTCTTCATCGTCCACGGATGTGAATGGAATCGCATCATCATAGAAATCCAGAATCAAACTATAGGAACGGTTCAGGTTCCCCGGGACGGTCACACCGTTACGTGTATGATAATTGCCGTTCGTGGCTGGAAAGCCCGTAGAATAAGGCCCGTTCAGCCCTCTCATAAACACCCACATGCCTTTGTAGGGCTTATCATTTGTCACCTGTATTTCATTTTGCCAGTCGTCTCCTGGCAGATGGTTTACCTCCGCGTTGGCAGGAACCTCATCGAAAGGAGCCAGATCAAAGAAATAGAACCAGTCCTTTACCGCCAGCTCTGCGGCTTTTTTGGTAGCCGCATCATTGAAATAAGGCATGATCGTATCGAAGCGGTAATCAAAATGGAGAGGGACTGTGGGCTCTTTATTATCGTCCTGATCCAACACGCGAATTGGAATGGACTGAGTAGTCGTGTGACCATCATTTCCAGCAACGGACATAGACAGCGTATAGTTCTCTATTTCACCGTTTCCTCCAATCCGGTCAGGATGGATGGCTAGCCGAAAATCTTTTTCCTCCTGTGCATTGGCAAAAGTCAGCGTTTTGCTTGCACCTTGCGCTGACAACGTACTTGGCAGATCCATCATCAGCCGGGACGTGCCCTGCGCATTTAACGTAACCGTTAACGGAAAAGCAGCATCCGCTGGCGGCTTCACTTTTAGCTTCACATACGGGTTCGCCAGATATCCTTGCCAATCAACCAGATCTATACCATAATCGTTCACCGTCCGACTAAAGATGTCGATGACTTTTACATCCGACTCCGCCTCGGCATAAGCCTGTTGACCCGGAATAGCTGGTGTCAAAGCCACAATGAGAGAAGCCGCCAGCGCAGTCAGCCATATTTTGGTGTGTCTTTTATGCGTGTTCATTTGATCCCCTCCATCTCATTTTTGAATGACTTGCAAACTATGGACAGTTACCTATAACGCCACTGCGTTTTATAATAAAAGCAGTTCCTTAGGCGAAGAGGTCAGTACCTTGACACCGTCATCTGTGATCAGCACATCGTCCTCAATCCGAACCCCGCCGAAGCCTGGGATATAAATTCCCGGTTCCACGGTAATGACGTGACCCGGTACGAGCACCGACTTACTTTCGCGGGACAGCCGTACCTGCTCGTGAATTTCCAGACCAAAACCGTGGCCCAGCCCGTGACCGAACTGCTCCCCATAGCCGTAAGAAGCAATCACATCCCGCCCCAGACTGTCTCCCTCCCAACCGCTTATGCCGGGGCGAAGCCCTGCAATCGTCTTCATATTTGCCTCCAGCACAATGGCATACAATTTCTCATGTCGTTCTGAGGGCTGGCCTACGAATACGGTACGCGTGATATCGGATAGATAACCACGCACATTTGCGCCAAAATCCATTGTGACGAACTCGTTCTGACCAATTTCCTTGTCACTGGCCAGTCCGTGCGGCAGCGCCGAACGCTCACCTGAAGCGACAATGAACGCAAAACCGCCTGATTCCGCGCCTGCGAGCCGAAGCTGATATTCCAGTTCCGCCGCAATCCGCCGCTCTGTAACTCCAGGCTTAATACAATTCAGCACCTCCGTGAAGGCAGCATCGGTAATACGCGCAGCTTCGCTAATGGTGCGAATCTCTTCTTCGTCTTTCACATCGCGCAGCCGTTCAATGACATCCTCCGTTTGCACGTACTCCAACGAGCCCAGCTCGACTTGAAGCTGTCCCGACTGTTGAAGTGAGACATGCCTGCTCTCCAAACCCAGTCTGTGGACACCCAATTTACTTGTGAGATCGGCCACGGTTTGGAAGATTTGCGCCTCATGCCGAATCACTGAATATTCCACTGCCTGATCTGTTGCCTGCATCATATAGCGGAAATCCGTCACTAAAAAAGCCTCTTCCTGCGTAACAAGCGCAATTCCAGCGGAGCCTGTAAATCCGGTCATATATCTTCGATTAGGCCCATGTGTAATAAGCAGTGCATCTATCCCTAGAGCCGGGAATTCCGAGCGTAACCGGGCCAGTCTGCCTGGAACACCCTGTAACGGTTTTGTCTTTTGACTCTCTTCCTCTTTCACTCGTACGCCTCCTTATTCCACATCTCTTTTCAGGGCATATGCCTTAGAACACTCTCTCCACTTGCTTTGAACACATGTATGCTCTTCTCGCTGCCGCATTCCCGTAAGTCCTGTGCCCAATTCTCCGTCTCTTTTTCAAGCACATCAGCGCGTCCCAGCTTCCTTTTAGCCTTTGATCCCTGTTAATGTGATGCCTTCGATAAAATAGCGTTGACCGATAAAAAATATCAGGACGATGGGAGCCAAAATCGTGCTGGAAGCCGCCATCAGGTAAGGCCAGTTGGTATTGTTCAATCCCCGAAAAGTCGCTAGCCCCAGCGCTAGCGTAAAATGCTTTTCGTCACTTAAGTAAATAATCGGGCCCAAAAAATCGTTCCACACATCAATAAATGTAAATATTCCGATCACGATCAATGCAGGTGAAGATAAAGGAATAATGACGCGCCATAGTACAGTCAGAGGCGTACCTCCGTCCATATAAGCCGCTTCGTCCAAATCGCGTGGAATCGTCAGCATGAATTGTCGCATCAAAAAGATGTTAAACGCCCCTCCACCAAACCATGCAGGAACAATCAGCGGCAGAAATGTATTCAGCCCGCCCAACTCACGCCACATGACGAAAGTGGGTATTAGCGTCACCGCGTAAGGCAGCATCATCGACCCGATCAGCAGGGAAAAAATCAGATTACGTCCAGGCCAGCGCAGGCGGGCAAAGGTAAACGCCGATATAATCGAGGTCAACATCACTCCTGCCAGCACACATACCTCAATCATGAACGTATTCATAAAATACCTGCCGAACGGTACTGAAGTCAGCGCTTCCGGGTAATTGCTCCATTGAAAAGGAGAGGGTATCCACTCTGGCGGGAACACGAAAATTTGCGATGTCCCCATCAGAGAGCTACGAATGAGCCATGCAAATGGCAACAGCATTAAAACACTGCCTATAATTAAAACGATATACAGTACAACACGGCTGATTGGGAATGGTTTGGAACGGGTGGCGGTAGCAGGACTTCGGGAGCGTTCAGGCTGTGGAAGCGGATGTTGTGGTGTTTCTGAAGGATTGACAGAAGAAGTGACCTGATTCATGAACGTTCCCCTCCTTCATAGTGGACCCACTTTTTGGATGTGGAGAAAATCAGAACCGTTAGCACCATGATGACGAAAAATAAGATCCAGGCCAGCGCTGAGGCGTAGCCGATTTTAGTCTCCGTAAAGGCCGTACGCCACAAGTAGAACACATAGAACAGGGTTGAATTGTTAGGTCCCCCGTTGGTCATGACATACGCCTGATTGAAGGCCTGAAAGGTGCTGATTAAAGACATGACCAGATTGAAGAAAATGGTTGGTGTCATCGAAGGAATGGTAATGTGAAAAAATTTGTGCCACCTATTGCCGCCGTCTACCTCAGCTGCTTCATACAGATGGGTGGGAACCGACTGAAGTCCCGCCAAAAAGATAATGACTGTGTTCCCGATCCCCCAGGTGCTCATCATGATCAGCGAGGGTATTGCAGTGTTCTCGTCATAAATCCATTTGCTCCCCGGCAGTCCAACGCTCTCCAACAGCGAATTTAACAGACCAAAATCCGGGTTGAACATCCATAGCCACAGCATCGTGTTGGCAATACTCGGTACAATGGTAGGTAAATAATAAATCGTGCGGAACACCGACAAACCCTTCACCTTTTGATTTAATAACAGCGCAATGATAAAAGCTGCCGCCAAGCCTAGAGGTACGCTGCCCAGTGCATAATATGTGGTCACGAACATGGATTGGGAAAAGGTAGCATCCTCGGTCAAAATAGTTCGGTAATTGTCCAATCCGATAAAGGTCATCTGTCCACCAATCGTCCAATCGGTTAAGCTGAATACGAACGAGGCCGCGATCGGTCCAATTGTAAATATCATTAATCCGAGGATGGCAGGAAGCGCGAATAGCAGACCCCAGTTTCGCTCCATACGCATCATTCCTGATTTTGGTCGCTTCATGGGCCGATCTCCTTTCGCAGCTGTCCCGCCGCATTATTCATCCGGGTATACCCCTTGAAGCAATGGCTGAATGATGGGCTCCAGTTCATCCAGCGTCTGCTGCGGCGTCTTCTTGTTCGTCCAGATCAGATCCAGCCCTGGGGTCAGCTTGGAACCGATATCAGGCCAGTTGCGAAGGGTCGAAGTTGACGGCTTAATCGCATAATCTCTGGCATACTCAATGCCTGCCTTTTGAAATTCCGGTGGATGTGCGGCATTATTCGTCCATGACTGGATGGCCTGCTCATCGGTATAATATTTTTCCTCGATAGGCATCCAAAGACCGGACTTGAACAAATCCACCTTTTCGGGATTGTTATGGTACAAATAAAATTCGAGCGCTTCCTTCGGGTGCTTGGTGCTCTGGAAAATGACCGTGGCTCCCGCAACGATCATCGTTTTGGGCTCTTTTAGCTTCGGTAGGACGCCGATACTCCATTGCAGCTGCTTGTTGTTCGAAAAATCGAGCAGGGACCATGTCCCGTCAACCACCATGGCGACCTTTCTTGTCTGAAGCCGAATCGTATTGGACGGCATGTCCTGCTGCTGGATCAAATCAGGAGAAACATGCTCCTTGAAAACCAGATCCTGCAGCTTCTGAAAAACCTCCACCGACTCAGGACTGTTCAGGGTGTACTTCTTGCCTGTTTTGTCAGTCAAACCTCCACCGTTGCTCGCTAAAAGCGGCCCCCAGGAGCTGCGGTCATTGCCGAAGGCAAAGCCGTATTGCACAATATTTTTCGGATCAAATCCACTGTCTCCCGGATGCTTGCCGTTCTGATCCTTGGTCAGCTTTTTGGCAATTTCCAGAAATTCATCCCATGTCCACGCTTTTTGAGGATGAGCCGGAGGGACGGGTACCCCTGCTTCTGTAAACAACTCCTTGTTGTAAAATAACTGCATCACTTCCAATGCGGTGTAATTTCCGATAGACTTGCCAGGTTCGCTGTAGAGATAGGAGGATTTGAGCTTGTTTTTTAATTCGGGATATTCGTCATAATAAGAGGATAAATCCAGGAGTCTGCCTTCACTTGCCCATTTCATCGTGAGCGAATCGCCCAAGTAGGCGATATCAGGAAGCTGATTGGCAGCCATTAACGTGTTAATTTTCGTCGTGTAGTCACCAGGGACATGCTCGCCCTTCACCCGGATGTTCGGGTGGGATGCATTAAAGCTTTGAATCATTTTTTCCATCGCCTGCTTCTCGTCATTGCTTCCCCAGTACATGAACTTGAGTTCGACCGCATTGGGATTAGCCGGTTCGCCAGCGTTACCACTGCAAGCCGTCAGTCCTGTCAACATCGCCGTCATCACGAGAGCCATCCATGTCCGCAACCTTCGTTTCAGCAAATCAACCGGCCCCTTCCTGAACTGGTTTCTCCTTACAAGCCTATTATGCGCCGAGAGCCCAGAGCCGACCACCCAACGACTCCAGACTCTCTTTGTTTTGGTATGATTTTTTTAACAGCGCGTTTACAAAAATGTTTTACGAAACTCCGTCGGGGTCAGTCCGGTATGCTTTTTAAAGGCAATGCTAAAATAGTTGGTATCTGTGAATCCCACAACCTCCGCTACCTCCGCCACCTTGCGATTCGGGTCCAGCAGCAGTTCTCGGGCTCGCTCAAAGCGAACACGCGTCTGGTAGTCGGCGAAGCTTTCACCTGTAACTTGCTTGAAACGGGCACTCAAATACTTGGGGCTCATATTCATGTACTCTGCCAGACGGTTCAGCCCGCCATCCTCCTGAAGATGCTCCCGAATCCATTCCTTGGCCCGTTGGAATTTGCGTGGAATGCCCTTCTCGCGTGATTCTCGGACATGGCGACCCACTCGGACAAAATAGCGCGATACATAATCAATCATCTCGGGCCCATGCCGCAATCGGGACAGCTCCAACAACGGGTCCTGTTCCTGCATGGACGTTTGTCCTACAGATGCATCACTCTGGACGATGCGCATGACGAACAGGACGAGCTGAGTGACGATCATTTTCACCTGCTTGACAGGCAAGCCCGCCAATTGTCCTGACCATTCCTGTAAAATCGCATGTACGGCAGCATCATTGCCGGCTCGAATTTCCGTAATCATCAGCAGTTCCTTCTCCAGTAATTGACTGCTGTTCGGCTCGGCCGTCTGAATGCTCTCATAGGGGATGATCTGGCTATAGCCCACCCACCCCCGATGCTCCGCCGCTTGCACAGCTTCCTCATACGCTTCGGGAAGTTGCTCCATCCGTTGTACGGGACGGCTAATCCCGATGGACACGCCCAGGCTCAATCGTTCCTGCACGGCCTGACGAATCTGCTGTGCCGTCCGCTCCGCCGCCCTGCAAGATGCCGTCGCCAGCAGCACAACACGCCGATCGCGGGAAACCGCCGCACCATGCGCCTTCGCCCCGGCTGCTGCTGCAGCCTCCCCTGCCAGTCCGGCGAATACATGGCTGCTTTTATGCATGGAACCGTGTGGCTTGCTAGTGGCGGTTGCCTCCTGCTGCGACGCCTCCTCCAGCTCGCAGCACAGCACGGTATAAGGCGGCCCATTCGTCTCTCCGAAAAATCCCAGCCCGTCCATCTCCCGAATGACCTCGGCTGCAGGACGCCGTTGCTGGAGCAAATCCAGCAGTAGATGCTCCCTGTACAATGGCTCCAAAGAACGATGGCGGTGAATGGCATCCTCCTCGCTTCTTCGCCATTGTGCAATGCGATCCTCAGCCCGGCTCAATGCCGCTTCAAAATCCCCGCTGGTCACCGGCTTGAGCAAATAATCGACCGCTTGAAGCGAAACTGCCTGACGAATATACGTCATAGATTCGTACCCTGTTAGAAATAATAACGGGGTCCGCTGATCCTTTTCCCGAATGGTTTTTGCTACGTCCAGTCCACTCATATCCGGTAAATTAATATCCAGTAAAATCATGTCCGGTCGCTGCTCCGTATACAAACGTAATGCCGTTGCGCCGTCCTCCGCCACATCACTGACTTCCACTGACAGGCCACTTTCCGCCACCATCAGCTTCAGTCCTTCCCGAATATGATATTCGTCGTCCACAATCAGCAGCCGGTACATGCCATCCTCCCCTTTCTTATTCGGTTCGAATGGGTGCCAGTAAGGTAACCGAGGTGTACTGACCCGGCTCGCTTGTCACGGACAGTCCATATTGCGGACCATAATGCCGAAGACGTTCATGCACATTGCGCAGCCCAAAGCCAATAGCACTCCCCCGTTCTGCATCTAGCGACTTCCGGATATCGTTCAGACGCTCGACTCCAATACCGCCCCCATCATCACTGACCGTCAAACGCAACATATCCCCTTCCCTTGTACCGGATAACATGATATAGCCACGGTCGGTGCGCCCTTTTAAGCCGTGGTAAATAGCATTTTCAACGAGTGGCTGGAGGATCAGTTTGGGTACATAAAATCCGCAAATATCCTCCTCTACCTCGCAAATCCATTCGAACGAATTCCTAAACCTGAACTGCTGCACCTTCACATAGGCGCTTACATGCTCGACTTCCTGTCCCAAACTGATTTGCTCTCGGCCATAACTTAGCGAAATGCGAAAGCATTTACCGAAGGCACCGATTACCTCTGCCATATCCCGTTGCCCATTCGCCAATGCCATTCCCTTCAGTGATTCTAACGTGTTGTACAAAAAATGCGGATTAATCTGCGCCTGAAGCGCGCGGAACTCCGCTTGCTTACGCGACAGCAATGCTTCGTAGACCTGACCGTACAGTTCATGATTTTTTTGCATCATATGAAGAAAACGCTCCCCGATCTGCCCTACCTCATCCTTAGGATTAAAAACAACGGAAGTAGGAGCTTCGAAAGCTTGGGCTGAGCCTGTAGCGCTCACACTCCCATCGACCGCCATCAATCGACTCAATTGAAGCAGGGGGCGACGAATCGTGTCACTCAGCCGATAAGACAACATCCAGCCCAGCATCAATGCAATCAAAAAAGTCCAGATGGTCCAGGCGCCAATTTTCCGCGCATCCTCGAACAGCACGGACTGATCAACTTTTTGCAGCAACGTCCATTGTCCTTCATTTAACGGGCCGTAAGAGATCATCGTCTGGCGGCCGTTCCATGTTCTCCAGTCCTTCGTAAGCACAGGCCTATCCACAGCCGATTTGGCAATCTGCCGCAATAGCGCTTGATCCGCAACACCCTGCTCCGGCAATCGGTATACAGGCTCGCCCTCCTGATCCAGCACCCACATCTGGGTATTGCCATCTGTTTCATGAAAAGCAAGCCCCCGAAACAGACTGGCCTTGTCGATTTCCAGCAGCAAAAATCCGAGGGGTGCATAATCTCCAGTCGTTTTTCGGAGCAGTTTCCCCACATAGATGCGATCCTCCGCCATCCCGCGTCCTGATTCAAACGGCGAATGAGCCATCCACATCATGGGCCGCTCAGCGAGCAGGCGGCGATAGTACACACGTGCTTCCTCTAATGTAGGAAGGCCGCCAAAACGGACCGAAACATTCCCTTGATAGAGAGAATGCTTGAGCCCGCCATTGGCGGCATATATGAGAGAGGACGTGATATACGGCTTGGTCTGGGTTTGCGTACGGACAACCATACTGAGTGTTTCATCGTTCCGTAAATATTCATAATCATCTTCCGGCTTGGTCTCCAGCGTAGACTGCACATCAGGATTGCTGAGAATGGAATTGGTCAGATCATTCAAATCGGAGAGCGTCGCATTGACGTAATTTTCACTCATTTGCCGGGACTGCATAGCCAGCGCTTCTGACTTCTCACCAAGGGAATGGGCCGCGATCCGGTAAAAGGTAAAGGTCAGTACCACCATCGGAATGACGGTGAGTACCAGCGTCAGTACAATGAATTTCCCACGGATTGTAGGAATCCCGGCGAACTTTTGACGACCACGGCCTCCCATTCATCTGCCTCCCTTACACATAGGCTGGGAGCCATGTCCCGTGGGCTGCAATCAGGTCATCACACAGAGAAACGATATCATCCATGGACAGCTCTGCGGACGTGTGCGGGTCCAACATAGCAGCATGATAAATGTGCTCCTTTTTCCCGGTGATTGCAGCTTCAATCGTTAACAGCTGGGTATTAATATTCGTCCGGTTCAGCGCTGCGCATTGGGGTGGCAAATCCCCGACAAAGGTTGGCGTAACCCCGCTACGATTCACCAGACAAGGTACCTCCACACAGGCTTCCTTCGGCAGATTGGTAATTAAGCCTGTGTTCATCACATTGCCGCCAATGGCAAAAGGCTGATTCGTTTCGATCGCCTCAAATATATAAGAGGCATACTCATTTGACCGTTCATGACGCAGATCCTGATTACCCAAAAGCTCCTCACGCATCGTTTCCCATCGTGCAATCTGGTTCACACAGCGGCGCGGGTATTCATCCAAAGGAATATTGAAGCGCTCAATCAGCTCAGGGTATGCCCGTTTGATAAAATACGGATGATACTCCGCATTATGCTCGGACGATTCCGTAATGTAATAGCCGAATTTCAGCATCATTTCAAAGCGCACCATATCCTGATGCTTTTCCTGCTGCTTAGCGGCGGCTCGTTTTTTAATCTCAGGATATAAATCTACACCGTCCTTGCTCACTGCGAGCAGCCACGCCATATGATTGATGCCTGCGATTTTTGCCTTTACACCTTCCTGCTCCAGCCCGAGGCTTTTAAACAGCTCCGGTATACATGCCTGCACGCTATGACACAGCCCTACCGTACGGACACCGCCATAAACGTTCATCACATTCGTTAGCACTGCCATCGGATTCGTGTAGTTGAGAAACCATGCATCCGGGCACACTTCGCGCACATCTGCCGCAAAATCGAGCATCACCGGAATCGTGCGTAAATTGCGGAAAATACCGCCAATGCCGACCGTATCGGCAATCGTTTGGCGCAGGCCGTATTTTTTGGGAATTTCAAAATCCGTAATTGTACACGGATCATAGCCGCCCACCTGAATGGCATTTACCACATAGGTCGCTCCACGTAGCGCTTCCTTGCGGTCAGTATAGGAGCGAATCACACAGGTGCTCCCTGTTGTTTTTTTCAAATTGGATAAAATATTTTCCGAATCTTTCAGCCTTACGGGGTCAATATCGAACAACGCCAGTTCAAAGCCCTGCAAAGCAGGCGTCAACATACAATCGCCAAGCACATTTTTAGCAAATACCGTACTGCCTGCACCCAGAAATGTAATCTTGCTCATACTTTTTCCCCCATTCACCTTTTTGTTCGCGGTTTTGCACCTCAAATGCAAGGATACCCACCGCCACTCTCCCCTTTATAGGAAGAAAGTGACGATGGGAAAGGTTACTCATGACTATGCGTTGTTGCCTCCCATTCAGGATACTCCCGCTGATTTAGCGGAGCTGACAGGCCGAGGCGGTAAGGCAGATGTTACCGAGGGTGTCGTAGTTGGCGGGGTTACTGAAGTTTCCGGGCTAACCGGTGTTACCGATGGAGCCGCAGCCCCTGCCTCAATCACGGTTACCTTCGCAATTGCCTCTAACTCTGTCCCCACTACTTTGCCCTTCAACTCAAACGAACCTGGAGCAGCATATTGTGCAGGGTCTATATCCTCCCATTCCACAGCCACCCATTTGGTGGAGCCTTCTCCATACGTAGCTTCCACGACGCTTGGCAGTTCGGGTTTTTCACCGACATGTGTCGTTACATTTACTTCTTTTAACGCGGTGATTTTCTCAGTTGCCGCCAGATTCTGTGCTGTACCGGAGGCCAGACCTGCCACCTCGGTTGCATTCAAAGCACGGCTGTAGATACGGAATTCATCCACCAGACCATTGAAATATGGATCAGGGTACTGAGATTTGCCGATAAAATTATTTTTGGTCTGACCCAGACTGGTAGGATTTAAGGTCAGGTTGGTATTGCGTCCCACTTCTTTTCCATCCACGTACAAAATACCCGTGGAACCCGAAAGCGTGACCGCAACATGCTTCCATACGCCTGTCGGCAGTACAGGGCCTTCAATCGTCTGCTCCTGTCCCTGCCCGTTGCCTTGGTTGGTAATGGCAAACAGCATGGTATTTCCTGCTTTAGGCGTCAAGAACATATATTCATTCGTCCCGGAGCCGAAGTCAAAAATCCGCACATAATCGCTCAGGCTGTTCGCTTTGACCCAGCCGGATACGGTCAATTGCTGTGCACGACTGACAATACCCGCCGGAAGCTGCACATAGCTGTCTTTGCCGTTCAGGCTGACAGCATTGCCTGTTTTACCCGCAGCCCATGCAGCCGTTCCCTTCACGGCAGCATCATTGCCACTGTCCGATGAATCCGCAACCACAGAACCGCTTGTTTCATCAAACTTGTAAACTGCAAGCTGTTCAAGTAATGGTGCCGCTGGCTCAGCTACCACCGTTACTTTAGCCTCCGCTGACAACTGAGAATCGCTGGCTGTCAGCTTGAACACATACGTTCCCGGCTCGGAAACGTCCACCTTCGTGCGCAGTGATGTTTTGCTGCTGAATGTGACCTTCGCGTCCTGGGGTCCTTCGACCAGACTCCACTCGCTCGTCACCTTGCCTTGTGGAAGTCCATCATCCGTAGCCGTGCCTTTCAAAATGATTTGATCCGGCAACTTCACCTTCGAATCTTTGCCAGCATCTACGACAGGTGCCTTGTTCGGATCAGGTGTGGTCGGTGTCAGCTCTACCGTGTAGGAGGAAGCTGTACCAATCTCCAATTTAAGCTTGTTGGAAGGCGCATACGCATTAAACTTCCCTTGTGATTGACCGCCTATTTTAACTAAATACGTTCCTTTTTTCAAACCGTCAAATGTAACGTACGTGGAATGGGCTTGACCCGGCGTTTGATTTTTCAGTTGGAGCCATACGTAATCCTTGGAAGTTGCCAGCTTGGCTTCTGTATATTGGTCCTTTTCCAGCTCGATATACAGCTTTTCCGTGATCAGATTGATGCGCTTGAACAGGCCATCCAGCGGCTTGATCGTATACACGTTGCCGCTTTTGCTCACCTCTGCACCGTAGCCCGTCAATCCGAAAATAGGATCAATTGCGATATCAGCACTTAACGTTTTGAGCGCACCGAACAATCCGAGATCAGCCTCGCCGCTCATGCCGCGCCAGCCGTTAAAAAGCGGAACATTTTTACCGCCGCCAGTGCCGTTCGTGCCGTTATTGCCTTTTTCCGCTTGATACGTCCATGCGACCGCCCCGATGTTTTCAGGGTCCGAGCTGATTTGCCCGGAGTTAATCGCTCCGACATTGGCAATTTTAGCTGCATAGGACAACCGTTGTTGTTCCTCACGGTGATTGTCCTCATGATGGCGAATCCAGTCATCCATCGCATATCCAGCAAGCGAAGTCGTGTACTGGAAGTTAAACCAGTTCTCCCCGGTAATCGTCACCGGATCGGTGTAGTAGTACCATACGGGCATGTGACCGCGTGCCGCACGGGTTTTGGCATTAATTTTACTCATCATTTCCAGGGCTTTGCTTTGCTCGCCCTCTGTATCTATATTCTGTTTGGCTAACGTATATACAGCCTCTTCCCCTGTATTGTCATAGCTATATTCAGAACCGTAAGGATACTTTGTATTTTTAAAATTGTTATATTTGCGATCCATTTTTTCCTTGAGATCATTCGCTTCATCATCATAGCCTTCATCATGAAGTGCCTGAATAATATCCGGTGTGGTCAGTTCGCCCATCAAACCTGTTTCCCAGTTGTACGCGACTGGCCCTTCATATAATGCTTTGAAAATGTTATACGCCCGCAGCAAATAGGTTTCCTTTGGATGCTTGTAAGTGACAAGATCCGGGTATTCCTTGGCAATCTTGTACATGCTGAAATACGTGTTGTATACGTGCGGATACGCATACCCTCGATAGGTCGGTGTATCGTTAGGCTCCGGCATCAAGAAATCATGAATTAAATAATCCTCATGATGTCCATTCATCAGGTTCGTCCAGATCGCCGTCTCCAAATAATCGTCTACTGCCCGCACCTCTTTGGCGACGGGAGACAGTGTGTTTTTCTCAGCCAGGAACTGTCCGTGCGTCAGACCCCAATCGTCTCCCCAGCCCCAATAGCCATTGAAAATGTTCCGTTTGGATTTGGTATGCATCATCCAATCATCAAATACCTTGTCGCGCAGATCACCCGGTACATTCCATTGGGTTTTGTCGACCATAAATGTAGCGTGCCGTTGCAACGCCTGATCAATCGGCTCGATGGCATAGAACTGTAAAACCGTTTTATTACCGTTGCCGTATTCTACCGTGACGAAGTTCGGGCCCAGCTTAGTAAATTTCAATTCATAAATGTGATGTCCTCCGGTCTTGCTATCCGTCTCCGGAATAACGGTTCCGTCTGGATAGGTTACTTTGCTGATCGCCTGCTTGGAGCGCAGGTCCACCTTCGCCTTTTGATTCGTAGGCACGATCATACCCGGTACGACTGTTGTATCCACCAAGTCTTCTTGGTACAACGTATCTTTCACATCATGCTCGTCCTTCACCGCTAGAAACTTGAAACCATAGTTTTTGCTTTGACCAGGATTCAGGATCAGGCTTGTATTGGGCAAATACCCCCGATTGGTGGACTTGATGACATTGGAATGAATATAAAATACATTGAGTCCTTCCAGCCATTTGCCTTCGTTGGCCGGGTTCCAGGCCCATTTGCTGCCCGGATGCTCCTCATCCCGCCAGTGATCCTGATACTCAAAGCCCGCACCCGTTGAGGAATCAGGAATCAGCAGCAGGGAAGAACCAATGCCGCTGGGACGCCCAGCTGTAATATAGGAGCTGTTATTGCCGACAAAGGAATGCGTCACCACTCTAGTTTCGTAGATCGCATCACCGTTGGTCCACTGCTCATTAAAAGGCAGAGGCAAACCGAAATCGCCAATCTCCAGTTTTTTTCCACTTGTATTCTGCACCTGTATATTCCACAACACCGAACCATTCGACTCTGCCGAATACGTTTCGATGACTTTAAAATTGCGTATGCCTTCTGCATTAGTAGAATTCTCGTACGTGACAGTGACACGGTTACCACTGGTTGTGATCTTACGTGCGTCTGCCGACTTGTTCGTCCATGCCTTCGTCCAGCTGCCTCCATCCAATCGGTACGTGAACATCAACTCCCCTAGCCACTGATGATCCGCGGTGTTCTGTTCAGGTGTTACCGTTGCGTTCATGACATACTCTGTCGGGAAAGCATCTCCCTTGATACGTATGGATGAAATTTCTCCATGCTCCCCTGTCTGAATCGTCAGCTTGTCATTGGATAGTTCATGGGCCTCTGCCGTATGCGTCCCAAACAACACAGACGCTGTGGTTAAAAACAAAAATGCCGCCAATATTCCCTTAAATTTCATCAACACGGCCTCCTTTTGGATCTCGGGGTCCTGATTTGCTTGCCAATCACCTGAAGTCTCTTCATTTCGCTGTAACCTCCTTGGAAATGTAAGCGCTACAACTCTATTGTACAAATCCTGGTCCATTGGTAAAATCAACATTTTCAACCGATTTATATAGGATTTCAACCTAATAAGGGGATACTGTTAGATTGGCAATCAACCAAGCTATGACAGATTTTTCTGAATTAAGATTATAGAGGATGGAGAAACAGGAAATTTAGATAGAGAGCAAGGGAGGCATTTTTAGATATATCGGGGTTTGATCAGATTATACAAACGGACACCGTGAAACTGAGAAATTTATTTTGAGTTGCTGTAGTGGGGAATCGTTACGTTGGTTTTCCAGATGCGAAGATATTTATTTAATAGATTCGTTCCTAAGGTAGAATTTGGAGTCTATGTATGTAAAGAATCTTTGGGGTAGAGTATGAGGAAAAATCTGCTGAAAGTATCTATCGACTGGGCTGATTCCAATGGTATGCTTTGTATTGGTCAAGCCCCATTTTGTAGACAATGAAAAAGCCCTATTAACTGTAACTGAACTTCGAAAATTTCCAGACCACCACTTTATCATTGAACTATCGTTTCCCGTTAGTTCAATGTTTTAATTCTACTTTAGTCCCAAAAATTTAATTTAAGTAATTATATGTTTCGTGCTGAGGGTGCTTCTCCATAGACTGGATTACAAAACGAACTTCTACTTTGATGCGAAATCCATTCTTGGCTAGATCGATACCTTGACGGAGACGATACTGGAGCAGACAAATAAATAAGTTTACTAAGGAAACCGTAGAATGCATGACAGGAATGTCATACCTTGCGGTTTCTTTTATAAGATTCGCTTCTGCTGCCAGAAGTAGAGTATAGTAGGAGTAGTTGAAAATATATTCCAGGAGGCTACAGCCATGTCACAGGAGATCTGGATTAACCTGCCGGTCAAAGATGTTGAGAGGTCAACTGCCTTTTTCAATGAGATTGGATTCCATGCGGTGAGCATTGGTAACGAGAGATCCAAGCTTGCCATAGGCCAAACAACGATTCTGCTGTTCCCGGATGCGACGTTTGAGAAATTTACAGATTCAAAAACCGCAGATACTTCCCATACCGCAGAAGTAATATTTTCCATTGGCGCTGAAAGCAGAGAAGAAGTAGATGCCTTTATTCAAAAAGTAGAGTTTGCCGGAGGAAACATCTTTGGCAAGCCGAGTGAAATTGACGGCTGGATGTACGGTGCAGGATTTGCCGACCTGGATGGTCACCGCTGGAACCTGCTGTACATGGATGAGAGCAAAATGCCGAAACGCTAATATGAAAACGCCGGTCACCTGCTTAAGGTCACCGGCGTTTTTTATACCCCCTATAATCTCATATCTGTAATTCAAATCAAAATCATTGCTTAGAAGGAAAAATTCGGTGGGTTAAACTTATACAAAATCACCTGGATTAGCCCGTATTAATTTATTGGTCTTACATAAATAATCAATATTAACACATATTTGAACTAACCTGCCCGTTAGTTTAATAAAAAGAGCAGATTGTAACGCCTGCTCAACAATGCGTGATATTCAACTACCGTGTCCCCTTAGCTCAAATTTGCTTAGAGAGACTCGATTCCCCATTCTTTATATAAGTCGTTAAGCTCATGTGATGTCTTTGTAACAAAACTCTTAATCAAATCTTCTTTTAAATAAATTGGGGTAATCTGGGGTTCATTGTCCTTATTGCGTAGCCACTGTAGTTTTATATCTCGGTATTGGCTTACTTCAATTTGAGTTAACAATGGTTCAATACTATAGGCATTTCCTACATAGAGCTTGTTTAGAACGGCTTCCAGCCCATTCTTTTCTCCTAATTAAATTAAATTCCACCTGATTTGACTCAATATTATAAACTTTTCTTATTTCATCTTTTTTTCCTCGGTACTCACGTTCAAAATTCGAATAAACTGTTTCCGTCCATCTTATGTCCGCATAGATATGAGCAAAATACCCCAGTATGTAATCTTTCCAGTTAGTCTCATCATTTAGGTTTAAGTAATACTGGCATCTTTCCTTAAGTACTTCAATACTAGGAAATCTTTCTTCACAAACAAAATGTGTAATACCCTTTTCACTTCTTGTCACATTCCCTCTTACATGGACAGCATCTGGAGCAATACTCCCAATTAAGAAACTATACCTCGATTACTTTAAAGTGCTTATGTCACTTTATAGTGCGTACTTCCTATGTATGGTTAGTTGATGCAAAATAATGTTGTACAAAGAATGTACAGAAGGAGCTGAAACACTATGAATAATGAATCTACAACAACACGCAAAGTCGCCTTGGTCGTAGGTGCGAATGGTGTTATCGGTCGCAACCTCATTGATCACCTCATCTCTCTTCCTGATTGGGACGTGATCGGCGTATCGCGTCGCGGTGGAGAATCTAGCAACCATGTTCGATATGTGGCTGCGGATCTACTCAATATAGACGATCTTCACGAGAAGTTAAGCGATTTAACTGGGGTAACACACATTTTTTATGCTGCTTACCAAGACCGTCAAACTTGGGCTGAACTTGTTCCACCGAACCTCGCCATGTTAGTGAACATCGTAGAAGTGATCGAACCAATCGCGTCGGGCTTGAAACATGTCAGTCTGATGCAGGGATACAAGGTATACGGCGCACATCTCGGCCCGTTCAAAACTCCTGCTCGTGAGACAGACGCTAACCACATGCCTCCTGAGTTCAATATTGATCAGCAAGATTTCTTAGAACAACGGCAAAAAGGTAAGGCTTGGACTTGGTCTGCACTCCGTCCTTCTGTAGTCTGCGGCTTCTCGCTTGGAAATCCGATGAACCTCGCAATGGTCATAGCGATTTACGCTTCAATTTCTAAGGAACTGGGAATACCTTTGCGGTTTCCAGGTAAGTCGGGAGCTTACAACAGCCTCTTGGAGATGACAGACGCTGGGCTTCTCGCAAAGGCAACAGTATGGGCGGCGACCGACGAGCGCTGTGCGAATCAGGCATTCAACATTACGAACGGCGATCTGTTCCGTTGGAATGAGTTATGGCCGAAGATCGCTCAATACTTTGGTATGGAAACAGCGCCTCCGTTGCAGATGTCTCTGGACGTTGTCATGGAGGACAAGGAGCAGCTTTGGAACAAAATGGTTGAGAAGCATGGGCTTGCTCGGAATTCCTATAAAGACGTATCCTCTTGGCTATTCGGCGATTTCGTGTTTGCATGGGATTACGATTTTTTTGCCGACGGAACTAAGGCTCGTCGTTTAGGCTTTCACGAATTCGTCGATACCGAGGCAATGTTTATGAACATCTTCAACGACTTCCGCAAGCGCAAAGTCATCCCGTAAACTACCGTATAAAATAAGAAAGCCGACCTTGTACTGGGTCGGTTTCTTAACTTTTATTTACGTCTGTAAGCATTGGATTAGCCAGAACAGTAGCCTTTCCCTCGTACTTTCTCTCTATATGCGAATCCCCCCAACGGCACATCAGATGTAGGAGTTCCTTTAGACTCCAGCCGTAGTCTGTCAACTCATACTCAACTCTAGGTGGTACCTGATTATAGGAAATACGTAAGATGACGCCCTCTTCTTCAAGCTCCCGAAGGTGCTGCGTTAACATCTTTTGAGTAATTGCGGGAATCAAGCTCTTAAATTCATTATTACGTTTCTTACCGAATGTCAAATGAAAGAGAATAACAGGTTTCCATTTCCCACCAATCACCTCTAAAGTTGCCTCAACTGCAGTGTTGTAAATTTTTTCAGTCTTTTTCACACAACTTGCCCCTTTTCGAATATTTCGACATAGGTCATTGGTAACTCCTGATGAATTGGAGCCATTAAATGTCCCTATTAAACATTATAACGACAACCAAAATATTAGGCTATCCTGCCCGTTACTTCAATGAAAGAGGGAGCATTTGCCGCGGCAGTGTGCTCTCTGTTCTAAATTCAACTATCGTTTTCCGTTAGTTGAACCCCGAATTAAGTTTTGCTTACATTCCGTAAAAGTATTTCCCTTCCCTTTACTAGTTTCGTTATATTTTGAACCTTTTTATGCTTTTAGACGCTTTTAGAGGATGTATGAAAACTAACGACAGAATATAGTAGCATGAACACCATCGGTTTTTGCATAACGTTTAATCATTTTGGCAAGTTCATTTTGCTGCTTAGTAATTATTTCAGATATTTGGTCCTCCCCGTGCCGTCATTCTTTGTAGTTCGATTATAGTCCATATGTATCTGGTAAATAGGTGGTAGTGAGAGGATTAGGCAAACATTTGGCACGAACGGGATAACGATCGCTTTGTCATCTGGTGCATAATAAGGATGTGAAGTGGGTGTCTGTTATGAATATGGATTGTAGTTGATTTACACATAATAATTAAAAATACTGGAGGATTTTATATGCAAAAAGTAACTTTGAACAATGGGATTGAGATGCCTATACTCGGTTTTGGTGTTTATCAGATCCAAGATGCAAATGAATGTGAACAAAGTGTTTATGACGCTATTATGGCAGGCTATCGGTTGATAGATACCGCTGCCTCTTATTTAAATGAAGAAGCCGTTGGCAGAGCGATCGAACGTAGTGGCGTGACAAGAGAGGAACTATTTATCACTACGAAACTTTGGGTTCAGGATGGGGCAATGTCCGAGAGAAGTTCTTCCCGATTATGAGTTGACTTAAACTATGGTTTAAGTCGTATGATGTTCCTGTCGACAGAGTTAGATACAATTTGGAGGTCTCCAGATGAAGTATTGTTCCATTAGCGAAGTTTCAGCCAAATTCAATATTCCAGAATCAACGTTACGTTATTATGAAAAAAAAGGACTCCTGCCATTAATCGAGCGTGATGAAGCTGGAAGGCGGTTATTTTCAGAAAACCAGATGGCGCTCCTTGAAACGGTTATTTGTTTAAAAAACACGCATATGCCCATTAGCCATATTAAGCAGTATATTGATTGGATATTAGAAGGAAATAGCACCCTCGAAACCCGGCTTAACATGATGCAGAATCACAAGCAAGCTGTACTCGATGAAATTTCGATGATGACAGAATCCTTAAAGGGAATAGACTTTAAAATTACACGATATACAAATCAGATTCAGGAAAGAAATGAAAACGGATAGAGGAGAGAAAATATAATGAAACTTTCAGGAAATACAATACTCATTACAGGCGGAAGTTCTGGAATCGGTTTAGCTTTTGCAGAGCGTTTTATCAAAGCTGGAAATACAGTCATTGTTACCGGACGACGTGAACAGGTACTTCAGCAGGCAAACGAAAAGTTTCCTAACCTTATTACTCGTGTAAGTGATTTGGATAGTGAACCCGAGCGTATCGCATTGTTTGATTGGGTAACAGCCAACTATCCAGAAATCAATGTGTTAGTCAACAACGCCGGTATTCAACAACGCTTTAATGTACTCAAAACGGATGCGAAGCATCATTGGAATGATATCAGTAAAGAAATTACAACGAACATTGAAGCACCTTTCCATCTATCCATGCTGTTCGCTCCATACTTTGCAACAAAAGAAGAGGCGACGATTATTAACGTCACTTCCGGGTTGGCCTTTACGCCGTTTGTGATTGCTCCGATCTATTCGGCAACGAAAGCGGCACTTCATTCATTTACCATCAGCCTGAGACACCAACTTTCAGATACGTCTGTAGAAGTAATTGAAGTTGCTCCTCCGGCAGTGAGTACAAATTTAGGTGGAGCCGGGCTGCATACGCATGGAGAACCATTGGATGCCTTCGCAGATGGAATATTCAAAGGATTGGAAGAGGGCAAACATGAAATCGGATACGGCACTTCTGTGGCTCGCTTACGCATGTCACGAGATGAAGTGGACCAATACGTAGAAAATATGTATAACGCAACGAAAAACTCTATTGAATAACTCGTTTTCGAGAAAAGCACTACTAGAAAATGCAGACTCGCCACTGTTATGGCGAGTTTCTTTAATATCTTATCCTTCTCAAGCTAAACGGTAATGTCAGGAAGGATATGTTAGAAAGTCGCTCAATAATTTACCCACCCTGGGTTCTGTAAAAAAACAGCATTCAGTTCATTCGCTTTATCGTAGAGTAACTTGCTCGTTCACCATTCGCATCGCTACTTTCCCCAGCACGCCTGCCCGCTTGGTGCCGAAAATGATCAATAACTGCAAAAAATTTTCATCATCACCACAATGCGTAGAAGGCCACCAAAGTAATCGGCGGCCTGATTGTCAGTAATTCAACTACCGTGTCTCGTTAGTTGATACATATTAAACTCAGAAATATCAGCGCGGTCTCTGTTTTATATTTACCTTTTTACCGAAAAACACGGCATTTCTTTCCCTCTATGCAACCTGCGTAATAACAAGGTGCGCGGAAACTGGTCTTGTTCCTCCAGCTAATGGAGTGATCGTGAGTGCCGCGGCATTGCCAGCAGGATTTCGCACTGTGAGTACTGAATTAATGACCGTTGTTTGCACAAGAGCCATTCCTACTATTTGAGAAGTACCTGTTGCACGCCCGACCACCGTATAAGCCAGGTCAGCGCCGTTGAGTGTTAAAATGAGTTGACCCGGTTCATTTACACCTACCTGAAACAGAACCTGATAAGTACCAATTGCAGCCAGGTTAAATGAGCTCGCATTTACACGCGTAATTTCAGTCCCACTGATTGGACCATCTTGCGGAAAACTTACGTCCGTGTCGGGAGCAACAGTTGCTGCATTATCAGGAGGCATCAAGGCAAAAAAGTCTGCAAAGCCTAATACTCCACCTGCCGGCCCTGCGGGTCCCGCTGGGCCTGTTGCTCCTGCTGGTCCTGTTAGTCCTGTTGCTCCTACTGGTCCCGCTGGTCCTACCGGTCCTACCGGTCCTGCTGGTCCCGCTGGTCCTGCTGGTCCCGCTGGTCCTGCCAACCCAGCTGCGCCAATTGCTCCTGCAATCCCTGCCAATCCTTGGGGGCCAAGTGCTCCTGCAAGTCCTTCGGGTCCGAGTGCCCCTATCGCTCCTGCAATCCCTGCCAATCCTTGGGGGCCAAGTGCTCCTGCCAGTCCTTGGGGGCCAAGTGCGCCAAGTGCTCCTGCAATCCCTGCCAATCCTTGGGGGCCAAGTGCTCCTGCAAGTCCTTCGGGACCAAGTGCGCCTATCGCTCCTGCAAGCCCTGCCAATCCTTGGGGGCCAAGTGCTCCTGCCAGTCCTTCGGGTCCGAGTGCCCCTATCGCTCCTGCAAGCCCTGCCAATCCTTGGGGGCCAAGTGCTCCTGCCAGTCCTTCGGGACCAAGTGCGCCTATTGCTCCTGCAAGCCCTGCCAATCCTTGGGGGCCAAGTGCTCCTGCAAGTCCTTGAGGTCCAGCTTCTGCAATTGCTCCCGCAAGTCCTTGAAGTAATTGCTGACCTTTAGGTGGGGGACACGGTACCCGCACTATTTTTTTAATAACTAGAAGACGTCGTTTCTTTTTCTTACCTTTTGGATGGCAAACAATTGCGGTTTTCTTTTTGCACGATTTTTTTTTATCCAGAAAACTCAACAGTTTCTTTTTTCTTTTCTTTTGGATGACAAACAATTGTGGTTTTCTTTTTGCACGATTTTTTTTATCCAGACAACTCAACAACGACACCTCCCTATAAATATAGTTCAGTGTACGTGAGTTGTTTATTTTAGGCATGGACGAATGGCCGGTTATTCGCTAGACTAAAAACCATTTTTAGAATATTGGGTGTTTAGTAGGGTGATGTTATACCACAAACCACAACACTCTTTCAGTATGATTACATAATTTAAATCATCCTTCACTGTGTCAACCAAAATCACATTTGAGTCTTTTTTTGTACCTCACAGTGGCAGTGTGCTCCCTGTTCTAAATTCAAGTATCGTTCCCGTTCTGTGATAAATACAACAAAGCGTTCGACTCCGTAATATTTTTCTCCTAGGCTCACTATCCTGAAACCAATCCTGCTCACATCTTGATCCACCTTGTAGATTCTTCTGGTAAGCGCCTGGTCATCATCGGTCCATGATATTTGGATCTGTTTGCGGGTTTTTGAGTGCAGGCAGTAGAATACCATCGATTAGCGCTGTGAAGAAAGGCTTGTCGAACGGTTTGCGCTGGATGAGGCCGCGAAAAGAAGCCATTGAAGTAATGACCTGGCAAGCCATCTCAATGTCCGCGTGAGCAGGAATTTCACCGCGGACGACGGCTCGGTTCATAAGCTCGCGGTTTACAACAACCCATGGCTCGAAAATCCCGGCTGTTCCTGCTTCGGCAAATTCCGGATGCTGCAAAAAGGAGCCTAGGCCCGCTAGGACTCGAAATTTTCGTTCTTCTTCCGCGATCGATTGCGGCTTCAAAAGCACGAGGAGATCTTCGCGCAAGGTTCCTGTATCAGGCAAGCTTTCGAGCTCAAGATGATTTCGATTCATCCATGCCAAGGCGTCTCGGACTAACTCCGCCTTGGAAGACCAGCGGCGGTAAACCGTCGCCTTCCCAGCCTTTGCTCGAGCCGCGACCATGTCCATTGTCATACCATCGAAACTCGTATCGGCGAGGATGGCGATTGCCGCCTCAAGGATTTTATCATCCCGCGTGTGATCTCGCTTGCGGCCCAATGTTTGCGCAGGCTTTTCTGCCACAACCTCAGATAATTCGCTCCTCTCAGACATTTTCTTTTTTATTTTACTCATAAACTTAGCTCCTTTTAAAATATATATTTAGGAACTTATCAGTTCCGGAACTTTACAGTTTCGTTTTTGTGTGATTTAATATCATTATCCCACATCCAACGGGAAATATATAGATGGTACCCCATACCAAAAAGGAGATTACGACCATGCAGGACAAACCCGTAGCCTTGATCACCGGTGCCAATAAAGGAATAGGTTTACAAATTGCGAAAGATCTAGCGGAACACGGCTTCACCGTGCTCGTCGGATCACGCAGCCTCGAGAATGGAGAAACTGCCTCCAAAAGCATCGGTTCGGATGCGCACGCTCTCCAGCTCGACGTTACCGATCAGGACTCCATTGTTGCTGCAGCAGAGCGTATTCGGAACGAATTTGGTCGTCTCGATGTACTTGTGAACAATGCAGCCATATCACACGCAGGTAAACCGGGAAATCCGTTTCCGAGCAGTGGCGCGACGAGCGGTCTTTTGACCGTTGCTTCGCTCGAAGACATTCGTTCGGTTTATGAAACTAATGTTTTTGGTGTCATTGCTGTCACCCAGGCCATGTTGCCACTTTTACGTGAGGCTTCGGCAGCACGCATCGTCAACATGGGCAGCACCGGCGGCTCCCTTAGCTGGAACTCCATTCCGGAAAACTCACATCGTGCGATGTTTGGGGCCTATTCGGCATCAAAATCGGCTGTTCATGCGGTCACACTTGCCTTTGCCTTTGCGCTTGAATCGACAAACATCAAGGTCAATGCGGCATGTCCAGGTTTTACATCGACTGCGCTCAATAATTTTGCTGGCACTCGTAGTGTTGAACAAGGGGCGCGTGAAGCGGTCCGGCTTGCGATGATTGGTGCGGACGGTCCAACAGGAACGTTTTCAGATGAGGATGGACCCATCGCGTGGTAATTATAATTTATACAAACAATGATTAGTAGCTTAAGGGGGATTTCATGATGCGTGTTTTCGTAACAGGAGCAACAGGTTACATCGGTTCCGCTGTCGTCCGTGAACTCATTGATGCGGGTCATCAGGTCGTCGGTCTTGTGCGCTCAGACAATAGCGCTGCGAAACTAAAAGAGGCCGGGGCCGAAGTACACCGCGGTGACATCGACGATCTCGACAGCCTTCGTAGTGGTGCGGCTGCTGCGGATGGCATTATTCATCTGGCATTCAATCACGACTTCTCGAACTTCGCCAGGGCACTCACAGCAGATCTGCACGCCGTCGAAGCGATGGGGACGGCGCTGGAAGGGTCCGGGAAGCCGTTCGTGATCACCACGCACGCCAATGGAGTGGCAGCAGAAAACGTAATGTTATTGCTGGCTGAGCGCGGAGTGCGGACATCGATCGTAGAGCTTTGTCCTTCGGTACACGGTGAGGGGGACACAGGATTTGTGCCGAGACTGATCAACATTGCCAAAACGAAGGGCTTCTCAGCCTATGTGGAAGAGGGGAGCAACCGCTGGCCGGCTGTGCACCGCCTTGACGCCGCACATCTATACCGCCTTGCGTTAGAAAAGGCACCCGCAGGTTCACGACTAAATGGGGTCGCAGATGAAGGCGTGCCATTTCGCGACATCGCAAGTGTTATCGGTAAACACCTGAACGTGCCTGTAGTCAGCATTTCACGTGAAGAAGCAGACACCCACTTCGGCTTCCTCAGCACACTTGCAGCGCTCGATATCCCGAGATCAAGCGTTGCAACTCAGGAACTTCTGGGATGGCGGCCTGTGCAACCTGCACTGATCCACGACCTTGAACAGTCTCACTACTTCAACAACTGATTGGAGACGAGACCGAGAATCGATCTTGGGCCGCTTAATAAAGCACTTGAGAAAAGCGAAGCAAGACATGGACTAACAACAACATGTATAAAATAGAAGTTTGCATATTAAAACGAGATCAACACAAGTGCATACCACACTAAGTGTTGTTATCCTCATTCGCATCAAACTATTCTGGCTAATCGTATTGTTAGGTCACTTCCCCAAGAAAATTTTTCATCTTCACTTATGGTATGGTTCACCGCGTTGGCTGAAGGGGCAAGTTCTCAAAAAAATAGTCTCCTTATCAGAGACTACCCGCGATCTTCCTGTTTGATAATCATACGATAAGCGGTAGCTTTTCCTCTTCTTTCTAGAATTTTTTCAATCAAAATTGCTTTTCATCATTCTTTCAATAAAGGGCCATCCTTTTGCGGGATAACCCTTTATTTGATTTCACATTTTTTTGCAAAGTGAATAAGGGGCTGGATTCCTCCATTTGCGCTTTTGCTTACTTTAATATTGTCCTTTAATTACAAAAAACGAGCCCCTGATTGTTCCAGCTAGTTTAGACTTCTGCCTAGCAAACTTAAACTTCCCTTCTAACTCTTTTGGTACCTCCATCCCCTCAGAAAGCTTAAAACCAACGGCCCGCTTTTTAGGGTCATCCACCGTATACATGACATTGATTGCAAGACCATCCTCATAAAAAACGTAGGTAAATTGGATATTTTCCACTTGAAAACGCGACGTTTCTAAAGGTTTAGCCGCAAACGCAATATCACGTTCTTCTATCAAAATTCGGTTCACATAATCAAGGCTCTCCTGGCTTTCGCTAGCTGGTACAACCATAAATTCATACTTGTATTTGTTCATAAAATAACGGGCTTCATTAGCACGTAAACCAGCAAGCGCTTCTGCTACAGGTGAAGACTCTAAACCAACCGTAGATACATCTTTAAAATCAACGAGATACGACATTTCCATTCCTCCTCTTCTCTCTTTACGCCCTAACAGCTTCCGCATTTCACCAAAATCGAATTCATTTTTCAAGTTGTTGACAAACACACTTATAGCCAGACTTTAAATAAATTCTCTTATCTACCACATAGTATACCAAAATTGATTCAAGAGAAGATTTTGAATGGCGAATTTGTTAGTTTGTTAAATAGTGTTTACATAGACTGGTATTCACAAACACCGCTTTAAATATTCGACCAGCGAGATAATACGATGCTGCCTATAGTTCCTCGAAGTCGGGAAATTAAGGGCTCAGAGTATGTCCTACCAAAAAAATCTCGGCCTGTGCCCTATACTTCCATTAAGGAGGTTCAGATTCACAAGCCAAAACATTTTCATTCATGATGGTGGTCGTTAGGCCATGTTTGTTTGGAAAGCCTCTCTACATGGAAGGGGAGTACCCGCATACGTAAACCAAATGAGTACGATGCCTATCTATCATGAAAATATAGATACATAGCTGAAGAATCATATCGTGCCTGTAATTGCGCTAAACTTTGTAACGGTTATACACGAGCGCCAAATGAAAAAAATCGCCGGAGACGACAAGTTGTTGCGGCAGATGATCGCGGCTATGGACGAAGGCTTTCGCGTGTTAGAGGCCTTACGATATCCGCTAACGCCGGCCGCGCAAGCTTCACTAATCCGCAAACGACCGGCGTTGATGCGCCTTTTTATGAAAATTTATCATAGGATGCCTATCAGTCGGCTGGTTGACGGACCCGTAGGGGAAATCGTAGCTTTGAGCCGCGTGTTTCACCTTTTGAAGGAACAGACCCGGGTCCCTACACCCAACTGGGACGAATTGGGGAAGTGTTTTGAGGCCAAGGTCAACCGTTCGTAACTTCTACCCGAGGAGTAATCAACCGATGATGATCCTAGTTCTACAAAGAAAACTTTGAAGCATTATAAAACAAGGGGCGTTCAGTTGCTTGAATCTTTGAAACTTAACGCGACAGCATGACGCGTTTACCGGTCTATATATTCAAATTAAGCTGCAGTTCCAAGACGCATTGGATCAGATGTCTCCTGAATACAAGGGTGTTTATCGGGGATCTTCATTCTGCGGTGTCGTTTTAAAACCTTGTTGGAGTTCCCGACCTCTGATGCCGCTCTGAAAACCGGTGTCTGATAAAAATATAGTATTAGACTGGATTAAATATAGAAATAGCGATAGCTTTGGACTGAAAAAAGGAAAGTCCCAAACTACCGCTGTTCTTTATTTAACTAACGTTTCCCGTTAGCTTAAGTACATTAATTCACTATCTTATTCTCCAGACCATGACATTTAAAGTTATAGTTAGGATTTTTCATAACCTCTTCTTTCTGAAGTTCATACATGGCAATTTTATAGTTTATTTCTTCCAAGTGTTTAAAACTTTCGTCAATTTTCTTCTGTACTCCCAATTTATGCTGCATCAACATTTCTTCTCTTTGCAAAAAGGTACTATTTCCCGATTCATAAAGTTCCTTGTAATCTTTTATTTTTGAAAGAGGCATTCCTGTCTCTTTGAGACAACGAATAAAAGAAATCCAATCTAATTGTTGTTCGTTATAAACTCTACGGCCTTTTTCGTCACGAGATATATTTGGTAATATCCCTTGCTCTTCATAAAACCTAAGTGTCTTTGCAGATACATTTAAATTCTCCACTACATATGTCATTGAATACAACATCTACTTGTCCCACCTTTAGTTACAGTTACTGTAACTAAATATATATCATAAAGAGAATGACAACAACAACAATTCTATATGTAATCATATAAAAATAAACCCTTGACTTACCGTAACGGCAACCAATTAAACTGAAATAGAAAAGAAAATATGAGAGCGAGGTTAATGAAATGAATCAGAAATACAGTAGGTTATTTGAATCCTTCACATTCAAAAATGGAATAACAATTAAGAATAGTATCGTTATGGCACCTATGACAACCTGGTCAAGTAATGACGATCTTACCATTTCGGATGACGAAGTAAAGTATTACAAACAAAGAGTGAATGGAGTAGGACTCGTCATTACAGGGTGTACTCATGTTACACCTAATGGGCAGGGTTTTACAAATGAATTCGCTGGGTATAATGACGAATTTACTCCAAGTTTACGAAAATTAGCTGAGGCAGCGAAAAGTGGAGGCGCTCCTGCGATCCTACAGATTTTCCATGCTGGCAATAAAGCCGTGCCTGGATTGGATGCAGTTAGTGCGAGTGCATTGCAACCCGAAGTTACTAATTTAGGTTCAACTTCAGAAACAAGAGAACTATCACATGAGGAGATCTTGTCGATTGTACGTGCTTTTGGAGACACAACAAGACGAGCAATTGAGGCCGGATTTGATGGCGTCGAAATCCATGGGGCTCATGGATTTTTAATTCAGAATTTTTGGTCGCCAGCGACAAATCAACGGACGGACCAATGGGGAGGATCACTTGAAAATCGCTTGCGTTTTCCATTGGCAATTATTAGAGAAATCAAAAATGTCATTGAAAAACATGCTACAAAACCTTTCATTTTAGGATTCCGATTCTCCCCTGAAGAATCCTCCAAAGTGGACGGATTACGTATGAAAGACACGTATGAATTAATTGATATTCTTGTTGAACAGGATTTAGATTATATACATGCTTCATTAGATAATGTGTCTTCAAAGCCAGTAGATAGTCAAGATGAAAAAACACGGCTTGAATTAATTCTTGAAAGAGCAAACGGTAAGGTACCTGTGATGGCTGCTGGTTCCATAATAACACCGGATGATGCTCTTAAAGCTATGGAATTAGGTTTGCCGCTCGTCGCCATTGGGCATGCGTTAATTATGGATCCTAACTGGATTGAAAAGGTCGCAAATGGACGTGAATCCGAGGTAGATTCTGAATTTATCGTTTCGAAACTCGACCAGCTTAATATTCCAGAAAAACTTTGGAATGTAATTCAAGCAATGCCAGGTTGGTTTAATATTAGTAAATAGAGAGTAGTCCTAAAGGCTACTCAGATTGACGAGAAACCCATGTCTTTTATGAGACTTCGGGTTTCTTTTGCTGATTCTAAGGTGCTCCGTCCATCCGTAGTTCGGTAGGGCAATTCTTGCTGTTGCGGACACACATACTGCGTATGTTTCGATCTTGAAGGCCTTTGCAAATAGGCGGCGTTAAATAACCTGAATCTAAGACTACCGCTCCAGAATATTGTACGTTAACCTGCCCGTTAGTTTAATAAAAAGAGCAGACTTGAAGCGCCTGCTCAACATTGTGTGTTTAACTATCGTTCCTCGTTAGTTGTACGCCCTATCCGTAGAAAGCCTCGTGTGTGCCTGTCATATCTCGCATCGTGATATCCATGGTCACCAGGTCCAGTTGCTTCTCAGACGAAGATGACTCCGGTCAGCGCTTCGCTCAAAGCCCATTGAACGATAGTTAAGCAGATTGAAGTTCTCGATCTGGAGCGGTTGCTTCTCTCGCCGATACCAGAGTTAGGTTGCGGGGTGCTGGAGGCGGGGCAATTTCTGATGAGATTTTCTGTCTGCATGCTGATATTGCCTTGGGGTTTCTACTGGTTGCCATGTCGATAGGAATAGTTTAAAAGTAAAAAAGAAGAGATGGCATAAAATAAGCCATCTCTCCTTTTTCATTTATATAAAGCGGGTGATGAGAATCGAACCCACGCTACCAGCTTGGAAGGCTGGAGTTCTACCAATGAGCTACATCCCGAAATAGATGCCGGTGAGAGGACTCGAACCTCCACGGTTTCCCTCACGATTTTGAGTCGCGCGCGTCTGCCAATTCCGCCACACCGGCTTATGAAGTTAATGGCGTCCCCTGAGAGATTCGAACTCCCGACCTTTTGATTCGTAGTCAAACGCTCTATCCAGCTGAGCTAAGGGGACTAATAAATGGAGCGGACGACGGGAATCGAACCCGCGACCCTCGCCTTGGCAAGGCGATGCTCTACCGCTGAGCCACGTCCGCAAAAACAAGATGCGCGTGGAGGGACTTGAACCCCCACGTCAAAGACGCTAGATCCTAAGTCTAGTGCGTCTGCCAATTCCGCCACACGCGCATACAATGATAATGGTGAGCCATGAAGGACTCGAACCTTCGACACCCTGATTAAAAGTCAGGTGCTCTACCAACTGAGCTAATGGCTCGTAAAACTGGTGGAGGATGATGGATTCGAACCACCGAACCCGTAAGGGAGCAGATTTACAGTCTGATGCGTTTGGCCACTTCGCTAATCCTCCAAAATGGTGCCGGCGAGAGGACTTGAACCCCCAACCTACTGATTACAAGTCAGTTGCTCTACCAGTTGAGCTACACCGGCATATTAAGTTAAATGGCGGAACCGACGGGATTCGAACCCGCGATCTCCTGCGTGACAGGCAGGCATGTTGGGCCTCTACACCACGGTTCCAGAGGCAACTCTCTTAGTTGAAAGTAATTGCGGAGGCAGGATTTGAACCTGCGACCTTCGGGTTATGAGCCCGACGAGCTACCGAACTGCTCCACCCCGCGACATAAAATATGGTGGAGGCTGAGGGGATCGAACCCCCGACCCTCTGCTTGTAAGGCAGATGCTCTCCCAGCTGAGCTAAGCCTCCGAATTACTATGACCCGTAGGGGATTCGAACCCCTGTTACCTCCGTGAAAGGGAGGTGTCTTAACCCCTTGACCAACGGGCCATATATCTATTATTAAGAGCTGGCGGAGAGAGGGATTCGAACCCTCGAGACGCTTTTGGCGCCTACACGATTTCCAATCGTGCTCCTTCAGCCAACTCGGACACCTCTCCACATGGCTCCCCGAACAGGACTCGAACCTGTGACAACTCGATTAACAGTCGAGTGCTCTACCAACTGAGCTATCAGGGAATATTGGTGGAGCCAAGGGGGATCGAACCCCTGACCTCCTGCGTGCAAGGCAGGCGCTCTCCCAGCTGAGCTATAGCCCCATCTAAAAATTAAATTTTGTATGTATAATCAATAGCCTGATAGGCGAAAAAAAATCCCCATTACGGGGTTGCTTGGCGACGTCCTACTCTCCCAGGACCCTGCGGTCCAAGTACCATCGGCGCTGGAGGG